>JBBANM010000025.1:24314-76561 GCA_040401995.1 Saprospiraceae bacterium
GTGGTTCAGCAACCAATTTATGGTGACTGTAGAAATTGACAGACCAAGCGTTTTGCAAGAGGTAATAGGGGGTGTTTTCGGCTCCATCTCTAATCTCAAAGATTGCGGAGAGAGCCTACGGCTCTCCTTCGTGATTTCTGACCTGATGGTCAACGGGCTAAAGCCCATTGCTACAAAATGGGTCGAGGCTACGCCTCTGGTAGGCTGCCTCTAGCCATCGTGGTTCAGCAACCAATTTATGGTGACTGTAGAAATTGACAGACCAAGCGTTTTGGCAAGAGGGAATGCGAGGTATTTTGGCTCCACCCCTAATCTCAAGGATTGCGGAGAGAGCCATCGGCTCGATTTCATCTTGTAGCGCCGGATTTCAATCCGGTGAAAAGGTCAGATACGTTATAGGAGTGCCATCGGCACGGGACACATAGGTGTAGCGGAGAGAGCCATCGGCTCGATTTCATTTTGTAGCGCCGGATTTCAATCCGGTGAAAAGATCAGGTACGTTGTAGGAGTGCCATCGGCATGGTATATATAGTCGCCCCCTACTGAATCACAAAAACATCCTGATCCTCCAAAAAAGCCAATTTTTCACGGAAAGTTTGTTGCGCGGACGCGCTCAAGGTAGTTGTAAAAACATCTTCCGCATGGGTGATTCGGTACACCGTTTGCCCCTCATAATCGTGTAGCGCACTATCGCCTGAGTAGCTATTCTCCTTACCATCTACCCCCACGCAATTGACGCCGATGGTATAACACTGGTTTTCAATGGCCCGGGCAATCAAGAGCTGCTGCCAGGCATAAGCACGCCGCTCAGGGAAATTGGCGACATAGATCAACAAATCATAACGTTCCACATTACGGCTCCACACCGGGAAGCGCAAATCATAACAAATCAGCGGCATGATTTTCCAGCCCTTCCACTCCACCAACAAACGCTGCTGCCCCGGAGCGTAATAATTGTGCTCGCCCGCTAAGGTAAACAAATGGCGTTTGTCGTAATGCTGATAGGCGCCATCTGGCTGCATCCACACCAAGCGGTTGTAAAAATGCCCATCTTCTTTGGCGATAAAGCTGCCAGTAACTACCGCGCCACTCTGCTGCGCCATTTCCCGCATCCATTGGAGGGTGGGTCCTTCCATGGTTTCCGCTAGCGGCACATTATTCATCGTAAAACCCGTGGTAAACATCTCTGGCAGGATAATCAGATCAGTAGGCTCTTCCAACTGGGCGATGCGCTGGGCAAAATGCTGACGATTGGCTTCGGGGTTCTCCCAAACCAGGGCAGATTGAATGAGGGTAACGCGTAGATCTTCCATTGGACCTGAGTTTTTTACCAAAACAAACAGGCGTTGACTACTCTAAAGCAGTCAACGCCTATTGAAAAATGTATTTTAAAAAAAGAATTACTTCTTCTTCTTGGTATCTTTTTCTGCGGCCATTGCAGCTGAACGCAATGCACGTGGAATTTCGATGGTAGTAACGGGAATACTGGGTGAGCTCAAAATTTCAACGCCGTCTTGAGCGATGATGTCGCGTACCCGCAACGACTGACCCAATTCCAAAGAAGAGATATCAACGATCATTTCTTCGATGATGCGATCAGGCGTAGTTTTCACCTTTACTTTACGCAATTTCTGAACCAATTTACCCCCAACTTTTACGCCAGGAGAGCTGCCTTTAAAGCGGATTGGAATGTCCAATTTCACTTTTTGGTCTTCTACTAGGTTCAAAAAGTCGATATGTACCAACTCATCCGAAAGCGGATGCAATTGGTAGTCTTTTACGATACACTTGTATTTCTTATCGCCAAGGACTAATTGAGCAATTTTGAAATCAGGCGTATAGATCAGGTTCTTTACTTCTTTCAGGGTAGTGTGAAAATGCACTACTTCACTACCTCCGTACAATACGCAAGGAATTTGTCCTTCGTTGCGCAATTTTTTATTTGCCTTTTTTCCTAGGTCCGCTCTAAGCTGCCCTGCGAAAGCATTTGATTCCATAATAATACCAACTTTTGACTATAAAAAAGCTCGCCAATACCCTATTTATGCTAAGGGCAGGCAAAGATAGTTATTTTTGGGAAAAAAAGAAGTTTGCCCCAAAAAATTATCTTTTTACTTACTCCTCATGACCCTTCTCCCTACCCATCCACAAACAACGCCGAAATCGACCGGTGCTCATGCGTATTCCTGATCGCGCGGGCAAACAACTTTGCCGTCGACAATACCTTGATTTTGGGAGATTCTTTTTTGAGCGGAATGGTATCGCAAACGATCAGCGCGTCGAGCATTGAATTTTCGATGGTTTCGTAGGCGTTACCGGATAAAACCGGGTGGGTACACAAAGCACGTACACTACGAGCGCCTTTTTTGATCAAAATATCTGCAGCACGGCAAAGCGTGCCGGCAGTATCTACTAAGTCGTCGATTAAGATCACATCTGCTCCTTCTACGTTTCCGATGACCGTCATGCCGGCAATTTCATTGGCCTTGGCGCGGTATTTGTCGCAAATGACCAAGTTGCTGCCGAAGTGCTTGGAATAGGCACGGGCACGTTTTACGCCGCCTACGTCGGGTGAGGCAAAGGTTACATTCGACATGTCCTGATCGGCCAAGTACGGAATGTAAATCGCTTCACTCTTGAGGTGATCCACCGGAATGTCAAAAAAGCCTTGGATCTGATCGGCGTGGAAATCCATCGTCATGATTCGGTTCGCGCCGGCGGCTTGAATGAGGTTGGCGATGAGTTTGGCGGAAATGGGAACACGTGGTTTGTCTTTGCGGTCTTGGCGGGCATACCCAAAGTAAGGAATCACCGCCGTAATGTACCCTGCAGATGCCCGACGCGCCGCGTCAATCATCAACAAAAGTTCCATTAAATTTTCCGTGGGCGGGTAAGTCGATTGCACGAAAAACACGTAAGCGCCTCGTACCGACTCGTTTATGACCGGTTGCATTTCCCCGTCGCTGAATCGATGTACTTTGACATCCCCAAGTACATTGCCATAAAAATCGGCAATTTTTTCGGCAAGGTACTGAGAATTGGTACCGGAAAAGAGTTTAACTTCAACCATTGCTGTTGCTGCCCCAGATTTAATGTTCGGCAAAAGTACAAAGTTTTTACCGAAGGATTCCTGCTTTTTGTCGATACAATTCTAACTAAAGCAACAATAGTGTTAGTTTTGGCGCTAGACACTGAGGTACAGCAATATGTTAGAGAAAAAATTTATCGGGCCATTTTTTTCCTTGAACTGGGCAGAGCAACTGCTGCTGGTAGTAGCGATGGTCTCTACCTTGCTGCTGGGCATTTTGCTCATGTTGGCCTTTTTTGACAATGACAATCCTCATCAGCCGCAAAAACGCCGCTGGATCCCGGATGCGCTTACTGCTATGACTTTTTTTACTTTCTTGGGTTGGACGAGCGTACTGGCACACATCTGGATCGAAAATGTGAGCAAAGCCATTTTGTATGCAATGTTGCCGGCTTTGTTGGCGGCCTTGTTTCCGCACTGGATTTTGCGGATGCGCCGTCGTCGCACCAAGCTACCGCCCAATTTTAAGTTTGATTTTCATGATGCCATTACCAGCACCGGTGAGGTATTGCAATACATACCTCCTAATAAAGATGGTTTGGGTAAGGTGCACCTCAATCTTCGCAAAGCGCCGTATGAATTGGATGCGGTGTCTTCAGGAGGGGAACTCTCCAAAGGAATGCCAGTACGGGTAATCGATATTATTGATGACCACATTTTGGTGGTAGAACCGTTATTGGGCGCGCCGAACCGCCAGGATCATGGTACGCGGGGCCATTATTGAAGGGCTATTTTTTTCTTTCCGTCACAAAATTCACCAAGTCTTCAAGGGATTGCCGGGAGGGAGATTCCGGAAACGTGTGCAGGATCTTGAACGCCTCGGCACGATAATGGTACATGGCTTCTTCAGTGTATTGGATGCCGCCGCTGCGCCTTACAAAAGCAATCACTTCTTGCACCTTCTCCGGGTTTTCGTTGTGTCGGCGAATAAGGTTGATGATGTAGCGTTTTTCTTTGTTGTCGGCTTGTTGGAGGGCGTAAATCAAAGGGAGTGTCATTTTTTTTTCCTTGATGTCAATCCCCAAGGGTTTACCCACATCATCAACGCCAAAATCAAACAAGTCGTCGCGAATCTGGAAAGCGATGCCGATTTTTTCGCCAAAAAGTCGCATGCGCTCTATGGCATCCTCATCTTGGGTGGCCGAAGCGGTTCCGGCCTGACAAGCAGAAGCGATTAGCGAAGCCGTTTTTTGGCGAATGATTTCGTAGTAAATTTCTTCCTTGATATCGAGTCGGCGAGCTTTTTCAATTTGTAGTAACTCGCCTTCACTGATGGCTTTCACGGCTTCTGACACAATTTCCAAAACTCGGTATTGCTTGTTTTTCAGCGCCAACAACAAACCCTGCGACAACAAATAATCGCCAACCAATACGGCTATTTTATTTTTCCACAACGCATTGATGGAGAAAAAACCGCGGCGCTCAAGGGAATCATCTACCACATCATCGTGTACCAAAGATGCAGTATGGAGCAATTCCACCAAAGAAGCGGCAACATAGGTAGCCTCCGACACGCCGCCACAGGCCTGCGCGCACAAAAAAACAAACATGGGGCGGATTTGCTTGCCCTTGCGCCGTACAATATAAAAGGTGATCCGATCCAATAAGGGTACCGGGCTACGCATGGATTGCTTGAAATGTTCTTCAAACTTTTCAAGCTCCGCTTCGATTGGCTTTTTTATGGTGTCCAGTGACATATACCTTTTTTCGCAACCAGTAAGATCTGATATAGGAGGGGCCTAAAAACAGACTTTACTAAGCTCCATTTCGTCAAAAGTTGCTCAAAGCTAAAATTTATTTTCGGGAATAGGGAGTTTGAGGAAACATCTACGGTTTAGCGTGGACATAATTCCACGCTAAACGGTAGGTATTTTTATTGCGGATTTCACTTCCAAAAAAGGAGGTAAGGTTGGCAGGCGTTTGCGCTACTGCCTTATATGTTGAACTATTCGTGATTACAACCCAATGGCCTTAGCAAATTCAGGGCTGCTTGGCGTAACACCCGACGAAAAGAAATTGGTCAATTTGCCATTTTCGTCGATCACGTATTTACAAAAATTCCAGGAGGGCACGTCTTTGTTCCAACCGTTCAACTTTGGATCGGTCAGCCATTTGTAAATTGGGCTTTGGTTCGCACCCTTCACGTCTACTTTTTCAAACAATTGAAAAGTAACGCCATAATTTTTTTGGCAAAACGATTTGATATCGCTAGCTGATCCTGGTTCCTGACCCATAAATTGGTTGCAAGGGAAACCCAACACTACTACTTTATCGTGGTGTTTTTCGTGAAATGCTTGCCAATCGGCATATTGTGGCGTATACCCACAGCGCGAAGCAACGTTGAGAATCACGATTTTTTTGCCACGGTATTGCTCCATTGAAATGGCAGCGCCACCCAAAGAGGAAGCTTGCAAATTATAGAAAGGAGTGGTCACGTTGACTGTCGATTTCAGTTGTACTGGCGCGGTTAAACTGCGCGAATTGGAGTTGAAAAAATTCAACAGATAAGCAGGAATGCCTAATATGGTGGCAATGAGTAGTGAAAAACGCATGATGTAGTTGATTTGGGTGGTTGAACGGTCAAATACAATCTAAATGTTCAACCGTTGCTTAATGGTGTTTTAACATTTTTTCTTGTGAAAGGTTTTGCACCTAATTTTTAAGGTATTGAAAAAACTTCAAGGCTTTTCCCTGCGCCCTTACCACCACGAGGTGCCGACCAGCACTTAGCGTTTTCAGATTGATTTTTGCCTGATTGGGCCCGGCCATCAAATTGGGAAAATTGGCTTTGGCCACTTCTTTTTTGGTGATGGTATACACTTGTACCAATACCTCGCCGGCCTGAGCCAGATCAAAAGCAATATTGGCATCCCCCGTTGCTGCATCTACTTTGATGAGGGGTAATTTTGCCCATTCTCGATCATTGGTAGCTGCCAATTCCTGTTCAGTAGGAGGAGTGGTCACTAGCGGAGTAGCAGGTTTGGTAGTTGCAGTGCCGTTGTTGTTGGTAGGATTGCTAGGAGGCGCCGGTTTCCGTACTTTGGGGATGATCAAAACACTGCCATTGGTGGGTTCCCAGATCTTGATGCCAATGGGCAAAATGCAAGGATTAGCGCCTTTGAGTTCTTGAACGGAGTTGGCATTATCGGTTAAAATGGAACGAATTTCAATGTTGGCAGCATCCACGTACAAGAGATCAAAGTGATTAAAGCTGCCGCTGTTGCGGGTCCATTTTTTATCGTCGTTGTTTTCGCGCAAAGGGGCGCCCCAACAACCCTCGCCAATGTAAACTGTACCTTTTTCATCGTCGCGAATGTAGCCTTCGACACTCCCAATTCCATTCGATGGCCGAAGAGGATAAGTCCATTTGGCCACATGAGAATCCGATTCAGTACAGACATCCACGCTGTATTGGTAAAACAAACTGGCCCAGTTTTCCCAAAGGTCGTCGCGCTCGGGTTTGCCGGCAGTGTGCGGACGAATGGCGTGGTGGTATTGGATCATTTTCCAGGCGGAACCTGCTGATTTGAGTTCGCTTTCCAACCAACTGCGTTGCTCGCCGCCTGCGGGCACCAAGGAATTGAGGGTAATGAGCTTGATGAGGTTGCCGCCCAGGGTTAGACTGTAGTAAATATTGGGACTAATTATGTCAAAAATATCCGTCAAGCTTTTATTGGATGCTTCGTGGTTGCCGCGCGCCACCACTAGCGGGTACATGCGCCCGTCGCTGCTAATGGTTGACTGCCAATCGTCAAGCCAAGTTTGCCATTCAGGCGCCGTGTCACCCGCCGTCATGTCGCCATTGAACATAACACAGGTAGCGCGCAATTTGCTTACCAAGGTATTGGCGCTTACCCGAGCTTCGCGGTTGTTGCGCGAATCGCCGCCAGCGATGATGGATAGCCGTTCGGTGGGGGTATTGGGAGCGGTGCGAAAAGAAAAACGCTGACTGGCGCCATCGCTATCGCCAATGACAAAGTAATAAATGGTAGCAGGTTTTAAACCGCTTAACCGAACAAAGGTGTTGTTCATCCCTTTGGCATTCACGGTAAGGTCGGGTGATTTTCGCATCCGGTAGCTGGCCATGTTTTGTCCGCGATCCACTTCATCGTAATAAACCACGGCGTTGCTGCCCGATTTTTGATCCCAACCAATGGCAATGGTGGTAGCGGGATCCTCTCGCCACATGATCCGATACCGCTGGGTGTGGGCAAACAATTGACTACCAGCCAATAGAAATGTACAAACAATGATTATTCGGTGCATGGAGCGTTCTTTTAACGTCGCTGTAAGTTTCATTTTCATTACCAACAAGTTATTCAAGCAAAAATATCTAAACTAAATAGGAAGCCCAACTTAAATCAAGCAATAATTCCATTGCGCATCTGAATATGAAGGCCAAATATCCGGATTTATTGTACTTTTGTTTTTCATTTTAACGGTTTCTGTTTTTTTCAAATAAAGCAACTATGTCAAAAGATAAAGCTGTTTTTGATCTCATCCAACAAGAATTGGATCGGCAACGCAAAGGAATTGAATTGATAGCCTCTGAAAACTTCACCAGCCAGGCAGTATTGGACGCCACGGGCACTTGCCTAACCAACAAATACGCAGAAGGTTATCCGGGCAAACGCTATTATGGCGGCTGCGAAGTGGTAGATGAAATTGAACAATTGGCCATCGACCGGTTATGTAAATTGTTTGGCGCCGAATATGCCAACGTTCAGCCACACGCCGGTGCACAAGCGAATGCCGCAGTGTTTTTGGCCGTGTTGACGCCTGGCGACCGCATCTTAGGTTTCAACTTGGCGCACGGCGGTCACTTATCGCATGGTTCGCCCGTAAACTTCTCAGGTAAAGTATACGAACCGCATTTTTACGGCGTAGAACAAGAAACCGGGTTGATCGATATGGATAAGGTGGAAGCAACTGCCTTGCAGGTTAAACCCAAGTTGATCATTTGTGGCGCTTCGGCTTATTCGCGGGATTGGGATTATGCGCGTTTCCGTGCAATTGCTGATAAAGTAGGTGCATTATTGCTCGCCGATATCGCCCACCCAGCCGGTTTGATTGCTGCTGGTTTGCTCAACAACCCGATGGAGCATTGCCATATTGTAACTTCTACCACCCACAAGACCTTGCGTGGCCCCCGCGGCGGCATCATCATGATGGGCAAAAATTTTGATAATCCTTGGGGACGCTCTACCAAAGTTGGCGGCATTACTAAAATGTCACAAATCCTCAACAGCGGGGTATTCCCTGGTATGCAGGGCGGTCCGTTGGAGCACGTCATTGCCGCTAAAGCCGTTGCTTTCCGCGAAGCGCTACAGCCTGAGTTCAAAGCTTACGGCCGGCAAGTTATCAACAACGCTCAAGCTATGGCCAAAGCGTTTGTCAGCAGAGGTTACCACCTTATTTCTGGCGGTACCGAAAACCACCTTATGCTCATCGATTTACGTAGCAAAGGCGTTACCGGTAAAGATGCCGAATTGGCCTTGGTTCATGCTGATATCACTATCAATAAAAACATGGTGCCTTTTGATACCCAATCGCCAATGGTTACTTCCGGTATCCGGGTTGGAACGGCAGCGGTGACTACCCGTGGTTTCAAAGAAGCCGATTGTGTAAGGGTAGTGGAGTGGATCGATACCATTTTATCTGATCATCAAAACCAGGCTTTGATTGATCATACCCGTAGCGAAATCAACGCGTTTATGGAGCAATTCCCCTTGTATGAGGAGTCGCGAGTAATCGCATAAGTATATTTTACGACAACCGGGCAGGCCATTCTCATCTTTTGTCTGCCCGGTTTTTCCCTTGTCATTCTACTTAATCATTAGTTCCTCAATGCGTTAGCGCTTGGGGCTTTCGTCGTTTTTCTAATTTTGGACAACAATTTTAAAAAAAATAAAAAAAATCTTCTCCCTCTCTCAACCTTTTTAACCAAAAACGGGTTACAAAATCATAATTACTATTTTAAAACAATGAAAAAAATTAAAAAATAGTAATTATATCCAAAAAAGTCTTATTTTTCGTAACCAAATGATGCACCGTTTGTTACCACTATAACATCAAAACGAAACCAACATGATTGCTCAATTAGAAGGCGCCAATAAAGTTTACCAAGTTGGCGACCAGGAAATTATAGCCCTCCAGCCCACCACCTTGAAAATCAACGAAGGGGAACTGTTGCTCATCATCGGACCCTCAGGGTCAGGAAAAACCACCTTGCTTTCGCTGTTGGGTTGTGTGCTTTATCCTACCGCTGGCCGATTGTGGGTAGACGGACAGGAAGTCAACAAGTTGGGGGAAAACAAACTGGCCAAACTGCGCCTGAACACCATCGGTTTTGTTTTTCAAAGCTTCAATCTCTTGGCGCCGCTCACTGCTGAAGACAATGTGATGATGCCCCTCCGCCTGCAAGGGGTGAGCACCCGGGAATCGCGAACCCGTGCCCAAGCTGCGCTAAAAATGGTTGACATGATGGATCGCCGCCGCCAATTGCCCAAACAACTTTCGGGTGGTCAGCAACAACGGGTAGCCATTGCACGGGCACTGGTCACCAATCCCAAACTGATGCTTTGTGATGAACCTACTGCCTCGCTGGATAAAGATTCGCTTGATGTGGTAATGTCCGAACTGCGCTCACTGGCAAATGCCGGAAAAGCAGTATGCGTTGTAACCCACGATCCGCGGTTGGAAAAATACGCCCATCGGATTGTATCGGTAAACAACGGCATTGTAACCGAAGTGAATCAAATGGAACATTAGATTTGGTTGGGTAGAGCGTCTACTTGGCTTTTACGAATGCTTTCCTTGCTGAACACGCGCTGCACCAACATTCCTTTATATGAACCTTATTTTTGCACCATAAAGATTTAAAAGATGAAACCATCTGCATTTATCCTCTTACTTTTTAGCTTAACCCTTTGGAACTGTGGCGGAAAAAAGGCCGCGGAATCTACCGACAAATCTACCGCTACGGATCAACCCGCGATGGATACCGTAATGGATGTTACCCAAGTAGTAGGGATTGCCCGCATCGAGCCTGCTGGTGAAATTATTACCATCAACGCCGAGTCGGCGGGGTTTGTAAAAGACGTGCGTTTTGCCGAAAACCAACCCGTGAAACAGGGCGACGCGCTCATCATCCTTGCCGCTGAGGTAGAACAAGCGCAAATGCATCAGGCGGAAAGTCGCATCAAAACCCAGCAAGCAGCCATCGCGGCAGCTCAAGCTTCCCTGGCCTCTTTCCAAGTAAAACTGGACAATGCGCAAAACACCTACGATCGCAATCAGAAACTCTTTAAAGGCAATGCGGCCACGCAACAATCGGTGGACGACAGTAGATTTGCCGTGGAAGATTGGCAAAAACAATTGGCTGCGCAAAAAGCGAATATCGCCCAGCAACAAGCTCGATTGGAAGAATTGCGCGCCGATATTGGGCTTTCTCAAACTCAGCTCTCCAAAAAAACCTTGCGCGCGCCCATGAGCGGGGTGTTCCTTTCTTGTAATGTCAAGCCAGGTAATTTCATCGCAAGCGAAACCGCACTGGGGGATTTCGCCCGCAGCGGTCCGTATTTGGCGCTTACTGAAGTGGATGAACTGTACGCTTTGCGGGTGAAAAATGGCCAAAAAGCCTTTATTCGCCCCCAAGGTGCTAAGGAGGTATTGGCCACGGGCACTGTAATTTTTGTGGGCTCTTACCTCAAGAAAAAATCGCTTTTCTCCGATAGTGCCGACAACCTCGAAGACCGTCGGGTACGCGAAGTCAAAGTACAACTCGACGACAACAGCAAAGTACTGATTGGCAGTAGGGTAGAATGTGTGATTGAATTGCAATAACCGAGGTTTTTCCTCCAAAAATATAGCGTTATGATTCACATAGCCATCCGTTTTTTGGTCTACGATAAGGCCAAGTCTTTTGGCGCTTTGTTTGGAGTCATCTTATCGGTTTTTCTGATTGGACAACAATGCGGTATTTTCATTTTTTTGACCAATGCCATGTCTGCCTTGGCCAACAACAATAGCCAGTACATTTGGGTAGTGGACAACAAAACGGCCAATGTCAACTCACTTTCTGCGCTCGACATGCGCAAGGCGCGCGAGCTGGCCAGTGTTCCCGGCATCACGCAGGTTTCTCCGTTGGTACTGGCGGGCGGCACTGCGCGTTTCCCCAATGGTAAAACCAACGGCATATTGATGATCGGGGTGGAATACCCAGTCTGTGCTGGCGGTCCATGGAATTTGGTCGATGGCAAAAAATCGGATATCCTTAAAGATGGCGCCATCATCACTGATTTTTTTGATCGGGAAGCCCTGGGAGGCGCAAAAATTGGCGACTACTTTGAAATCAACGGCAAAAAAGTATTCATTGCCGCCAATACCCGCGGGGTGCGTTCTTTTGGTGGCACCTACACCTTCACTACCATTGAGCGGGCGCGTTTCCTGGGGAGCATCCCAACCAACAAAGCCAATGCTTTTTTGGTAAGTTGGAGTCCCAAAACTACCCGCGAGCAGGTCATCTACTATATCAACAACAAACTTACCGGCATGCACGCCTGGAAAGGCGAGGATTTGGCGCGCGAAACCATCATTACCGTGCTCAAATCCAGCGGGATTGCCATCTCATTTGGTACGCTCATCGTATTTGCGCTCATTGTGGGTTTTGTGATCATTGGCCTCACGCTTTACTCCGCAGCCATCGACCGCATCCGCGATTATGGCACCTTGAAAGCCATTGGCGCCAACAACGGCTACATCCGCCGCTTGATCTTCACGCAGGCTTTTACCGTAGCGGTGATTGGATTCATCATCGGTTACACGCTGGTAATGGGTTTTAAAACCGGGATCGCCAATGCCGGAACCATTTTCAATTTCCCATTGTGGCTCGAGATTGGATTTTTTGTCGTCACCATTTTCATCGCTTTTTTTGGCAGTTTGTTTGCCATCCGTCGCATTACCAGTTTAGAACCTTCAGCCATTTTTAGACAATAAAGCAGTAGGGCAGTTTTGGCAAAAAACTGCCCTGCCTCAAAAATATTCGACATGAAAAATTATTATTTCTTCTTGTTATTGGGTCTTTTAGTAACCAGTCTAAACGCCCAAACCCCGGTTACCTTAACCCTCGACGATGCCATTGCGCGTGGTTTGGAACACGATTATACCCTCAAAAATCAATCGGTACAGATCCAGTTGTCCGCCCAAGACCGCGACAAACTGAACAGTCGCCGAGCGCCCGTGGTAACCGCCGGCAGTGATTTGCGCGGTAACCCCGTCCTTCAAACCTTGATCATCCCGACGGCAGCCGTGGGCGGAGGATCTGGCGGCGAAAGCACCCGCAAAGCCAAATTTGGTACTTTTTTCAACTGGTCGTTTACCGCCGATATCAAATACCCCATCATTGATCCCACCTTGCGCTCCGATCAATTAAAATCTGAAAATGAGCGCTTGCTGCGCGAGGTTACTTTGGAAAAGCTAAAAACCAATGCCCGTCTCAGCGTTGCCGAAGCTTGGTACGACGTTTTTTTGAAAGAAGAACAACTAAAAATAGCGCAAGAAAAACTGAAGCGCGCCCAAGTCTTGTTGGAAATTGCCCAAAACCGTCAGTCGGCTGGGTCTTTATTACCGGTGGATGTACAGCGCAGTCAGCTGGACGTTGACAACTCCCAATCTTCATTGGAACAGGCTAAGAACACCCTGGAACAAAGTCGGCAAAACTTGGCCTACCGAGTAGGGTTGCCCCTGGAAACAGTATTGCAATTGCCCACGCCGCCCCAACCAACCCAAGTAGAAACAGCATTACCTACCGGCGCGCAACCCGATCAACGCGCCGAACTCAAGGAAGAGCAATACCGCCTGGGGATGAACCAGATCGACCAAACGCAGCTGCGCGATCAGTACAAACCGACTTTGAATGCTTATGCTTCGGGCGCTATCCAACACTTGAGCAACAACTTCGCGATTTGGCAAAACTGGTTCCCCATAGCTTATTTGGGTTTGCAAGCCAAGATCACCTTGTTTGATGGGCAGTTAAAACGCAAAAACTTAAGCATCCTGCAGTTGCAAGGTCAAACGATTCAGCAAAACATCGCCAAATACAAAGAGGATTTCAATTACGAAACGGCGTCGGCAACTTCTACGCTTAAAAATGCCATAGTGCAGTGGAAAAATGCCCAAAAAAACCTACAAACTGCGCAGCAGATCCTGGCACTGGACAAGGAGCGGTTTACGGGCGGCGCATTGCTTTTTTCGGAGTATTTGAATACCGAATACACCCTACGCGAGTCGGAAAACAACTTTTTGACGGCTTGGTACAATTACTTGGTGGCTAAGGTAAGATGGGATAAGGCGGCGGGGAGGTTGTAGGATTTGGGGATTTTTTAAGGAAGCAAAAACTACTGCTTTTTTAAAGATGTTCCCCTTAAGTCACAACTACGACGTCACAAACCATGAGCGAATACTGGAATACCCGCTACAACAATGAAGCCTTTGCCTACGGAGAAACACCCAACCTTTTTTTCAAAGCACAATTGGAGCCCCTTACTCCCGGCAAAATCCTTTTACCTGCCGACGGCGAAGGTCGCAACGGCGTTTTTGCCGCTACCTTGGGTTGGGAAGTTTCGGCTTTTGACCTCAGTGAAGCGGGTAAAAAGAAAGCCGAATTACTCGCTGCAAAAAATGGCGTTGCACTGGATTATCAAGTAGGGGAATTCTCAGAACTCCAATACGCCCCCGAGCAGTTTGATGTCATTGCGTTGATTTATGCGCATTTTTCAGGTGATACCAAATCGGGTTATCACAAAATATTGAATGGCTATTTGAAAAAAGGCGGGATCGTCATTTTTGAAGCTTTTAGCAAAAAACACCTGGCTTACAATTCCATTAATCCTCAGATAGGCGGCCCTAAAGATTTGGATACCTTGTTTTCGATCGAGGAAATTCAACACGATTTCGAAAATTATGAGGTCATTGAATTGATCGAAACCGAAATCGAGCTGGAGGAAGGGCTTTTTCACAACGGAAAGGGTTCGGTGATTCGGTTTGTGGGGCGAAAAGGGTAACGTTGCTAAAAACACCCTCAACATGTCTTTAAAACCCGTTTTTCCAACCCCTTTGCATGAAGCCGTCGCCGGGGTTGTATTTGATTATTTCTCGGTGTTGCCCAATGTGGACACTATCTTGGTGGTCAATTCCTGCGCCCGCGGACTGGCCGTACCCGAGAGCGATCTTGATTTTGCCATTTTGGCTACTGCTGATACTACCCTTGAAGAACGAACCTCAATGGAAACCGCTTGGCTAAACTACATCCAAGCCCATCCTCATGTTTTGGACTATAAAAATTCTAGTCCTTTTGCCCATCTTCATCTTGATGTTGTAAGCGGGGTGTATACGCCCGGCATCATGGGCAATGGCGAGCCATTGGATTATTTTGAAGTTGAGATTGGTAATCAGATCCAGTATTCGGCGCCGTTGGGCAATGTGGGCGCTCATTTCGAGGCTTTGAAAAATGAGTGGTTACCCTATTATCCCGAGGAATTGCGTTTGGCGCGGTTATTGGCTGCGAGAAACGCCTGCGCTTACGATTTGGATCATATCCCTTTTTTCGTCAAAAGAGGGCTTTATTTTCAAGCGTTTGATGTCCTTTGCAAAGCTTTTCAGGAATATTTGCAAACGCTGTTTATTGCCCATCGGGTGTATCCCATTGCTTACAACAAATGGATTAAGGAGCAAATCGTCACTTGGCTGAAGCGCCCTGATTTATATCCGCAATTGCCGCCAATCCTTTCGGTTACCCAGTTGGAAAGTGAGGAGATTAATGAAAAAGCGGGGTTGTTGCGGGGGTTGTTGGAGCAGGTGTAAAAATCACTGATCCCCCGCAACAAACTCCTGGTAGTTGTCGGGATGAATAATTTTGAAGGTACTATTTGGGTAGGCATCCGCAAATGCTGCTGGCATTTTCACTACACGCTTGGGATTCCATTTAAATTCAAAACCCTGAATTTGGCCGTCTTGTACTTCCAAATAGTCGATTTCTTCGCCAGAATGGGTACGCCAAAAATAGCGATTGGGAAACTGATTGTGATACCGAAGCCATTTTAAACGCTCAGCAACCAAGAAATTTTCCCATAACGCGCCAACATCATTCCGATTTTCGAGCGGCAAAAAATTATTCAATATCGCGTTGCGAATGCCGTTGTCATAAAAATAGATCTTCCGGTTGCGTTTGAGCTCCCTCCGCAAATTGTTGCTGTAACTGGACAACCTAAAAACAACAAAGGATTGTTCTAATAAGTCCAAATACCGTTGTACCGTCAATTGATCGCTGCCGATTGTGTTGGCCAACTCATTGAACGATACCTCGTTTCCCAATTGCAAAGCCAGTGCGGTCAGTAGCTTTTCTAGGAGTTCGGGTTTGCGAATCTCTCGGAAAGCCAGAATGTCTTTGTACAAATAGCTTTGACTGATGTCTCGCAAAATGCTTTTTTCCTCCCCAGGATTATTGACCACTTCAGGGTAAAAACCATACAACATACGCTGATGTAACAATCGCCGCTCATTGATTTTTCCATGATGAACTGCCATCTCCGCACTCGAAAAGGGGAACAGTTGGTATTCAAATTTCCTCCCAGTCAAAGGTTCATTGATTTCATTGGCTAGATCAAGTGAAGAAGACCCAGTGACAATCACTTGAACTGTTTTGATTTTATCGGTAAACAATTTGAGGGTCAGCCCTATGTTTTTTACGCGTTGCGCTTCATCAATCAGTACCAATGTGGCATTGCCAATTAAAGCCATCAGCTCGGTAGAGGTGGTATCGGTTAGCGCGGCGCGGTCGTCGCGCTCGTCGCAATTCAGCCATTTTACGGGTTGCTTGGTCTCTTCCGCAATCGCTTCCAACAATGTTGATTTACCTACTTGTCGTGGCCCCAATATGATGATGGCCTTGCCCTGCCCCATCTTTTCTAGGATGGATTGTTTTAATGCTCGTTCAATCATACTCAATTTACTGATGATGATCTGCAAATTTAGCTAAATATTCAGATTATAATCGGCAAATTTAGCTAAATTTGACGATTACAATCTGAGTACTTAGCTAAACCTATGACAAAGTAAGCGTAGCTTGCTTTATTTCCCCAAGAACAGCTGCAAAATTATTTGAGACCTGTTCGTTTTGAAATCCAAGCAATTGGCTCCCTACAATATCATCCCCGTCTGCGCCGCCCGCGCATAGTTGAGCAGCGCCTCCGGCAAATCTTTTCTTTTCTTCAAAAAATCTTCGATGATGGGTTGGGCAACTTTGGGGTTCTCAAATACCATATGCCCCAAACCATGCAATCCGCTTTCAATACAAGCCACATTGCGCAGTTGTAAGCTTTTTTGCATTACTTCGGCAATGGCTTTGTAATAGTCCAACCAATCTTCTTTGCCGGTTCCCGGTCCGGGAATTGAAAGCGGACAAATATCCCAAAACATATAGCAGATGAAGGTAAAAGGGGTTATTGGGTCGTTGGAGCTCGCGCTCAATACGGCCGGACAACGGTGCTCAAATACCTCGGCATACAAATTGGAAAGACCGCGTAATGCATTTAACTGCCGCTCAAAGGGCACCTCCGCATATTTGATTCCAAAAGACAAGTTGGAGCAGGAGTTGTTGAAAATGAAATTCAATCCATTGCCTACTTGGTCGTCGGAATAAGGCGCCAAATCCTTTTTCGGTTGTTTACACAGTTGTTCAATGAATTCAAGAGCTACTAGGTGGTTCTCGCCATCAAATGGGTCTTCTTCTTCATCAATCTCCGTCGACCAATACCATTCTGGTTTGGTAACCGGACGGTCAAATACAAAACGCAATTGTTGTTGGTAGTCAGCTTTGAACATGATGTTTGGGTGTTATCGAAGGGTTTTGTGTTAGTTTTATACAAGAAAATCGTTTAGCTCGCTGATAATTCCGTCTCAAATCGATACCCTACACTGTGCACGCTGGCAATGTTGATGGAGGCATCATCTTGCAGGAGTTTGCGCAGGCGAGATACAAAAACATCCAAACTGCGCCCTACTAGCACGCCTTCATCTTGCCAAACGGCCGCCAAAATCTGTTCTCGATCCAAGACTTGATTGGCATGTTCAACCAAATAATGCAGCAATTTAGTTTCCCGAAAGGTCAATTTTTTTTCTTGCCCCTTTACCCGCAGCTGTTGGTTCTGAGGATGCAAACTGGATTGCCCAAAGCGGAGCAAGGGCGTTTCATCCGCCAAAGTTTCCGGCGCAACTGGCTTTTTTTGTCGGTAAAAAAACGCCATGAGTGCCACTGTGATAAAAATGGAGCTCAACACCAACAAGGGTGTTTTCCATGACCAAGCCGCTACGGAGGTAGTTTCCAAAAAACGCAATTGGATGTTGAGACAAGTGGTAGTAACGTCGCGACCACTACAAGCTACTTGTCTATCTTCTTGATAAACCTTCGACGTGTATCCAAGCATCAAAGTCTGATCGATACATCGCAAAACACTGACGTTGTAATCGCCGCTCACCTGGTGCCTTTGTAAAGCAGTACGCAAAATGGGTGGCAAGCTATCATATTCAAAAGACCGCTCCAAGCGCAACAGCCAGGTATGTTCATCGAGCTGACGCACTGGCGGAATGGCCGAAGTGTGATCGCCCGCTAAATCCAGTAATCGATCCCCCGTTTGGCGCAAAGCCAGGTTGATGCGCTCACTGCGTTGCTGGGTCTGACCGGCGTGGGGTTCCTGCTGCCAAACCGTGGATAACGTCAGCAATAGTAGGAGCAAGAGTCCGCTCATCAGCAACCAATTGGGTTTGATATTTACCTTCATAGCTACAAAAATACACGCTTTTGACCTATCAAAAAGCGGTTTTACATTTCATTTACACTGTTTTACTTGCCTTTTGACGTGCTTATACATTATGCCCCTAGCTTGGACAGGTATTTCTTGGTGTGTGTTTGCATTTCTTTTTTGTAAGCTAAAAAGCCTACGCTAGGAGCGACCGTATTACAGGTACAAAATAAATTACCAGGTAATTCGGTTATCAATCAAGCTGTTAAAGCTAGCTCGCCTCGGAAATTACACGGCTTAACACCTCTAGCAATGGGGTAAGCAATTTGCAACCCTATAGCAATGTGTTAAGCATATGGTCCACTGGAGACGAGCAAATACTTACCAAAAACACTTAACCATGAAAACCTTCTTAACCCTAGTTGCTTTTGCCTTTTGCTTTATTTTTGCATGTCATCGGGAAGAAATCAAGCCCGCAATTGTTGGTACTTACACGGGAAAATCCAATTACTACTCCAATCGCCTGACCGAAATCTTTGTTTCTCCAACTCAATCCAAAATGACATTGGTGAAAGATTCCTCTTTCCAACAACCAGCAGTATTGGTGGTGGATGCATTTTCAAAGGATAGCTTTAAATTGGTAGGTGATTTTGCCAAAAATCTTCCCCCCGGATGGGCAACTTACGGTTTTTCGGAAGGAACCGGCGCGGATAACTTCGTATTTAAGCGGACTTTTGGGGTGTCCGGGTATTTTCTGCAAACAATAACGCTTGAGTTTATTCCGCCAAGCGGTACTTTTAAAATTGATTATCGCTACACCAGTACCACTCCTCAGACTGAGGTGTTGTCTCATTTTGAAGGCAAAAAATGATGAAAACCGGAAGGCAAATCAAAAAATGTCTTCCGGTTTTCTTTCCTTAGGAACGGTTAAACAACAAAAGTACACTTTGGCCTTGCTCTTTCACCGCCACTCTTCCTATCTTTTTCGTTGCAATGCCCCACATTGCGCCTCAAAAGATAGTTGATTGGCAGCAAAATAGCGGCGGCGAAAGTGTACCTTTATTATTCACCCGTTCCTTAAAACTTCAACGTCTCAGGCAAATATTTTGCAACCAAATCTTCGTAGTAAGGCTTCAACTCCTTGATATTCGGCGCCACAGGCGCTTTGGAGTACAAATCATATGGGTTGAACAACTTCACATATTTAAACATCTCGCGGTCGTGATCGTCCATCAGGTGCTCATACGCGTGCTCGCGATGCTGCGCGTAGAACGAGTGGTAGCGAATCATGTACAGCGCCGATTCTGGCAAGTGATTTTTGACCATCTGGTACAAATACTCATCGTGTCCCCACGACATGTGCACATTGCGCAATCCACAATTGGGGGAATACACGCCGTAAGTGGTATTGTAACGCTCGTCGGTGCTATCTGGATTCAGTGAAAAAAACTCGGGATAAACAATCTTATCGGAGTGCTTGCAACCTACCGGGAAGGTATCGCCAACCACCGCCCACTGGGGCTCGCCAAACAGACACAACACCTTGCCCATATCGTGCAAAAGCCCCGTCAACACAAACCAATCAGGATGGCCATCGGCACGAATGGCTTCGGAAGTTTGCAGCAAATGTTGCCATTGATCCAACTCGATATCAGGGTCAGAATCATCCACCAGCGTATTCAAAAAATCAAAAGCCGACCAAGCGGGCATCTCCTTTTTGTCAAACTTCAGAAACTCCGCTTCTTTTTGCATGACAAAATCGTACGTCTGGTAGGTATGGTTCAGGCGATAAAACTCGGTGACGGTATCGCGCTGCGGGTTGTCGTAATTTCGAAACTCCTCCTTGGCCTTGGCCGGAGTATTCGGTTCGGGATAACGGCGCAGGAGATCGTCTTCCCACTCATCAAGACTGGCCAAAGGCGCATTGTTATCGAATTGTTGACTCATGGTCTTGTTATTTGATGTATGTATAAAGATTTCATTTCTGAGAAAATAAAAAAATGTAGCCCCAAATTAAAACATGAACGAGGTTCATGAAGGGTGCACAAACGCCAGTTTGTGTCCTAATTTGTGAAAATTTGAGAAATTTGTGGCAAAAAAAAATTGCCGTACGCCGAAGGCGAGGCGCTAATCTTTTACAAAATAAGACAATTCACCAAAAGACGGTATACAGTGCCGCTAAAATACCGCAAATCAAAATAGAAAGTACGGCAAAGACATTCGATACTTTGAACATGCTCCGATCCAGCTCCAATCCCTTGGGGTTATTTTTGCTCTGCTTATCTAGCAAAGAAATGACCACCATAATGACCACCAATACCAAAAACGTCCAGCCAGTACGGTGCAAAAACGGCATGGGCGTAGCCGGCACGTACTTAAACGCCAAAGCCAAAGGAATGGATATCGTAGCCGCCACAATCGCCGCCGTGGAGGTGGTTCTTTTCCAAAACATCCCTAGAAAAAACAACGCAAAAGCCCCCGGAGTCAGGTAATTGGAATACTCCTGGATAAATTGATACGCTTGCTCCAGTTGGCGCAATTGCGGCGTAATACACAAAGCAATGGCAAAGGCCGCCCATACCGCCCAGCGACCAATTTTCACCGTTTGTTGTTCGCTAGCGTCAGTGCGCAAGAATTTTTTGTAGATGTCCAAACTAAAAATGGTGGCAATGCTGTTGCACTTTCCGGCCAAAGAAGCGACGATGGCCGCCGTAAGCGCCGCAAAAGAAAGCCCCTTGAGTCCCATCGGTAACAGGTGCATCAGCGTTGGGTAAGCGCGATCGGGTTTGATTTTTCCGCCAGCGTCAAGCAGTTCTTGCTGGAAATATCCGTTTTGGTGTAGCACAAAAACGGCAATCCCCGGAATAACACAGATTAGTGGGATCAACAATTTCAAAAAAGCGGCAAACAAAATCCCCGAACG
Organism: Saprospiraceae bacterium; assembly: GCA_040401995.1. Classification (GTDB taxonomy): domain Bacteria; phylum Bacteroidota; class Bacteroidia; order Chitinophagales; family Saprospiraceae; genus Haliscomenobacter. Next base: position 45,124 of record JBBANM010000025.1, read on the forward strand.
CGCCGTAGGCAAATCGGCGCCCAACGCGCGTTGCACGATGTACTGGTTGCAACCCCAATAGTTGAGGTTGTTGATCCACATCCCGCCCGCTAAAACCGCCAGTCCCGGGAGTTCGTAATAGTACTTATGGCCTTTGGCAAAAATCATGTGAAAATGATCGTCGGCTTTGAGTCGCAGTAAACTCAAGCCATCGATAACGCCGTGTCCGCCAAAATGATCCGATACCATCGACAAGGCCAGATAGGTCACCACCAAGCCGCCTAGTACCAATACCACCACTTGCACGATGTCGGTGTAACCAATCACCTTCATGCCGCCCAAAGTGATAAAAATGGCAAACAACGCCAAACCCAACATGCAATAGATAAACGGCAAACCCGAAATGCTTTCCACGGCCAAAGCGCCGAGGTACAAAATGGAAGTCAGGTTGATGAAAACGTAAAGCAACAGCCAAAACACCGCCATGATGGTCGCCACAGTATCGTTGTAGCGCTGCGATAAAAACTGCGGCATGGTGTAGATCTTATTTTTCAGATAGACAGGGATAAAAAACACCGCCACAATGATCAGCGTCGCCGCCGACATCCACTCGTACGAGGAAATCGCCAAACCCATCGCAAAACCGGAGCCCGACATGCCAATAAAGTGTTCGGCAGAGATGTTGGAGGCGATGAGCGATGCGCCAATGGCCCACCAGGTGAGCGAGCCTTCAGCAAGGAAAAAATCTTTGGTATCGCTGGTGGTCTTTTTTTTGCGGTGATAAATCCAGTAGCCATATAGGGATACCGAAACGAGGTAAACTAGAAAAACGAGGTAATCCAGCGGTTGCAATTGGTTTGTCATGTTGTTTTGCAATTGGCGTCAGGTGTGTGGTCAAAAATCGGTTTTTTATTCAAGAATTAGAATTTTATTTGGTTTAATTAATTCAAGTTGTGAATTGTCGACAGGAGTTAATTATCGTTTTGACCTCAATGACCATACTACTGGACATTTTAAATTTTTGGCGAGCTGTAAACCTTCCAGGTCTTGGAGACCTGGAAGGTTTTGCAACCCCTCAACAGAAAAATGTCCAGTAGTATGCTCAATGACACACAGATACTTTCAAAAATTTGCTTTTGAGTAGCGTTTTTTTTATTTTTAAAAAAAATTGTTGCCAATGATCGTAACTCGTTTTTTTGATGAAATTGTTGATTTCTTAACCTCTTTTCCTCGCCCCGAGGAGATTGTAGCATATAAGCCCTCCGACACCTTACAACTCCGTGCTGAAGCATTATTAGAAAAAAAACGAGAAGGTCGGATTAGTGAAGATGAAGATAGAGAACTAGATTATTTTATGATTATCGAGCATCTCATGCGCATGGCTAAGGCCAGAGCAAGACAACGTTTGGCGGTATAATTATGGGAGCTTATATTTCAGATCGAATTCGACATCTTGTTGCTGATCGAGCAAATCAAAAGTGCGAATATTGTAAAATACACGAAGATCAATCGTTTTTAAGATTCCAAGTAGATCATATCATTAGCATTAAGCATGGCGGCGATACTGTAGAAGAAAATCTAGCCTGGTCTTGCTTTTTATGTAACAATAATAAAGGTAGCGACATCGGAACAATTTTGACGCCTAATAATCAACTAGTTAGATTTTTCAATCCTAGAAGTGATAATTGGGATGAGCATTTTGAATTAGTAGATCATGTTATCCATCCTCTCACTTCAATCGGAGAAGCAACAATCAAAATCTTAAAACTAAATGATATAGAACGAATTATGGAAAGACAGTTGATCCAAGAGTAACTTTTTCGCCTCCTCCCAAAACCTCCCCCATTTGAACAAACCCGCCATTTTTGCATTAAACTTCTTGTCTGATAAAAAATCAATATTCCTGTTTATATTCGCCTTACTGCCCCAGACAATCAATAATCCAAAACTACACGCCACACCCATAAGCTTTTCATTCTCTCACGATAAAACAGCCACAACATGTTCCAATTGGCCAGATTACACTTATTTAGTTTATTGATACTACTGGCAGCAACCATCAGTGGTTTTGCCCAAGACAAAAAACCGGACGCGCCCAAAGAAGCGCCTAAAAACGAACCCAAAGCTTTCCGCGACATCATCACCGCCAAAGCCAAAAGCAGCGTCGGACTGGTTACCTCCCACAAAGTAGACGACAAATGGTATTTCGAAATCCCCGATAGCATCTTCAATCGGGAAATCATGACCGTTACCCGCTATTCCAAAACGCCTGCCGGTGGCGCTATTTTTGGCGGCGAAGAAGTCAACCGCCAAGTGATTGCCTGGGAACGCGGCCCCGAAAACAAGGTTTTTCTGCGCTCCATCAGCTACGTCATCGTTAGCCCCGACAGCACCAAACCGATTTTCAAAGCGGTCAAAAATTCCAGCGCCGATCCCATCATTGGTTCGTTCGACATCAAATCGATCCGCAAAGACACTTCGGTGCTGATCGATGTAACCGACATCTTCAAGGGCGACAACCAGGTTTTTTCCTTGAGCCCGTTTACCAAACAACTCTACAAAATATCGGATTTTAAAGCTGATCGCTCCTACATCCAGAGCATCCGCAGCTACCCGATCAATACCGAAATCCGCACCGTTAAGACCTTTGGTACGCAATCTCCGCCCATCACTCCGCCGCCAATTCCTACTCCAGGCATTTATTTGCCAGCCGGTTTGGATGCGGGCGTGATCACCATGGAGTTCAACACCTCGATGATCATTTTGCCCAAACGCCCCATGCGCAAACGGATTTTTGATCCACGCGTGGGTTATTTTGCCACCAGCTTTGGCACCTTTGGCGAGGAATCACAAAAATCGGATGAAGAAACTTTTGCCGTACGCTGGCGACTAGAACCCAAAAATGCCGCCGATGCGCAAAAACAAAAACGCGGCGAATTGATTGAACCTGTCAAACCCATCGTATACTACATCGACCCCGCTACGCCGCTAAAATGGCGGAAATACCTCAAGCTGGGTATCGACGATTGGCAAAAAGCCTTTGAAAAAGCAGGATGGAAAAACGCCATCCGCGGCGAATACTGGCCCGAACAAGACACCACCATGAGCTTGGAAGACGCCCGTTTTTCGGTGATCCGCTACTTTGCTGCGGAAATTCAGAATGCCTACGGCCCTAACGTCAACGATCCACGCACCGGACAGATCCTGGAAAGCCACATTGGCTGGTACCACAACGTGATGCGTTTGGTGCGCAACTGGTACATGATCCAAGCGGCAGCCTGCGATCCCCGCGCCCGCAAAAAAGATTTTGACGATGAACTGATGGGTCAACTGGTGCGATTTGTGTCTTCCCACGAGGTAGGACACACCCTGGGGCTTCGCCACAACATGGGCGCCAGCTCGGCTACACCGGTTGAAAAACTGCGCGACAAAGCTTTTATCGCGCAAAATGGCCATACTTCCTCGATCATGGATTATGCGCGCTTCAACTACGTGGCGCAACCCGAAGACGGCGTGACCGACTTTTTCCCACGCATCGGCGATTACGACGCTTGGGCCATTGAGTGGGGTTACAAAAACTTTCCCGACGCCAAAAGTGCCGAGGAGGAGAAAAAACTGCTCAACGAGTTGACCAAGGAGAAGGTGAAAAACCCACGACTGACGTTTGGCACCGAGGTGAGTCCTTCCGATCCACGTTACCAAACCGAAGACTTGGGCGATAACGCTATGAAAGCTTCGGATTATGGCATCAAAAACCTGAAGCGGATATTGCCCAATTTGAACGATTGGACCAAGGAAAATGGCGAAAGCTATAGCGAATTGGAGGAACTGTACAACAACGTAGTGGCGCAGTACCGCCGCTACATGGGCCACGTAACCAAAAACGTAGGCGGTATTTATGATACCCCGAAAACCTACGATACTCCTGGCGCGGTGTACGAAACAGTACCCAAAGACCGCCAGAAGGAAGCCATAGCGTTTTTGAATGCGCAATTGTTTGAAACACCGACTTGGATGTTGGATGAAAACGTGGTGAACAAAATTCGCCCCGATGTAGGCGTTGAAAGCATCAAAGCCATTCAAGATGCCACTCTGAGCAGCTTACTTTCCGGCGATCGCGTGGTGCGTTTGTTGGAAACAGGCAAAGAGGGTGCTTACACCCTGGATGATTTGATGACCGATTTGCGCGCCGGTATTTGGTCGGAATTGAAAACGCAAAAATCGATCGATATTTTCCGCCGCAACTTGCAAAAAGTGTTTGTGGAGCGCGCCATTGGCTTGTTGAATCCCAAAGACCCCGCCACGATTTCCTACGTACCGCCCGGACAAGGGTATGGTTTTGTTACGCGTCGTGTGGATCTAAAAACCACCGATTTGCCTTCGATCACCCGCGGGCATTTGGAGGCTTTGTTGTCGGAGATTCGGGCTGCCATCAGCGCTGCACCCGATAAGTTGAGTCGTTACCATTTGGAGGATGTTGCCAACCGGATTGATACGGCGGTGCATCCGAAGTAGGGATAAGGTTTGAGATATAGGTGGCAGCGCCCCGTAGCGATTTCTTGATTGTTACGGGGCGCTGTCGTTTGGGGGATTTTTGGAAGATGGAGGGGATTTTTTTTGGAACACGGATTGGAGGGATGGGGCACGGATTTTTTTAGCCTTCGGCTGGGGGCTTTTTGGAACACGGATGCTGCTTTCTGAAGGGAAAAGCTACAAAACTAAGGCGCTGAGCTGGGACGCCCTCAAAGCCCTGCAAGGGCGTGATCCACTAACCCAGGGTGCAGTCCTGGGGATAAAGCCAGCGGCAGCGCCGCATGACGGCTATAGCAGCCGGGAGCAAGGCGATGTAGTGGCAGCGCCTCGTAACATTTCATCACTTTTGTTACAGAGCGCTGCCCCTTTGTGGAAATGCTTTACCATTTTCTATAGACCTTTCGCGGCGCTGTCATCGAGCTAATATCCCTGGGCAACCGCATTTAAAATGAATCCAAATCTCAAACTTGGATCCATTTTAAATGCTTCTTTGACAAGCTCGTCAATGCATATGTTGAAAAAAATCCACCTCACTTAATCGCCTTATACAACACATCATGAATCCTCGGGCGAATGTTTTTGTCGAATAACACCCGATTCATCCGCGTTGGATAAACTCGATTGCAAAAAAAGATCATCAGCAAATCGTTTTTAGGATCAGCCCAAGTATACGTTCCGGTATACCCCGTATGCCCGAAACTTTCCGGACTGGCATCTTTGGAATAGGAACTATTGCCCTTGCTGAATTGCAGCAGCGGTTTGTCAAAACCCAGTCCACGATGAACGCCTTGATCGCAATACTGACAACGCGTAAACTCGCGCAAAGCTTTTTCCTCAATGAAATGCTCGCCGCCATAACTGCCAAAATTCAAATACATCTGCATCAATTTGGCCAAATCGCCAGCAGTACCAAAAAGTCCGGCATGACCGGATACGCCGCCTAGCATGGATGCGCCCTCATCGTGTACCGTCCCCAGCAATTGCTTCATACGGAAAAAAGTATCGCGCTCGGTAGGAATGATGCGGTCTTTTGGGAAAAAACGCAGCGGATTGAAAGTCAGCGAATAAGCGCCTAGCTTGCGGTAGAACGTATTTTTGATGTAATCTTCAAAAGCTATACCGGTTTGGTTTTGTACAATACGCGGCATGGTGTAAAAAAAGAAATCGGAATACACGTAGCCAGGTTTGGTATTCAAGGGCGATTTGTAGATCGATTGGTACAGCTTTTTGTAGTATTTGCGGTGCAACCACAGTTGGTCGGTTATTTTTACATTGAAGGCCCGGGTGGAATCGGTCTTGAAAGTACGCGGCTTGAATTTGAAATCGTTGATGCGGTTGCCATCCCAATGTTTTTGCCAAGGATATCGACTATTGCCCTTGAGCGTACCGCGCCAAAAAGGGATGAAAGCCATCAACTGCGCGGTATGGGTCAAAATTTTGCGCATTTTAAGGTCGGCTTTGTTGCTGCCCTTGGTTTCGGGGAGGTATTTTTCCAAAGGCGCATCGAGGTCGAATTTACCTTCGCCATACCATTTCATGAGTACCGGCAAACCCGTAGTGATCTTGGTAACGGAGGCAAAATCGTACACATCATTCAATTGCACGGGCAGTTGCGGTTCAAAAGTATGGTACCCAAACGCCTGCTGGTAAATTACCTTGCCGTCTTTGGCTACCAATACCTGTGCCCCCGGAAAAGCATGTGCGCCGATGCCTTCCTGCACAATGGCCGCGATGCTGTCCTGAATCATGCGGTTGTTCATGCCCACCCATTCTGGCGGCGCATAACCCAAGCGACCAGATGCGCTGGCATCCAAACCTGCGCCAATCAGATAAGATGCGCTTAAATTGCTCGTCAGTCGGGCATTGGTGGTGGTGCCGCCAAAAACCAACTGCGCGGCTAAAGATTGACCTTCCGGCGTGCTGATACCAACCAGCAAAGCGCTGCTTTTTTCCACAATGGGTAAGATCTGTAACTGTTTTTTGGCATTGAAAATCACCGTGATGGTCTTCATATTGGGCAACAATGCTTGCAAAAAGGTTTGCTGCTGAGCCGTATTGGTCATGGTAGAATCTTCCAGCATGCCCACAATGGACAGGTTGTATTGCTGTTTCGTATTTTCCAACCAAGCGCGCAATTGCTCGGGGGTAGCATTGGCGGGCATGGTCAAATTGGTTACGGCGGTATAGCGTCCCAAATAATCAGCAAAAACCGATAAGTCGCCAGCACTGGCCTGGATAAAGGCTACCCGGAGCGTATCCAATCGTTGTAAAGGCAGCAATTGTTGCTCGTTGCGCAGCAAAACCAGATCAGCCAAAGCCTCCCGATAACTCCAGGTTCGGAAAGATTGCTGTCCCCAGAGGGTATTAAAAAACAGAAAACAAAAAAGTAATCCGACTAAAGTTTGGCGACGCATAAGGATTTGGTATTTTGAGTCTCTCGAATGGAAAGTGAAAAAATGAACACGTATGCAAAACGGTACAGCCAAATTATTAAAAATCCTCCTTGTAGCGGCAATTTTGTTGCCAGTGATCGCTTCTGGTCAGGCGTTGACTAAAAAACAGCAAGACGCATTGGACAAACTAGTGCGCCAATCGCCAGTTTTTGCTAAAATGTTTACGGGATTTGCCTTGTATGATCCTGCTGGCAAAATCAATCTGTACCAAAAAGATGCCGATAAATACTACACTCCGGCTTCGAATACCAAAATTTTCACGCTTTATACTGGTTTGCGGGTTTTGGGGGATAGTTTACCCGTTTTGCGTTACAGTCAGCAAGCGCCATTTACGGTGTTACAGGGCTTGGGGTATCCCTTGCTTTTTCATCCAGATTTCGCAATAGCTCAGGATCAGAAACCTTTGAATTTTTTGCGCAGCGTAACGGGACCACTGGCTTTTTCCAGCGAAAATTTCAAAGACACGCATTTTGGCAATGGCTGGAACTGGCAGGATTATCAATACAGTTATCAGGCGGAAAAAGGGTCGCTGCCTTTGTATGGCAACATTGCTCGGTTTAAAGTCGACTCCCTTCGACAAGAGTGGAAGGCTTACCCCAAATACTTTTTGCCCTTGCTGAGCTACGATCCCAAACTGATTGGTACCGAACCGGATCTATACCGCGATCAAGAAGGCCCGCTTTTTCATTACAATACGGCTTGTTTGACGCCCCGCAAAAATTTGGTTTTTGAATTGCCCTTTAATTACAGTCCGCAAACAGTTGCCGATGTGCTATCGGATACCTTGAAACGCAAAATACACTTGTGGGACGACCCAACCGAGATCAAAGAGATGCTGGTTTCAGGCCCCATTTCGGTTGGATCCACCGAAGTCAAGCCCGCTAATGTGGAAGCAGTGATGGAATCTACGCGAGATGTAGTGGCGGCTAGCTGGAAGACGCTTTCCGTTCCTATGCCCGATACGATGTTGCGCCTATTCATGCAGGAAAGCGATAATTTTTTGGCCGAGCAACTGCTGTTGATGAGTTCGGCAAAACAATTGGGCTACCTCAAAACGCCGGATATCATTGACTATTCCTTGAAAAACTTGCTAAAAGACTTGCCCGATGCGCCGATCTGGATGGATGGCTCGGGTTTGTCGCGCCAAAATTTATTTACTCCGCGTGACCTGGTTTTTGTACTGGAAAAACTGTACCGCGAGTACCCGCAAAATCGCTTGTTTGGTTTGTTTCCAGCCGGCGGCGTTTCGGGAACAATCAAGAATTGGTATCCAGGCAAAAAAGGGATTCCCTATGTTTTTGCTAAAACGGGTACCTTATCTAATAACAACTGTTTGAGCGGTTACCTCCGCACCAATACCGGGCGTATTTTGATCTTTAGTTTTATGCACAATCATTATTTGGGCGGGGCTTCGCCAATCCGCCAAGAGATGCAAAAAGTGTTGGAATGGATGCGGGATAATTTGTAGGTAGAGGCGCGATTTATCGCGACTGAACATTATTCTAGCTGGTATTCTTAAAGTGGTCGCCCTGGCGGATGCGTCGGAGAAGCAGAGATATTGGATCAAAGTCAGAGACCTTAACCAGCAGCTTTTTTTCTTCTTCCAAAAATAATACGCCTGGAGATTAGGTAACAAACCCCGGTGATAAACAGCAAAATCAACCCGCTGGCAAGTTTGGGGTAGGGCAATCCCAAGCCAAAACCGACGATAAAACCAAAATTGCTGAACATCTCCGCCGGACTGGCCCACTCGGGTTCATTGGGGAGTTTGCCTATTTGGTGCGTCAGGTAAACCAAACAAAACGGCAACGCCAAGGTGCCAATCGCCAACAAAATATAACGTATGTAATTCATTTAGTTAGATTGCTGGGTTACAAATTAGGGAACCACAAGTTGTTGTACACCAGGTACTTTCCTTTTTTCCAAAACATGTTGTCTTGGGGTCTACCCGCTTGACGTACCAAAAACTCATCGACATACAGATCGGTAATGGCCATTTCTGGGCATTCCAATTCCATGCGTACGGTGGCGCCAGCAGCACTTACTTTCATGGGGAACACTACTAGTCCCCAGCCATTGTTGTCGAGCGCTTGAAGGTCGTATTTGCAGGCATTGTGAACTACCAAGTTTTCCTTGCCTTGGGCATCTACCTCATAACCTTTGAAGTTCATGCGGGGGCGTTGGTCTTCGCCTAAGTAAACCCAGACCGCAACTTCGTTGTAAGCGGCCGGTGCTTTGAAGGTCAAAAACGGCACATGATGACGGCCATGTCCTTCAAAAGCGCCTTTGCCTTGATAGGTTCGGGCGGATTTTAGCTCGTCGAAAGTGCGGTAGTAGTATTGGTAAGTGCTATCGGGGAGCAAAAAACCATTGCGGGTAAATCCTTTTTGCAAGGTGCCTTCATAACCTGCGCGGATGTCTTTGCGCCAGGCGTCCACGGCCAGGTCAAACGCTTCCAACGGTAAAGCGCGCAATTGCACCATCGTATCTTCGTAGAGCAATTGCCCAAAATGCAAGAGGTAATTGGAGCCTTGTGGTACGCTAAAATATTGCGATTTGTCCAACACCGCCAGCAGTGGTTTGTTGTTGGGAAGGTCTTTCACAAAGGCGTAGGGGCGGTACGGCAACAAATCAAGGGGGATCAATTTGAGGGTCTGAGAAAAAGAGGTTCTACTCATCACCACGCCCAAGTTGTTCATCCCATAGTGCCAGCCGCCTAAAGTAGCAAAGCGCACGGCGTCGCCCGGGGCTTCAATGGCAAAATTTTCCGATCCTACATGAAAATAGGGCATCGGTAAAATGGCCTGATAATCGAGCAACCGGGTGTTTTTAAACCAAAAATTGGGACCGTTTTCAAACTCGGTTTTGATATAGCGGGTGGGGTCTTTCCATGGTTTGATCATCGATGCTTTGGACATAAAATGCGCTTCAAAGCCAAAAATCAAAAATGCGACGGCAAATAAAATCCCACGGCGCAGCGGCGTCCAACTTTGTCCAATGTGGTAAATCAAGTACCAAACCGTTATGCTCCAGCCGTAATAAAAAGCCCATGCAAATCGCCCCTGTCCGCGAAACTGACGGAATGGCCCCAAGTAATCGATCAAAAAACGGAATCCAGGGATAACAAAGGGCAAACCCATCGAAATCAGCAGCATGATAAAAATGGCGGGAAACAAAAATCCGAGAAAACGCGGAGCAACTCCGGTACCCGGCAATGCCATTTTTTTGCGTAAAAAAAACGGTAAAAAACACAGAAAACCTACTATGCCGACTAACCCGATGTAGATCTCGTTTTCAAAATTCATGGCGCGGATGTCGATCAAATGTTGATCCACCCAAGCCCAGTGCGGCAACTGTACCGCCGTCACAATTCCTTCCCAATAAGCGCAGTAGTCCAAAAAACCGACCGGCGTTTTGGGGCGATCGGGTACATGGTCGGTAGCTTTTACCCACAATTGGATCAAGGCAAAAGGCAAAAGTACTTGAATGGAATAGTGTTTCGCCAATCGCCAGGCCTCGGCAAGGGATATTTTTCGTAAAAAAGAAAACAGAAAATACCAGGCGATCATCATCCCCGCTATCCCCAAGTAGTACATGTGTAGCAATCCCAAAAACCAAATGACTGCCCCAATCAACATACTCAAGCGGTAACTTGGTTTTTCCTCAAAACGCAGCATGAGGTAGAGCATCAAAGGGAAAACAAAACCGTACGACAGGGAATAATGGCCAATGGGGCGGAAATGCTGCGGCGATAGCAACATAATGCCCAAGGCGGCAATCACCGCAAACCAGGGCGCCACCTGCATGCGCACCAAAAGCAAATACAAAATGACCGCGCAAAGCAAAAAGGAAAAAACAATGGCCAAGTTCATGATGGCCACGGTATGATCGGAAACATCGACGATGTTTCGACTGATGAATTTCAAGGTGTTGGCCAAAGCGGGCTGCCCGTCGGTGTACATCACGTGTTCGCCATTGGGGTAGTTCATCCCTTCAAAGTGCGAGTAATTAGCGTCGTGTTTGACATGGTAGTAAACCGTATAGTAGTTTTTATACCCGTCGCCGTAAAGATTGAAAAAACTGTTTCCGGGGTCAGTAATATAGGGCCGGTAATGAAAAAACAGGGTGAATATCGATAGCAAAATAATCGCTAGCAGTCCGTAGATGTTTCTTTTGGCCATAATCAAAGGGTTAAAACAAGCGACTAATCAGCGCTTGGTTCTTTGCCCTAAAGATAGACCACTTATTTCAAATGGAAGGGGTTGTGGCGTAAAAAACGATTTAAGAGGAGGACAAGATCGGGATTTGAAAGCCTCAGTTTTCTAAAAAAACCACAATCTAAAATGTGGAGAAATCGAGCTAAATATTTGTTGTTGAGCACGATGTGGTAGAGACACATTGCAATGTGTCTCTACGGAATTGGAGCCTTTATTCCCTATGACAATTTACCCCGATTTTTCTTGTACTCAACCAATCTTAAACCGCCTGACTGAACAACGCCGCCGCTGGTTGTCGCTGCCAATACCGGGCATCTAATGCCATACAGATGTTGCGCAAAAAAGGCCGACCGCGTTCGGTTACTTCCAATTTTCCAGGCGAAAGAAGGATAAATCCGTCTTCTTCCAATGGCCCTAGTCGCTCCAAACCTTGAAACAGCGCTTCGCACTGCAAGCTAGGATCATCCCATTGCGTCTGAAAACGACACATCAATTCCAGAATATGACGCCGAATAATTTCGTCTTCAGGCGTCAGCAAATGTCCGCGGGTAATGGGGAAATGTCCGGCCGCAATACTGGCTTGATAGGCCGCAATGTTTTTTTCATTTTGCACAAAACCGTCCCAAGAATCGCTGATGGATGAAGCGCCCAAGGCAATACTCAGCTTGGTAAAGGCAGGAGTATACCCCATGAAATTGCGATGTAAAGAACCGTCTTCCAAGGCTTTGTACAGCGAATCGCTTGGCAAAGCAAAATGATCCATGCCGATTTCAGCGTATCCTAAATTTTCGAGTAGCGATCTACCAAGCTCGTACAAATAGCGCTTGGCCGCACCCTGGGGCAAATCGGCTTCTGAATATGCCCGCTGACTCGGTTTGATCCAGGGCACGTGGGCATAACTGTAAAAAGCAATGCGTTCGGGCATTAACTCGCGAATGAGCGCCATGGTGTGCTCAATATGCTCGGGTCTTTGTAAGGGCAAACCGTAGATTAGATCGTAGTTGATGCTGGTATATCCCAATTCACGTGCCCAGGTGGTAACTTGGCGCACTTGTTCGGTAGTTTGCTGGCGGTTGATGATTTTTAGAATCGCCGGTTCAAAATCTTGTACGCCCACACTGGCTCTGCGAAATCCAAAGCGTGCCAATACTTCCAGGTGCTCGTAAGTGGCGCTAAATGGGTGTGCTTCGAAACCAAAATCAGGATTGGGCGCTATATCTGCCAGGGCAAAAATACCCGTCAATAAAACATCTAGTTCGGCGGGACTAAAAAAAGTGGGAGTTCCACCGCCAAGGTGCAGCTCGCGGATGATGGGGCGCGAAGGGAGTTGATCCACATACATGCGCCATTCCTGTAGTACACTTTCAATATAAGGCAAAGCCACCGCGTGGTTTTTAGTGATGTGTTTGTTACACCCGCAATAAGTACACAGTTTTTCGCAATAAGGGAGGTGGATGTACAAGCTCAGGGCAGGATTTTTCAAAAAAGCATTTTGCACTTTTTTAATCCATATTTGCTCACTTACCTGATTGTCATTCCAATAGGGTACGGTAGGGTAGCTGGTGTAGCGCGGAGCAGGAACATTGTATTTTTCAAACAATAGGGAATCTGTCATCTTTTTTTTATTTTGATCGAGGAATATTTACCTCCTGAAGCGTAATGACTGGGCATAAAATTAGGATGCGACAGTAAGAGTAAAAATGAGGAGGATCACAAAGCGAAATGACGAAAATCATTGGCGTAATTTTTCTACCTAAGTAACAGCATCGTATGTTTTCGCGACAAGTTCAGATCCGCACCCAAATGCAACCGGGCGACGTAGGTTACCTTACCTACTTGCACGGAAAAATATATGCCGAAGAGCATGGGTTTGACCTCACATTTGAAGGTTATGTCTCAAAATATTTGTCGGAGTTTGCCGCGCGCACGAACCCGCGCGAACGCATTTGGCTGGCCGAGCAGGGCACCGACGGCATGAAAGGCGCAATCGCTATTGTTGAAAATACAGCAGAAATTGCCTAGTTGCGGTGGTTTCTGTTACACCCTGATTTGCGCGGCTTGGGTTTGGGTAAGCGGCTATTGACTTTGGCCGTTGATTTTGCCCGTCAGCAGCAGTACCAGCAAATTACATTGGGCACTACCAATGCTTTGGCAACCGCAAAAACGCTTTACGAAGCAGCGGGTTTTACCTTGGTCAAAGCAGAAGAAACCTATATTTGGGGCAAAACCGTGGTTTTAGAAGATTATCAAATGGACTTGTTATAATATCAAACGAACATGGCACTAATCCTACCCGTTCAAGGCAAATCGCCGCAATTTGGCGACAATGTATTTTTGGCGGAAAACGCCGTTGTAGTTGGCGATGTGGTTACTGGCGCCGATTGCAGTTTTTGGTTCCACTCGGTGGTGCGGGGTGATGTCAATGCCATTCGCATGGGCAATAAAGTGAATGTGCAGGATGGCGCCATCATTCACTGTACCTATCTCAAAGCGCCGACTACCATTGGCAACAATGTTTCGATCGGGCATCGCGCCATTGTGCATGGCTGCACCTTGCACGATGATGTGCTGGTAGGCATGGGCGCGATCGTGATGGATCACGCAGTAGTAGAATCCAATGTGCTGATTGCGGCGGGCGCGGTGGTGTTGGAAAACAGCGTTTTGGAAGCGGGACACATTTATGCGGGGGTGCCTGCCAAAAAAGTAAAAGCTTTAAGCGCAGAGGCTTTCAAGGATTCTATTGAACGGATTGCGAATAATTATGTGATGTATGCGGGGTGGTTTAGGTAGGAGGTATGTATATCTGGAACACAACTACACCTGCTCCAATTTTCCACCCTTCGCCGTAACTCGATAAAAAAACGCCCTTTTTTCTCGTAGCGCTTTTTGTTCCATTTCTGGCCAGTGTTTCAGAATGATCATCACCGACTCCCAATAGGAAAAACCAGATTTAGAAGGAGGTTTAAGGAAAAACATGCCCAGTTGGTGGATTTCACAGAGGTCTCTCTGATGGCGAATCCGATGAATGTTGATGTCTTGCATGATCACGCACGCACCTTCTGCCCCTGCCTGCGGGAGCCAATCCTCATCTTTTGCCCCTCGGCCAAATACGTCAACCGTAGCTTTGATTTCAATGTGCTCTGATAGGCTGCTGTTGCGCGGTATTTGTAATGCGTTCAAAGCATGCGCAATGTGGTAAGAAATATTTTCGTCGATGTAAATAATCATGCGGCTTGGCAGTATGCGATCGCGTCGTTGACGTCTTTTTCGGTGAGGTCGTAAGCCGAACAAATAAAAGGAATGGTTTCGCCGCCTTGGTAGAGGCCAAAAATGGTTTCTGGATAAATGTTGGTTTTATCAATAACCGGGTGGCCAAATTGCCGTTGCGGGTCAACTACGATACTTTTTTCCTTTCCACGCGGCCAAAAACGCAGTGCGATAGAGGCATTGTCAAAATCTAGTTTGAGGAAAAATTGTCGAATGAAATCCAGGTTCAATTGTTTTGTGCCATCCAGGCATACGATTTGCCCCTCCAATTCTAAATAAATGCGGAACTGATCGGTTCTGATGTTTTCTACCACATTCTTTTGGGCAAACGGAAAAGGCGTTTTGAACCATTCAGTCAGGGCTGCTTTGGCTCGAATAACTTCAGCCGTATTGATACCGGCTTCGCCTAAATGGTACAGCACATAAAATTCCACCAAAGCCTGAAAATTAACCGCTACACTTCGATCAACCGTCCAAGCATATTGGTTCCAATAAGCAGCTAACCAACGCCTTACCTTAGGAGCGGGAAGCTGAAGTATGGCAGCGATGTCGGCTACAGTGTAGATTCCATCGCCCAATCCGTGCTTTTTTGGTGGTGTTTTGGTCATGCTATTAAATAATGCTTACGATGGTTTATGCGAAAATAAGAAAAATCTGGTTTCAAATAACATAGCAAACTTCTCTGAGCCACCCAAGGGACTTGAACCCTCGACCCACGCATTACGAATGCGTTGCTCTACCAACTGAGCTAGAGCGGCTGAACACCAACAAATAAGAGCTTGTTCAGGATTCTGATTCGAGCTACAAATGGCTAAAATCCACCCCCATTTCGTTGCGAAAATGCTCATGTAGCGCTGCTACACTCCGCTTTTCGCGCCTCATTGGGGCGAATTTTAGCTCATTTTCGCTATCGAACCAAAATCATGAACAAGCTCTTAATGTTGGGATACAAATATAAGCTATTGCAATACTAGCAGTCAAGTGCTAGACTGTATTTTTTACTTCTTCATGCCCGTTTTTTCACCGCCTTCATCACCTGATTTGTGTACCATGAAACGGCTCAAATCCGGTTTTTGATAGGGGTAAACCCGTTCGCGTTTCAACTCGTAATTGTACACCAAGCGACCAAGGCGACCAAGGAAGGGGAAGCCAATTTTTTCGTATTCGTACTTGTTGTCGTTGTAGATCTCGTCGTTGTTAACGTGGATGCTGGCAGACAGCATGAATTCAACGCCAGTATTGAAATCGACCACGTAGGCTACATCGGTAAGGAAGCCATAAGCGTCGCCAACTTTGTTGAAAATAGCGATGTTGCTGGGGATGGAATCTTTTTTATCGCCAAACATCAAAAACTTCACGTAGCTGTCCCAGTATTCGTCTTGAGAATATTTGGGGTGGTCGCTTTCTTTGGGCAACATCGACATGTAGCGATAAAGGAATTGGTAGTCCTCCTCAGTGAGGTCAAAACGTTGCTCCGGGCGCACCGATTGAGGGAACATCACCGCCTTTAGGATATCGTGCAGTTCTTCCAGTCCGATGTAGTTTTTATTGAGGAAATCAAAGGGCTTGGCCACAAAAGTGCTGTCGTCCATATAGCCGATACCGCGCACTTGTTTGCGGAGGTTGAGTTTGGGATAAGCCTGGCTGTGAACCTGACCTTGGCGGAATACTTCATTGCCTTGGTCATCATAAAAAGCCACAGGGTTGGTGTATTTATTGCTTTCCACATCATACCCTGGCACTGCCAGGCGGTGGACGATGCGGCTACGACGGTAGCCTTTGTCCCAAAGCTGTTTGTTGATGTGCTCCTGCCCCAGGAACTCGTACAAGCGATTGAACGCATCATTATCGCTCACCAAAAAGATTTTTTTGATGTACTGCGCCAACGATGGCAATCCGTTAGTCGCAGAGCTATCGGTTTCCGCAGCAGTTTGCGGCGCTTTTCCTAAGCCAGTACGCATAGTACTGAACTTGTTGAGGTTTTCAACCTTAAGCCGATTGATTTTTTCCAAAGCCAAAAAAGCGGCGGGCATTTTTACCGTACTGGCAGGGTAAAAATACAAATTGGTATCGAGGCCAAAGGTAAACGATTCAAAGGAGGGTACGTTTTTGGCGTTGCGGTTGATCTGGGTATAAATGATCTGAATTTGGTAGCGATCTTTATTGGCAAGTAAGGTATCCCAATCGGGTTGGGATTTTAGGATTTGCCGCAGCGGGTGTTTTTGGGCCACCAATTGGGTACTAAGACCCAATAAAAGCAACAGGAAAAGTGTAATCGGTTTTCTCATGTTCATGGTTTTTGAGCAAAATAGTATGTATTCAACAAAAAGGTTAAACGATTAATATCGGTAGAATGATGCCCGCTGTTGAGGACCACTCGGGTTATTGTTGGGTCTGCAAGCGTTGGATAGGCAAAGCTAGAAATTAGTACTCGTTCTGACGACAAAAACGCTGCAATGGCCTGATCCGGTATATAAAACAGGGGATAATCCACAATTTTACGCATTTCAATTGGCGATTGCAAACCCGCTACAAATTGCTGGATGTTGGTTTGTAACTGTTGTCGATGCTGGTGGTAAAGGGGCTGTGCCTGCAAAAAAGCATGCAAAAAAGCTGGCGGTGCAGGGGAAGCTCCGCCAAAGTAAGGGCTTTGCCACAACTTCTCGATAATGGATTGCGGACCAAAAATGGCGCCACCAGGAATTCCAAACGCTTTTCCCAATGAGCTGATGGCTAGCGTTTGCACATGGGCAGGCGCACGTACGAGCGAGAGGATGCCTGCGCCATCCACGCCGGTTACGCCAAATCCATGTGAATCATCGATAACTAAGATTATTTCCCGATCCGCTGATAATTGTTGTAGCCAGGAAAAATCAAATTGCTGCACCTGGAGCGGATCGATTGAATTGGCCAGGATGACCATCCGTCCTTTTTTTTGCGCGGCTTCTTTTAGGATGTATTGCGTCCAATCTTGCCAGGTTTGTTGAACTGGAGATTGGTTGTCCCAGAGTGCTGGATGCGTGCCTGGCGCCAAATGCAGCTCGCCCCATTCGCGCAGCCATTTGACCAACAATTGACCGGCCAGCGAACCCGATGACACTACCATTGCTGCTTGTGTACCCGTATAGTTGGCGAGAAATCGTTCGGTTTCTTCAAAAATATTCAAGCGGAGATTGGACAAGCGAGATCCCCCAAAATGAATGCCGTATTGGGCTATCCCTTCTTGAAGCAATTGTTGAAAATCGACGTCATGCCCCATCCCCAAATAGCCAGTACCACTAAAATAGAGCCATTCCTCTCCATCGAGGAAAAGCGTTCTTCCAGGTAAATGATCTAAATGGTTATTGACGATCATGGTAAATTATTGCTGTTCAAAATGCGATAAAGCGTTAAAATTATAGGTTAGACGGCACATGATCATTAAGGAAACCCATTTTTTACTAATAATTTTTATTTGTTGGTGTATTTTTATAGCCTACTGCTGAAATTCGCCAATATATTTCAAATTCTATACATGCGCGCTAACGATCCACTTTTGGAATCCTGGGTAGAAATACCGCTTCAGTCCGATTTCCCCATTCAGAATCTTCCGTTTGGTATTTTTAAAATCGGATTGGAAACTCCTAGAGTGGGCGTTGCCATTGGAGAATGGGTGGTGGATTGCAAGGCTTTGGCGGAGAAAGGCAGTTTCGATGATCTAGGGATTGATCCCCTTGTTTTTGATCAACCTTTTTTGAACGATTTCATTGAACTTGGAAAAACAAAAACCAGCGCGGTGCGCAACCGCTTGTCGGAGGTGCTGGATCAGATAGAAAATCCATGGAGCGGAAAATCTTGGAGGGATCAATTTTTAATTCGCCAGTCGGAAGTAGATATGTTACTTCCCGTTCGCATTGGCGATTACACCGATTTTTACTCCAGTTTGGAGCATGCCAGTAATGTAGGCGCCATGTTTCGCGATCCGGGTAATGCGCTTTTGCCTAACTGGCGACACCTGCCGGTTGCTTATCACGGAAGAGCTTCCTCGATTGTGGTTTCTGGAACATCAATACATCGACCGAAGGGACAAATTTTACCAGAAGGTCAGCAAGAACCGGTGCTTTCCCCCAGTAAAATGCTCGATTTTGAACTTGAAATGGGGTATATCATTGGTAAAAACTCCGATCTTGGTCAATCAATCTCTGTAAAGGCGGCAGAAGATTATATCTTTGGACTGGTATTGTTTAATGATTGGTCGGCCCGCGATATCCAGCGCTGGGAATACATTCCGTTGGGGCCGTTTTTAGGAAAGAATTTTGGATCGACGATGTCGCCTTGGGTTGTTACTTTGGATGCCCTTGAGCCTTTTCGAGTTGACACGCCGGTACAGCAACCAGAAGTATTGCCCTATCTCACATATGAAGGGCAAAAAAATTTTGATATCCAGCTTTCTGTGACGCTGCAAACGGCAGCATCGGCAGAAAAAACAGTGTGTCAATCCAATTTTAAGTACATGTACTGGAATATAGCGCAACAAATTGCGCACCATACCATCAACGGCTGTAATTTAAAAGTTGGCGATTTGTGTGCTTCCGGCACTTTGAGCGGCCCTTACCAAGAGTCGTTCGGCTCTATGCTGGAAATTACCTGGCGCGGCACACAACCGATCCAATTGAGCGATGGATCGGAGCGAAAATTTTTGGAGGATGGGGATACCGTTTTGTTGCGAGGTTGGGCAATGAAAGGAAATGTACGGATTGGATTTGGGGAAGCCCGGGGGAAAATTCTACCTGCTACTATTTAAGACGATCAAATTTTTGAATAAAATTATAAGCAACGCAGAAAAATTAACTTCCCGATTTTGGCTTTTGAATAGGAAGCCGAACGGTTCATTTCAAGTGAGCTTCCTATTCAAAAGCCGCTCAAAAAATCGGGAAGTAATTTTTTGCGTCAAACTAAGAGTACTTTTATGCCAAGTAAGCAACTAAAAATCAATGTTTTTTTATTTATCATTGCAATTTACGGCGTCAGTTGCGGGAACGATCGGTCATCAAGAAACCGACAACTCGAACCCGAAAAGGAGATCATTACACCGCCAGAAAGAACTTCTTCTTCTGGATTTGAAGAAGATTATGGCAACACCAATCGGGTCATCTGGCAAAAACCAGATCTGATTATGAACCTCCTTGGAGATGTAAGCAATAAAGTCATTGCCGATATTGGCGCTGGTTCTGGCTTTTTTTCACTGCGGATGACGCCGAGGGCAAAAAAAGTGATTGCCATTGACATTGATGCTAGCTTTGTGCAATACTTGGATAGCATCCGCAATATAGAACTACCGCCATCCGAGCGCAATAAGCTTGAAACGCGATTAGCGGAGCCAAATAACCCGCATCTTAAACCAAACGAGGTAGATTTGGTGTTGATTGTCAATACCTATATGTACCTTGGCAACCGCGTACAATACCTTAAAAGTTTAATGAATGGAATTCGACCGGGTGGGAGAGTGATCATCGTAGATTTTAAGAAAAAACGCACCACTATTGGTCCCGCTTCTTCGATTCGAGTTCCACAAAATGAAGTAGAGGATGAATTGGATAAAGCGGGGTATACCCTTTTAGAGAGTGATGATACCTCATTGGATTATCAGTATATTGTAGTTGGACAAAAGCGCTAAGATAAATGCTTTCAAATAAAACCAAATATGCCATCAAGGCCCTTATTTATCTTGCTCAGCAGGAAAAAGGTGCTTTGGTAAAAACGGCAGATATTTCAACGAATGCCCAGATTCCAAAAAAATTTTTGGAACAAATTCTTATTGAGATGAAACACGCTTCTATTGTTGCCAGTAGACAGGGCATTGGTGGAGGTTATTTTTTGCTAAAGCCCCCAGCCGAGGTCAATCTCCGTGACATTCATCGCATTTTAGATGGCGCAATAGCCTTGTTGCCCTGTGCTTCCGAAAAATTTTACCAACCTTGTCGCGATTGCCCCGATGAGCAAGCTTGTGCCCTCCGCTGGAGTGTGCTGCAAATTCGCGATCAGACCCTCCAAGCAATGGCGGCAATCACCCTGGAAAAAATGGTAGCCCGTCAAGGAAATCCCATTTTGGAATAACTATTCTGGACTGAGCGGGTATTTTTGAGCAGACTGCTAGTTAAAATTTACTAGGGTTAAAAAAAACATCTAAAAAACACTACTAAATTGATGGATTTTATTCAATTTTGCACCTTGAGTGACTTAGCCATTAGCTCCTTGAGGGAAATGACGTGGTAGATGCCATTCTTTTTCTCAAATTTTAGATTCAAATACAAACCATGCAAGAAGAGACTTACTTAAGACGAACAGCAAATGCAGCAGTTGGAAAAATGGAATTCCGTCACATTTCTACGCTCATTTTGATTTTAAAAGGCGCCTTGGTGATTTTTTTGGTGGCTAATGTCTTTTTCTTTTCCAAACGAGCGCAAGGCTTCTCAATTGATTATGCTTTTTTAGGGTACATTCTAGCTGGTTTTGTTGCGCAAATGATCGATGGCGCGTTGGGGATGGCTTATGGCGTTAGTTGCTCCACTTTATTGATGAAATTGGGTATTCCACCGGCAATTGCAACTGCCAGCGTACATACCGCCGAGGTATTTACTACCGGGGTATCGGGCTTGTCGCACTTGTACATGGGGAATGTTGATAAAAGATTGTTTCTCAGAGTGGTTATTCCAGGCGTATTGGGTGCGGTAATTGGCGCCTATGTTGTGTCTGAGCTCATCAATGGTCAGACGTTTAAGCCTTACGTTTCAGGTTATCTCTTGTTCTTAGGGGTGTTGTTGTTGGTCAAAAGCTTGCGCAAGCCACAAGAACCCAGACCCATTAAACGGGTTGCACCACTTGGTTTTATTGGCGGATTTTTAGACGCTATCGGCGGCGGTGGCTGGGGACCTATCGTTACTTCCAACTTGGTTAGCCGTGGAAAATCCCCTAAGGAAGCTATCGGTACGGTAAATACGGCAGAATTTTTTGTTACCTTTTTTGGTACCGGCGTCTTTTTGTTTTTCCTTGGCGTTGATAGCTGGAAAGTCATCGTAGGGTTGATCATTGGCGGCGTGATTGCAGCGCCGCTTGGCGCTATCTTGGCTACTCGTATCAAAGCAAAGCACTTGATGTTTTTAGTAGGTATAGTCATCATCATCACTCAGGCTTATACTTTGAGTAAATATATTTTGTAAAGGTCATCAGATAAAAAAGGAAAAGGGGTTGTTGCTAAACATAGCATCAACCCCTTTCTATTTTTTATCAAAAACTAAACTTACAGATAAGTAGCTTATTGAACGATCAATTTCTGAGCGCCTACTTTATTGCCCACTTTGATGGTTACAATGTATACGCCAGCAGGAAGACCAGCAGTGTTGATGTCTTGAGTGAATTCACCTTGACCCTGTACGCTGTTGATCAAAGACTGGATGTGACGACCGTCAAAAGTAAACAAGTCGCTTTGTACGCGGCCTGATTCATCCAACTTGAAGCTTACTTTAACAGACTGGTCATTTGAAACTGGGTTTGGGCTCAGCTTAAACTGGAACTCAACCGCTGGATCTACTTCCTGAACTGAAGTAAGGGTTACTTTCAAGAAATCAATCATGATTGGCGTCAAGTCGGTGTTGTCCAACAAACCGCGACCAGTGATGCGAGAAGCAAATGTACCGCTCACGTTATCGTCACCTCCTACCCATACGTCTTGTGGTGTGTGGTTACCAGGAGTGCCGCCTGGCTTAACGCCATTTCCGTTGGTGATTGGGTTTGAACCGTAAGACACAACAATGCGGCGACCCGTTTTAGACACCTGCGGCCACAATTCAGGGCGACCCTGGAACGTGTAAGTGCTATAGTTTGGGAACCAACCAGCAGGGCTATTGCTAGCAAAATCTACATCACCACGTTTAACATTGATAGGTGATGCGATTGCTGAAGCAGTAGCAGCACCGCTTGAAGCAGCTTGCAAATTGTTTTGGCGTGGACCAGAAGCGTAAGTACGTACTTTAGTTCCGTTTGCTTGCAAGTCACCTTCGTCGTGAAGGGCTACGATCGCTGTACCACCACACTCATGGTCAGAAGAAGAGAAGATCAAAGTTTCAGCAGTATTATCGGCCAACAATTTGCGACCTTGCTCTACAGCATAGTTGAATGCCAATACTTCTTTGATCAAATAATCAGAACCATAGATGCTATCCTGACGAGCTGTAGTTGCGGTTGCACCATAAACAGCTTCACCACCGCCTACATAAGATTGACGGTCAGCATCAACAGTATAAGTAGAAGTTGTTCCATCACTTACAACGGTGATACCGCCGCTGTTTGCATGTTCTAGGTGGTCGATACGACCGCCTTCTACGATCAAGAAAAACCCTTTTGGGCTTTTTGCCTTCAATACTTTGATGGCCAATTCGGTCATTTCTGACAAAGATGGTTCCCATTGAGCGCTCAACTGACGATCCTGCTCATAGTTGACGTGAGAAGGGTGGAACAAGCCCAACAATTTCTTGCCGCTTGTACCAGCAAATTGGGTAACATCCAAATTCAACAACGCATCGCGGCTGTTGACATAAGTGTAACCACGGCCTTTAGCCAAGGTAACCAAGTTAACACCATCAGTACGTCTTCCGCCTTGTGTAACTACTTTACCAGCGTTCAAAATTGCCTTACCAGCTTTGTCTACAATAGTATCAGGGAAAGCATTTGGGAAAAAGTGACGAGAACCGCCACCCAAGATAACGTCTACTTCAACACCTACTTTTGGATCTGGCAATTTCCAGTCGCGGGTAGCATCGTAAGGCTTAATTTTAGAAGTAGCATCGTTGTAGATGGCTTCATACTGCGCTTGAGTAGAAGAAATGAACTGCGCAGCGATGTAGTCTTCTAAGTCGCGAAACCATGTGTGGCTAGCAAAAGAAGCAGGAGTAGCATGAGTTACCCGAGTAGTAGTAACCAAACCTACTGCATAACCAGCCTTTTTAGCCGCTTCCAATACCGTCTGAACGGCAGTACCCGATTGCACATCAAATGCAATAGATTCGTTGTCCACTTTACCTTTCTGGCCGGCAGCATACACAGTGGCGCCAGGACCTGAGTCGGTGATCCAAGAGTTCTTAGAGTGGGTGGTCACCATGGTGTTGTACTTCAATTTGTCCAACGCCAAAATTTGGAAATTAGGATCAGTAGAAAAACGTTTTCCATCTGTTCCTTGACCCAAGGCCATACGAGCAGCAGTTTTTGGGGCTACACCAAAACCGTCACCGATGTACATGATGACTTGTCTTGGTTTCTGTGCATGTAGCACTACAATTGTCAGCATACATAGGCTGATCAAAGTAATTAGTCTTTTCATTGGATTTTGTATTTCTTGCAAAGATCCGTCTATCCTGATGAGGGGAGTTGATTTTATTATTAAGTTATGGTAAATTTTTATATCAAAAAATTAACCGCACAATTAACACTGGGGTATTAATATTGATGCTATTTGATAAGTGTTGTTGTAATTCTCTCGGAATGAAAGTATTGCTATCAAATGGAAATTCTGTTTTTTATTAATTATTAGAAATTATTAACTCCTATGAAAATTTTCTGTGCTGTTATTTTGACCATCCTTTCTTTTTCTTTTTTAGCTGCTCAACATTCATTCTTATTTCAAAAAAATGAAGTTCCGGTTACGATGCTTCACCACGACAAACATACTTGGGCAGTAACTCAAACCACACTTTATGAACTTGGTAAAAAGGAAATCCTTACTGCCCTGCCTCTACCTAGTAAAACATTTGCAGCCATTACATTTAGCAATCGAATCTATCTAGGCACTGCTGATGGGGTAAAGTACCATCAAATAGGAGTTACTGGGTTTTCTGATTTGGCAATCCCTGGTCTTAAAGGAAATCTTCAAATCAATAAATTGGCTGTTGACGAACGGGGAAGTTTGTGGATCGCAACGGAGTTCAATGGTTCTTTTGAACTAAAATCCGATGGCTCAATTATTCAGCGAAGCCAGATTTCTCCGGCTTATACCATCGTTTGCACCCCAGGAAAAGTATGGATCGGCACCAATTTGGGATTGTATGAACTGGATTTAGCTACTGATAAATGGACGCGCTATGCCGAAGAAGGCTACAGCGGTTTTGAATTGCCCGACAACTATGTGGAAAAACTTTTTCCGGATAAATTGGGTAATCTTTGGGTGGTAATGCCCAGCAATTTGGTTTTTCTCCCTATCATTCAGGAGGAATCCCATTTTCCTACTTTTGATTATGTTGGCAGCCGCGAAAATGAATTGTATTCTATTTGTAACCTGCCCAATCAATCTTACTTGATCGCTACAAAAAACGGAGTAATTGCCTTAGCTGCTAAGGTTACTGCTCACGAACACGAAGCCCAAGAAGAAATTTACACGCGACCAAAAACCAAAGGCTATCAAGCCCAGCCTGCAACACTTGGCGCGCCTTTGAATCTCCAGCAAGAAAAGGTGTTGACTATGTCAGAAGGCAACAAAATGATTTGGTTTCTTACCGCAAAAGGCTGTTGGTCGATCAAAGCAAAAACCTTAGAAAAAAATCTTGTGCGGGTGGTTGCTCCATCCAAATCTTAGGAACGGGTATTTTATTGTTCAACCGTTCCTAAATCATCAGCAATTAAAAAATCCCCTCCCGTTTTTTGCCAAAGAAAGAAATGCAGTTCCTTTGGTACTTTCCGCTATTTTCAATACTTTTCATGGCTACTTTTCAACGCTTCATGTGCCAAAAAAAGAGATTATGCCACAAGAATTACGCAGCCGACAATGGTTTGGCAAAGAAGGGAAAGATGGGTTCATCTACCGTGCCTGGATGAAAAATCAAGGTTTGCCCAGTTTTGAATTTGATGGTCGGCCTGTTATTGGCATTTGCAATACCTGGAGCGAGCTGACGCCTTGTAACGCGCATTTCAGGGAATTGGCCGAGTCGGTGCGTAGAGGGATTTTACAAGCGGGCGGTTTTCCGGTGGAGTTCCCGGTGATGTCATTGGGAGAAACCTTGATCAAACCCACTGCAATGTTGTACCGCAACCTAGCGAGTATGGACGTGGAGGAATCCATCCGCGCCAATCCCTTGGATGGGGTAGTGCTGCTTTGCGGTTGTGATAAAACCACGCCTTCGCTGGTAATGGGTGCTTGTAGTGTGAATATTCCTTCGCTAGTGGTTTCTGGTGGCTCCATGTTGACTGGGAAATACAAAGGCCGTAACATCGGTACCAGCGATGTTTGGCGGTTGAGTGAAGACCTGAAAGTAGGTAAAATTTCAAAAGTAGAAATGGAACTTGCGGAAGCGGCGATGTGTCGCAGTCGTGGCCATTGTGCGGTAATGGGTACGGCCTCAACCATGGCTTGTATGGTGGAATCATTGGGGCTTTCCTTGCCTGAAAATGCCGCCATTCCCGCGGCTGATTCCCGTAGGAAAGTTTTGGCGCAGTTATCTGGTTTGCGGATAGTGGACATGGTGAAAGAAGACCTTAAACCTTCTGATATCCTTACCCGTAAAGCTTTTGAAAACGCCATCATGGTAAACGCAGCGATTGGCGGCTCCACCAATTTTGTGCTTCATCTATTGGCTATTGCTGGGAGGATTGGTATCGAGTTGGATTTGGAAGACTTTGATCGCTGGTCAAACAACATTCCTTTGGTGGCCAATTTGCAGCCTTCTGGGCAGTTTTTCATGGAGGATTTATATTACGCAGGCGGCCTTCCAGCAGTAATGAAACAATTGCATGGCCACTTACATGCGGATTGTATCACCGTAAATGGAAAAACGCTTGCCGAAAATTATCAACCTTTTGAAAGCTTTGACGCTACCGTGATTGCGCCATTTGATGCACCCATCAACCCCATTTCAGGGATTATCATGCTCAAGGGGAACATCTGCCCGGATGGCGCAGTGATCAAGCCTTCGGCGGCTTCGCCTAGTTTGATGCAACATACCGGTAAAGCGGTGGTTTTTGAAACCATCGAAGATTACCATGCCCGGATCGACGATCCTGAGCTAGACGTAGATGCTACCAGTGTTTTGGTGTTAAAAAATGTCGGCCCCAAAGGTTATCCAGGAATGCCGGAAGTAGGCAATATGGGGCTTCCCAAAAAACTCATTGAGCAAGGCGTTCACGATTTGGTACGCATTTCTGATGGAAGAATGAGCGGTACGGGTTTTGGCACTGTGGTGTTACACATTAGTCCTGAATCGGCAATAGGCGGTAACCTGGCGTTGATTCAAAATGGCGATTTGATTACTCTTGATGTAGTAAATCGGAGTCTGCACGTTGACCTAAGCGAGGAAGAATTGGCGCGCCGTAGGGCAAGCTGGCAAGCGCCTGCCCCGATGACCTTACGCGGGTACGTTGGCATGTACTTACAACATGTAGAGCAATCTCATCTGGGAGCGGATTTGGATTTTCTGAAAGGGGCATCGGGTAGTGTAGTTACCCGGGATTCGCATTAAGATTTAAAACATGTATGCAGCTCATTTTTTTCAGCAGCAAGTAGCATTGGTCACTGGCGCCGGACAAGGCATTGGTTTTGAAATTTGTCGCCAACTGGCGCGCGCAGGCGCCAGCGTAGTCCTCAACGACCTTGATGAGCAATTGGCCAATCAATCTGCGCAAGCCATTCGGGATGAAGGCGGATCCTGCATCGCTTATCCGGGCGATACGTCGGATGTTGATTTTATTACTGAAATGGTTGCTGTTACGGTTCAGACCTTTGGTCGTTTGACCATTGCGATTGCGAATGCCGGAATCACCCTTTTTGGCGATTTTTTTTCCTATTCCCTGGAATCGTTTAACCGGGTGATGGCGGTCAACTTGACGGGTAGTTTTTTTTTAACACAAGCTGCTGCCAATCAAATGATCAAACAAGGCGGGGGCGGTAGCATTCTACTTACCTCATCGGTGACTGGCCATCAGGCACATCAGCATTTGGCTGCTTATGGTATGAGCAAGGCGGCTTTGGAGATGTTGGCAAAAAACTTGGTCGTGGATTTATCGCCTCACCAAATTACCATCAATACTGTGGTACCAGGAGCAACGCTCACCGAACGCACCCTGGCTGATGAAGCTTATTTGGCTACGTGGAGCCGTATCACGCCGATGGGAAGACCTGCTTCGATTCAAGATATTGCCCACGCCGCTTTGTTTTTGGTAGCGCCCAATTCAAGACATATCACTGGACAATCGCTGGTAGTTGATGGCGGTTGGACCTCCATGAGCCCTTCTCCGTTTTAATGTGTTGCTGGAGTAAGGTAAATTTTAAATTTGGTTCCTACTCCAGGCTCGCTTTCAACCTCTACTTTTCCGCCCATTGCCTCGATTTGGTTTTTGCTGATAAAAAGTCCTAACCCTTTGGCGTCTTTGTTACTGTGAAAAGTTTTATACATGCCAAATAGCTTGTCTTTGTTTCTTTTCAGATCAATGCCCAGCCCATTATCAGAAAATTGCAATACCAGTCGAGTATCCTCATAAAAGGCATTTATCGTAACAACGGGCTGTCGGTCAGGGCTACTGTACTTGATGGCATTGGATAAAAAATTGAAGGTCACGCTCTCCAAATAGGCTGGGTTGTAATTGACAACAATGCCCTTATCTATCTGGTTAATGATTTGAGCATTTTTTTCGGCTATCTGTTTTTCTAGTACTTCTTCGGCCTTGGATACGTAATCGTTCAAAATCAAAGGTTCAATTTGTAGATTGACGTTTCGTTGAATGGATACTACATCGTTGAGGTTGTATAGCGTTTCATCGAGTCGGCCTACCACCGCCTCCAGGTGTTTGAGCAATACTTTCTGCTCTGATTCGGTATTTTCTGTTCCAAAAAGGTTGAGAATAGATTTGATGTTGCTGGTGTGTGAACGCAGATTGTGGGAAACGATGTAGGAAAAATTCAAGAGTCTTTTGTTTTGTTCGGAGACCAAATCAAACGATTTGAATAATTCCAATTGATCCTTTTTGCGATCCGTGATATCTTCGATTGACACGACAAAGTTCTCTACTTTTTTTTCTTTGTTAAAAACGGGGGAGTAAATAACATGATACCAGTATTCATCTCCGATAGCGTTAACTACTTTTCTTTCGAACTCAATTTTTTTCCCTTCCAGAACTTTTTGCGTGGTTTTTTTTAGCGGCTCAATTAGATCCTCCGGAAAATAGTCAAATAAAAAAACACCTTCACTAATGGGGCGATCGTCTTCGCGTAAATAAAATAATTGCGCTGGCCTATTGAAGTTAAGGATTTTGAATTCGTTGCTAAAAAGGATGTAACCCATATCGGTATTTTCAAAAACCGTATGCAGGTTGTCTTCCGATTTTTGTAAGGCAGCTTCTACTTTTTTGCGTTCGGTGATGTCGCGATTGATGGATAAGATAGCTGTTTTTCCGCCATAGTCGATCACTGAAGAGCCTATCAATAAGTCGATAATCGCCCCTTTCTTGGTATAGTGTTGGGTTTCAAAATCGACAAAGTTTTCATTTTGCAAAGCTAAAGTGATCATTTTCTCCCCTTTGGCAACGTTTTTAGTGATGTGTTTTTGGTTCATCCCTATAAACTCTGCTTTGCTAAATCCGTACAATTCAGTTGCTTTATTGTTGACTTCCAGGATGGTTTCCGTTTCGGCTTCAAATAAAATGATGGCATCGTTGGCACTCTCAAAAAGGCTGCGGTATTTGAGTTCGGACTTCAACAAGGATGCTTCCGCATTTTTTAAGTCGGTGATGTCATAATTGATGCCAATCACCCGCAGCGGGTTTCCATCGGCATCTTGAATCAATTGAGCATCACCTTTGATGTATTTGATGGCTCCATCTTTGCAAATGATTCGGAAACAGGTATCAAATACTTTTTTCTCGCGAATTGTGGCTTCTAGTGCTGCTGAAGCGCCAGGAAGATCTTCCGGGTGAACTTTTGAGCTCCAGGCTTCAAAAACGCCTTCAAATTCATTGGGGTCTACTTGAAATACCTTATACATCATCTCATCCCAGATCAAGGTATTGTCGGCTACGTTGTAATCCCATATGCCCATGCCTGCCGATCTGGTGGCGAAGGCAAATCGATCATTCAGCTCTTGGTTTTTGAGCTCTTCTTCCCGGCGCAAAGTGATATCGCGGGCATTTCCCAGGTAGGCTATTTTTCCGCTCCGTTGTAATAGCGACCCCGTTGCTGCCGACCAGATGTAATGACCTGATTTGTGTTTGGCGCGGTAAATGACTTCTTCATCGCTTCCTCCTTTTTCAAGCCCGGCCTGTAAAAATTCGATACAATAGAGCACATCGTCGGGGTGAATGAAGTTGATAAAACTTTGGCCAATGACTTCCTCTGGCGCGTGCCCCATTATTTTACTCCAACTCGGGGATACATAACTAAATGTCCCATCCTGTTCCAGTTGAAAAATGATATCCTGCGATTGCTCGATCATATTTTTGTACTGAATGTTTTTTTGCCTAAAAGCCTCCTCAGAAGCTTTTCGTTCGGTAATGTCGGTCATGATGCACAGACATCCGCTGCCGTCGGGGATTGCACGGCCATCCAGCTGAACATATCTTGGCGGCCGGTCATTACCAGGATGGATGATGACCTCACAGCAACATTTACCGGGGGAGCTAAAAATGCGGTCAAAAAAAGCATTGAACTCAAATATCTTCTCTTCGGAAATAAAGCTGGTAAAATCGGCATTCATTAGCGTTGTGAGCTCCTCGCCCAGCAACTCCGCGGCATAAAGGTTTATTTTGAAGATATCGCCATTTTTATCCAGTGTAAGGTAGCCAGTAGGCGCATGCTCAAAAAGGAACATGTACTCCAATAATGGTTTTTCAAGGGTATGATGCGAATCTTGTAGGGGTTGATGCTCCTCTAAATTTTCAGAATTTAAAGAATAGGGAGCAGTATGCTGAGGATTAGTATTGGGATCAAACGTATTCTTAGTCCCAAGACCAGAAGAGTCATTAGGTGAGGTATTGGGTTTGGAGAAGGAATCATATTCTTCTTTCATGGATAAAGCCGTGTAATGGTGTAGATGTATAAGGCTAAAATCTGCTGTTATCCTGAAAAAAGGCGCGGCTAGTGCGACAAAAAGGGCCTGGGATGTCTGCTTAACCACCCATTACTTACGTTGATCAGCGCCCGATGTTACAATAGCCAGAATAAAACTTGCCCTCAATCCACCTCTGCTAGCTTTGATTGAATGACTTCAAGAATAGACTCTGATTTCATGGGTTTGATCATGAACCCTGAAATTTCAACATAAGTTTTGGCCTTATCTTGGTCGCTAGGTGCAATGGAAGAACTAACAATATAAACCGAAATCTTTTTTGCTAACAGGGTTTGTATTGGAACAAACTCCTCCATAAACTCCCATCCATCCATAACGGGCATATTAATGTCCAGGAAAATAATATCAGGAATACCCGAACCATCAGCAATCATTTTTTTAATTGCCAGAATGCCTTCT
This sequence comes from Saprospiraceae bacterium, assembly GCA_040401995.1. GTDB lineage: Bacteria > Bacteroidota > Bacteroidia > Chitinophagales > Saprospiraceae > Haliscomenobacter. The sequence goes on from JBBANM010000025.1 coordinate 76,048, forward strand.
TCTCCATTGGTAAACGATAAAATTTCATCACACAAATCCAGGTTTTGGATCATTTTTTTGGTGAACATCTGATAAATCTCATCATCGTCAATGATGCATATGGCGCCAATTTTCTTCATTTAAAGTTGGTTTATCCGAGTGCTACTCAAGATTTTGTTTAGGCAACAGATTGATAAGTCTTCAATCTGTCTGATGTTTTTAGGAATATGATTCGCCTCGTTTTATTTGAGGTATAAACATGCAAAGATCCCCGGCAATGTAAGCATGGTTTGAAATTACGACCTACTTAAATATGGAGCTTGAATACAGTATTGCTTGGAGCAACAATTTTGCAGATTGGCCATCGGGGGTAGTTTAATCTTCATCGCGTTCTAATTACTACATCCAAGAAACAGTTCAACTAATTTCCAATAATAGGGAAGATAGGCCAAAACAACAAAAAAATTTAAACTATTTAGACATAGGGCAAACGCATCAAAACGCTCAATCAGCATAAAATCCGATATTGCACTTC
>JBBANM010000026.1:0-74515 GCA_040401995.1 Saprospiraceae bacterium
TTCCTTTAATTCTTTACTTTTTTTATTCGCCCCATTGGCCGGCTGGATAGTTACATTTTTCGACAATAAAATATTTTTTACTTATCTAGAATATTCATTTTCATTGTATTAAAAATACAATGTGAAAAAAAATAAATTTTTATTGGCTTAGGTACTTGACATTGAATTTTTTTGATGTATTTTTGCAGCATACTAATTGTCCTCCAGAGGACAAAAACGAATAAAAAAAGCTTTGAGTTGTTTTAATTACTTATTGTGTAACCTCTCCATAACACAGTAATTCAAAGGCTAATCTACATACCACTCTTTTAAGGTTTTTCAACACGTTATTATTTTTTTCGGATTCAATCATTTGATTAGGATTCTATTTTCCTATTCTGATGGTTTATCCAAAACTATTTACAATCTTAAAAAGGTTGTAAATGGCTATTTATATTTTTAGTGCTTTACCTTTTTAGAGGGTGTTTGGATTTTTTATTCGAGCTGCAAATGGCCAAAATTTGCACCAACTTCGTTGCGAAAATACTCATGTAAGCGCTGACCTGTCCTCGACAAAGTCGGGATAGACTCCGTTTTTCACGCCTCGCTGGTACAAATTTTGACTCATTTTCGCTTGCGAACTAAAAATCCAAACACCCTCTTAGGGAAGCGAGGAAATCTACTAAACAAATACCAAATCTTTCACTGAACACGAATTCGTTGGTGGATGCATCCGTCATCCGCGTGCTTATTTTTTGTTGAAGTTGGAAATTGCCCTACTTCGACCCGGTACAACTATGTCTAGCTCTTAAAATATATTGTTAAACACAAATTTAATTGCCATGAGTTTTTTTACTATTTCCAAAAAATTCCTACCCATTTTCCTTCTAATGGGTCTTTTGTTCAACGCTTGTTCCAATGACGGCAACGAGTCCACTGAAGTAAAAGACACTTCAGTAGCTGGTTATACCCATGATGCCGCATCACAATGGAATGGCGTATTCCTTGAAGTTGAACGCTATGCTGCTGGTTACCGTCCAGGGCCAGCGCCACGTGCCTTGGCTTACATTGGTTTGGCTAGCTATGAGGCTTGTGTACCTGGCATGAAGGATCATAAGTCAATAGCTTCCAACTATCCTGATTTGAAGCTACCTGCTGCTGACGGAACGGATTATCACTGGCCATCCGTAGTAAACGCAGTACGTGCGAGCTTAATGCGTCGTTTTTTTAGTACGCAACCCAGCACCTCGCTGGATAAAATTACTGCTTTGGAAAATGCACTGGCAGCTACTTACCGTACGCAAGCTACCGATGTCGTACTCAAGCGTTCGATCAACCGCGGCCAAGCAGTAGCTGATGCCGTATGGACTTGGGCTACTACCGATGCAGTTGGACACGATGCTTTTTTGGATCCATTTAAAGGCTACAACTGGGCAGATAACACCAGCAAAGCCGGTTACTGGCAACCCACTGTACCAGGACCAAAACAACCGATGTTCCCGTTCTGGGGTCGTGCACGTGCTTTTGCTATTAATGAAAGCGAAAAATTGTGCCCTGCACCTTTGGCTTTCAGCGAAGCGAAAACTTCCGCGTTTTTCAATCAAGCCATGGAAGTATATGCCCAAACGGTAAATGCACCTTATGAAAACGTATGGATTGGGGAATTTTGGAGCGATGACTTGGTGAACGTCACTTTCAGTCCTGGCCCGCGGTGGACGGCTATCGCCAATCAGGTTTATCAAAACGAAAAATCAAGTTTAGAGACTGCGTTGTTGTGCGACGCTAAGATGGGTATTGCTTTGAATGATGCTGCAGTAGCCTGCTGGCACTCAAAATACTATTACAACTTGGAACGCCCTGAATCATACATCAAGCGGGTGATTGATCCAAAATGGGAACCAATTTTGGACAACCCGCTTAATAGTGACAAAGGTATCAGCCCTGCTTTCCCTGCTTATCCTTCTGGTCACTCAACGATGGGTGCTGCTGGAGCAGAAGTATTATCAGGAATCTTTGGCTACAGCTATGCGATGACCGATCGCTGCCACGAGAACCGTACTGATTTTGAAGGTCGTGCGCGTTCCTTCAATTCATTCTTAGAGATGGCGCAAGAAAATGCTTGGTCGCGAGTACCGCTGGGCGTACACTACCGCATGGACTCTGAGCAAGGCGTTAACTTGGGTCTCAAAGTTGGCCGTAAAGTCAATAAAATTGCTTGGAATAAGTAATACTGCTTTGTTTTGATCTTCAAAACTGAAATTAACCTTCCAGGTCGCGCGAAGACCTGGAAGGTTTTACGTTCCAAAAATTAAAAAACCGTAAATTTGAAGTTGTAGATAAGATATACTTAGCTAGAGCCGCATTTCCAAATGGAATAGCTAAGTTTCCTATTAATTTTAAATCATGAATAAGCGATTCATCATCACCCAATTTTGTTGCGGGTTCATTTTTTTACTCTTCCAGCAGTGTACTCCAAACGCTTCTGCGCCACAGGAGCACCACTACAACCACCCAGATGGCAGCTTGAGGCGTCGGTACTTTATGGTCAACAATCAGATCGAAGGGGAAATGACCGAATATTATCCCAAAACGGGTCAAATTCAGATAAAAAGACAATTCAAAAAAGGCATACAAACCGGGCGTACCCTTTTGTTTTACCCCGATGGGAAGTTGAAGGAAGTACAATACTATGAAGACGGGAAAAAACAAAAAGGGGATACCATCTTCTATTCCAATGGGAAACCACAATTTTTGGTAACCTTTAAAGCTGGCAAAATGGATGGGTATATGCGCAAATGGACGGAAGATGGGGAATTGTTTTTTGAAGCGCGCTACCAACAGGACTCTCTAAAGGAAGTGACCAAGATTATGCAGCCCAAACCCAATATCCGCTAATTAGGGGTAAAAATCGTTTTCCGCAAATTTTTCAATAAGTTGACGGTCAAGGCTACCATTTCGTTAGTTCGTATTTTTGACGAGGCCAAAGCCAGAGCGTATTACTGCGACTGGCTGGTTTTTTGCATATTGTATTTATCCTCCAAATAAGCTACATTTGTATATCTTCGATGGGTAATCCCCCTTATTTTATAGGTAAATGGCTGTTTTTAACAAAATTTTCACAGGCCAAGCCCTTTTCAAAGAAAATATAAGACCCTCAAAAAGCGTATACTGTACAATTCTTTGCGGCCTCAGTAACAACTTTTCACAGTTGTCAGGATCATGCTCTTCTAAATATTGAATTATTGGTAATTTCTGGTCTTTGCACAAAAGCGACAGTAACATGGTACTGCTGCTCATCGCTGTATTCCTAATCCAACAGTTGACTTAGAGCTTGTTCAGGTTTCGGATTCTGGGCTCCATGAGGCAAATTTTATTTCAGGCTTCGTTAAAATTTTCGCCGTATTGTCCACATACGGCTGCAAATTTTGCCTCGCCTGAAATAAAATTTGCACTCCTTCGCCTCAGTTCCAAAATCTGAACAAACTCTTAATACTCTACATGATGAAGCACATTTAATTTATCTAACATATTAATCCCATTGCACATGAAAATGAGCCAAAACCGATTGATTTTTACGCTATTCTTCTTACTAAGTTGGGGGCTTTCCAATTTTCTTCAGGCCCAAAACACGCCGACCATTACCAATACCGCATCTGCCAACGGGTTTATGGTAAAAAAACAAGTCAGCAACTCTTCCGTCCCGTCGGGTGTCGTTTTTACTTACACCATCTTTTACACCATTCCTGCCGGCGCTACCAACGTGGTCATTAGCGACCAAGTTCCCGCTACTTTGGTTATCGACAATGTAGTGCCCGGTAGTGGCTGTGGAACCCCGGTAGTCAATACCACGGGTAACTTGGTAACCTATTCCTTGGCTTCGGTTACCTCAGGCTGTAGCGGCACTTTCCAAATCAATGTACACTTTCCGGCAGGAACTACTTGCCCAGGTGCTACTGCGCGCAATCAGGTGTGCCTTGAAGCGCTAAACCAACCCAAATTGTGTACCGATTTCATTTCCACCACAGCTACCGCTAATAACCCTTTTGTAATCAGCAAAGGGGTAACTGGATTGTCCTGGAATCCACAAAACAATGGTTGCCAGTACATCATGTCGTTAGGCGGCAATGTAACCTATACGCTGTATGTGTACAAAGGCGGTACTTACCAAGGCAATAATAACGGGCAGATCAACCTCAACAGCGCGGTGGTTACCGACGTGCTCCCTGCGGGCGCAACTTTGGTGTCCAGTACTTGTGGGGTCACCCAAAGTGGAAATACCCTTACTTGGAATGTCGGAAACCTAAATGCCGCCAGTCCTTGGGTATGGCTCAGTTGTCAAGTCACGGTGAATTATCCAGCTTCCTCATTCCCTGTCGGCACCCAGATTCCCAACACCGCATCACTAGCAGGCCTCACCGCTTGTAACCAGCAATACGCTGTCAATAGCAATACCACTTGTGTACAAGTAGCGGCGCCGATTAGCTCGGGCACCTTTAGCAAAGGCATCTATCTCAACAACAAAATGCCCGGTTGCCAAGGTATTTATTACTTAACTACCTGCAACAATGGCAATACACCGCTCATTTTTTCCATTCAGGATGTATTGCCAGCCGGTGTAACGGTAAACTCCGTTTCTTTTACCGCGTCAGCGCCAGTAACCTCCAGCGCAACTTTAGTAAACAGTACCGTTTCAACTATTTCCAGTAGTCAAACCGGCAACATCAACTGGACGGCGCCCAGCATCAGTCCGGTCGCTTCGTTGAGTTTTAGTCAAACGGGGTTGGCCGCCGCTGCTTGTTTACAGATTCAAATCCTGTTTACCATCAATACTACCGTTGCAGCCAATACAACAATTACCAACTGCGCCAACTTAACTTCCACTCAAATCCCGGCACAACAAAGCTGTGTAAGTTTTGTTACGACGGCAGCAGCGCCAGATTTATGTTTGTACAAAGACATCTGTAGTCCGCAAATTGGTTATCAACCTGGCAACATTTTCCGTTACCGATTGCGCGTGCAAAACATTGGCTCGGCCAATGCCAATAACTTTAATCTCAACGATATCTTAGATCCCAACTTGATCTATGTGGGCAACCAAATTGCCTATTCTAGCAATAATTACTATCCGCCATGCGGGGGTACGGGTGCAACGGTTTGGCCAATTGCCAACCCAACGGTCAGCGGGAATAACCTCACCTGGAACAACCTCAGTATCCCAGCAGCATGCCAGAATTTTTATTACGCCAATTGCGGCGCCTATGGCACGCAAGGCGTAACGTTCTACTTCATCGAATTTGATGTGAAAGTAGCGCCTGATGCGGCAAGCGGGATTGTCCCTAATACGTTCACTAGCAACGGTGGTAACTTGTCAGCGCCAGGAACGAGCAATGTTGTCAATATCATCGTCAATGTTACCCACGGTACCGATGTCAACAAAGAAATCAGCAAAGACAACGTCACTTGGGGACCAAGTACTACGGTGACAGCTGGCGGTAATCTTTGGTACCGACTCAATATCAAAAACACCGGAACTGGCGCCTTATACGACGTGCGCAAAGTAGATCTATTGGCGATGAACGATGCGCCCAACGATTGGAAAATCTTTACGCGTACGGTTGCGCGAGGTTCCCAATTTGGCGTCAATACGCCAAGCGGATACGCTTACAGTGTTGTCGCAACTCCAGCTGTTACCGGTACTGCTGGAACGATGGCCGGCAACAACTTAAGTTTGCTCAATGCCTTAGGCGTAAGTATCGGTAGTACGGCTGATACCTGGCCGTATGCAGGTAGCGGAAATAACCTAGGCATCGGATTTGGTGCGGCTTATGGCTTATCCAGCTTGGGAACCTTGCGTTCCAGCTTTAAGGTCATTGCGGCAGCCAATGCTGCAACCAATCAACAAACCTGTAATGACTTCGCTGCTCGGGGGGCGGGTAAGTACATCATCAACAGCAGTTTGGTGTTTACGCCTTTGACGCCAGCTGCTTCGAATACGGTTTGTGCAACGGTGGTTGCGGCCAGCTGTTGTGATAAGACTGTTGTTCAACCAACTGGAAAATGCTGTTTGAAACTCACCACCGAGTGTGAAGTGAAACAAATTCAAGTAGCTGTACAAGGCGGAACAATCAGCACGGCCAGTTGGAACTGTACGGCCAGTTTGGGCGCCTATCAAGGGCAGAGCACCTTTAGTTTTGCTCCCAATGGCTGCGTGCCGACCTTGAACATGTGTTTTGATGCTTTGTCTACCAATACCACCGGGGTCATTTCAGTTACCATTACGCTTATTTTTTCCAATGGCGAGCAATGTGTGAAGCAAGTTAAATTGGACGGTTGCAGACCCGTTAGCTGTTGTGATAAAACAGTGATAGAGGCCAGCGGTAAATGTTGTTTGAAAGTAGCTACAACCTGTGAGGTAAAACAATTGACGGTAGCGGTACAAGGCGGAACGATCAGCAACGCCACTTGGAACTGCGCTGCTAGCTTGGGTGCTTATCAGGGTTTAGGTACGTTCAATTTCTTCCCAAATGCTTGCGCGCCAACCATGAACTTGTGTTTTGATGCATTGCCTTCCAATACGAGCGGCGTCATTACAGTTACTGTTACACTCTTTTTCAGCAATGGCGAACAGTGTGTAAAAGAATTCAAATTGGACGGTTGTAGCAAACCGCCAGTACCTAGCGATTGCTGTGGAAAATGGGGGTTGAAGTTTAAAAATTCGCACAACAAAAAGATCGGCATTTTTAGCTATGTCAATCCATCGATCAAACCAATTTGCTCGGTAACCATCGTGGCAGCAGCTGGCCTTACGGCTGGCGCTTACAACTACGACGGCGGGTCTACTTTGGCAATGACGAGTACAACGTTGATTACTTTTGGACCGCCTGCGCTCAATACCATCAATTTTTGGGTGAGCTCTAGTTTGGTATACAGCAGCAACATCCAATTACAAGTCAACTATTGTGATGGCACTTATTGTCGGGATACACTCAAGTGGAAAGGTAGTATCATCAACCATGATGTATCGACCACCAGTCAAGCCGTGAAGGGTAAGCTGTTTGCAGTCCGTTTACAAGCAGATCCTGGCTCTAAGTACATCGGTGAAATCGCTTCCATGGCAGTTAGTTTGGATCAGATCGACGCAACTGCCGATAGTAAAGCCTACATTTTTGCAGCAACTGCTGGAAAGGTTGAGGGTGAAACCTTAAACAGCGAGCAAAACTGCGCAGTAACGACCTCCATGAGTGCCAGCTTCGTGTATGCTGTTTTCCCGTCGGCTAATGACCCAGAATATTGTGGCAAAGCATACCAAAAAGGTTTGGCGTTGGTGATTGCCGATAATACGGGCAACAAAATAGCGCCACCACTTTTGATTACCTATTTTGATGCTGACGGTAACGTACTCAATTCTAAAAAACTGACGGATTACCAAACCGGAGATGTGACTACGGCCACTATCGATGTCAAAAACGCGGGTGCGGATTTCATGCAAGTAAGCGTATATCCTAATCCAGCGAAAGATCAAGCGACATTGACTTACGCCATAGGTCGGGCACGAACGCTAAGGATTGACTTGTATGATGCGCAAGGTCAGTTTGTACAGACCTTGGAGCAAGGCCAGAGAATGGAAGGTTTCCACAAGGTTGATTTCAATACCAGCATGTTGCCAGGAGGAATGTATTTCATTCGCCTGTTGAGTGATGGAATGGTACAAAACCAGCGTTTGAGCGTGGTGAAATAGCACCATTTAAAAAAAGGATTGGGAATTTCTGGGAGTTATCTAAACCAGAAATTCCCTTCCATTCAAACAAATACGAATTTTAAGGCGATCTTTGGGTTGCTTTAGAATTCGTATTTTTTTATCCACCCATTTTGGGTCACCTTTTAAGATTATGCACCCTTTTGTTCGTCAATTGGCCATTACGGCTTTGCAGTTCCGGATCAATACCACGGCATTTTTTTCGCCTTTACAAGCTGGCAAACTGGCGCTCGATATTTTCAGAACGCCTAGAAAAGGGCGTTTGCGGGAACAAGACCTTACCTTTCTACAAGGGGCCGAACACGTTAAGATTCAGGTACAAGGACAAGACATTCAAACCTATCGCTGGATTGGCAACGGGCCTACCATCCTGATGGCGCATGGCTGGGAAAGCAATTCGGCACGTTGGCGGACGTTCATTAATCTTTTTCGCAAAAAAGGGTACCAAGTAGTGGCACTCGATGCTCCAGGGCATGGTGCCAGCAGCAGTGATCGGTTTGATGCATACATTTATGGCTTGGCGATCCAAGCAGTAGCCGAGCAGCATCAACCTGATTTTATCGTTGGGCATTCAGCGGGCGGAATGGCCTTGCTGTATTATCTTTCTTTTGCTCAACCTGCTTTTGTCAAAGGTAGCGTCGTAGTTGCTGCACCAAGTACTTTGCGCATGGTGTTGAATAATTTCTGCAAAATCATGGGATTCAATCAACAAACCGTGAATGGATTGGATCAAGCGATCAAGGAGTGTTTTACTTTATCGACCGATGATTTTAGCTTGTTTCATTTTGCGAAAAAAACGAATTGTCCAGGTCTACTTATGTTTGATACCGACGATGTGATTGCCTCCTATCCAGATGGACAGCGGCTGGTGGAATATTGGGAAAACAGCCAATTCAAAGGATATTCTGGCCTAGGGCACAGTATGAACAACAAAAAGGTAGCAGAAGATATGATCGAATTTTTTGAAAGCATCCAAAAATAAAGTAACCCAAAAGATAAAGTGGTAATTGATTGTTCATCCCTTACTAAGCGGAATTAGGAACTTAGATCCCAACTATCACTTCATTTCTCGAAAAAATCGGCTTCCTTTTCGCCAAGCTTGGATAAAAAACAGCCCTAAAACGGCTGCAACGACATAAGCAATCTGGGCGGATTGTGCTTCATGTATGGTATAAAACCACTGCGCCAACACGATTGCCGCAAGACCCAATAAAGCCAGTAGCCATTGTCGGGCGGCCAAATAAAGCAAACGCGCGCCGATGAGAATATCGGGGGTACGCGTCTCCAATTCCCCTCCTTTGATTATGTCTAAAGTTTTACGCAGCTCATCAGGTAGTGCCAGTAAATTGACCAAGGTGCCTTGGAATAGATTGCGAACAAAACCTAACCAGCCCCCTTCTTGGTCTTTCACCATCGCTAAAGCATAGGGGCGTACCACTTCAAGCGGATTGAGCGTAGGGTCAAGGCTGTTGCACAACCCAAGTAACAAAGTAAGCGCCCGATTGAGCAATACCCAGTCTTTGGGAACCAATACAGTTCCAGTGATTCCGCTGACGCCAATTTCTTTGATTAAATCTACCATGCTGTTGTTGAAGGGATTGACCTCGATATCTTTGAAGTTAAGCCCATCCAGTTTGACCTCATTTTGCAAAAAATTGCGCATAGCTGTGATCATTTTCGCCGCTATGTTTTCTGCCTCGCGCCCCTCGGCCAGAAAACCCATTAGGCGGATGGCTTCGATGATGCCTTGGGTATCGTTTTTTACCGCTGATTCAATCAATTTGGGGATGCCTTGGCGCAATCCATTGTTGATTTGCCCCGTTGCACCAAAGTCAAGCAAAACCAATGTACCGTCGGCTTGAACTAGGATGTTGCCGGGATGAGGATCAGCGTGATAAAACCCGTCTTTGAGCACCATCTGACTATATGCCCGCAACAAAGTACTGGCCAAGGCACGTCGATCGAGTCCCCAGGCGTCAATTTGCTCTAGGTTGGAAATTTTGACTCCTTCATGCCAGGTGCTGGTCATTACGCGCCGCGAGGAAAATTGAGGATGGAGTACCGGAATCACCAATCCTACTTCATCCTGGAGGTTAATGCTAATTTTTGACATAGAAGCTGCTTCCCTTTCAAAATCCAGCTCCTCCTCAATCATCTGGCGCACTTGTACGTAGGCATAATCCATCCCTTTTATGTTGTAAAACCAAGCGCTAACCTGGATCAAACGGCGGATGATCTCCAAGTCAATATGGGCCAATGCTTCGATATCGATGTGCTGGACTTTGACGACTACTTCGGTTCCATCTTTGAGTTGAGCTCGATGGGCTTGACCAATGGAAGCTGCGGCAATGGGGATGGGTTCGAACCGTAAAAATAAGGTTTCAGGGGGTTCACCCAACTCGCTGATGATGCGCTGACGTACCTGCTCGTATGGGCGGGCAGGAATTTTATCTTGGAGTTCTTCTAAAGGTTTTTGGAAAGTTTCGGGCAAAAAATTGCTGAGAATGGATAGCATTTGCCCGATTTTTATGAAAAGGCCATCCAATTGCAAGATGGCCCGTTTTACCCTTTCGGCATTGCGTTGATGTAGTTTTTCAATGCGCAGATCATAAAAACGAGAACCCCAAATGCGCTTGCCTAATTGTAAAAAGAGGTAGCTGAGCATTACCCGCAGGGCGGTACTGTATGCTTTGCGAAAACGCTGGCCGCCAGTGAGTCGTTTTTTTTCAGACATGATTAAAAAGACGAATCGGATTTATTTGCCGACCCATCACCTGAAAGAGACATTTCAACTTTGGGTAAAGTTGCAATTTAAGATAGCTGGAGTTTTGAGGCCTTTGCTAAAATGATAGCCTATTTGCCCGCATTTAGATACAATGCCGCATATTTCGCAATGTACTTGCCTAGGATGTCAAATTCCAGGTTCACCCGATCGCCAATTTGCAGGTTTTGAAACGAAGTATGGTGGTAGGTATAAGGGATAATGGCCACTGAAAAACGGTTCTCCACCGGATTGACAACGGTTAAACTCACCCCATTGACGCAAATAGAGCCTTTATCCACTAGCAGATGCTCAGGGGTAGGGGTGTATTCAAAATGGAAATACCAACTGCCATCTAGGTCTTCAATGCCGATACATTTTCCGGTAGCGTCAACATGACCTTGTACGATGTGGCCATCCAATCGGCCACCAGAAATCATGGCGCGTTCCAAGTTGAGCAAATCGCCAACCATTAAATTGCCCAAATTGGTGCGGCGCATGGTTTCCTCAACGGCGGTTACAACATAAGATGCGTTTTCGTCAATTCCCACTACAGTCAGACATATCCCATTGTGGGAAATGCTTTGATCAATTCTTAATTCAGTAGCTAATGGGCTGTGGATGGTCAAGTGTACATTAGTGCCTTCGGTGCGGATGGCATTTACTACACCCATTTGCTCAATGATTCCAGTAAACATGGTTGCTAAGTGATAGAAACAAGCGCGATGCACAACGATATGGTAGTTGTGTATCGCGTTTGTTTCCAGATGAGAATATTATTTTCCTCTAATCAATTCAATATATCCCTTCAACAGATCTTTTGATTCGGTGGTACCTCCTACGCGCTGTTCAAATACTCGACAAACGTAGTAATAAACGCCATCCTCTAATTGATCGCCGCTGGTATTGGTTCCGTTCCAGTTCAGCGCCGGATCGGATGTAGAGAACACCAATTGTCCCCAACGGTTGAAGACTTGGAAATCCACCCGATCAATGAAACAGAACGGATAAGGAACAAACAAGTCATTTTTGCCATCCCCATTGGGGGTAAAGGTATTTGGCAAACGGTAACTTGGACAGTTATCGACACAAATGGAGTTGCTCGGTACACTTTCATTGCCATTTTGGTCAAAAGCCGTCACCCGGTAACAACCAGCAATACCGATTGGCGGCTGATGTTCAGCGCTCAATTGGTTTGGTGAATTGATGGTGTTGACTTTGCTGAAGTTACTTTTTTCATCCGTAGCATAATAGATGTTATAACCCGCAACGTCGGTGGCTTCAGGACATTGATCAGTTGGGCGCGTCCAGCGCAAGGTGTTGAACAACTTGCTGGCGTCGGCACAGTTGATCGGTTTGTCACAAATGGTCTCTACCGTCAACTTAGGTGCACAAGGCGGCACATCATCACGCGGGGTAGCACATACTATCTGCGAGAAGTTGATCAAGGGGGTTCGGATACCCGTAATGCCATAAGTGCCCAGCGACTTGATTTTATAACAGTATTCCTTGCCGTTGATCAAGTTTTTGTCGATGTAGTTCGGTTGCGTTGTCGTAGTTAAAGAGTCAAAACCACCGCTGGCATTCTTTTTCAGTACCACGTAACCATAATTGTTCCAAGGCGTAGTGGATTGCCATGACAAACGATTGGCCTTATCCGTAGGCGCTACAGTTAAGAATACCGAACTGGCCACCGACGTAGTGCCCAAAGGCGCATTGGCTATGCTGGCGGTAAAGAACCGCACCCGATAGGAATATCCAGTTGCCGAGGTACGCAAACCCGTATCCAAGAAACAAGTATCGTTGGCATTTTTAAACGTATTGCTGGTGTATTTGGCAATGCTTTTGTAAGTATTATCGGGTGGATTGATGCCGTCTCCGCGGATGAGTTCATAAATATAAGGCCCGGGATTGGCAATGGTATCCAAGTCGTTGGGTTTAGGTTTCGTCCAACACACTTGAATACTGCCCGTTGTCGGATCCGTTTTGACCACATCAGCTTGGATCATCAGAGGTAAATTGCGGTTCAATTGCACGCAAATTTCCTTGGAAGGCAAGCTTTCTACCAGGTTATAGGCGTATTGCCCACCTGGCGTAGTTCGGGCAAATTCGGCCACAATTCGATAACAGTAGGTTTTACCCTGTTCCACTTTCGTGTCCACATAAATATACCTACCCAGCGAATCTTTCCGGATGTTGAACGGCGTCAATTGTTCATATCCGCGCCCGGCCAGTCCTGGTCGACAAGTATCGGGCGGGAAGGAGCTACTGCCTATCCGCCTCCATACGGTGAACCCGCGGAAGTAGTTGTCTTTGGCGCCTTCGCAGACGTAGGGTTTATCCCAACTCACAACAATGTTTCCACGTCCTGGAGTGGCGCGCACCCCTGAAGGTGGCGGCCCTACGACTTTTATCCTGACGGTTTTGAGGGTGGCTAACCCCGCCGTATCTCGCCCAATAATATAGTCATCCACCCCTCGGAAGATGACCGAATAATACTGATTGGAAATATGCTCGCAGGTGGTGGCCCAGCGGAAGGTTTTGATGACTGGCTGCACTTCGTATATGCCTCTAGGAGCTGGGGGCAAAAAAGTAGCTGGACTTATCTTTACTTGGAAAGGACCGCCGAGGGCAGTCAATCTTACTTTCTGCGTGCGTTCATCGATGGGTGCGGTGGCACGAACTTTAAAATCCAATACTTTTCCAGCAACGACACAAATCTCGGTAAACGGCGTTTCAACAACCGGCGGACGGTTATCGCAGCTTTTTACTAAGATTTGCATATCGCGAAGTACCGTATCCATCGGGAGGCCATCGCGGTATTCGATGATGATCATGGCCAGGTTGTATTCTCCTTCGCGCTGGGGCGCCTCCCAAACGATGTCGCCGGTTATTTCATTGATTTTCAAATTATTGCGGGGTCCGGGGTTGATCTGGTTGGGATACAGGTAATTGGGGACGGGCAAACGCACATCCTGAAGCGGCACCACCAAGCGATAGGCTAAACTATCCCCATCGGAATCATAGGCGTTGGGGTTGTGGATAAAAGTCTGGCCTACGCAAGCAATATCTATCGGCGGTTGCAACAAAACTGGCGTGTTGTTACAACCTTGAAACTGCGGATTGGGGAAAGTAAAACTGGTTTGGATATAGAACTTTACTTGCTCGGAGTTGGGGAAGTTTACATTCAAGATTCCCCCGTTGCGGTTGGGGTCGCTCATCGATAAAACATAAGTACCCCGCGCCGGATAAGTATGAATGGCCACGTAGATGTTTTTGCGGGTATCATTTTCGAGCAATTCCCCTTTGGCTTGGCCATTGCGATCCAGCGGCCCGTTGACGCGGGCAACTCGATTGCGGGTGCCGTCGCCCCAGAGCAACTCCAGGGTATCGCGGTCAACCTGCGCACTACTGGCTTTGGTATAAGTCACAATGGTAGCTCGAACGGTCAAGCTAACTACGCAGTTGCCCACTTGCTCAACGGTGATTTCACCAGCACGGTTGTGGGTTGCCCAAGCGGAGGCGCTTAAGCCGCAAAAAGCCAATGCAAAAACGATCAACGATTTAAATACAAAACTCTTCATACTCCGGGATATTTAAACAGCATGTCCCAAATTAACAATTCTTTGCTAAAACGGATTGCAAGTAATTGTACAAAGTAAGTAGTTTTTTAGTTGCAATCGACGCTCTCAATAAAATACCTTTTGTTGTTTAGCAATAATTGACCGCTGGTTTTTGGGGCAAGGCTGTATTCAAACGTACTGCCGTTATCAGAGACGAGGGTTAAAAAAGATTGGCTGCCCCTAGATTGGACTTTCCAGACACCAGCATTGCCATTTTGACCAGCAGCGGAAAAAGTGCTAAACGCATCGTTGCTTAGGTAGGAATCGTCGCCGGAGCGTTCATATCTGCCACTGCTGCACAATTGGATGACTTTTTTTTCAGAATAACCGGATCCGGTGTACAAATAGGTGAGTCGTTTGCCGGTCAATTGCTGTTTCCATTGCAGCGCTTCAGCCGATACTTGCGGTTTGCTGAATTGCACGCTATTGGCGATGGATTTTAGGGTAGTGGTGTGATTGGAAGTGAAATCGGAGCTAGCTCCTGCTCCGGCAATGCTTACCCCGCCGCCATTGGGCGACAATAAGGCAATCAAAGCAATGGTAACGGGCTGGCCTTCCGAGGTACCCGTCATGCTGATGATCAATCCTTTGGAGCCGTAGTTTTGCATAGTCGTTTTGAGATAGGTATTGGATTTTGCGTCGGAAACATCGGTTGCGGTGGCGCGGATTTGGTCAAAATTGTTGTAGTTGTGGGGTGTTACCGCAAACTGCACCTTGCTGCTTGGTGCGGTGAGTGAATAACTGTTTTGGTTAAGTGCATACTGATAACCGACCGGCAACTGAAAACTAAACCCTGCGCTAGGGTCATTGACTTTTTGCCCGCTAGCTGTCGGCGCTTGCGTAGTGGCAGTTGTCTGGGTATTACCGCTACTACTGGCATTGTTGGTAGTAGGATTGCTGGCCATGGGGGCTGTCGGTTTATTCGATGTTTTTTGTAGGACAATGGTGACGCCGTCGGCAGTGAAATAGTAATCCCCTAGCAGTTTGGAGATGCTAAAACTGGCGATGTTGCCTTGGAAATAATAGTTGGCATTCATCATGCCGAGCGCTTTACTGGCCGCGAAGGGATATTGCACGCCTTGGAACACCACGATTCCTTCAAAATTTTCGCCTTTGGCGTTGACGGAAATGCTGAGTTGCGCTTGGGTGTTTTCGTATTGACCTACGAACGTGGTTTCTGTGTTTTGCCCAAAAAGCATAGTGTTGAATACAAGGTAAATAAATAAATAAATTGCAGTAAATAGGTGCTTTGATGTTTGCATGGAAATGGATTTGGATGTTTTTTAAATCTTCCCCAAAACGCTACGCGCTTTCTTTTTTATTGCATGGTAACATTTTCTTAAAACGCTAAGCGCCACCTGGAGACCAGATGGCGCTTAGAATGACTCAAAAGGCAGGGTCGATTGGTTCTGGTTTTAACCCCGAAGGGGTGACAGGATTATAGAAAAATAACCGTGTTTATTTCGTTAATAAAAACCCCAAAGGGGTGGCATGATGAAATAAACCAGATAACGTACGGTCAATTGGACAAATAATGTCATCCCTTCGGGATTCAAATACACCCACATGCCATTTTTTCTATAATCCTTTCACCCCTTCGGGGTTTAGAAATGTGGTTATTTTAGAACCAATCGAACCTGCTCGTAATGGTGCAAAACTTACAGTCGCGTCGCTTCAATGACCTGTCCTTGAACCGCAATCTGCAACTTGACCACTTTTTTGCTGTCGTCGCGGATAAAAGTTACGGTTCCGTCCATGCCCATGATCATGAAAATATCTGGATCCTTAGCCGGCGACAATTCTGCCTTGCCTTGTCCTTCTAGTTCGCCCATGATTTTTCCACCTTCCAAAGTAACAAATACATTGCCCATACCACCGGTATCGTATTTTCCGAGGTAAACTTTTACAGCAGCTGTATCCAAAGCGGCTGGAGCCGGTGCTGATTGTGCGGTGGCTGCGCCGACCATGAAAAACAAGCCCAAAAAGAGCGTGCAGAATAATGTCTTCATAATGTGTTGGAATGTTGGTAAAGAGAGTATTGATTGCGTTGCAAATTAAAGCTTTTTCAGATCTTCTCCTTTACCACGACCGAATTAATCGACTGATCTGGTAGATTGACGGACAATTTTTTTTTCAAGAGAGTGACATCATGCTTAATAAGGCATTGGAAAAATGTTCATCGCCTCTAAACAACTTGCCAGACTTTCCTTCCAATGCGGAATGCTTAAACCAAAAGTAGTCTTGAATTTGGCCTTGTTTAGCAAGCTATAATGAGGGCGACTGGCCGGGGTAGGGTAGTCTTTACTTTCGATCGGGTGCACCTGACAAGAAATATCGGAGAGTTCAAAAATCGTTTTTGCAAAATCATACCAGCTGGTTACGCCTTCGTTGCTATAATTGTAAATGCCAGGATTTTGGGCTGCTTTGCCGCTCAAAATCAAATCGGTGATGGCTTGCGCGAGATCAGCGGCGTAGGTTGGCGCGCCCACCTGATCATAAACTATACGGAGCTCTGGACGTTCGGCGCCCAAGCGGAGCATCGTTTTGACGAAGTTGGCGCCAAAACTAGAATACACCCAAGAAGTACGCAATACCACCGTTGCAGGGTTGTGTTGCAAAACCAATTGATCTCCCGCCAATTTTGTCTGGGCATAAACCCCCTGTGGCGTAGTGGGATCGTCTTCCGTCAATGGGCGGTTGCAGGTGTTGTGGTAAACATAATCGGAAGAAATGTGGATCAAGCGAGCGCCTTGCGTGTAGCAGGCGATGGCCAGATTGGCGGCGCCCCGGGCATTGATGGCATAACACAATTCTTGCTCCTGCTCGGCTTTGTCGACGGCAGTATAGGCGGCGCAGTTGATGCAGTATTCAAACTCATGTTGGGCAAAAAAAGTAGTGACTGCCTCTTGATTGGTGATATCCAACTCGAGCCGATCGGTAAAGGTGCAACGCAAGGTAGGGAAGTGTACAACCAGGGCTTGAAGTTCTTGACCTAATTGGCCATTGGCGCCTGTTACTAGGATTTTGATCATGAGGGATCGTTTTTGGAATTTGGGAGAATGTATTTTTATGAAAGTTTAGCAATTCGCCTTCGGCGATGAGGCAAGCAAATTTTCTGCCACAAATTTCACAAATTTTCACAAATTAAAGCACGAACGCTGTTCGTGGAGGGTGCACAAACGCCAGTTTGTTTCCTAATTTTTGAAAATTTGTGGCTACATTTTTAAAACCACTCCATCAAAGATGAGCGTGCTAAACTTATACGTATTTTCAATAAGGATGCCCTTTTATATTAAACGAAGTACATCCCCATAGAATATTTAATTCAGGTTGTGACCTTACAACTTGAAATATTTAGCTGGCTACCTGCTCCATCAGCGGCAGCACTTGGTCTTTTTCCGACAAAATCGCATCACTCGGGTCAATACCCCAATCAATATTCAGCGAAGGATCGTTGAACAACACCCCGCCTTCATGCGCCTTGGAGTAGAAATTATCGCACTTATAGAAAAACTCTGCTGTAGGACTCAGCACCACATAGCCATGCGCAAAACCGCGCGGTACGTACAATTGCCGTTTGTTCGCTGCGCTCAGGCGTACGCTGTGCCAATGCCCGTAAGTAGCGGATTCGGGGCGCAAATCAAGCGCCACATCCAATACTTCGCCTTCCAACACCCGCACCAATTTTGCCTGCGCAAATTCCCCTTTTTGGTAATGCAAACCCCGCAACACACCGTAAGTGGAGCGCGCCTGGTTGTCTTGCACAAAATGATTGGTAATGCCAGCTTCCGCAAAAGTATTGGCATTGAACGCTTCGAAAAAATAACCGCGCTCGTCTTCCCAAACTTTGGGTTCAAAAAGCAGCAAGTCGGGGATGGGTGTTTGGACAAATGGCATGGGTCTTATTTTTGCCTAAAAAATATGGATATCGGTACGCCGGTAAAATTAAAATTTTTCCGCAACTGGTTTTCGAGGAAGTATTTGTAATTGTCTTTGACGTGGTGCGGGTGGTTGCAAAAAAAGGCAAACGCCGGGTACGCCAAAGGCAACTGTGTGATGTACTTGATCTTGATAAAGCGACCGCGGTGTGATGGCGGCGGCGTTTTTTCAATCAATTCCAACAAAGTATCGTTCAGCTGCGAGGTTTTGATTTTGCGGTTGCGGTTTTCGTACACTTCCAAAGCGCTTTCGATGGCCTTGAAAATCCGGATTTTTTCGGTTACCGAGGTAAAAACAATAGGTACATCGGTAAACGGGGCAATCTTCATATGCAACTCTTTCTCAAAATCCCGAGCGGTATTGGTTTCCTTTTCCACCAAGTCCCATTTGTTTACGAGCAACACGATGCCTTTGTTGCGTTTTTGGGCTAAACGAAAAATACTTACATCCTGGGCTTCCATTCCGGTTTGCGCATCGATCATGATAATGCAAATATCGCACTCGTCGATGGAGCGAATGGCGCGCATGACCGAGTAAAATTCCAGGTTTTCGTGCACCTTGGCTTTTTTGCGAATCCCCGCAGTGTCCACGATGATGAATTCCTTGCCAAATTTGGAGTAGGTGGTATGGATTGAGTCGCGAGTAGTGCCGGCGATATCGGTGACGATGTTGCGTTCTTCGCCCAAAAGCGCGTTGGTCAGGGAAGATTTACCGACGTTGGGTTGGCCCACGATGGCAAATTTGGGCAATTCGCTAGGTACCGCGTCTTCTTCTTGCAGATTTTCGGCGATGGCGTCGAGCAATTCGCCGCTACCGCTGCCGGTAAGCGAAGAGAGGAAAAAAGTATTTTCAAAACCCAGCCCCCAAAACTCGTTGGCTTCAAAGAGGCGCTGGCTGTTGTCTACTTTATTAATAACCAGGTAGATTGGTTTTTTGGATCGACGCAACAAATCGGCCACCTCTTCATCGAGATCGGTGATGCCGGTCATTACATCCACCATAAACACAATGATGTTGGCCTCTTCCAACGCAATTTTTACCTGCGAGCGGATGGCCGCTTCAAATACATCATCCGAATTGAGTACAAAACCGCCGGTGTCGATCACCGTAAACGTTTTTCCATTCCAATAACTGCTGCCGTATTGTCGATCGCGCGTAACGCCGGAAGTGTCGTCAATAATTGCTTGTTTATCCCCGATAAGCCGATTGAACAGGGTGGATTTGCCTACATTTGGCCTGCCTACTATGGCGACTAGATTGCTCATTTATTTGTTTAAACCTTTTTCAAAGGGCGAAGATAAGGTAATTTTACGTTTTTGGCATCCCTTCGTTACAGACAATGCGATTAAAACGTGAAATAGGAGATAAAAGCCAGGATTTCCGTTTAATGGGAAAAATGTTCAAGATGCCGTTCTGCTGGAACGGTTAACAGGGGTTGGCGTGCGGGTTCTACAAAGATGTCATTCCTAAGGAACTGGGCGCGATTGGTTCTGTTTTACACAAGACCATAAGCCCCTTTTGGGGCGTAATTTGGGTAGAATAGGTAGTTCGTCATTTTCATAGTCCTGTAGGGACGAAATATGGGTTTTGCCTCTTTTGAGATACCCACATCACGTCCCTACAGGACTATGGATAAACCTAGGGCTGTTTTCTACCCATATAGCGCCCCCAAAGGGGCTATTGCTAAACGAAAATAGAACCAATTGATCCCGGGAATTGGGGGAGAAGAGGCCAAAATAGTCATCGCATCGAAACGCTATTAAACCGGCCCATCGGGACGGTATCTTTGTAGCACAGATTCAAACGCGGGCTCCCGTTCCATCGGAACTGTATCTTTTCCCGGCAAACGCCACCAAATTAAATGGAAAACCGCCACTAATCGGTCGATTCATTACCCCAAGTCGCGATGAATCGCGCCTCTACTGGACATACCCGAATTGCTTGAGGAAATAATCATCATCCCGCCAATTGTCTTTGATTTTCACGTGCATTTCCAGGAAAACCTTTTTCTCCAAAAAAATCTCCATGGCCTTGCGCGCTTCCGTACCCAATTTTTTGATCGAAGAACCCCCCTGCCCGATAAGAATGGGCTTCTGGGTTTTGCGCGACACATAAATCACCGCCGCAATTTTCACCAAGGGCAATCCCTGAGTAGTAGTTTCTTCCTTGAACGATTCGATGGCCACTTCAACAGCGTAGGGAATTTCCTGATGGTAGAGCTCCAGAATTTTTTCCCGAATGATTTCGCTGACAAAAAAACGCTCGGGGCGGTCAGTCAGCTGGTCTTTGGGATAGTACTCGGGGCCTTCCGGCAAGGTATCGATGATTTTTTGCAACAGCGTATCGGTATGCAATTTTTGCAAAGCAGCGATGGGGACTATGGCCTGAGGTTGGAGGGTATTTTGCCAATATTCGGTCAGGGCCACCAATTTTTCCGGGGTAGCCAGGTCAATTTTGTTCAATACAATGAACAGCGGAACCGACAAATGCCGCAAGCGGAGCAGCAACGCATCATCTTCATCATATTTTTCATTGACCTCGGTGACGAGCATCATGAGGTCGGCATCTTCGAAGGTAGAATGCACGGAGGCATTCATGGCCATCTGCATTTTATAGGCGGGTCTGTCGATCACGCCGGGGGTATCAGAAAAAACGATTTGAAAATCCTCGCCACTCAAGATACCGACGATGCGGTGGCGGGTAGTCTGCGGTTTATTGGTGATGATGGACATCCGCTCGCCGACCAGCGCGTTCATGAGGGTAGATTTTCCCACATTGGGGTGGCCTATGATGTTGACAAAACCAGATTTGTGCATGCAATATTCGTTGTTGGAAAAATTGGGTGCAAAGATAGAAAAATTTAGGGATTTTCTCTGGGCACACCCAGGGCTGGTAGGGTAGTCCCCACGTAAAAGCCCTGCAGGGGCGCCATCCATCATCCCAGGGTGCAGCCCTGGGGAAGTGGCAGCCCTGGGCTTAGGCGGCCGTCCCCGTGCGCTTTACCCCTAGCGCCCCCAGCACCGTCCACAACAAACTCACCAGCGATGCCAGCACCGTAAAGATAAAAACGATCCGCTGATCGTGGTAGACAGACTCCAGCAAACTCGGTTTCAGCGAATGCATTTTTCCCCGCCCACGCGCCAGCGCACGCGCCTTGCCATTCAAACGCACCGTAAAAAAAGCAGTTTGCTGTTTAACCGTCACATCCGCCTCGCTTAAACCCGATAGCTCCAAAAAATCACCATTTTCCAAAACCACCGGCTCCTGACCAGCAATATCTAGTGTACCACCCAAGATGGCTGATTTTGTTTGATCCTCTTCTTTTTTGACAAACTCGATGCCCTCGATCCCCAAGCGCGGTACTTGAAAACCCGTATCACTAGTAGGTTGAAACGCCAATTCGGCGAGCGGTTCGGCTATCCAGGTTAAAAGATCAGCGGCGGTGCTGCCGCGACCAAAATCGCGGACGGCATTCCTGGGCAGCCCGCTAAGCGTACTGCGTTGCACCTGGATTTCTCCGCTAGCCTGGCCGTCAAAAGCCAGCGTCACATCTTTTTCGCGGATGCGTAAACCGAGCACTTCGTTGGCTTTTAAGAACAACCTGCCAACCTCCATTTTTCCCGTATCTAAAGAAATGGCCAGCGGCTGACCAGATTCCTCCATGGCGTATTGCCAGCCTGTTCCTTGTATTTTTTGCAGTGGCCCCAGATCCAGTCGTACCGCTGGAAAAGTAAAGGCTTTAGGCCAATCTTCCACCAGGCGAAACCGCACATCGCTACAGCGTAAAGTAGCCTTAAACCTCACCTCTCGCACCGGCAACAACCCAAACCCGATCACCGCCAAAGAAAACCCCACAATGAGGATAGGCCAGCGCCACTGTTGAAAAAAAGCTCCCACCCGCTTACGAGTAGGCGCCGGGGGGGCATAAACCCGCTCGACTAATTCAAACAGACCCTCGCGGATTTGATTGTAGACCACATCCAGGTCGTCGATATTGGCGGTTCTTTGCAGTTCCTGTTTGTGGGTTTTGTGGAAACGCCCCGAGAGGGTTGTCCAATCCTTCCATAAATCCGGTTGCGACTGGCATTGGGTTTCCAGCGCATCCAGCACCTTTTCCATTTCATTGGAGGCCAGCAGATCGAGTACTTGTGCTTTTTCCATGGGGTTATAGTTGTAGCTGGAAGCGACGGATGACGGTTTCCAAGTCGTTTTGCGCCCGGTATTTGATAGTAAGGGTATGCAGACCTTTGGGGAGCGTAGCGCTCAGTCGAAGCTGAATGGGGCGACCATCCGGGAAGGAGCCGCGGAGTGGTTTGGCAGGATCCTTATCCAGCTGCCATTCAAAACTGGCCAGCCGCGCTGATCCCATAAACTGCAGGAGCAAGGAATCTTTTTCTGCGCTTTTTGTCAGCAGTTTAGAATTGCACTTCACTGGGTAAAAGGTTTGGGTAGTGGCGTCTTCCCCCAGTTGCGCCAGTAGCCCGATATTGTAGGCGCGTTTGGTGTTTTCATCTTTGAGCAATACGGCAGCTACATCCCAATCCAGCGTTTGCTGGCCGCTCAGCTCGGCATCCATGCGGTAGTACAAATTAATGGGAATGCCGTGCGCCCGTACCCCCACTTTTTTGCTACCTGCGCTCGGTACGCTGAGGCTAACCACCTCGGTGGGATCGTTTTTGAAACGAAAATCGCCGATGGTGCAAGCAATCAGTTCCAGACTGGCCGAGCTGACTTTGGATCTGTAAAAACCTTCACAGCGGTTGCCGCGGGTTTTGTAGCGCAGGGAGCTATTGTCGGATGGTGTAATGCGGGGATCGCATTGCGCGTGCAGGTAGCAACAACTGATCGCTCCAATGATAAAAAAGAGAAGAAAACAACGCATAAGGGTTCATATTTGCTTTAAAAATAGATATTTTTGAGTTTAAGCACTGCTTTAGGCGCCAATTTTAGGTAAAATAATAAAACTTACCCACGATGAAGAAAGTAACAGCCCTCCTTATCCTACTATTAAGCACTTGTATTTTGCCCCTAGCGGTTCAAGCACAAGGTCAATTTGATGCGTTCAAAAACAATATAGTTGCGATTAAAGCCAATTTTGACAATGGCGATGAAGAAAATGGATTTGGGTTTATAACTGGAGAAAAAAACGGTCGCCTCTACCTAGCCACTGCGGCTCATGTTGTAAGAGGAGTAGACATGAGCAAAAACCCAAAAACAATTAAAGTACAATTTTACAATGACATCAGATGGGTGACCGCCACTTTTCTCACGCATTGGGATAAAGAGGATCTTGCTTTATTGGAAATAGGTCAGCCCGCTAACCTAAAATGGCTGAACGCCTGTGCTAATTTTGCTGCTGCTGTCAATCAGAAAGTGCGTTTTATTGGACTTTATGATGATGAACCCAATTGGGTAGACCCAGGAATAGACGGCAATATCTTTAAGCAAGATGATTTGCAATATCATTTTGCCATCGGTACCATTCGTCCGGGTACTTCGGGAGCTCCCTTGATTTCCGAAAAAGGCATTGTAGGAATGATCATTGAAGATTCGGGTACTATTTCTCGGGCTTTGAAAATAGCGAAGATCCAATCTCTTTTTAACAAAGGGAATCAATATGCCTATTTTTCACTGCAAGCAAAGGAGATTGTACCAGCTCCCAAGGAGGTGAAAAAACCAGATACAAAGACTGCTGGTACGGAGTTAAAAAATTATGGGTTTGAGCTGGTTCAAATAAAAGGCGGAACTTTTAAGATGGGGTGTACCAGCGAGCAGGGAAGCGATTGTTTGGAAGATCAGATTCCTGCACACACTGTAAAGTTGGGTGATTTTTACTTGGCAAAATACGAAGTTACCCAAGCCCAATGGCGCGCAATTATGGGCAATAACCCCAGTAACAATGCCAAATGCGATGAATGTCCGGTTGAACAGGTGAGTTGGGATGACATCCAGCTCTTTTTGCGCAAACTCAATTTAAAAACGGGCAAAAAATACCGCTTGCCAACTGAAGCGGAATGGGAATATGCAGCCCGTGGCGGTCTTTTAAGCAAGAACTATAAATATGCAGGCAGTAATAACCGTAGTGAAGTGGCGTGGTGTTTAGAAAATGCCAGTAATCAAACCCATCCCAAAGGAGCCAAAAAAGCCAATGAACTGGGGCTTTTCGATATGAGCGGCAATGTATGGGAATGGTGTCAAGACTGGTATGATGGCTATTCAGCAAATGATCAAATTGATCCCAAAGGACCTGCTAAAGGAAAAGAGCGGGTTGGTCGCGGTGGAAGCTGGAATGACGATATCCGAGGGCCTAATGTTTCGTTTCGTGGATTCAATGAGGCGAAATATAAAGATCCTTATTTGGGGTTTCGGGTGGCGTTGTAGTGATTTTTTTAAAATTTAGCAGGGGTTCGATTTTGAATTGATCCCACGTGCTACACTTATATCAATAAACCTAAAAAATGCCCATTTTGAAAACTACGGTCTCGTATTGGATTGCCTTGCTTTTGATTGGTTCCTGTTTCCTTGAATTGGCGGGGCAGACTTCCGACCCATTTGCCCAGCTAGTTGAGCAATTGACTCCCAATGTGGTGGCCATCAAAGCTACTTTTGCCGGACCAGAAGTTGAAAATGGCTTTGGCTTTATCACCGCTGAAAAAAACGGACGGCTCTATCTGGCTACCGCGGCCCATGTGGTACGCGGAGTGGATAAAGATAAAATAGCGCAAAAGATTGAGGTGCGTTTTTCCAATGATTTGCGTTGGGTTCCTGCCACGTACATTAAGCATTGGGATCAGGAGGACTTGGCATTGCTGGAACTGGAAAAACCCTATTATGCCCAATGGCAACCCCAATGTGCCGATTTATCACCAGGCGGTAGTAAAAAAGTTCGTTTTATAGGCCTAAATGAAGAAGAACCCAACTGGGTTGATCCTGGCTTAGATGGCAATATCTTTAGACAGGATGACAAAATGCTTCATTTTGCCATTGGCACCATAGGGCGGGGTACTTCGGGTGCACCTTTACTAAGTCCCCAAGGTATAGTAGGTTTGATAACCGAGGATGCTGATCGCACTTCTAGGGCGCTGAAAATCACCCAAATTCAAACGCTTTTTAGTGGAGGGGGGAAACTTCCTTATTATGGTTTACTTCCAACGAATACGATTGCTGCTCCACCCATAAAAAAAGCGGATGAACCAGTTCCTACCCCCATTTCTCCTATCGAGGAAGCAGACGCCTACGGCCTGATCCCCATCAAAGGCGGCGCTTTTATAATGGGCTGTACCGATGAGCAGGGGAGTGATTGCTATGGTGATGAAAAACCAAGTCACCGGGTAACAGTGAGCGATTTTAAGCTAGGTAAATACGAGGTGACGCAAGCACAATGGAATAAAATCATGGGAAGTAACCCAAGTAAATTTTCCAACTGCGACGAATGCCCAGTGGAGCAAGTGAGCTGGGATGATATACAAGCTTTTTTGCGCAAACTGAATTTCCAGACGGGAAAAAACTACCGCTTACCTTCCGAGGCAGAGTGGGAATACGCGTCGCGAGGAGGAAATAAAAGCGGAGGTTATAAGTACGCAGGGAGCAATACTATAGATGATGTTGCGTGGTTTACTGAAAACGCAGGCTCTAAAACCCATCCGGTAGGCGGCAAAAGACCAAATGAATTAGGCTTGTATGACATGAGTGGTAATGTATATGAATGGTGCCAGGATTGGTTTGGCAATTACAGCAGCGGTAGTCAAAACAACCCCAGTGGTGCCAGCACTGGCTCTCACCGCGTGAATCGTGGCGGTGGCTGGGACGGCCCCGCCAGGGATTGTCGCGTCTCGAATCGCGGCTACGACGCGCCGGCGAGCCGCTTCTACAATTTGGGGTTCCGTCTCGCCCTCTAGTTAGGAGGTTTGCTAATCCGGCCTTCCTGTGAGCTAAAAAGAAAGAAAAAAACGCTATAGTGCGGCCACTGTCCGCGCGAGCCCAAAGCGAGCAAAAGCGGGCAGCGGCAGCGCTATGGCGTACGTGCGGTTGGCAAGGTGGGGCCTTTGGCCCCGATTTTTTCGGGGGGCTGCTCCCAGGGCTGCACCCTGGGGTAGGGGATGGCGCCCTTGCAGGGCTGGGAGGGTGTGTTGCTTGGTTTTTAAAAAGTAAAAATCCCCCCCAATCCCAAATACTTTCCTTATTTTTCGGCAAAAACTACGCTCACAATGAAAGTCTTTGCAACAAAAACCCTGTCTTGGATGATTTTGCTACTCCCCCTCGCGTATGCGCTGCGCCTACCCGCGCAAGACGCCACCGCGCTAATGGCAGAAAAACTCAAAACCAATGTAGTAGCCATCCGCGCTACTTTTGCCGATGGCGGCGAAGAAAAAGGCTTTGGTTTCATCACCGGAGAAGAGGGCGGCAAACTCTACTTAGCCACCGCCGCCCATGTGGTGCGCGGCGAAAACCTAAACAAAACGGCAAAAACGATCCAAGTCAAATTATTCAATGACCTGCGTTGGTTTGATGCCACCTATGTGTATCACTGGGACGAAGATGACCTTGCCGTGTTGGAACTTTCCAAGCCATCGGTTGCCAGATGGAAGACGGATTTTGCCGATTTTACGCCGGTGAAATTTAAAGCGGTACGTTTTATTGGCCTCAATGGCAATGAACCGAGTTGGGTGTTTCCAGGTAGCGGCGAGATCTATGAACTTACCGACAACAAGATTCAATTTGCCATCGGCACCATACGCCCCGGTACTTCTGGTGCGCCGCTGCTGAGCGAAAAGGGCATCCTGGGGTTGATCACCAAGGATGATGCAGGCACCTCAGAAGCAATCAAGATCTCGCGCATCAAAGAACGGTTTAGCAATGGGGGGCAATACCCATATTTTACGTTGCTGACCAATATTGAGCCCAGTACCACAAATACCAATGTCCCAGTTTCTACCCAAACTTCTAACACCGAAGAAGCCGACGCATACGGCCTGATCCCCATCAAAGGCGGCGCCTTTATAATGGGCTGTACCGATGAACAGGGGAGTGATTGTGATACTGATGAAAAACCAAGTCACCGGGTAACGTTAAGCGATTTTCAGCTAGGCAAATACGAGGTGACGCAAGCGCAATGGAATAAAATCATGGGAAGTAACCCAAGTAAATTTTCCAACTGTGATGAATGCCCAGTGGAACAAGTAAGCTGGGATGACATACAAGCTTTTCTACGTAAACTAAATTCCCAGACGGGCAAAAACTACCGTTTACCTACCGAGGCAGAGTGGGAATACGCAGCGCGAGGAGGAAATAAAAGTGCAGGTTATAAGTACGCTGGAAGCAATACGATAGGTGATGTTGCTTGGTTTACTGAAAACGCAGGCTCTAAAACCCATCCAGTAGGCGGAAAAAGGGCAAATGAATTGGGCTTGTACGACATGAGCGGGAACGTGTGGGAATGGTGTCAGGATTGGAAAGGAGATTACAGCAGTGGTAGTCAGGCTAATCCCAGTGGTGCTGGTACGGGCTCTAGCCGCGTGATTCGTGGCGGTAGCTGGGGCTACCCCGCCGGGTATTGTCGCGTCTCGCGTCGCGGCTACGACGCGCCGACGCGCCGCTACTACTCTTTGGGGTTCCGTCTCGCCCTCTAGTTAGGAGGTTTGCTAATCCGCTTTTCCTGTGAGCTAAAAAGAAGAAAAAAACGCTATAGTGCGGCCTATCACCGCGCTCGCCCAAAGCGAGCAAAAGCGGGGATTGGCAGCGCTATAGCGTACGTGCGGTTGGCAAGGTGGGGCCTTTGGCCCCCGATTTTTTTGGCTTTCTCCCAGGGCTGCACCCTGGGTTAGGGGATTACGCCCTTGCAGGGCTGGGAGGGTGGCCTCAGGGCTCCGATTTTTTTTAAAAAATAGAAAAATAGGCCATGCAAATCAAGATTTTTTCGATTCCCATCATGGGCGGTGAAGCCATCACGGAAGAGCTCAATGCTTTTTTGCGCTCTAAAAAAATCATTCAAGTGGATCAGCACTTTGTACAAGGGCCACAAGGCGTAGCTTGGACTTTTTGCATTAAGTACACCGAAGACTTTTCGGCTTTTAATAAGTCAAAAGAAAAGATTGATTATCGAGAGGTGCTAGACGAGGCCACTTTTAAGCGGTTTTCGAAGATGCGGGAAATTCGCAAGAAAGTGGCAAAGGAGCAAGGTGTCCCTGCTTATGCCGTTTTTATCGATGAGGAGATGGCCGAAATGGCCAAATTACCAACATTGACGCTGGCGGGAATGAAAAAGATCAAAGGGATTGGTGAAAAAAAGCTTGAAAAGTATGGCCACTATTTTGTAGAAAATGAAGCCGATGAAAAAAGCTAAACAACTTTTGCCGCTCATTACGGAACCGGCCAACCTTTATCTAGCTTCCTGGAAGGCGGCTAAAGGTAAAAGACATGCCCAGGAAATTTTAAAGTATCAAGCCGACTTAGACACCAATCTAGCGGAACTGAGGGAGGAAATCCTGAGCGGTCGGGTTACGGTGGGGAATTACCGCTATTTCAAGGTGTACGAACCCAAAGAGCGGCAAATCTGTGCCAGCGCTTTTCGGGAACAAGTGTTGCATCATGCTTTGCTCAACGTTTGCCACGACTATTTTGAACGCGCCCAAATTTTTGACAGCTATGCCAGTCGCAAGGGTAAAGGAACTTACGCGGCGATTGCCCGTGCCAAAACTTATACTCATCAGCAGGAATGGTACTTAAAATTGGATGTTCGCAAGTTTTTTGAAAGCATCGATCACAACGTTTTGAAAGGCCAATTGAACCGCTTGTTTAAGGAAGAGCAATTGACGGGTATCTTTTTTCAGATCATTGATAGCTATGCCGCCACCCCAGAACGGGGGCTACCGATCGGCAATTTGACCAGCCAATATTTTGCCAATCATTTTTTGTCGGGTTTGGATCATTACATCAAAGAGGAGCTCAAGGTCAAATGCTACGTCCGCTACATGGATGATATGGTTTTGTGGCATTCCGATAAAGCCGAGTTAAAAAAGATTTTAAGCGACATTGAAACATACCTGGAATCAAACCTACATTGTCAATTAAAACCAGTTATGTTGAACCGCTGCAAAAATGGGGTGCCATTCCTGGGGTATCGCGTTTTGCCGCATCATATACGTTTGTTGCAAAAAAGCAAACAGCGTTTTATCAAAAAAATGCACCAGATCGATGAACACTACCATTCAGGGGAGTGGACGGAATTGGGGTGTCAGCAACATGTGTTACCGCTGATCGCCTTTACTGCGCATGCTGATTCGATGGTGTTGAGAAGAAATGTGCTAACTTTTCAAAGTCTAGTAAACGTTGATCCGCAATAAATCAAACCGCATAGTGGTGAGATTATGGTAGAAAAAGGGTTGGTTTAGCGCTTTAGAACCACGTAGTGGTGACATTATTATAGAAAAAGGGTTGTTTTAGGGTTTTTAGAACCACGTAGTGGTGAAATTATGGTAGGAAAAGGGTTGGTTTAGCGCTTTAAAACCACGTAGTGGTGACATTATTATAGAAAAAGGGTTGTTTTAGGGTTTTTAGAACCACGTAGTGGTGAAATTATGGTAGGAAAAGGGTTGGTTTAGCGCTTTAAAACCACGTAGTGGTGACATTATTATAGAAAAAGGGTTGTTTTAGGGTTTTTAGAACCACGTAGTGGTGACATCATTTCGCTAAAATGCCACCGCTACGCGGTTCTAAACGGCTGTCAATGTTGCGTTGCTACAATAATGCCACCGCTACGCGGTTCAAGTGGAGAAGTCAAAATGTAAAGGTCAATCATCGTAGGGCTCTAACCGCGTGAATCGTGGCGGTAGCTGGAACAACACCGCCAGGAATTGTCGCGTCTCGAATCGCAACAACAACACGCCGACGAACCGCAACAACAATTTGGGGTTCCGTCTCGCCCTCTAGCTCACAGGAAAGCCGGATAGCTACCGATGAACAGATGATTGTCCTGTCCGCAAGGTGAAATTGCGGCAAAAAGGCGCTCAACAAGGGCGCAATGGGCGGTAGTATTGGTAAGGGGGTTCGCCTGAAGGTTCTGCCGCCCAATTTTTTTGGGTTTTAGCTTATTTCAATCGTACATAAGCCTTTTTTACCCCCAATCCCAAATACTTTCCTTATTTTTCGGCAAAAACTACGCTCACGATGAAAGTGTTTGCACCGAAAATCCTCTCTTGGCTATTTTTGTTACTGCCCCTCGCGTATGCGCTGCGCCTGCCCGCGCAAGAGCGCCTCATTGCCGCCGTAGAAAACCTAAAACCCAATACCGTAGCCATTACCACCAAATTTGCGAATGGAGAAAGCGCCAATGGTTTTGGCTTTATCACTGGCGAGAAAGATGGAAAGCTTTACATTGTTACCGCCGGGCATGTGCTTCACAATCAAGAAGGTTTAAAATCTATCCTGGTACAGTTTTATACCAGCCTCCGAAAATATCCCGCTGAGGAGGAAACGTGGTTCGAGGGCGATGACGATCTTTCTTTGTTGACACTCCCCAAACCTTCTGATTTGTCATGGCAAACGCAATATGCCGATTTCTCCCCCAAAGCCTATGGGGCAGTGCGGTTCATTGGGCACAACAAAGATTGGGTTAGCCCCTTGGCTGGAGAAATCACGAAAATCAGCAACAACCGGATTAATTTTATCATTGGAACCATTCAGCCGGGTACCTCGGGTGCGCCTTTGCTCACTGAAAATGGCATCATTGGCCTGATTTTGGAGGATGAGAAAGCCGCTTCGTACGCGCTCTCGCTCACGCGCATCCGCGAGCTGATTGGGGCTGCGCGTTATCCTTATTTTGGAGGGAGTGCGTATGATCCTAAGGCAGTATCTACAACATCTGATTCTCCGATTATGCAACCGAATTCCCTTGTGCCAGCGATGGTGCAGGTACGCGGAGGAACTTTTACGATGGGATGTACCAGTGAACAAGGGAGTGATTGTTCTGATGATGAAAAACCCAGCCACCAGGTGACCTTGCGTGATTTTTACTTGGGGCAATATGAGGTAACGGTGCGGGAATTCAAAGCTTTTATCGATGCGACGAATTACCAAACGGATGCTGAAAAAGAAGGTACAAGCTTAATCTTGACTGAGAAATCAAAGGAATTTAGGAAAGGTATAAATTGGCGACACGACATAGCTGGCAATATACGGCCGTCCGCAGAATACAACCACCCGGTGATCCACGTGAGTTGGAATGACGCCACGGCTTATTGTGAATGGCTGGCTGGGAAAACGGGCAAAAAATACCGTTTGCCTACAGAAGCAGAATGGGAGTACGCGGCACGCGGAGGACAGCAAACCAAGAATTATAAGTATGCAGGCGGCAACGAACTGAGTGAGGTAGCGTGGTTTACTGATAACGCAGGCTCCAAAACCCACTTAGTAGGCGGCAAAAGACCAAATGAATTGGGCTTGTACGACATGAGCGGTAATGTGTGGGAATGGTGCCAGGATTGGCATGGTACTTACAGCAGTGCTAGTCAGACAAATCCTAGTGGCGCTGGTACGGGCTCTTACCGCGTGTTTCGTGGCGGTAGCTGGGGCCTCACCGCCAGGTTTTGTCGCGTCTCGTTTCGCTACTTCTACGCGCCGGCGCACCGCTTCAACCTTCTTGGGTTCCGTCTCGCCCTCTAGTTAGGAGGTTTGCTTTTCCGGCCTTCCTGTGAGCTAAAAAGAAAAGAAAAACGCTATAGTGCGGCCTATCACCGCGCTCGCCCAAAGCGAGCAAAAGCGGTGATTGGCAGCGCTATGGCGTTTCCCAGGGCTACACCCTGGGGTAGGGGATTACGCCCTTGCAGGGCTGGGAGGGTGGCCCACACGCGTAAGCCTTAGGGAAAGAGCAGGACTTAGGACGTAAGCCCCACGAAATAGCCCTGCAGGGGCGCTATCTATCATCCCAGGGTGAAGCCCTGGGAAAGAGGGTAGGGGCCGTCTTTAGCCCCTGGGCTGCACCCTGGGTTAGGGGATTTCGCCCTTGCAGGGCTTTGAGGGTGGCCTCACACGCTGAAGCCCTGGGAAAGAGGAAGCTACCCCTTCTTCAACCTTTTAAAATCCCCATACACCATCGCTTCGATGACTTCAAAAATGGCCTTGGGTTTGTAAGGCCGCCAATTGACTTGGTTAAAAGGCGGACCAAAATTTGTGTAGTACTGCAGGCGCCCATCGGTCATCTCCTCTTCCACGTGTTTCAGGGTGTTCACAAAAACGATCCAGCCCTCCTCATCGCGGATGTCTTCGTACCATTCCTCGTAGTAATCGTCATCGCCGGCGTGGAAATTGAGCACGTTTTCGCAGATCAAAATGAATTTATAGATCCCCGATTCAATGAGGTGGTCCATTAAATCGCGTTTCAGGGTCATGATGTCGTCGTAGAGGCAGTCGTTCCATTCACCGATGAATTCAATGATCGCGTAGCCCTCCTCGTAGTCGGCAAAGAGCACTTTGAGGTAGAGGGTGTGCGAGCCAAAATCATCCCATTGCGGGTGGATGAAGTAATTGTAGATCTTGTTGGTGAAATGAAACTCGCTGTACTGCCGACCGTAAAAGGGGGAACGATCATCTTCGGCAGCGACGTAATCATCTCGCCACAGGTAGAAGGGTTCGATATCGTGCATCGGCGTTCTTTTTATGTGTTAAAAACAGGACGCAATTTTCTTGATATTGAGCATCTTGCGTTGGTCTCAGAACCCTCGACCCATGTGGGGTAGGGCGATTGGTTTTTTTTCGCGTAACGAAAGCCCCCTTTTGGGGCGCTATTTGGGTAGAAAACAGCCCTAAATTTGTCCACAGTCCTGTAGGGACGTGATGTGGGTATCCTAAGAGAGGCAATACCCATATTTCGTCCCTACAGGACTATAAAAATGACGAACTACCTTTTGCTACCCATATAGCGCCCCCAAAGGGGCTTGTGGTTTTGTTCAAAATTGAACCAATCGAGCCTCGCAAAGGGCGGGGTTTGCAAACTCAAGTACAATTTTCTGCTTTAAGCAAAACTGTGTCCTAATCTTTGCTTTTTATGAGAGGTAAAACTCTTTTTGCCACCATAAGGTTGAGCAAAAAAACAAAAAGACCAAGAGTCGGCCTTACTTTTACGCCATAATATCTTTTCAGATGCTAAAAATTGCGGTTACCGGACCCGAATCCAGTGGGAAGTCAACCTTGTGTGCGGCGCTGGCGGCGCATTACCATACCAGCTGGGTACCAGAGTATGCCCGCTATTTTTTGACCCGTTTACCACGCGAATACGAGCAGTCCGATTTGCTGACCATTGCCCGTCGCCAAATGGAGTGGGAGCGCCGCTACGCGCGTAAAGCAAAGGATGTCCTTTTTTGTGATACGGAATTGCTGGTGATCAAAATCTGGTCGGAGGTGAAATACGGCAGGGTGGATCCCTGGATTGCTGCTGCTTACTCGCGGCGAAAATATCCCTTGTTTTTGCTTTGTGCTCCCGATATTCCTTGGATAGGGGATCCCCTGCGTGAGCATCCTAATGAGGCGGATCGGGCGGCGTTGTATCTGCGTTATCGGGATGAATTAGTGGTTAAAGGCGCAAATTTTGTCGTGATCAGCGGCGCCGATCAAGAGGGGCGTTTAAAGCAGGCGATAGAGGCGGTTGATTGGATATTGGGATATTAAAGTGTTGAGATAGAAGATGTTGAATGGTGTTTTTCTTTTAAAAAAATGCTAATTCACCACAGATTCACAGATTCTTGTGATTCCATCACAAGCACGATTCCACAGATGGGGCGTTGCGGAATCTGTGGAATCGTGCTTACGCCGCAGGCGATAAGAATCTGTGAATCTGTGGTGCAAAAAAACACCGGGTGAAAATTTAGCACGTCGCCTTCGGCGATGCGGCAAAACAAATTTTCAGCCACAAATTGCACAAATTTTCACAAATTAAAGCACGAACGCTGTTCGTGAAGGGTGCACAAAAGCCAGTTTGTGTCCTAATTTGTGAAAATTTGTTCAATTTGTGGCTACATTTTTTTGAACTACTCCATCGAAGATGGGGGGTGCTAAACTTATACTTTATTTTTAGATCAAAAAAATCTGCAATGACCGAAGCACCTAAAATTCAGCGCATAGAGTCGGTAGACATTTACCGGGGGTTCGTCATGTTTTTGATGATGGCCGAAGTATGGGAGTTTGGACAAGTGGCCAAAGCTTTTCCGAACAGCGCTTTTTGGCAGCTGCTTCAATTTCAGCAAAGCCATGTGCCATGGGTAGGTTGTTCGCTGCACGATCTCATTCAGCCTTCTTTTTCTTTTTTGGTGGGGGTGGCCTTACCTTTTTCCTTGGCAAGCCGCCAACTTAGCGGACAAAGCACGCTGGCTATTTGGATGCATACTTTTCGTCGGGCGTTCATTCTGATAGCTTTGGGAATCTTTTTGCGTTCGATATATGCCAAACAAACCAATTTTACCTTTGAAGATACCTTGACGCAAATCGGTCTCGGCTATGTTTTTTTATTTGCCTTGGGCTGGATGGGCAAATCAAGCGGGTACTGGATTGCCTTGGGGTTGATTTTGATGGGGTACTGGGCTTGGTTTGCGCTGTATCCGCTGCCAGGATCCAATTTTGATTGGTCGCAGACGGGAATTGGCCCTGATTGGCCGCAACATTTGCATGGTTTTGCTGCCCATTGGAACAAAAACACCAATGCTGCCTGGGCGTTTGATCGTTGGTTTATGAATTTATTTCCCAGAGCGCTCCCTTTTCGGTTCAATGATGGCGGTTATTCCACGCTGAGCTTTATCCCTACTCTGGGTACTATGATTTTGGGATTGATCGCCGGTCAGTGGCTCTACTCCATTGAAGGCCATAAACAACACTTGCGTCGATTTGTGCTGAGCGGCTTTGTGCTGCTTTTGGCGGGTTTGCTGTTGCATTTTCTTGGCATTTGCCCAATAGTGAAGCGCATCTGGACGCCTAGCTGGGTACTTTTCAGTGGCGGGTGGTGCTTTTTGTTGCTCGCTTTATTCTATTACCTCGTTGAACTGGCCAAGGGGGGGCGTTGGTTTTACCTTTTTACAATTTTGGGCGCCAACTCTATCGCGGCGTATGTTTTGGCGCATACGGTCGTTGGATTTATTGATTCCTCTTTTCGCATCCATTTGGGGGCGCATTACGACCTGCTGCTGGGCGTCGGCTATCGAACTTTAATCAGCGGTAGTGTTATTTTGGCGATTCAGTTCTGGGTATTGCATTGGATGTACCGCAAACGGATCTTTATTAAAATTTAGGGTGAAAGTTTAGCACCTCGCCTTCGGCGATGAGAAAATGAAATTTTTAGCCACAAATTACACAAATTTCCACAAATTAGGGCACAAACTGGCGTTTGTGCGCCCTTCACGAAAGGAGTTCATACTTTAATTTGCGCAATTTGTAGTTACATTTTTTTCAAACCACTCCATCGAAGATGGGGTGCTAAACTTAGAGCTTGTTCAGGATTCTGGTTCGATGGCGAAAATGAGCTAAAATTCGTACCAATGAGGCGCAAAAAGCGGAATGTAGCAGCGCTACATGAGCATTTTTGTAACGAAATTGGGGTGAATTTTGGCCATTTGTAGCTCGAAGCAGAAACCTGAACAAGCTCTTATACAATTTAGGTTTGTGTTTTTTTCCTTATCGCACAAAATATTTAGTAGCAAAAAAAATCCAAAAAATCCAAGATCTCCATTACTTTTGCAATCTCAACCTTATGAAGCGATAAAACACCATAGCGTGTTGGCTCCATAAACGTTGATTTTTCTCATTTGGGGTGCCCTACCAAGTTGCGTTTTCGCAACGACGGGCTGAGATCATACCCATTGCACCTGGCCGGGTAATTCCGGAAAGGAAAATGAGTACTTACGCAATCAACCGTAAGCACGTGCCGGCGCGTACTTACACCTGATAGCGTAAGAGGTAACGTCGTTCCAGCCCCTTGAGCGTACGATGGTTTCATTTGGAAGGTATCAAAAAGATGGCAAAGCAATTTATCCTGGTAGCCGCATGGCTGCTACTCGGGAGCGTAAGCGCGTGGGCGCAAGGGACGTTGGTAGGCAAAATCACCAACAAAGAGGGTTCGGCATTGGTGGGCGCTAACGTGTGGCTACCCGAAAAAAACAAGGGAACCGCTACCGACCTACAAGGTCAATTTACCCTCGATCATTTAGGGCCTGGTCGCTACCTACTGCAAATTTCATATCTCGGTTTTGAGGATTATTCGGGTGTAGTCGATTTTTCCAATGGCGCAACGCCTACGTTGGTGCTGCAGGAACGCGCCTACTCGGTGGATGGCCTGGTGGTGAAAAGCACCCGCGCCGACGGCCGCACGCCCATGACCTTTACTAACCTCAACAAAAAACAGATCAGCGCCAACAACCTGGGACAGGATCTGCCTTTTGTGCTCCAGTGGACGCCCTCAGCGGTGGTCACCTCGGATGCGGGCACGGGTATCGGGTACACGGGCATCCGCATCCGCGGCACCGACCCTACGCGCATCAACGTCACTGTCAACGGTATCCCGATCAATGACGCGGAGTCGCAAGCAGTTTTTTGGGTGAACATGCCTGATTTCGCTTCCTCTACTGCCGATGTACAGATCCAGCGCGGGGTGGGCACTTCTACCAATGGCGCGGCGGCTTTTGGCGCTTCCATCAACCTGAATACGGCTAAAGTGCAGGAAAAAGCCTATGCTACGGCCGCAACTTCGGTGGGCTCTTTTAACACCTTTAAGCGCAACATCCAATTGGGAACGGGTTTGATCAACAAGCATTTTTCAGTGGATGCCCGTTTGTCGCGCATCAGCTCCAATGGGTACATTGATCGTGCGCAGGCCAATTTGAACGCGTATTATGTGTCGGGGGCTTATGTGGGCAAAAACAATTTGCTGCGCTTCAACGTGTTTTCGGGTAAGGAAATCACTTACCAGGCTTGGAACGGAGTACCATCCGATCTGGTCAACAATTGGTCGACCCGCACCTACAACTCGGCGGGTACCGAACGCCCGGGCAAGCCGTACGACAATGAAGTGGATCATTACCAGCAAACGCATTACCAATTGTTGTACAACCAAAAAATTGGGAGCAACTGGAATTTCAATGGCGCTTTGCACTACACCAAAGGGGCGGGTTATTTTGAGCAATACAAAAAAGACCAGCTATTATCGGGCTATGGGTTGCCGCCCCTGTTGGAAGGCGGTACTGAAACGGTGACCGATTTGGTGCGCCAATTGTGGCTCGATAATGGTTTTTATGGTACGGTGATGAGCATGAATTACCGCAAAAACCGCTGGGACATCACCCTCGGCGGGGGCTGGAATCAATACGACGGCAAACAGTTTGGCAAATTGCCCTGGACGGCCAAAGGCAACATCTCCCCAGCTTTGCATTATTACGATGGCAATTCCTTAAAAACCGACGCCAATGTCTACGCTAAGTTCAATTACGAATTGACCAGGGGTTTGTATGCCTATGTGGATCTGCAAATGCGCAGCATCGGCTACGACATCAAGGGGGTTGACGCTTTTCAGCGCAACTTGAATATTTCCAATCAGTTGCATTTTTTCAATCCGAAGGGCGGTCTTTTTTACCAAATCAACCCCAAGACGGCGATTTTTGCCTCCACCGCGGTGGGACAGCGGGAACCTAACCGCGATGATTACGTCAATGCTGCGGCCAATAATCCGCCAAAACCGGAGCGGATGTTGGATACGGAATTGGGTTTCAAACGCCAGTGGGCCAAAGGCGCCATCGAAATCAATGGCTATCACATGTACTACCGCGATCAGCTGGCCTTGCGGGGTAATTTGAACGAAGTAGGTTCCGCTTTGCGGGTCAACATTGATCGGAGTTATCGGATGGGAATTGAGGTCAATGGGGGCTGGCAATTGCTCAAAGCTTTGCGTTTACAGGGTAATGCAGCCTTTAGCAAAAATAAAGTGCTGGCTTTCACCGAGGAGCAAGATGCCTACGATGCCGATTTTGTGCCCACGGGCTCCATCAAGGTGGATCATACGCATACTGATTTGTCGTTTTCGCCAAATGTGGTGGCGGGCGGCGAATTGGCGTTTTCTCCGTTTCAAAATACCCAGTGGTTGCGTGGACAGCAAATCACCCTGAGCTGGTTGACGCGCTATGTGAGTCGGCAGTTCATCGACAATACTTCTGATCTGAGCAATGTGATTCCGGCATATTCTTTTACGGATCTGCGGTTGGTGTACCGGCGCAGTGGGAGGGTCTTAAAAAATGTAACGGCGACGGTGTGGTTGCAAAATGTTTTCAATCGACAGTATTCGAGTAATGGTTGGTCGTATCGGTACCAGGTGGACAAACAAACGGCGCTGGATCGGGGGTATTATCCGCAGGCGGGGAGGAATGTGTTGGTGGGATTGGAGATTGGGTTCTGATCTGGGGATTTTTTATTGGAACACGGATTTAAAGGATTGGACACGGATTTTTAGGCCTTCGGCTGGGGGATTTTTTCCGTGGAGGATAAAAAGATTAGGGGCACCTAGCCAAAGTGTATTTTTGGTCATACTACTGGACATTTTTCTGTAGAGGGGTTGCAAAACCTTCCAGGTCTCCAAGACCTGGAAGGTTTACAGCTCGCCAAAAATTTAAAATGTCCAGTAGTATGATTTTTGGTAGGTGCTCCTGATCTTTTTTGCTTAAAAATTATGGGTAAAACCAAAGCGGAAGGTGATCGGCGATTGGAAAGAACCCAAGGTAGAGCTGCGATTCAGGTTGTAGAGCACCAGGATTTCGCCGCGATTGACGCCAAAACCGGAGCTATAACCGGCACCGAGGTACATATTGTTGCGGGCTACGCGCGCCACTTCGAGGTTGTAACCATTACTAAGAACGATGGCTTGGTTTTGGTACTCGTATTCGGCATGACCAAACAGCTGATCGATGAATTTATAACGGGCAAAACCCGCCAGCGACCAGGTGATCGGCGAAACGCTGACTTTGGTGCCTGCGTAGCGGTAGCTGAAATAGGACAAAACCCCACCCACGCGTGGGCCTACCGAAAAACGGGGCGTGAGTTTGTAACCCATCATGGGCGCTAAACCAAATTGTAGCGAAGAAATGCCATTGAAGCCTGAAAATCCCAACTGGAAGTTGCCGCCCCACCAAATCGGTCCGGTATTGTCAAAAATATGCGGATCGCTTTTACGGGTGCCTTGGGTAGTCGTACGCGAATTGGCCGGAGGCGGTCCGCCCGGAACGGTACGACGAATTTGGGAATGAGCCATGATGGCTAAGAACATACAAAAAATTCCAACCAATAATTTGCGCATAGGATGTGATTTTGCTCTACAAAGATGTATTAATTTTCAAAGAGTGTGTTGGGATTTTTTATTCGCGCTGCAAAATTTGACTCGTTTTCGTTTGCGAACGAAAGATCCAAACACATTCTAAAATGCCGTACGGTGTACTTAAGTTTTATCGACTTTTGAGTGAAAATACGTATTGGTCAGAT
This sequence comes from Saprospiraceae bacterium, assembly GCA_040401995.1. Taxonomy (GTDB): domain Bacteria; phylum Bacteroidota; class Bacteroidia; order Chitinophagales; family Saprospiraceae; genus Haliscomenobacter. Next base: position 39,554 of record JBBANM010000026.1, read on the forward strand.
GGATTGCAGCAAAATGCTAATTTTGTTGGTACGAATGTAAGATCTTTCGAACTCGTAACCAAGTTATATATCATTACAACGTGCTGTGGCGTTTAGAGCTTATTCTGGAATCTGCTTCGTTGGCGAAAATGAGATAAAATTCACTCCAATGAGGCGCGAAAAGCGGAGTGTAGCAGCGCTACATGAGCATTTTTGTAACGAAATGGGAGTGGATTTTAGCCATTTGCAGCGCGAAGTAGATTCCAGAATAAGCTCTTATATCTATTCGGATCAAAATATATTTGTTGGGCCAATTAAAAAGCACAATTTATTTAAGGGTATCCGCATTGTTTTTCCTCGGAAGGCAACACCTTTTTCAAATCAAATACAGGCAGGTTAAGTACTTTTGGACTCATGGGAAGACGCGTATTCTTGTGGATGGTTTTGTTAATACCGATTGGCCTTTTTGGGCAAAACTGCCCTATTGGCCGTCAAACCATTCCTTTTAATGATTCCACCACCTTTAATCTGGATGTTTTTGGCGTGGTCAATAATAGTTTGGCAAACGCTAAGCAGGGTGTTTGCGGCGTGAAACTGAATTTTTTGCACCAATCGATCGGCGATTTTGAAGTGTGGCTCATCTCTCCCGCCGGACAAACGGTTCAACTCATTGGCCCCAATAGTACCGTAAACTACATCACCCTGGGCAACTCCTGGAACGTCCAATTTGTACCCTGCAAAACGACTGCCAACCCTGATCCGCCTTATCAATCCAAGTGGGACAACAACATCAACCGTTTTGGGCCGGGTAATTTTTCCGGAACCTACTATCCCTACTTGGGGTGTTTGGAAGACTTCAACAAAGGGCCGGTGAACGGCACCTGGAAGTTAAAGATTAAAACTTCGCCCACCAGTACCTTGATCAATGGGCGTTTGCAAAGCGTGGACATCGTTTTTTGTGATCGTCTTGGTCAACGTTGTTGTTTTGCCGATGCTGGCGTATTGCCCAAACCGCTCAATATCTCCGCTTGCGAGGCCGACAATAGCTTAAAATTGTCCAATAAAGTAACTTACTCGGGTACAAAACCGGATTCTACGCTTTATGGCTACTTGTATGCCGTGGGACGTAATCAAGTGTTGCTGCGTTATGATTCCATACCCGATCTACGCAGACTACCGGCCGGAACCTACCAGGTATGCGGGTTGTCGTATTTGAAAAAAGACAAAAACAACCTGCCGCCTCCCAACGGTACGTTGCGCTTGGATACATTGCGCAAAAACCTGGTGGCGCTCAATTCTACCATTTGCGGGGTATTGTCGGATTCCTGTTTTCAAGTGACCATTTTTCCTCGTCCTGATACCGCCATTGTACGCCGCTCGATTTGCGAGGGAGACTCTTTGGTGATTGGCGGAAAAACCTTTAAAACTTCCGGTCGGTATTACGTCACTTTTGATAACCCCGCGGGTTGTGATAGCTTGCTGGGGATTGATTTGACAGTGGGAAAAATACAGCGGGTTACTCTGAATCGAACTTTGTGTTTTGGCGATTCGTTAGAAATAGGTACTCAGGTATTTAAAACTGCCGGCAAATACACCGCCACTTTACGCACTCAAGCAAATTGCGATAGCATCATCACCCTGAATTTGGCAGTTCGAGCGGCGATAAAAACCTCCATTGATACCGTCATTTGTCAGGGCAGTAGTTTTCAAGTTGGGACAAAAACCTTTTCCCTAGCCGGAACATATCAAGTGCGTCTTACCTCAGGTACGGGTTGCGATAGTTTGGTACAATTGATCCTAGCTGTGGATACGCCGCGCGCCATCATCACCGGGGTGGATACGCTTACTTGTACCCGTTCACAAGTGGTATTGGATGGTAGTAGCTCGCTCCCCAAGGGTAAAATCACTTACCGCTGGGAGGATGCTAGCGGAAATCCCATTGGCAACCAGCCTATATTTAGGGTGACAACCCCCGGATCTTATTTTTTACAAGTCATCACCGTACGCGGGAAATGCGCCAACCGCAATAGCGCGGTGCAAGTAGTCCAACGAGCCGATCGACCGCAAGCGCTCATCGCGGTGGCCGACACCCTCAATTGCATACGAAATAGGGTTGTTTTGAACGGTAGTCGCAGTACGACTCCGGCAGGCGCTGTGTTGCAATGGCGTACCAAAAATGGCCGAATTCTCAGCGGTGGCAACACCTTGAACGCCACAGTCGATACCATTGGCGATTACCAGTTGTTGATTCTTGACCCCAAAAATGGTTGTACCGACAGCGCAACGGTAAAAGTCGTTAAAGACATTGTAGCGCCCATTGCTAAAGCCGGACCAACGAAAGAGTTGACCTGTACGCTCAACCGCGTCACTTTAGATGGAACAGGTTCATCCCAGGGTTCGCCTTATGTTTACCAATGGACAGGCACCTGCGTCATCGGCAGTTCCAATACGGCTACGGCCCAAGCTGGTTGTGAAGGAACCTATCGCCTAGTGGTTTCTAACCGGTTTAATGGCTGTAGCGCATTAGACAGTGTTGCTGTCACCACTAATGCCAATCGGCCGCGGGCAGTACCGGGTACCCGCCAAACCTTGACCTGTGAAAATCCATTGATTACGCTCAATGGTGCAGCTTCTACCCAGGGGCCAACGATCAGCTACCGTTGGAATGGTCCGGGTACAACCAAAGCGGATACCGCAATTACCCTTAAAGTAGCTCGGCAAGGTCGCTTCACGTTGATTGTTACCAACCGCGCCAATTCTTGTTTGGATTCCAATTTTGTCATTGTCACTTTGAATAAAGTTGCGCCCGATGTCGCCATTGATAAGCCGCTGCCTTTGAATTGCAACAACCGTCAAGTTTCCTTGGGTAGCGCTATAACGAGTACCGGAAGCAGCTTTGTATACGATTGGTCTTCACCCAATGGGCGTTTTGTATCACGCACCGATAGTGTTTTTGCGGTGGTGCGTTCGGCAGGCATGTACCGCATCATGGTTACCGATACCACCAATGGTTGTAGCGCCGCGGATAGTGTGGAATTGAGTAGCGACCAAATTCGTCCCAGCATCAACATCAAACAGCCGCAGGCATTGAGCTGCGGCTTGCGCTCGGTAGTGGTAAGTGTTACTGCAGTGGGTACTACCCCAAAATTGGAATACCTATGGAAGGGACCCTGTATTCTTGGAGATTCAACCGCCAGTCAGTTCACTGCACAGTGCGCCGGGCGGTATCAATTGCAGGTAAAAGACTTAGCCAACGGCTGTGTCAACCAAGATACCATTCGAGTTGTCACTAACGGAACCACGCCCAATGCCGTCATCAATTCCACTAAAGTTAACATCAATTGTCTTTCTGGTACCGCCACCCTGGATGGCAGCGCATCTACTGGCGGTAACCTAAAATGGTTGTTTAAAGGACAGCTCATTGGGCAGTTTCCCCAGCAATCGGTCAATAAACCCGGTCTTTATCAATTGATCGTTGAAAATACGTCGGTGGGCTGTCAGGATACCGCTGAAGTAACCGTCATTTTGGACTGCATACCAAATGCCGTTGTACTGCTGCCTGATACCTTGACTTGTAGCAAATCGCTGGTAAAATTAGATGGATCGAAATCGACCTCAAATTTGGCCATTCGTTATTTGTGGTTGGCAAAGGATACTACCTGTTTTGCTGGGCGGAGGGATTTACCCACCGTTACGGTGCGTTGTGGTGGAGTTTACTCCTTGGTGGTAACGAACATTAATTTGAATTTGAGTGATACGGTGAAAGTAAGGGTGGCGCAAAACAACCAAATCCCGGTCGCCAACGCTGGTCAGCCCGATACGCTACGTTGCTCCAATCGCATCACCACGCTGAACGGTCAATTGTCGACCCAAGGCCCCAACATCCGCTATTTTTGGACGGATAGCAACGGCGATACCCTAGGAACAACACTAAAAGTCAACGTTAAGCTTCCTGGTCAATATATTTTGGAAGTGGTCAATACTGCAAATGGTTGCTTGGCTTCCGATAAGGTAGTAGTCGCTCGAGATGCCGAATTACCTGAAATTCGTTTTGGCACCCCGCTGATACCCTGTGCAAAAGATACTTTTCTATTCAAAGCGCTGGTCATACCAGAAACCAGAACTTATCAATACCGTTGGCAAGGACCCAAAATCCTCAATCGAGCCGATAGCCTTAATGTCAATATTGGCGGAGCGGGCACGTATATTCTTACCGCCCAAGACCTTCAGAGCAATTGCGTTGTTTCGGATACCATTGTCATCAAAGCCGTAACGCCTTGTAAACCCTGTATTGGCCTGTCGGTAACGCCGACAACGCTGAGCTGCGCACGTCCGCAAACCCAATTAGGCATCAATTTTTGTGACCCCTGCCCCAGTTGTAAAGTGCAATGGACAACAGTTGGCGGGCAATTTGTATCTGGCGATAAAACGACAACACCAATTGTCAATCGACCAGGTATCTACCGCGTTTTAGTCGTTGACAGCCTGGGATTAAAAGATTCGCTGACCATTCAAGTCACCTCAGATATTTCGGTACCCGATTTTAAAGCTGCTGCATTTGATAATTTGACTTGCGACAAAAAATCGGTTCCGCTTTTTGGCAAAAAAAGCTGGATTGACTCCATTGAAATCAGTAAAAAATATAGCCTCCGTTTCTTATCTGGTACTCCAGTTTATAAGGGAATTGACACCGGGTATGTGGCCGTCAATACGGGTTTGTATAAAATGCAGGTCATTAACTTACGCAATGGCTGTTTGATTGTTGATTCTACTTTTGTTGGTTTGGATACCCTTTCGCCCAGCGCGAATGCAGGAACGGATCAGGATCTCAATTGCACCAATCAAAGAGTAACCTTGGATGGGTCGCTTTCGGCATTAGGCGCCGGGATCCGATTTCAGTGGCAAGCCTTACAAAATGGGCGTATTTTGGCGGGAGCTTCCTCGGTAAATCCGGTGGTAGATGCGCCTGGTTTGTACCAAATTCGCGTGATAGACAGCCGCAATGGGTGTAGCCGCACCGATATCACGGAAGTAAAGGCTAGCATCGATTTACCGCCCATTGCCCCAATTCCAAATCAAAACTTGACCTGTCGCGATTCCCAAATTGTGTTGTTGGGCAAGTTACCAACTGGCGGTAATTTTCAAGCGCGGTGGTGTAGTTTGGGGGCAAATGGCGATACGTTGGGTTGTTTTCCTAATTTGCTAAGCATAAAGGTAAATCGACCAGGATCCTATGTTTTTGAAGTGACCAACTCGGTAAATGGGTGCAAAAACCGCGCCGTAGTTCAAATTGCCAACGACCGCGAAACGCCGATTGTTGATGCCGGGCCACGTGATACCATCGATTGCTCTGCCGCCAGTCTGACGCTACAGCCCAAAGTAAGCGCCAATAATGCGCCCTTGCAGGTCAAATGGACCAATACTAAAAATATTCCCATCATTGGTGATACCCTGCTGCAAGCCAAGGTGTTAAGTGGGGGCGTTTTTGTGCTTTCGGTGGTCAACGCCCGCAATGGTTGTTCGGCCAAAGACAGTGTGACCATCATTACCGACAACCGGAAACCGATTGTGGATGCGGGTTTGGATACCGCGATTACTTGTGCTCGGAATAGTTTGCAATTGGCGGGCTCATTTTTACCGAATAACATCAATCCCAGCATCCAATGGTCGGCCAATGGCGGGCAAATAGTAAGCGGATCCGCGACCAGAAACCCCGTTATAAGCGGATCGGGAATATATGTTATGACGGTGCGCAATCCCATTAACGGTTGTTTTGGTGCAGATGCAGTACGGGTTGACAACAAGACGGGTAAACCCCAAATTCAGGTGGCCGATGCTGCCAATTTAAAACTAACCTGTTTGAGGGATACCATTACCCTTAATGCCAGCGCGAGTACTTCACCTTATGGTTATGGCTTGCGGTATTTTTGGATCCCTTTGAGCGGCGGACAAGTAATCGGCACGCCGGTAGATCCCAAGGTAATTGCCAAAGGCAGTGGAATCTATCGTTTGCTGATCATGGATAAAATTACGGGTTGTCAAGATTCGCTGGATGTACAGGTAGGCGCCAACCAAGCTTTACCAAAAATCAACCTGAGCGCTACTAACCTGCTAACTTGTGTTCAGAAACAAGTTACCGTTGATGCCGGAAGTTCAGACCGAGGGAAGGGTTTTTTGACCACCTGGAAGGCTGCCAAAAGCGGGATGTTGCCCGATACTGGTTATGTTTTAACGGTAAAAACAGCGGGGAAATACTACTTCAATCTTTTCAATCCCAATAATGGTTGCACCTCCAAGGATTCCATTCAAGTATTGACCGATACCATCAAACCAGTAGCCAACGCGCGATTGGTCGGCTCTTTGGGTTGTGATTCCCCTACCGTGGATTTGAACGGCAATGCCTCGCAAGGCCGCAGTTTGCAATACCGCTGGACCTCGGCTGCTGGAACTGGTTTGGTTGGCGGAACCCAAAGCGTCATCGCGCGCGTGAATGCCGCTGGATCTTATCAATTACAAGTGACCGACGGGTTTAATGGCTGTTCGGCCAGCAAAGTATTGGTAGTGACGGGTTCTGAGCCAGGAATTGAACGCGCAGTATTTAAGGTTCAACAGCCAGGTTGTGGCGCTCAAGTTGCGGGAAGCATTCGCATTGATAGCATTGTGGGTGGAGTAGGGCCGTTTATTTATTTTTTGAACAATGTGGTACAAGGAAGTGCAAATGTTCTGGCGGGTATCGCTCCCGGAGATTATGTCTTAAAAATAGAAGACCGCAACGGCTGTTCCTGGTCAACTTCAGTTACCCTCAAAACACCATCTAGTATCTCGGTTGATTTGGGTGCTGATCGAGAAATCCGCCTGGGCGACACGCTCACCCTCAAGGCGCAAATAGGCGTCGATAGCATCAAAACCTACCGTTGGTCGGCTTCCAATGGCGGGGTTTTGACCAACATCGCCAGCGTAGCGCAAAAGGTCAGTCCTTTGATAACTACCACTTACAGCATCACCGTTACCGCCAGCAATGGGTGTACCGCCATAGATTTCGTGACCGTCAGGGTAAATACAAAATCGCCTGTGTATATTCCCACCGCTTTTTCCCCCAATGGTGATGGTATCAATGATGTGCTGACGGTGTATTCCAGTGTGCAAGTCAAAAAAATCCACACTTTCCAGATTTATGATCGCTGGGGATCGCATATCTATGGTTATCAAGAGTTTCAACCCAATGACCCGACTTATGGCTGGGATGGAACTTTTAAAGGCGTAGCCATGAACCCCGGCGTATACGTGTACTACGCCGAGGTAGAACTGGCCAATGGCACTAAGGAATTGTTGAAAGGAGAGGTGATGCTGGTACGTTAAAATTAATGCGCCATAAATGTTTTGGCCAGTTTAATCCCGCCTTCAATGATGAATTGCACTCCGAGTGACATTACAATGAAACCCATGATTCTGGAAAGAGCCTTTAAACCTGCTTCCCCCAACAAGCGGTAGAGGTAAGGTGCCGATCTTAATATGAGGAATACTAAAATGCCCAATACCACAATGACCAGGGCGATAACGCTACGCTCTGGCCAGGTATCATGCTCGTTAAACTGGGTGATCAAGTAAGAAATAGACCCAGGCCCGGAAAGCAAGGGCATTGCCAATGGAGCAAACGAGATATCCTGTTTTTCCAGCGCTTCGGCAGCTACTTTATCATTGATGGCGCGGTTTTCCTCAAATTTACCACTCAATAATCCGTATCCTGAACTTACAATCATCATACCGCCTGCCAAACGCATGGCACTGAGGTTGATGCCAAAAAAGCCCAAAATGTAAGTGCCGGCAAAAAAGAACAACAGCAAAATCAAGACAAAATAAATTCCAGTACTGCGGGCAGTGGTGTTGCGTTCCGCCATGGTATAATGCGGCGTCATGGCCAAAAAAATAGGAACAGCCCCCAAGGGGTTTACTACAGAAAACAAAGCGCCTAAAGCAGCAAAAAATAACTCAATCATAGCAGCTTGGTTTGGTAAATAGAGACTCAAAGTTAGCCTTCAAGACCGAATTTTGTTTAATTTTAAGGGTATAAATACTTGATAGAGATGAGCAAAGACCAAAATCAGGATTTACTTACTTTTCTAAAGCCTTTTCCGGACTCAACCCAAGAAATTGCGCTTTGGCTGCGCGATTTTGTTTGGGATCTATTTCCTGAGGCCAATGAATTGATTTATGACAATTACAATGCAGTAGCTTTTGGTTGGTCGCCTACCGATAAAGTAGGCCATCTTTTTAGCACCATTGCTGTTGGAAGAAGTACGTATCAAGTCCACTTTGGTTTTTATTGGGGATCGGCGCTTACTGATCCAGAAAAAATGCTGCAAGGCAAGGGAACACAATACCGATACATCGTAGTAAAAGACATTGATTCTTTTCCTAAAGACTACATGGTGACCTTATTGATGGAGGCACAAGTGCACGCGCTGGCTAAGGTAAAAGATCCTAAGCAAATCATTCATGGTCAGACGATCGTCAAATCTATATCCGAAAAAAAGCGCCTTCCAGGTAAAAACAACAAAAAAGGGAGCCGTTAAGCTCCCTCTACAAAACACCTAAAACCCATATTGATATCATGAAAACCTATAGACACTTTTTTAGAATACGAATTCAAGGGTTGAAAAAAGAGGAGAACCTTAAAGTTCCCCTCTCTAAAAACACCTAAAACCCATATTAAACTCTTATAATGTTTGTTACTAGTATAACTAAGTCAATGGAAATTTCTGTTCTCGTACTTGTCTTTGTTTACCTATTTTAGACTCGATGCCCAGAAAAAAGTCACAAGAGTAAGTGAATATTTTTTCATTTTCGAATAAATAAATAAATGATTTTAATTGAAAATGAAATCTTTAGAGCTTGTATTCGCTTTCTTTTAAACGAACAACCTTTTGACGTACTTCGCAAGTAGAGTAACTAAATGATTTGTTAAAATTGAAAAAATTTATGGAAAGATGGTCGAACCTGTCTGAAGCCTATTCCGGATGTTGGAATTTGCTGAATGAAGCTTTAAAAATATCAACCGACCCGCTGCGTACTCCGGTATTGGGCGTTTCGGCAAATACTGGCGCTCCTCATCTGCGCACCCTGGTGCTACGGAATATAGAAATGGCGGATAAAAAACTGTATTTTTTTACCGATCTGCGATCTGCAAAAATTGCCTTACTCCAACAATCACCAATGGCTTCGCTTTTATTTTACCATCCAGAACATAAATTCCAGATGGTATTATACGGATCGGTAACGCTACATCATCAAGATGCGGTGACGCAGGCGTATTGGCAAAAACTCCCCGTTTGGGGGCGACGAACCTACGCGACAACGAGCGGGCCAGGTACAGTTTTGGAAAATGAAGGATCAGGATTGCCCGATTTCTGGCGGGATGATATGGCTTTAGCCGAAACGGAATACGCTTATCCGAATTTTGCAGTGTTGACTTTTCAAACCACTCATTGGGAAGCGCTGAACCTGGATCGAGCAGGCAATCAACGCGTACAATTTCAAGAACCACAGGAGACGGGTGAGTGGTTGGTACCCTAAATCAGAATAAAAAACGGACGCCAACTCGTGGTTGACGCCCGTTTTTTACCTATAAGAAGGCCAAAGCTATTTGCTCTCTTCCAATGTTACCGGGATTACCAGCTCGCGTTTATCACGCCTAACGGTTAGCTTGACTTGTTGCCCCGCTTCGTATTTTTCCAACTCCAACACCATCTCTTCATAGGATTTGATGGGTTTTCCGTTCATCGCGATGATCATGTCGCCCAGAATGATATCGCCATTGCGGTCGCGTTGCGTGTAGCGGATACCCGCACGCTCTGCTGAACTGCCTTTAACTACCGACATCACTAGCGGACCGGCAAAATCGTACTCTTTACTTTCGGCAGTAGGCAGCACTTCGATGCCCAATGATGGTCGTTTGATTTTTCCGTATTGGATCAATTCAGGAATCACCCAGCGCACTACGGCCACCGGAATCGAAAAACCAATTCCCGCCGACGCGCCAGAAGGGCTGTAAATAGCGGTGTTTACCCCAATCAATCTGCCCGATGAATCCAGTAGCGGACCGCCCGAATTGCCGGGGTTGATGGCCGCATCGCTTTGAATCACATCGCGGATCGGAAAACCGCTCACCGATTGAATTTCCCGACCCAATGCACTTACGATACCGGTAGTTAGCGTTTGATCCAAACCAAATGGGTTGCCAATGGCATAAACCGCTTGCCCCACCAATAAATCTTGCGAAGAGCCTACTGAAATAGGTGTTAGCTTGTTGCTGGCCGCCTTGATGCGCAGCACCGCAAGGTCTTTTTCTGGCGCGATGCCAACAATGTCGGCATCCCAGGAAGTGCGGTCGCTAAGCGTAACCTTTACGCGGTTACCTTCACCTTGGATTACGTGATAATTGGTTACCACGTGCCCTTGTTGATCCCACACAAAACCAGAACCAGTGCCCTGTGGAATCTCCATGATGTTGCGGGTCCAAAAATCGCGTCGCACAGCCGTAGTTGTAATAAAGCAAACGCTAGGCGCGGCGCGTTGAAACAATTGAATGGTGTGTTGCTCCTCGCTGGTCAAATCCCCGCGTGGGGCAACGGTTCGGTTTGGGCCTTGAACTGAGGCGAAATCTTCGCCATTGTCGTTGCCCTTCCAAGCCGCTCCAGCAAAAAATGCCATCACGAAAAGCAAAAGACTAAGAACAATTCTCCAGTTAAACATAGTATTTAGAGTTTGATATTTAGCATTTAGCATTTAGCATTTACCCGCTCCTAATCAGGTTTTACGTTCTTTTTTCTTAGCAGCAGGGAACAAAATATTGTTGAGGATCAAGCGGTAACCGGGCGAGTTGGGGTGCAAACTCAGGTCGGTTTCCGGATCGTTCACAAAGTGCTGATAATCTTCTGGGTCGTGGCCGCCATAAAAGGTGAAAAAACCGCGACCAAAAGTACCGTGGATGTAGCGGGCTTCATTGGCCGGTTTGTTATCGCCCAAAACCAAAACACCAGATTTGATTTGATTTTTTTTGAACGCCGTGGTTTGTCCCATAAAACCCTTTACGGTGCGGGTATGATTTTGGGTCAACATGGTAGGGACGGGATCCCACTTGGCAGAAAAATCAAACAAGTTGAAATAATCTTGATCGGGATTCATTGGGCGATTTTGTCCTACATCGATGCTAGAGAATTCGTACTCTAAGGGATTTTTGGTTAAAACAAAATCTTTAAAAGCAAAGGTTTTGCTATAATCCAATTTGGATTGCGCGTTTGGATCAGATGCGTCGCCATCGTACATTTCTGCGCAGATATCGGCGCCGTCGGCAGCTAAAGCAATATCATAGGTATCGGTGGCCGAGCACATGGCAAACATAAAACCGCCGCCGCCTACGAATTCGCGAATTTTTTTCACTACCGCCAATTTGGATTCGGAAACCTTATTAAAACCTAAGCTTTTGGCCAAAGCTTCAGAGCGCCTTTGGTTTTCGCGGTACCAAGGGTAATCGCGGTAGGAGCGGTAAAAACGACCATATTGCCCGGTGAAATCTTCGTGGTGCAAGTGCAGCCAATCGTACTTCGCCAGTTTGTCGCCCATCACTTCAGTGTCGTAGATCACATCATAAGGTATTTCGGCGTAGGTCAGCACCATGGTAACCGCATCATCCCAAGGTTGTACGCGTTCCCCTTTTTGGTTGTAGTCGGGGGTGTACACGGCAATCTTCGGCGCTTTTTCCAGCTTCATGGCTTCCATGTTCGCTTCCGGATTGTTGATCTCCGCTAAAATTGCATTGAATTGCGCATCGGGGATGATTTGAAAACTTACGCCACGGGTAAGACATTCTTTTTCAAAGACTTTATTGTGCACAAAAGCAAAACTTCCACCGCGATAATTCAACAACCACCAGGCTTCGGAGCCGTTGTTGATCACCCAGTAAGTAATGCCATATGCTTTCAAGTGATCCTTTTGTGATTCCGCATCCATTGGAAGCAAGATATAGGCCGCCTGAGTGGATTGAACCACCGCTATGCTCAAAATCAATAACACAAGCCATTTTTTCATAAAAATTGCGTTTTATTTTGCGACGAAAAATACTTAAAATAGGCCATCGTAACTTACTTTTAACATTCTTGTAACAAAGCAAGTTTTTGGCAACCGAATTATTTTTAATTTGTGTGCCATTCCAGATTACGGGACATTTTAAATTTTGGGGATGCGTAAACCTTCCAGGTCTCGAAGACCTGGAAGGTTTGACGAGCAATCAAAGCGAAAATGTCTAGTAATATGGTGCCGTTCTGTAAAGATACGAGATGTCGTGATCTAGTTGATTACAGATTTTATTACCTAAGGAAACGCAATAACCTGTAGTTTTGCAGGCGTTGAACCGCAATAATTTTTTGAATGAACCGACTGACATTTGCTTACCCTACCTGGTTTTTGATTTTTTGCTTTCTGCTGGGATTGGGATACGCCCTGTTCTTATACTACCGCGATACTACTTTTCAGCAACAACCCCCTTGGTTGCGCTGGCTGATGGGTGTGCTGCGCTTTTTGGTAGTAGGCTTTTTGGCTACTTTTTTGTTGTCGCCTTTGTTGCGGTACAAAGAAACCGTTACCCGCAAACCCATCATCGTGGTTGCTCAAGATGTGTCGGAATCTGTCCGCAATGCGCTTCCTGGCGCAAAACGCAAGGCTTACCAAGAAAAACTAAATGCGCTGACCCAGGCATTAGGCGCTGACTATGAAGTCAAATCTTTTTCTTTTGGCGCGACAGTTCGCGAGGGATTGGATACCGTCTACAAAGACAAAATCTCCAATTTAGCGGATATGCTCGCCACTGCTACTGATCTGTACAGCGGCGATAACCTTGGCGCTATCGTGATGGCTAGCGACGGGATCTACAACGAGGGCAACAACCCGCTTTATTTGGCGGAAAAAAATGCGATACCTATTTACACCGTAGCGCTTGGCGATACTACTCCAAAAAAAGATTTGATCCTGAAAAGGGCGTTTTACAATAAAATCGTTTACCTCGGCGACCAGTTTAGCGTACAGATGGACATTGGCGCTATCAATTGTGCGGGTTCCGCTAGTAATGTATCGGTTTATAAGGTAGGGGAAAACGGCAACCAGCAGATTCAGCAATCGGCACTGTCGATTGACCGGGCCGACTTTTTTGCTACCCGCGAATTGGTGCTAAGCGCCGATCAACCTGGCGTGCAACATTACCGACTGGTTTTGAACAAGGTACCGGGCGAAGCAACTACTGCAAATAACGTACAAGACGTTTTCATCGACGTGTTGGACGCTCGACAAAAAATCTTGCTGCTCGCCAATTCGCCGCACCCTGATTTGGGGGCAATTCGGGAAAGCGTCGAAGCCAATAAAAATTACCAAGTGGATGTGTCTTACATTCGCGACAACGTCAAAGCAAATATTGCCAATTACGATTTTGTGGTGCTGCATCAATTGCCAGGAAAAGGCGTTGATTTGAGCGGCGTTTTGAGTGTTTTGGATAAAAACCGGATTCCGCGCTTGTTTATAGCTGGCGGACAAAGTGATTTGGTAGCATTGAACCGTTTGCAAAATTTGGTAAGTATTCAATCGGATGGACGCAATACCAATGATGTTCAAGCCACCTTGGCGGGCAATTTCTCCCTGTTTTTGATTGATGAAAACTTGCGCAAGGAATTGGGGACGTTTCCGCCCATTCAAGCGCCATTTGGCGAGTTTAAAGCGGGCGGATCGGCTCAGGTGCTGATGTACCAGCGCATCCGCAAAATTGATACCCAATATCCTTTGCTGGTTTTTGGTGAAACCAATGGCGCGCGTACCGGTTTGCTCTTGGCGGAAGGCATTTGGAGATGGCGTTTGTTTAATTTCTTACAAGATGAAAATCACGATGTATTTGATCAAATGATCAGCAAAGTGGTGCAATACTTGGGCGTAAAAGAAGACAAGCGAAAATTCCGGGTCAATGTCAACAAAAACATCTTCCGGGAGAATGAGCAAGTCTTTTTTGACGCAGAACTCTACAACAAAAGCTACGAACTGTTCAACGAACCCGATGTGCAAATCGTCATCACCGGCGGGCGAGGCAAAGATTATACCTATACCTTCGACAAATCTGGTAAAGCTTATACCCTTAATGCAGGAACCTTACCGGTAGGCAATTACCGTTTCGAGGCAAAAACCAATGTCAATGGCGAGCAACTGACTTTTAAAGGCCAATTTAGCATCGAACCCATTCAGTTGGAACAATATGAAACAACCGCTGATCACCGTTTGCTGCGTTTGCTTAGCGAGCGTTTTGGCGGAAAAATGATCCGCCCCGATCAAATGAGCCAACTCCCTGATTTGATCAAAGCCCAGGGCAATGTAAAACCGATCATTTATACCAATACCACCACCCGTTCTTTGATCAATATGCGCTGGTTGTTTGCTTTGCTTTTGATTTTGTTGACTGGGGAATGGTTTTTGCGGCGCTATTTTGGGTCATATTGATGGGATAGGGTAGGAACGCTTATTTATTCAAAAAAATAACCATTAACCAAAATGAAGAAGACACTGATCCTATTGTTAGCCCTTGCTTTTTTACCAGTGTTAGGTAAGAGCATTGGCGCTTACAAAACTGGCGATGAATTGTATGTTTGGGCTGTATCCGGATTGAATCTAAGGGAAAAACCCGCGCAAGAATCGGCGAAGTTGTCCAATATCCCCTACGGTTCCAAAGTGAAAGTGATAGGAACTTCATTGAAGAAAATTGCTTTTCAAGTCAATGAATTTACTGGATTTACCATCAAAGGCTTTTGGGTGGAAATCCAATTTGGCAATCAAAGAGGATTTGCGTTTGATGGTTTTCTTTCCAAAATTTCCCCGCCTACCAAGGAAGAGAAATACATGGAGTTTGAGTATTTTAAACGTGTTTTTACTCAAAAATCAACTAGCACTACACCGCCCAAAGGGACGATGACCATTCCCAGTACCTACGAGTACCACTTGTATACCAATGGCTTGTCTGGCGATTCGTATCAATTTGAAGGCGGCGTTACTTCGGGAATCACCATTCCAGTCACTTTGATGAGTTTGGAGGAAGTATACCTGCTGGCAAAATTGCTGTACAAGGAAGAAACAGGAGTGTACCAAAACAAATATAAAGCCTCGCCGCTGAGCATCATCATAACGAGTAAAGATGAGCTCAACCAAATCGAAATCGTCAAGAAAGGTACTTACTATACCGTGACTTTCTCGGTAGCGGATTGATATAACATTAGAGTGTGTTTGGATTTTTTATTCGCGCTGCAAATGGCCAAAATTCACCCCAACTTCGTTGCGAAAATACTCATGTAGCGCTGACCTGCCCCGACAAAGTCGGGGTACACTCTCCCGACTTTGTCGGGATGTACCACGTTTTTCGCGCCTCGTTGGTGCAAATTTTGTCTCATTTTCGCTTGCGAACTAAAAATCCAAACACACTCTTCGGTTGGAAGCTTATTTTCGAACGGGGTATGGAGGGCATTGTGCTCTATACCCCGTTTGAATTTCAGGGCAAGTACCAATCATAATTGTCGGGCGCCACGGTTTTTTTCAAAAAGTTTAACCAATTGCTGCTTAGGATAATTATATTTGTGACAAAGGGCTAATTTCAAATTATATGTCCAACAGAGCTATCAATTACCTACAAAAAAATCGGGTCGTCGTAATCGGCTTGTCCATTCTTGGGCTGACGCTGTTTTTTGCGTATTGGAGTCGTTCCAAAAACGCCGGCGCCGACAATCCGATACCCGATGTCGTGGATTTCAATTACCATATCCGCCCCATTTTATCCGACCGCTGTTTCAAATGTCATGGCCCCGATGCCAACAAACGACAGGCCAACCTCCGCTTGGATACCGAAGAAGGCGCCTACGCCGCGCTCAAGGATGATCCAAAAGCGCACGTCATCGTGCCTGGTAGCCTGGAATTGTCGGAAGCTTTTCGCCGCATCACCACTACCGATACTTCGGAAATCATGCCCCCCGTTTCGGCTAATTTGGAATTGACCCAAGTAGAAATCCAAATTATCAAAAAATGGATCAAACAAGGAGCTAAGTACAAACCGCACTGGGCTTTTATCTTGCCCAAAAAATCGGAGTTGCCGGGGGTAAGCAAAAAAAACTGGGTCAAAAACCCTATCGACCAATTTGTTTTGGCCAAAATGGAAGAACATGGTCTTGCTCCCAACGCCGAAGCGGATAAAGAACGCCTGCTCAAACGGGTCAGTCTTGATCTTACCGGTTTGCTGCCCAGTGTTGCCCTACAAGACAAATTCCTCAAAGACGAATCGCCACAAGCGTATGAGAAGGTGGTTGATGAATTGCTGAAAAACGAGCATTATGGCGAAAAAATGGCCATATCGTGGTTGGATCTGGCACGGTATGCCGATTCACATGGCTATCAAGACGACGGCCTTCGCACCATGTGGCCTTGGCGAGATTGGGTGATCCATTCGTTTAATGCCAATTATGGGTACGATAAATTCTTGACTTGGCAATTGGCCGGCGACCTACTGGACAAACCCAGCAAAGAGATGTTGCTGGCGACTGGGTTTAACCGCAACCACAAAATCACCCAAGAGGGCGGGGTCATCGATGAAGAATACCGGGTGGAATACGTCAACGACCGTACCAATACCTTTAGCAAAACTTTTTTGGCGCTTACTTATGAATGTGCCAAGTGCCACGATCACAAGTATGACCCGATATCCCAAAAAGACTATTACAGCACCTTTGCTTTTTTTAATCAGGTACCGGAAAAAGGCATTTTTGGCACCATCGACGCCTCTTTTGCCGATCCGCCAAATTTGAAAATCACCTCCAAGGATGTAAACGACATCCTGAAGTTCATCAATAAAAAGGATACCGCTTCGGTAATGGTGATGGTCATGCAAAACATGGACACCCTGCGCAAAACCCATGTCCTGAACAGAGGTAGTTATGATCAACCGACCGATCGGGTTGGTTTTACCGCTCCTAAAGCCATTCTGCCTTTTGATACCACCAAGTTTGCCCAAAACCGATTGGGACTAGCGCGGTGGTTGCTGGATCGCCGTAATCCGCTTACCGCTCGGGTGTTCGTCAATCGAATGTGGCAAGATATTTTTGGACGGGGAATTGTCAAAACCTCCGGTGATTTTGGTATGCAAGGGGAATTGCCTACGCACCCCGAGCTACTCGATTGGTTGGCTTTAGATTTTATGAACCACGGCTGGAACATCAAACGCTTGATGAAACAGATGGTCCTATCAGCCACCTACCGTCAATCAAGTGAAACTACCAAAGCCAAACAAGCCAAAGATCCAGAGAATATCTACCTCTCGCACGCCCCGCGTATGCGACTGGCGGCCGAGCTGGTGCGAGATGTGGTATTGTCGAGCAGCGAGCTACTGGATACCGAGATCGGCGGCCCTAGCGTAAAACCTTATCAACCCAAGGGAATTTGGGAAGTGGCTACTTCGGGTAGAGGGTCATTGAGTCGCTATGTACAGGATCATGGCAAATCCTTATACCGCCGCGGTATGTACGTGTTCATCAAACGCACCGTGCCGCCGCCCGCCATGCTGATTTTTGACGCCAGCAACCGTGATCAATGCGAAGTAAAACGCAGCCGCACCAATACGCCTTTGCAAGCTTTGGCCATGCTCAACGATCCACAAGTACTGGAAGCATCGCGCGTGCTGGCCGAGAAACTGATGCAAGAAAAATCCACCACTGCGGCTAAAATCGATCAAGCTTTTCGCATGATTGTGTGTCGGAAAACCGCGGATCGCGAGAAGCAGATTTTGCTGAAATATTTTACCGACGAAAAAAACGAATTGGCGAAAAAACCAAAATTGGCCGCTCAATTACTCCAAGTAGGGGAGGCGCCAATGGTCAAAATTGCCGATCAAGTATCAGAAGCTGCCTTGATGGAAACCATTCATATGCTTTATAACCTGGAAGAAACCATAACCAAATGAGCGAGTTTTACAACCATCGCCTCAATGTGAATCGGCGGCATTTTTTGGGGAAAATGGCCGCCGGGGTAGGTAGCCTAGCCCTGGGATCTTTGTTGGTTCCGGATCTTTTCAAAGGTTCGCCAGACGATTTGGAAGCCCTACCACTGGGGGTGGCGCAATTTGCTCCAAAGGCCAAACGCATCATTTATTTGTTTCAAAACGGCGCGCCATCACAATTGGAGAGCTTTGATTACAAACCCTTGCTGACCAAAATGGCTGGTCAGGAAATGCCCGCTTCCATTCGCCAAGGACAGCGCCTGACGGGGATGACCTCCAGTCAAAAGAAATTTCCATTGGTGGGTTCGCATTTTCAATTCAAGCAATATGGCCAATCCGGTGCTTGGATCAGCGAACTTTTTCCCAATATTGCTAGTATTGCCGATGATATTTGCATCATCCGCACCATGAATACCGAAGCCATCAACCACGATCCGGCGCTGACTTTTTTGCAATCGGGCGCACAACAAGGCAACCGTCCCAGCATGGGTGCCTGGATGAGCTATGGCTTGGGCAGTGAAAACAAAAACCTGCCGGCTTTTTGTGTGTTGTTGTCGCGCGGACAGGGTAATGGTCAAGGCGTTTACTCCAAACTTTGGACCAACGGCTTTTTGGATTCTACCCATCAAGGTGTGGTGTTTAGCAGCGGCGAAGACCCTATCCTCTATCTCAATGACCCGGCTGGAACGGAGCGGGTAGCGCGGCGTAGAATGCTCGATAACCTCTCCGAGCTCAATAGTATGGCGTACAAGGAATTTGGCGATCCAGAAATCCACTCCAAAATTCAGCAATACGAATTGGCATACCGCATGCAAACGGCGGTTCCCGAACTGACCGACTTAAGCAAAGAGCCGGATCAAATTGTTAAAATGTACGGACCGGAATGTTTGGTGCCAGGTACTTATGCGGCGAACTGTTTACTGGCCAGGAAATTGTCGGAGTCAGGCGTGCGTTTTGTGCAGCTTTACCACCAAGGTTGGGATCAACACGGCAACATGGTCGGCGAAATGCCTTTACAAGCCAAAGATACCGATCGCGCTTCAGCGGCCTTGATCACCGATTTGAAACAACGCGGTTTGTTGGATGAAACCTTGGTGATTTGGGGCGGCGAATTTGGACGTACCAACTACGGACAAGGAGAAGTGAAAGATGGGAATTATGGTCGGGATCACCACCCGCGCTGCTACTCCATTTGGATGGCTGGAGGCGGCATTAAGCCTGGGGTATACGGCGAAACCGATGAATTTGGCTACAACATCGTGCGCGACCCCGTTCACATCCACGATTTTCACGCTACTATTTTGCATCAGATGGGCATCAATCACGAACGCCTAACTTACAAACACCTAGGCCGGCGTTACCGTTTGACGGATATTGCCGGTAATGTAGTGCCTGGACTTATTAGTTAAATCAGCATTGTCCACCTTGGAAAAGCGACCTACGGAATGAAACGCCTGAAGGAAATAACACCTACTTTTCTATTTGCAACCCATGTATTGCTCGTTTTTTTATTGATTTTTCAGGGAAAAGTGCATTTGCCCATGTGGATGCAACCGCTGGGGCGCATGCACCCGATGTTGTTGCACATACCCATAGGATTGTTGGTGTTAACGGGTTTGTTGTGGTGGGTAAAAAAAGAATTTGACCGCGCGGCGATTCAAACGGTTTTAGATGCGGTATTATCTCTGACCGCGATTACTGCAGTAACGACGGCGCTTTTGGGTTTTTTCTTATCCCGTGAAGGCGGTTATCCCGATGGATTGTTACAAAAGCACATGTGGTCGGGAGTGGCTTTGAGTTTTTTGACTTACGGTTTAGCCATATACAACGAGCGGCTCCAAATCAAACCCCAACGGATGGGGTATGCGGTTACCCTCAGTATAGCGGTATTGTTGCTCACGGGGCACTGGGGCGCTAGCCTGACACATGGAGAAGATTACCTTTTTTCCCAAGCAGAACAAACCAAAGAAATAGTCATTACGAAGCAGTCGCCTGTTTTTGCAGCGGCAGTAGAACCTATTCTACGCGCCAAATGCTACAGTTGTCACAATGACCAAAAACTGAAAGGGGGTTTGAACATGACCTCGGTAGAAAACCTACAACGCGGCGGTAAACACGGCGCGATATGGGTACCCAAAAATCCCGCCAAAAGTCATTTGATCGAGCGGATTCAGTTGGGGATGGAGGAAAAAAAACACATGCCTCCTAAGGGAAAACCGCAGCTTACCACCGAGGAAAGTCGCCTGATTTTTGCCTGGATCCAATCTGGCGCCGATTATAGCAAACGTTTGACCGACTTGCCAGCAACCGATTCCTTGAAAAAATTAGCGGAACCATTTTTCAATAAAAACACCCAAGTAGTCATTACACCGCCCCGAGTGTATGACTTACCTTTTGCAGCGGATAAAACGATAGAGAAACTCAACTCGCCATTCCGTATTGTAGCGCAGGTTGCTACTGGTTCGCCTGCCTTACAAGTCGATTTTTTGGCGAGGAAAGCCTATGAGCCTCAGCAATTGTCAGAACTGAGCGCCATTAGTGGACAATTGGTCAGTTTGGATTTATCGAATATGCCCATCAAAGACGGCGATATCAAAACTTTGGCACAGTTTAAAGTACTGGAAAAGCTATTGATCAACAACTCGGATCTTACCGGCGCTACCTTAGGGGAGTTAAAAACTTGTACCCACTTAAAAACCTTGGGATTAAGCGGTACGCAGGTTGATAAAAAGATTTTTGAAGTACTGCGGCAAATGCCCAGTTTGCAAGAAGTATACGTTTGGAACACCAAAATCACCCCGACAGACATTGCTGGTTTTCAAAAAAACAATAAAAAACCACATTTTCGCAGTGGTTATATTCCTAACGACTCATTGCAATTGCAGCTCAATCCGCCAACTTTGGTCAACGAGGATTTTGTGTTGAGTGACAATACCCCGGTTGTTTTCAAGCATTCGCTGCGCGGCGCTTTGATTCGCTACACCACCAATGGCGTTGACCCAGATACCACTTCTTCACCGGTGTTTTCTAAACCCATTTTCCTCAATGGCTATACCGAAGTAAAAGCCCGTGCCACCAAGGATCAGTGGATTGCCAGCTCCACCGTATCGTATACTTTTTTTCGAGGAAAAATCCATGCCGACTCAGCAGCTATACTAAGCTTGTCTGAACCGGAATACCCCGGTACCGGTGCCAAAACATTGATCAATCACAAAAAAGGGTTAATTGAGAATTTCAAGGACACCGCTTGGTTGGGGTATCGACATAGACCTTTGATTGGCTTGTTTTTTTTCAAACAACCGCAAACCATCCAATCGCTAACCTTGAGTTTGGGGATCAATATTGGGAGTTACATCTTTCCTCCATTGGAAGTGCAAATTTGGGGCGGTAGTTCTGCGGGTAAATTACAGTTGCTCAAAACACTAAAGCCAAAACAACCAACTGACTACGAACCCAATCGCATGTTGGGTATTCAGGCAGATCTACCCAAAGACAGTAAGTACCAAGTCATTAAAATTGTGGCCAAACCCGTTCCGAAATTACCAACCTGGCATTCTGGGAAAGGAGATTTAGGATGGGTCATGATAGATGAGGTGTTTTTTAATTAAGTTTGTAAAAGTTTAGGTCGCTCCCATTTTGACCAAAAAAGGTCAAATTTCAGCTATCCTTCGCCTCTTTTTTCATCCCGATTCATCGGGAATCGCCTTCAAAAAGAAGGCTCGACTAGCTAAAATTTGCCTGCTTTTTTGGTTCGAAACCGCTGACCTAAACTTTTACTTAGGTTTTTCCTGAAAACCATTATTTTGTGCCGGAAAATGGGATGCCAAAGAAAATTCTAAATTATTGAGTTTTGCTTCAGGGTATTCTCCTGTTTTTTAGTCCTATTTATGCTTGGAGTCTGGCATTAGAGGCCTAGCCATAAACCGACGAATCCCACCGCAAACAGCTATGCTAACAATGCGGTGTTCAAAGATTATATTCAATACCTATATCAGCAAGTTTTTGTACATTATTTTGTTTTGGTAAGCTAGAGTCTGCAAAGACTTTGGCTTTTTTTATTTATACCGAAGAAAATTTTATTTTTTTGAATAAAATGCAAAAAAGAATCAAATTCATATTAAAATTGTGAACAAGTCTATTAGTTCAATTTTTTTAACTCTTGCCAACATCATGTCGCAAAACACCAAAACCAACTTCAACCTACCATTCATTTTGGTAACCAGTCTGTTTTTCCTTTGGGGAATCGCCAACAGCCTAAATGGAACCTTGATCAAACATTTTCAAACTGCTCTTGACCTCAACCGCGCTCAGGCCGGTATTGTCGATTCGGCATTTTACATTGGGTATTTTGTCATGGGCATCCCAGCCGGGTTGGTGATGCGGCGATTTGGCTATAAAAATGGTATTCTCATTGGTTTGATACTCTATATTTTGGGCGCAGTGCTCTTTTATCCTGCCGCAAATGCCCGTTCATACGGCTTTTTCTTGTTCAATTTGTTCACGATTGCCAGTGGTTTGGCATTTTTGGAAACAGCCGCCAACTTATACATGACGGTATTGGGAGATCCGGCTAAAGGCGCCAATCGTTTGAATTTTGCCCAGTCTTTCAATGGGTTGAGCATCATTCTGGGACCCATCATCGGCGGGTTGTTCATTTTTTCTACTACCGAGTACACCCGTGATCAATTGGCGGCCATGCCTTTTAATCAAGCCGAAGCGATCCGCATCTCTGAAGCGCATTCGGTACAATTGCCTTATTTGGTCATTGCTGGTGTGGTATTGCTGGTAACGCTGCTTTTTGCCATTACCAAAATGCCGGAAGTGGGCGAAGACAATAGTAAAGGCGAAGCACCCAGTGCCGCTAGCTTTCTTAAGTTGCTGAAAATTCCCCGTTTGGCCTATGGTATTATCGCCCAGTTTTTTTACGTGGGCGCACAAGCCAGCATTTGGGGCTATTTTGTAGATTTTAAACTCGAACTATCTCGCGACCACCACATCGGGTTGGTCAATTCAATATACCAAGTTACAGCGGATATGTCGCCCACTCAGATTGCCAGTTTCCACGCTTCGGCGGCCTTTGTTTTGTTTATGATTGGGCGTTTCTTTGGTACTTGGTTGATGAGCATCATCGCGCCAAAACGAGTGTTGGCAATTTTTTCCATCATTTCGATTTTCCTCATCATCGGCGTGATGACTACTGGCGGTTTGTTCGCCGTAGTTTGTCTGATGCTGACTTATTTCTTTATGTCGATCATGTTCCCAACCATTTTTGCCTTGGCAACACAAGGATTGGGCAATCGTGGAAAACTGGCTTCTTCTCTTGTCATTATGGCCATTGTGGGCGGTGCGGTACTGCCGCCACTTACGGGAGTACTGTTCAAATCAGGTGTAGCAGCAGCTTTGTTGATTCCATTGGTTAGCTTTGTGTACATTCTATTTTTTGCCGTACGCGGTAGCCGGATGACGGAAGAACCAGCGGTTTAAATTTCGCCCATGCAAAGACATTATTTAGCGCTCGATCTTAAAAACGATCCAGCATTGATCGCGGAGTACGAAGTGTATCATCAAAAAATATGGCCAGAAATCGAAGCCAGTATTCGCTCTGCGGGGATTACCAATTTGGAAATTTACCGGGTGGAAAACCGCTTGTTTATGATTTTGGAAGCTAACGAGGATTTTTCGTTTGCCCAAAAAAGTGAAGCCGACGCTGCCAACCCCAAAGTGCAAGAATGGGAAGAACTGATGTGGCAGTACCAGCAAGCATTGCCAGGTTCTGCCCCCGGGGAGAAATGGCGGGTGATGACTAAAATTTTTCAATTAGGAACGGGTGAATAATAAGTGGTCGCTTTAGCCGCCGCTATTTTGCCGCCAATCAACTATCTTTTGAGGCGCAATGTGGGGCATTGTAACGAAAAAGATAGGAAGAGTGGCGGTGAAAGAGCAAGGCAAAAGTGAGTACTTATTGTTTAACCGTTCCTGATAAACTCTCGAATAAGAAAAAGCATGAAACTGTTTCGTTTTGGGCCAATAGGTCAAGAAAAACCGGGTGTAATCATTGATGGAAAATCCTATGATGTTTCGGCATTTGGCGAAGATTTTGGAGAAACCTTTTTCGCTACCGATGGGATTAACCATTTGCAAAAATGGATCAGTCAGCAAGCCTCGCTGCCAGAAGTGGATCCAGGCGTACGCTTGGGCTCGCCGGTAATGCGGCCTTCCAAAATCGTTTGTATTGGACTGAACTACATTGATCACGCCACAGAAACTGGCGCTACTCCGCCTACCGAGCCAGTGGTGTTTTTAAAAGCTACCACTTCACTTTGCGGCCCCAACGATGCGGTGATCATTCCCAAAAACTCAGTTAAAACCGATTGGGAGGTAGAGCTGGCCGTCGTCATCGGCACTCGTGCCAGCTACGTGAGCGAGGAAGAGGCGATGGATCATGTGGCGGGATATTGCTTACACAACGACGTTTCCGAGCGCGAATTTCAGTTGGAGCGCGGCGGTACCTGGGACAAAGGCAAAGGTTGTGATACCTTCGCACCCATGGGGCCTTACCTGGTTACAAAAGACGAAATCCCCGATGCGGATAACCTAAAATTGTGGCTCAAAGTCAATGGCGAAATGGTGCAGAACGGCAATACCAGCAATTTCATATTTAAGGTTCCGCATTTGGTCCATTATGTCAGCCAGTTCATGACCCTATTGCCTGGAGACATTATCTCTACCGGGACGCCAGCGGGCGTGGGCTTGGGAATGAAGCCACCCTGGTATTTAAAAGACGGCGATGTGGTGGAACTGGGCATTGATGGCTTGGGCGAAGCCCGTCAAGTGTTTCAGGCGTATGGAAAAAATTGATGCCCATCACCATTTTTGGCAATACGATCCCATTACCTATGATTGGATCACCGATGATATGGCGGTACTGCGCCGCGATTATCTACCGCTTGATCTTGAGCCTATTCTCAAGGAACAGGACATAAAGGGTTGCGTATCCGTGCAAGCGGAGCAATCGGAAGCAGATACCCATTTTTTATTGACCCATGCCGCCCAAAATGATTTCGTTTTGGGCGTCGTGGGTTGGGTAGATTTACAGGCTGATGATGTATCCAAAAAATTGGAAGCTTACCGCTCCTTCCCTAAGCTCAAAGGTTTTCGCCATGTGGTGCAAGCCGAACCGGATATCGATTTTATGTTGCTCCCTACCTTTTTACGCGGCATCAAGGCTCTTGAA
This sequence comes from Saprospiraceae bacterium, assembly GCA_040401995.1. Classification (GTDB taxonomy): domain Bacteria; phylum Bacteroidota; class Bacteroidia; order Chitinophagales; family Saprospiraceae; genus Haliscomenobacter. The sequence goes on from JBBANM010000026.1 coordinate 64,825, forward strand.
AGCTTTGGGTATACCTACGATGTATTGATTTTTCCCCACCAATTGGCTCCCGCCTTGGAGTTGGTAAAACGTTTCCCCAATCAGCCTTTTGTGTTGGATCATTTAGCCAAACCTTATATCAAAAAAGGCTTGCTTGAGCCATGGAAAACCGATCTCCAAGCATTGGCCGCCCACGAAAATGTATGTTGTAAGATTTCGGGTTTTGTTACCGAAGCCGATTTGACGGGCTGGAAAGCCGCTGATTTCAGACCTTATCTAGATGCCGCAGTGGAAGCTTTTGGCATGGATCGCTTGCTATTTGGATCGGATTGGCCGGTTTGTCAAGTCGCAGGTGGCTATGCAAAGGTGACTAAGGTTTTGGAAGATTATTTTTCGAGTTTTTCAGATGCTGAAAAAAAAGCGTTTTGGGGCGGTAATGCCCAAGTATTTTATAGTTTGGTAAAAAGTGCGGCATAAATTAACTAGCACAATCCTCATTTAAAATTTAATTTTGTTCTGTCAATATTAACATCATTCCTTCATTTATTTAGGATCGCTTCATATGAAATTAAGTTATTTTGTATTGCTATTGGTTGGCGTTGCCGGATCAACGCTGCTCCGCAGTCAAACTGCGCCCGAAGAGAACCGGTTTACCCGGGTCATTTTGGATGAAAAACTCAACGAACCAACCGAATTGGCCGTTTTGGAAGACGGTCGGGTTTTTTACATTGAGCGCAAAGGGAGAGTGAAAATGTACAATCCCAAAACGCAAAAGGTAAAGGTTGTGGCAGAGGTGCCGGTTTACAACAAATTTGAGTACGGCTTAATGGGGCTCAATGTTGACCCCAATTTTAAAGACAACAAGTGGGTCTATCTTTTTTATTCGCCGCCATCAGAAACCAAAGATACCGCTCAGCGTTTGTCGCGGTTTGTGTACGATGAAATGAAAGATACCTTGATTTTTTCTTCGGAAAAAATCGTACTCCGCGTTCCCGTAAAGCGTAACGAATGTTGCCACACTGGCGGCTCCATTGCCTGGGATAAAGACGGTAACCTATTTCTTTCCACGGGCGACGACACCAATCCCTTCGCTTCCGATGGCTATGGCCCAATGGATAACCTCCCCAAGCGGGAAGGCTGGGATGCACGCGCTTCTTCCTCCAATACCAACGACTTGCGCGGAAAAATTTTGCGCATCAAACCACAAAATGATGGGACTTACAAAATCCCCGCCGGCAACCTTTTTGAACCTGGCCAGGCGCTAACTCGCCCAGAAATTTATGTAATGGGCTGTCGCAACCCTTATCGGATCGCGGTAGATCAGCACAATGGATTTTTATACTGGGGTGAAGTTGGTCCTGATGCCGGTGAAAACTCGGATAAGTATGGCCCTCGTGGGTACGATGAAGTGAACCAGGCACGTAAGGCTGGATATTTTGGCTGGCCGCTTTTTGTAGCCGACAATAAAGCCTACGCCCAACGCGATTTCAAAGACAACTCTGTTGGTCCTAAGTTTGATGCGCAAGCGCCCATCAATAATTCACCACACAATACCGGTATCCAAAATCTGCCGCCTGCTCAAAAAGCGCTGATTTACTACCCTTATGTAGAATCGCCTGAGTTTGGACCGGTAGTTGGTAAGGGCGGTCGTAATGCCATGGGCGGCCCAGTATATTATGCGGCTGATTTCGACAAAAACTCCAAAGTGAAATTCCCGGACTTTTACGACGGCAAGTTTTTTCACTACGACTGGATGCGCGATTTTGTCAACATCGCTACTCTTAGCCCTAGCGGTGATTTTATCAAAACCGAGCGTTTCTTACCCAGTATGAAATTCAGCCACCCGATGGACATGCAGTTCAATAAAGATGGCTCTTTGTATATGCTGGAGTATGGCCCCAATTGGTTTGCCCAAAACGACGATGCTCGCTTGACTAGGATTACCTTCAATGCTGGCAATCGTCCGCCAATCGCTGCTTTTACAGTTGATCAAACCGCAGGAAGCGCCCCTTTGACCGTTAAATTTGATGCTTCGGCTTCTTTGGATTATGATAAAGACCCCATCACTTATGAATGGACTATGGTAGATGGTGCGGCAAAAATTACCACTGCAGTGAGCGCCTATACTTTTGCCAAACCAGGTATTTATCACCCAACATTGAAAGTGACCGATGCCAAAGGCAATGTTGCTGAGAAAAAAGTCGAGATCCGCGTAGGAAATGCTGTGCCGGTGATCGATATCGCCTTGAAAGGCAATAAATCATTTTTCTGGCCCAATCGCACTATTGGTTATGATGTCAACGTCAGCGACAAAGAAGATGGCTCGCTGAAAAACAAAAAGATCCCTGCTGAAGATGTTTTTGTCAGCATCAACTACTTGGAAGGATTTGATAAAACCGTGATTGCGCAAGGCCACCAAATGAACACCCAGTTTGCCACCGGCAAGCGTTTGATGGAATTGTCGGATTGCCGCTCTTGTCATGGTTTGGTGGACAAATCTGTAGGTCCAGCATTGACCTTGATTTCCAAAAAATACAAGGGCGCTTTCGAAATCGAAGGTCGCTTATCGGATAAAATTATCAAAGGCGGTAACGGCGTATGGGGCGAACAGGCCATGAATGCCCACCCGCAAGTAAGCAAAGCCGATGCGCTAGAAATGGTGCGTTACATCTTATCGATTAGTGATGAGAAAAAAGCATCTCGCGCGCTCAAAGGCACCTACGTGACCGAGCCACAACAAAAAGACGGTAACTACATCATTGCCGCCAGCTACACCGACCGGGGCAACGACGATTTACCACCCAATCCAGCCAATGCCTCCATCGTATTGCGCAATGCTTCGGTAAATGCCTTCAATGCCGATCAATTAAAAGACGCCGCCGACTTCAAACTGGAGAATGATCGGGAAGGCGTGGAAGTAAGCAATCAAGGTTTTTTGGTTTTCCGTGGCATCGACTTGACCGATGTTGCCAACGTTACCTTGAATGTATTGTTGCCAAATGCCAACTTTGCTGGCGCCACTTTGGAACTGCGCAGCGGCAGCGCTGCGGGTAAAATTTTGGGTACGGCAACAACGGTAGCTGGAAAAGAAAAACAACCCTTAAAAATACCGCTCAAAACCAAAGGAGTTCAGGATCTCTATTTTGTTTTTGTCAATCCACAAGCAAAATCCAAACAGCTGGTGGTGGTCGATAAGATCAATTTTGAGGCCATGCCTTTAGCAGCTACCCCAACTCCTAATGGAAGCGGGCGATAGTAGGAATTGATGTTTCGTAAAAGAAAAAGGGCAAATCATCCAACCGGATGATTTGCCCTTTTTTTATCGTTCAAATAAGCGAATACCCTTACCAAGTCATATCGTCTTCTTCTACTTCGGTAGGCAATTTGCTTTCCACTTTCGTAGCAACTTGTTCCTCGCGTTCGTAATTATCTTCGTTTTCGTATTCTTCGTGGCGGCGGGTAAACTCGTCATAATCGTATTCAGGCATCAATTCAGTTTTGATGTAATCGATTACTTCCTGCAAGTTGTTGACAAAGCGGTTGAAGTCTTCTTTGTAAAGAAAAATCTTGTGTCGCTCATACCCATCGCCATTGAATTTGCGTGTGCTTTCCGTAAGGGTAAGGTAGAAATCTTCACCTTTCGTTCTGCGCACATCAAAGAAGTAAGTTCTCCTTTTTCCTGCACGGATTTTGCGCGAATACACACTTTCAAATCTCCTTTGGTCTCTCTCGTTATCCACAGCTTTGATTTATTTTCCGGAGTGAAAAGATAACTACTGTACAAATGTAAGTATTTGCACAAAAAATCAAAAAAAGTAGGCAAAAAGTTGAACTAGGAGAATACAGCACAGCGATTACGAAAATAAGTAAAATAGCATTGTTGAGGCGATTAGCTCAATTCACTCAAAAAGAGTTAACAAAAAATTAATCTACCTCACTCGATACATCCTCCTGAATTTCTTCAGTTTGGCGTTCATAGAGGTCGGCATAGTACCCTTTTTGGCCAATCAATTCATCGTGCGTACCGGCTTGTACGATCCTGCCATCGTCAAATACCAAGATCTTATCAAACTGCAGTAAGGAATAAATCCGGTGGGTAATGATGATGGCGGTTTTGTCGGCCAAGGCATTATTGAAGTAGCCCAGGATTTGTTTTTCGGTATTGGTATCAACGGCCGATAAGCAATCGTCGAGGATGACGATATCGGGTCGTTTGATCAAAGCACGGGCAATGGAAACCCGCTGTTTTTGACCGCCAGAAAGCGTAACACCACGCTCGCCTACCAAGGTTTCAAATCCTTGGGGAAGACCCTTGATATCGTCGTAAACCGCCGCGTAACGCGCGAATGCTTCTACTTCATCGCGAGAAGCATCTGGGCGACCAAAAGCAATGTTACCCGCAACAGTATCAGAAAACAAGAAGACATCCTGCGGAACATAACCGACCCGCTGGCGCAAGTTGGCCAAATCCACGGTATTGATCGGTTTTTCATCAATCAAAAGCTGTCCTTCCTGGATGTCGTACATGCGCAGGAGCAAATCAGCAATAGTGGTTTTTCCAGACCCCGTTCTACCAATAATCGCCAGTTTTTGACCCGGAAGCAATTCAAAACTGATATGACGCAGCGCCTGAATGCCGGTATCGGGATAAGTAAAGGACACATTGCGGAAACTGATTTTTCCCTGTAGCGGAACTGGATCAATGACTGGATTGATAATAGTTGGTTTGGTTTGCATGAATTCGTTGATGCGCTTTTGCGAAGCTGCCGCTTGCTGTACTATGGAGGCAATCCAACCAATCGCGGTAACCGGCCAGGTCAACATGCTGACATAGATCACAAACTCGGCAATGTTGCCCGGAGTAATGGTGCCATTCACCACTTGCAAACCGCCAACATACACCACAATCAAGGTACTTGCGCCAATCATCAACAACATCAACGGGAAAAATAAGGCATTGACCTGCGCCAATTCCAGCGATTTATCTTTGAAATGATCGCTTTGCTGACGAAAAAAACGCGTTAGGGATTGTTCTTGTACGTAGGATTTTACCACCCGAATCCCGGAATAAGCTTCCTGAGCAGCGCTATTGAGCGTAGCCAATTGGCGTTGGATAACTTCACTTTGCTTATTGATCAGGTTGCTGACATAGTAGATGCTCAGCGACAAAAAAGGCAGTGGAAGCAAGCAATAGAAGGTAAGTTCCACATTCACCGTAAGCATGGCATAGATTACCATGATGAACAATGAAACCAAGTTGACCCCATACAAAACCGCCGGCCCCAGGTACATCCGCACTTTGTTCACATCTTCGGTGATGCGCGCCATCAAGTCGCCAGTATTGTTGCGTTTGTAAAAAGCAAGATCGAGGGCTTCGTAGTGCGCGTAGATCTCTTTGCGCTGATCGTATTCAATCAAACGCGACATTACAATCAGCGTTTGGCGCATGTAGAACATAAAAACACCCATAACGATGGCTAATGCCAGCACCAATAACCCAAAATACAACAATTGTTGACTGAGCATGCTGAAAAAAGGCGCTTGCAAATCCGTACCTTGGAACGTACGATAAACGTATAAGTTCTCAACAACCAAATCCAGCGCTTCGCGAATCGTTTGCGGTTGTAACACCCGGAAGTAATTCGAGAGTGATACAAAAAGGAACCCCAGCAGGAAATGCCATTTGTACCGAAAGAAATATTTGTTGAGGAGTGCCAGTTCTTTCATGATGATCGCTTGAACTACCGCCTGGGAATGAGCAGCGCTTTTATTTTTAAAATCAATTTGGCGAATATCGGGAATAATTTGGAATTAAGTTAAACCCATCGGAACTTAACTTAGTTTAACTCGAGGAGATGTATACTCCGCGTCGTCAAGTTTCGAGCATGAAAAATAAAGATCCGGTTTAGGTAAAGGACAACTTTTTTTAACATCTAAATCTCTTGTCATCCTAAAATTCACCACAGAAAATCCACCACAGATTCACAGATTCTTATCGCCTTCGGCGTAAGCGAGATTCCACAGATTGAAGAAATCCACAATCTGTGGAATCTCGCTTGTGATGCAATCACAATAATCTGTGGAATCTGTGAATCTGTGGTCGATCATCATTTGACGGAGTCAATTTTTAGGCGTTAATCCAGATAAAACTAAAAATTGTAAAATTTTCCCATGCTCGAAACTTGACTGCGTTAAGTATATTTGACCATCAAACTATTTCTTCATCCAAGTCAATTCCCCAAAAATGGCCAAGTAAATAATTGCCGCCACAACGGGCGCTAACGTGGAGACCGCCATGAAGTAAAAATAATTTTTGTTGATATTGGATTTTTCCAACCATTCCGCAATCAATGCTACGACTAGGATGAAAAAACAAATGCTGCCAAAGATCAGACTTAACATGGTAGCCAAATATTCGTTGCTGAGCCACAAAATGATGTAGACAATCACTTCAATTAAAAACACTTCAAATGACCGCAATGCGCGCATGGTTCAATTTTTTGATGAGCACTATAAAATACAACAAGTTAACGACTTTGATTTGGGGCTCGTTAATTTTTACGCTCAGTTGCGGAATTTCGGATCACGGAGTTAAGGAAAAAAACGACCAACTTGCGCCAGTTGTGCCACTTCAGCGCCTAAAATACTTGGCTTTGGGCGACTCCTACACCATCGGACAAGGGGTTAAAATAGAAGACCGCTTTCCCAGCCAATTGCGCGACAGCTTGGCGCGCTACCAATTTCAGGTCAAACCCATGCAGATCATTGCCCGTACTGGGTGGTCAACGGGGCAGTTGCTGGATGCCATTGATGCTCAGCAAGCGGATACTGCCGTTTGGGATCTGGTAACCTTGCTCATAGGAGTAAACAACCAATACCGGGGATTGGGTTTAATGGCCTATCGCGCCGAATTTTCGGAACTTTTGCTGCGTGCAGTGCGCTTGGCTGGTGGTCGCAAATCGCGGGTTTTTGTTTTGTCGATACCCGACTACGCAGTAACCCCTTACGGACAGCGCCTCATACCGGCTACCATTACCAGCGAAATTGATGCTTACAATGCTGCCAATCAAGAGATTACCGAAGCTGCGGGCGTGGCCTACATCGACATTACGCCAGCATCAAGGTCAGCTGCTGGAAATAGAAAATTAGTAGCCGAAGATGGACTATATCCATCCGGATTGATGTATCGGTCTTGGGTGCGTTTGTTGCTGCCGAATGTTGTTCGGGCTTTGCAACCCTAAGCGCAAAACCTATAATCTGTAATGGAGTTACGGTTAGGGTATTTACGGTTACTAAACTTCAAAAGTTTAGTAACCGTAAATACCCTAACCTCATTACTACTTTTTATGGAGCAAAAAACGGAACTCGTGATCGCGTAGGGTGGTAGAAAGCGTCAACGTGGTGTCGGTGAAACCTTCAATCAAATAATCCGCTTCTAGCTCACTTTTACGCTGCAAAATTTTATCCTCTTGCTGCTCATAAGTTGCTTCAATATTGACGCCAATCAGGTTGGTGATCATTTTTCCATTGGGCTTAAATTCGAAGAAAAGCGCTTCCATGGATTCCGTCGGGCGATTATCGCGAAAAGCTTCTTTGATGTCCCAATGCCCAGCTAACTTATCGGGGCTAATTACCGGCGTGCCGCTACAAGCGCACAAAAACAGGGCTAAACAAAAGAAAGTGAGGGCAATACCTTGCATCCGTTTCATATCGAAAGGGTGGATTTTTGCCGCAAAGGTATTAAATTTTTAGGAAAAAAATTCAATACCAGGAGATTGAGGGAGAAAAGGGGGAAATGGCACTCATTTTTTTATAATTAGTACTAAAATTAAAAGAGCTTCTAGGTCATTACAAACCCAGAAGCTCTTTTGAACTACGTATAAATCCTAGCGGGAATCGCTTAGATTTACTTATCTTGCTTCACCGTGAAAGAGAAATTAGCCAACTCCCAAGCGAAGTCAACCACGCCTTTGTCGCTGATATCAAACTTCAAACGCTCAACGGATTCTTTATTTTTGCCAGGCTTCAAATTGATCCGCAACACATCTGTCTCTTTTTTGTAATTGTAAGCGCCCCATTGGTTGGCTTCTTTGTTGATGATCAACACCCATTCTTTTTCGCCAGGAATGGTGAACAATGAATATTTCCCAGCAGCCAATTTCTGACCTTCCAAAGTGATGTTTTTGTTTACTTCGAAAGTAGTGGCCTCGTTGGCGCCAGTACGCCATACTTTGCCGTATGCTTCCAAGCCGCCAAAGATTTTACGGCCTTTTACCGCCGGAGAGCTGTAGTTGATGGTGATGGTCAAATCGCCAATCTGCTTAGTGGCAGTCATTGCTGGACTTGGGCGTGGTGCCTTGTCATTCTGAGCAGTAAGTACATTGACAGTAAAGAACGCCGCCAACAAAGAGAGCGTCAAAAGGATGTTTTTAAAACGCATAAGTTTTGAATTTAAGGAACAATTGATAAGTGTATTGAAAACAATAACAATTCAGTATTGAAGTGGTTGCGTTGACACCTGGTTTGTAACCTGTTTTGTCGATTTACGACGAATTTTTCACGTTAGACGCCGCCCGTCGCAATCGATCGTTGATGGCTCTGCCCAGGTCTTTTTCAGGTAGCAATTCCGCTAAGATAACGTCAATATCCAGCTGATCAAGATACCGCATCGCAGAAAAAAGCTTTTGCGCGGCTTCCGCGAAATTCCCATTGGGTGATAAAGTGACTTGCTGCTCCGCTGGAAGGGTTGTATACTGGCGCGAAAAAGACAAGATACCTACTTTTTTCCCCACCCATTCCTCCAGCATTTCGGGAATATTTCCCAATACCAAAGGAATACGCGGCGCATAATGACTTTTGAGCATACCCGGCGCTTGAGGATTGGAACTCGAAACGGCCAACACCTCCACGGGACCAATAATGTTTTCTAGGGTTTCAATGGCCAAACCGCCTTTGCGGTAAACAGTAGGTTTGCCGTTGGGGAAACCAATAATGGTGCTTTCAACGCCCACTATACAAGCCCCGCCATCCAGAATGTAGGGGATTTTATCGCCCAATTGTTGGGCCACGTGCGCGGCAGTAGTAGGGCTGATATAACCAAAAGGGTTGGCACTGGGCGCGGCCAATGGAAAATCCAGCACTTGCAAAAGTTCATGCGTAAGCGGGTGCGCCGGCGCCCGCAAACCTACCCACGGGGAACCTGCTGTAATGAGATCGGGTATCGATTCCCTGCGTTCCAACAACAGCGTTAACGGGCCCGGCATAAAATGACGCGCCAATTCATAAGCAGTGTCGGGTATGTTTTTTACATAGACTGCTAAGCTCTGAAAATCAGCCCCATGTACAATCAAAGGGTCAAAAAATGGTCGTTCTTTGACCGCAAATATCTTTACAATGGCCGAATTGCTGAGGGCATTACCGGCCAGTCCGTACACCGTTTCGGTGGGAATGGCTACCACCTCGTCGGCTTCCAATAATCGCTTTGCGGTTTGGATGTTTGTTTCCATGGGGGGCAAAAATACGATTTTGCGCTTGGTTTAGGAACAGGCGAATAATAAAGGTAAATTTTAGTACTGCCAATTGACCATCTCTTAGGACAAACGAAAGAAAATATCCAAATTAAAATTGGATAAGAAATACCCTAAAATGACAAGTAATAGCTTCGATCTAGCACCTCAGGAGCTATGGCACGGGCCTTATTGAAATCCCGATT
>JBBANM010000027.1:0-71907 GCA_040401995.1 Saprospiraceae bacterium
CTTGACTTTTTTGTTTCTTTTTTCGTCAAGGAAAAAAGAAAATGGTAAACATAAATTACTGAAATACAGGGTTTAAGAAGTAATTAAAAAGCTTGAGCATTGTTGCGCTGCCCTGCAGCTTGTACGAAAAACCTGATATTATGCTACAGACGTTACGCGGCTCTGCCGCTGCTAGCTAGGTTAAACGCATTCGAATTAGCGAATTTATACATCACTTTTAATGCGTTTGCCTTACCCAAATTTTGATTTTTAAAGAAAAAAATAGTCAACACAATTTGTTTTGTAGAAAAAACTATTTAAATTTGGGTCTCAGAATTGCCACTCGTTTTACATTTCCACCTTTTAATTACGTACTTTACGATCCAGCTCTATTGACTCTCTGTTGATCGAGTTAAAAACTATTTTTGAATCTAAAGCACTGGGGATCAAAGGATAAAATTTAAAAACGATGAATCTATCAACCAACCCACAGTTAGAGCTAGCCCTAGAGTTTGTGCGCAACACCAACCAACACATTTTCCTAACTGGCAAAGCAGGAACGGGAAAAACCACTTTTTTGCGCCAACTACAAAAAGACTCGATCAAACGGATGGCCGTAGTGGCTTCCACCGGCGTAGCGGCGATTAATGCCGGCGGCGTCACCATTCACTCCTTTTTTCAATTGCCTTTTGGCCCCATTGTGCCAGGGGAAACACCCGATCCGAGTCGGCAACGCAGATTCACCAGTGAAAAAATCCGTCTGATTAAAAGTCTGGATTTACTGGTGATCGACGAGATCAGCATGGTGCGTGCCGATGTACTGGACGGCATCGATGAGGTGCTGCGGCGCTACAAAGACCGCTACAAACCCTTCGGCGGTACACAATTGCTGATGATCGGCGATTTACACCAGTTGCCGCCCGTGGTCAAGGAAGAGGAGTGGCGCTTGCTGCGCGACCACTACCAAACGGCCTACTTTTTTGGCTGTCATGCCCTGCAAAAAGCCCCGCCAATTACCATCGAGCTCAAACACATTTATCGACAAGCCGATGCCACTTTCATCGAACTGCTCAATAAAGTACGCGATAATCAGCTAGATCAAGCGGTTTTTGATCAGCTTAATAGCCGCTATATCCCTGATTTTAAACCCGCAGAAGGGGAGGCTTACATTACCCTCACTGCCCACAATGCTGCCGCACAAGCCATCAATGCTGAAAAACTAACCGTGCTGAGTGGGCAAACCCTAAGATACAAAGCTGAAGTGGATGGTGATTTTCCGCCATTGGCTTACCCTACCGACGAGGTACTGGAGTGCAAGATCAATGCTCAGGTCATGTTTGTTAAAAACGACGCGACCCCAGATAAACGCTACTACAATGGTCGGATTGGTAAGATCACCCGCATTGAAGACGAGGTCATTTACGTCAATTGCCCGGGCGATCCCTTTGATATTGCCGTTACTCCCGATGAATGGCGCAACATCAAATACAGTCTCGATGAGCAAACCAAGGAAGTAAAAGAAGATGTGTTGGGAACCTTTAAGCAGTTTCCGCTCAAATTGGCTTGGGCCATCACCATCCATAAAAGCCAGGGACTTACCTTTGAACGCGCTATCATCGATGCCCAGGCCGCCTTCGCGCACGGGCAAGTGTACGTGGCGCTGAGTCGCTGCAAAAGTTTTGAAGGCATTGTGCTGCGTTCTAAAATTGGTCCGCAAAGCGTACGAACCGACACCGTTGTCAAAAACTACAGCGAAGAATCGGATCGCAATGCCCCCGATGAAAATCGACTTCTCCAAGCAAAAATCGACTACCAGCAAACGCTTTTGCGCGAGTTGTTTAATGCCAAAATGGTCAAACGATTGCTGGATCTAACGGTGCGGCATTTTTTAACCCACGAAAACACCTTGCCAGCTGAGGCGGTGAGCGGGATCCAGGCTTTACAAAAAAGTATGCTCGAGGAGTGGATCAACTTGTCCGAAAAATTCTTGCCGCAACTCGAAAATTACTTCCAGGCGGGGATGCTACCTTCCGAAAACGAAGCTTTGCAAACCCGGGTAGGGAAAGCCAGCAGTTTTTTTGCCGAAAAATTGACCGATCAAATGCTTCCCGCTTTGTTACAAGTTCCGGTACTGACCGATAACAAAGCAGTAGCCAAGGTGATTGACGACGCGCTGGAAAACCTACACCGCGAAATGTTTATCAAAAATGCGTGTTATACGGCGAGTAAGGAGCAATTTACAGCACAGCAATACCTTACTGTAAAGGCAAATGCCGAGATTGACTTCCTCAGCGCCATTGGAAAACCCGATAAAACGAATAAAAACAAGACGCTGGCCGATAAAACTGCCCATCCGGAGCTGTACCAAAAACTCTGCGACTGGCGTGATGAACTGGCCACGCAATATGAAGTGGAGCCTTATCTCATTTTGCAGCGCAAGCCTTTGTTGGACATTGTGGCAATGTTACCCAAAACAATGGGCGAGCTAAAGAAGATCAAAGGTTTTGGCGCCATCAAAATCAAGAAATTTGGAAAAGCCATAGTGGATATGATATGTGAATACCGCGAGAAAAAACAGATCGCGGATATGAGCATAGATTTCCCTGTTGAAGCATTGCCCTCTTACAACCCTGCTAAACCGGATACAAAATCCATTTCATACGCACTTTTCAAAGAAGGCAAAACCATCTCTGAAATCGCCGAGGCGCGTGGTTTTGTTAAAACTACCATAGAATCACATTTGGCGCATTATGTGAGTTTAGGGGAATTAGCTATTGAAGAGGTACTGGATCCAGTCAAAATTGGAGTGATTGAGCAGTGTTTATTGGATCATCCTGAAGGTTTGATGGCAGAAGTGAAAACGGCCTTGGGCGAGGAATACAGCTATGGGGAGATTCGCTTGGTGCAGGCCCATTTGGAGTTGCAGGCGGAAGTGCTGAAAACGGAAGAAGGGTAAATTGAGGTTGATTGGTGGAGGGGTCAGCGCAAACGGATGAAATGGGATTTTTGAATTCGCTTTTTGGAGGCGTTTAACCTCCAGTTAGGTCTATTGCCCAGCGGCAGAGACACGTAACGTCTGAAGCACAATATTAGATTTTTTCGTCCAAGCTGCAGCGCAGTAAAACAATACTTAAATTTTTTAATTGGTTCTAAAAAATTGTATTTCAGTGTCTTATGTATACTATTTTCTTTTTGCCTTGATGCAAAAAGAAACAAAAAGATCAAGGGCTGTATTGAAATCCAACGATTTTGCTTGAAATCTACGGCGGCGCGAAAAAAACTCGCCCCGACTGCGTCGGTGCTCAAACAGTTTTTCGCTTAACCCGCCTTCGATTTCGCAAAATCGGGATTTCAATAAGGCCCGAGCCATAGCCCCTGAGGTTCTAGATCGAAGCTGTTGACCCACATTTAGAAGTTATTTCTGACTACTGCTTGTACCCAAATATCATTGTAGGTTCCTAATCGTTGTGCCAATGTAATTCATGGCTGGTGCAAACGTTTCGATGCCATGTGCCACATTTTCAAAGACCTTGACATCCTTCAAATGTTGTAAATACAAACGGGCATTGTCAATTGATTTTTGAAATGGAAACAACAAATCCTTATCGCCCTCCAACAAATAAGTAGCCACTTTAATCTCGGCCAATTGCTGGTTCATGTAATATGGTTTTTGGGTTTTATCTTGGTAGCGAGAGATGGCAAAAACCTCATAATCTAGCAACATTTGCCTTGCAAAGTCCGACACCTGGTGGGTAGGTTTACAAAAAATGGCTTGGTCTAAAAAAGCGGAAACATTTTTTGGCGTTGGACTGGTCAGCGGCAAAAGATTGTAATAAAGGTTTTTAAAAGACAATGAAAAAGCTTGTAAACACCCAGGATTGAGCAGAAAAGCGGCTTTGATTTTTTCTGGCGCTACAATGCCTAATTTCATGCAAATCAAACCGCCAAAAGAGGCGCCCGCAACATAAGCCTGTTGTATACCCAATTGATCAAAAACTTCAGCTGCCCAATGTCCGAAATCCAGTGATTTGATATCGGGAGTGGCGCCGTCACTCAAATTGGGTAGGCCATTGGTTTCTACCAGGTAAATATTGAGCGGGAGTTGTAGGTTGTCAAGACCTTTATCGAAGTCCCAAATCAAAGCGGTAGTTCTAGCGCCTGGGAAGACGACCAAAGTTTCTAGTCCCGGTTGTTGGGTGTTTAAACCCCAAACCTGGGTTTTGCCAAGTGAAGTAGTAATGGTAATGTCTTCGTAGGATCGACCATTGTGGGTCTCTAAAGATTTTACCCAATTTTTGAAATAGCTATGGTCCTTGGTTGGGTCTTTGAATTGAGAATTAAATTTGATGTTCATTGATGTTTACTTTTCTGATAAGACTCGATCAATTTCAGCGTATGTTGCAAAGATTGTGTACTTGACCAACCCTGGTGCCCAGGTATCACAAACTTGGGATGTTTGAACCGTTGCTGCACTTTCTTAATGCTTTTCGGCCAAGCAGCAACATTAGCATCGGCCAGGTTGCCTAGGTCGCTTGCTTCCGTGCTTTTGACAAAACAACCGCCGTAGAGGATTTTGTTTTTATTAACCCAAATGACAATATTATCCGGCGTGTGTCCAGGACCGGGATAAAACGTTTGGAATTGGTATTGCCCAACCTGAAAGGTGGAGTCCTTTTTTAGCAAATACTCCGCCCTTTTTTCGTGTTTGACTTGGCTGATTTGGTCGGTTTGGCGGGTGGTATAGGTTTTTATACCTTTTTGCCGATAATATTCCAACCCGCCGGTGCGGTCTTCATGCGAGTGGGTGGCGATACAAAGCACAACATCTTTGCCGTGTTTGATTTTAATGCTGTCGAGCAAAGGTTGAAACTGCGTACTGTCCCAAGGTGTATCAAAGAGCACCGCGCCCTCGCTGGTGAGCAGGTACACGCTATTGGACGAAATGAGGTTGCCTTTGTATTCATGGTAAGTTGAATAGACATAGGCATCACCAGTTAAATGGACGATGTCCAGCTTGGAGGTTTTTGCTTGTGCCAATAACAAATTAGGAAGCACAAAAAAGCTAAGAACGCTGAAAAGGATACGCATAGAAAAGCATTGAAAATTTGAATGATTGTATAAGGTTAGCACACCCATCTTCGATGGATTGTTTTTAAAAATTTAGCCACAAATTTCACAAATTTTCACAAATTAAAGCACGAACGCTGTTCGTGAAGGGTGCATAAACGCCAGTTTGTGCCTGGAAATTTGTTTTACGTACGCCGAAAGCGAGGTCCTGAACTTTTACGAATTATTTTATTCAATAGAAACCGTCACCGTTTTGCCTAGGGGCAAATCTAAAGTGATGTAGCTGTAGTTTTGGCCGGTTATTTTGGAGGATCTGCACTTTTTTTTCATGCCATTGACGAACAGAAAAGAGTGCGAACCAGGTATTTGCGCCATCCATTTCAAATTTGGCCCTTTTTCATTGGAGGCTGTGGTTTTTTGTTGGCCAATATGTTTGACGCTCACCTGATTGGACAGCAGCGGGACTTGTTTCAACTCCGCCCAATCGCTGGCTTTTTCCAATCTCGACAGAGTAGCGAAACTCCCTTCTGCCGCATTAACCTGGATACCCATTAACCCCCGTGTAATGTCTTCAATAATCGTATAAGCATTTTCGGGATAATCGCGACGTTTATTGGCAGGGCTACACAGCTCTATCACCATATCGTTAGCAACTTTGGTTTGGCCTTGATCATAAAAAACCATCGGCAAATAAGTCTTTAATTCCACAATCAATTGCGGATAATGCGCCTGGTATTCCGCCAAGAGTGACGCAATTTTCTTAGGATCGGAAATGGCATTGAAATAGAACAAATAATGCAAAAAAGCCTGGTCTTTGCCCACCATAAAATAATCAAAAGTACGATCGGCATACCACACCGAGCGGTAGGCATTTAGTTTTTTATCCCACCAAAAATCATCCAAGAACTGCAATTCTTGTTGGGCTTTTTTGGCAAAAATGGCTGCCTTGGCCTTATCGCCCGATTGTTTTAAAAGCATGGCATAGGCTTGATAAGCAGCAGCTAAGGAAGCGGTCATATCAATACCCAAAAGCGTTTCACCTCTTCCGCCTTCGTTGTAAGTAGGAATACCGCGATTTATGCCAAAGCGATTAGTTGTTGTGCTCGTATGCAAGGCGCGATTGCGCGAAAGCACTTTGTCGCTACCCAATTCCCAATGTTTCACGTATTCGTTCATACTCAAAGCGTAAAAACGCATAAAATCGGGGTGTTTGAGGTAAGCGGTATTCCCGGTCCATTGGTACAAGCGATAGGCATTGAAAATCACATCGAAATTAGCCGGTAAATTGTACCAAAAATCCTGATCGTTGGAGTAATCTACAGGTGCCGGCAGGTTATAGCGGTTGATCTCCCAGTAGGAGCAAAAATCTTTTTCAGCACTGATATTTTTGGCAAAATGCAAAAACATGTTGAGGTTATGACCGCCTAAACCCAGGATTTCCGCGCCAATAGCCTGGTGGGACACATCGCGCATGCAAAACGCCTCACGATTGGGAAGGGCAGCTTCATACCAGTATCCAACTGGATCATTTGCGCTGTGGGCGAGTGATAAGGCATGGTTTTTTGCCCAATCAAAAGCAGCATTTAGCTCAGGATCATTGCTATTGAAGGATAGGGTAGAGCGGGTTTGAGCGGATGCGGAAAACGCATAATGGAGGAGGATGAAAACTACAAAAAGGAACAAAGTAGAGCAATCTTTCCGCGCTAATGGCTTGGTGTACATGATGAGTTGGCTTGAATGGACAATCCTACCAAAGATAAACTACTTTTTCAATTCCTGAATTTGTAAAACACTACTGATCGGGCTTACAATAACCGATCTGCCGTTTTTAGGTACAAAAAAAATGAAAGCCGTATTTTGCCCCACAATCCTTACTTCTGCGGTTTTGGAATTGCTAAACGTAATTAATTTACTGGTCTCTAACTTACCCTCGACAATTAATTTATTCACTGCAACGCCACGACCAATTCCTAACCCCAGAAAAAGGCAAATAAAAAGCACCGCTGTTAAAGTAATCCATTGCGTAGACGAATTGGCAGTTGTGGGTTGGTCAGGTTTTATTTTTTGAAGTTTTGGTTGGATAAAATGGACGATAGAATAGGAGAACCCTATAGTTAGGAGCAGCGCAAAGAGGAGGATAAGATTACTGGTCAACAGATTAATGGGGGTAATCAATATATCCGAAATATTGGAGTAGTTTAAGATTTTTATTCCAATTAGATGATAATATATGGTATCCGTAATGATGCCCAATGCCAACAAATAGATGTACCCAAAGGAAAGGTATTCTTGAATGCCAATGTTTTTCATTTCAATAGATTAGATGGTGATACATTAGGAATACACTAGTGTGCTGGACGTTTGACAACAGCAAAATAGTAATAAAGTCACTATGACCAACTCCGTGAATGATTTTTTTTGGCTCAGTATTTCCGCCATGGAACTTCCCCGTACTTCAAATTGTTCCCAACTGCATCACCCAAAACCCAAACCTAAAATGACCAAGAAACACCGCGTTTTGGCAATATCGGGGAGTACCCGACAATTTTCCACCAACTTAAACTTGATCCACGCTTTCCGCAATTTAACTACCGACATTTTTGACATCACCATCTTTGAAGGGCTTACCCAATTGCCTCATTTTAATCCTGATTTGGATCAGGAATACCCCCCGCAGGAAATCATTGACTTTCGCCAAACCTTGCGCGCGCACGATGGCGTGCTCATCTGTACACCCGAGTACGCGATGGGCGTGCCAGGAACGCTAAAAAATGCCCTAGACTGGACGGTTTCCTCCATGGAATTTTCGCATAAACCCGTGGCGCTCATCACGGCATCCTCGCAAGGTCAAAAAGGGCATGCTGCATTACTGGAAACCCTTCACGTTATTGAGGCTAAGATGACGCCCGCCACTCAATTGTTGATCTCTTTTGTCAAGACTAAAGTCAGTACGGAAGGAACTATCACTGATACCCAAACTTTGGCCGAAGTACAATTACTCATCCATGCCTTTGCCACTTTATTGAGGGAACCAATTACCCTAGGCTAATTTTCAAATCAAAAAACAACCGACATGAACGAACAACTACTACAAGATTTTGCACAAATAGAACAATTGCTGGATGCCGTCAAAAAACAAGGAACGGATTACCTGCAGCACCTGACTACCCGCAGCAGCGTAGGACAAAAACCACCATCAAAACCTTCGACTTTATCGGCTCAGGGTGTCGGAACCCTCAATGCATTGAAGCAATTCAACACCCGTTTTGAACCACTCATGGTCGCCTCTTCGGGGCCGCGCTACTGGGGTTTTGTAACTGGCGGCGCAACGCCAGCCTCGATAGTGGGTGATTGGTTAACCACTATATACGATCAAAACCCGCAGGGAACAACGGCTCAAGGCGACGTTTCTGCGTTGATAGAGCTGGAAACCATACAGTTGCTTTTAGAGCTTTTTGAATTGCCCAAGGATTTTCTAGGCGGCTTTGTTACCGGAGCTACCCTATCTAACTTTACTTGTTTGGCGGTAGCGCGACAATGGTTGGGAAATCAGCTGGGCAAGGACTTTGCCAAAGAGGGTATTTCCGGTCAGCTGCACGTACTTACCGCAACACCGCATTCCTCGGCAGTTAAATCCTTGGCAATGTTGGGTTTGGGGAGCAACAATTTTACCAAAATCCAAGTGCTTACGGGCAATCGCGAGGCCATAGATGTAGCGGATTTGGAAGAAAAAATATTGGAACTGCATGGTCAGCCTTTTATTCTTATCACCAGCGGCGGCACAGTGAATACTGTTGATTTTGATGATTTTGAGGCCATCACTGCGTTGAAGGCAAAATACAATTTTTGGTGGCATATTGATGCCGCGTTTGGCGCATTTGCCGTGCTTTCGCCTACTCACCGCCACCTGCTCCATGGCTGGGAACAAGCAGATAGCATCACCGTCGATTGTCACAAATGGTTGAATGTACCTTATGAAAACGCGGTTTTTTTCGTCAAAGAAAAACACAATCGCCTACAAGTGGAAACCTTTCAAAATTCCAATGCGCCGTATTTGGGCAACCCCTTGGAAAACTTTAGTTACTTGAATTTTTTGCCAGAAAATTCGCGTCGTTTGCGGGCTTTGCCGGTTTGGTTTGCCCTGCAGGCTTATGGAAAAACGGGCTTGGCTAGCGTGGTTGAAACCTGTATTCAGGCAGCCCAAACCTTTGGCGAATTTATTGAAAGCCATCCTGGTTTTGAGTTATTGGCGCCGGTGCGATTGAATACGGTTTGTTTCACTTTGAGCGGCGCGGAAAATCAAGACCACGTGCAAACATTTTTGACTCAGCTCAATAATTCCGGCCTGGTTTTTATGACACCCACGGTTTACAATGGCAAAAAAGGCATCCGTGCTGCTTTTGTCAATTGGCTAACCAAGGAAGACGATGTGCGATTGGTAACCGATAAGATGGGGGAGCTTTTGAAAAACATGTAGTCGAAAGTTCTTAAATTGATGCATCAATTTACCAAAACCATGAAAAAACACCACATTCCCTTAATCCTTTTGCTTATGATCTCATTGTTTGGTTGTGTCAATAAAAAGCAAGCCCGTAAAGACGCCGGCGTTTGGTTGGAAAAAAACTTTCCACAGCAGTTTGAGGTTACCCAAACTCGCTACGCGGAAAACCTGTGGATATCGAGTAATTACGATGATTTCAGACTGGTGGTTCAAGATAAAAAAGACCCCGCTATTGCATTTACCATAACCTGGAACATCAAATCAGCCAATGGCGGTATCTCCGTAGAGGCCGTACAAGCGGCTTATACTTTGGCAAAAACCGAAGTATTTGAAGCCCGGGACTTACTAGGTTTGTTTGTTAAAAATGGTTTTCAGCAAATTAGGGTGGGGGTGTCGATGCCAAAACGAAGATCCAAACTGGTAGACATCCTGCTTTTGATGGATACGTTTCCTGAAAAAAGGGATCAATTGTTGCTGGCTACCCAAAAAGTTCTAAAATCCTGGCCCAAAAACCCCGATACGGATTTTTGGGTCTATTTTATGGATGCCAAATATTTTGAGGGGGAACCTGCTAAAGTGTTGAACGGCGGGGAGGTGCATGTTTGGAGCGGCAACAAACGCAACGCTGCCGTGATCAGTTTTGAAGGGGAAAATTTTACGCAACTGACTTTAGCAGAAATTCGAACCCAATTAACTTTAAATCTGGATGGTCAATATGTACTAAAACACTATACCGAGCAAGCCTTGGCGCTGGCAAAAACATGGGCTGACGAGCATCAAAAGCCCAAGATTTACTTGCGGTTTGATGGCATCACTTCGACGCTCAACGATAAAGATCACTTGGCCATTGATTTTTCTTTTCCCTATTTTTTGACCGCCGAAGCTGCTGCTGCCGAACCGAAGGTGGATGAAAAAGTAGAGGGCTACATTTCCGGTACTTTCCAAATTGATCAAAAAACCTTGACCAATGTTTCGGCGATGAAGAATTTTTAACCTAGTAAATTCACCAGGCTATGATGTGATTTACTAGGTTAGTTTTCTAAAAAAGAAGGTTAAGCAACCCCGCCTAACCTCCTTTTTTCCAACACCTACTGACTAATCAACACCATTTTTACCGCATCCCATTTGGATACATCACGGTAAAAATTGACCATATCGGCATATTTCGCGGCGGGTTGCTCGGTGGCATTGACCTCCAGTTTTCTTGACACGGTGATCTGCTGATTTCCTAGCTCTTTGACACTCACCGTGTAAACACCAAACTCCGATTCAATTTTCTTTTCGGTAAATGGTAGGGTTTCAATCGAAAATCCAGCTGGAAGTTGAAAAACCAGTCGGTTTTCCTGAATGTAACCTTTGCGCACAATAACCGGCTGACGGCGGTTCTCCATCTTAGCGGGTATTTTGGTCAGCGGATTCAAGGGGTTGAAAGGAACGAAAAGGCGTTTCCCGGATCGACTACCCAAACGCCCCAAGTTGGCTTTGAGGGTCATTTTTGCGGTAGGTGTTTCTCGACTGGCTGTAATGTCCAAGCTATCGAGGCGACTGATGGAAAAATCGGTTTTTTCCAAAAAATATTTGCGGCGATCTACCGCGTTTAATTGCTCCGCCAAAGCACGAGGAAACTCTTGTCGTGATCCCTGGTAGTCGGTTTTGGAATTTAGGATGCCCATTCCATCGGGCTGGATGGCAATATCAGCCTGCCAAGTTTCTTGATTGAATTGCTTAGGGTAATCAGGGGTTTTGATGATTTGGCCGCCATTTTCAGTAACCAACACCACTTGTCGGTTGGCATTGTTGGCGCCAATGTAATTTGGCGGATCGGTGTTAGAGGTACACTCAAGCCAAATTTTTTCTTCGGGCACGTACAGAATCATGTGGTTAAAGCTTGGGGAAGGCGCTGCATCAAGGTCAATTGGATGAGGCACCGGACTATTTTGGATCACTACATTATAAGCATTGATACCCGCTATCTTCAATAAAGAGCGCATGAAATTCGACAAAGCTTTACAATCGCCGTATTTGTTTTTATAGACATAGGATGCGGGAAAAGGTTTCCAGCCGCCAATGCCTAATTGCACGCTCACATAGCGCATATTGTCTTGTAAGTAGTGGTAAAGGAAATCGATCTTTTCTTTTCGGGTAGATAATTCAGCCAGTTTGGGTTGCAATTGCGCTACTAATTCTTCTGGAAGAATCTCTGTACCCTCATATAACTTGCTTAAAAAAACGCCAAAACTTTTCCAACTTCGCATACTTCCTGGGATTTTTTCCACTGCAAAAGTGTCAAGCGCCAAACGTAACCGAGGTAAAATCAAATATTCGTCAGGACCGTAAGGTTCTTCTTTGATGGCTGGTAAATTTTTTAAACTCCAGTGATAGGTTTTGGAGTCTGTTGTTGAAGTAATCGTAGGCTCTAGTTGGATATTTTTACTAGAATACAACAAATTCATCGATTTAGGAAGGGTAACAGATAATTGGGCTTTTTGCACGGATTCGTCATAATCTTGTATGGTCCAATCTGACATATAAGCAAGCAACAACCCTTTTACTTTTTGTTCATATTCCCATTCTAGCGTAAATGGGTAAGTCATTCCCAATACTTCTAAACGTTTGTAGCGTCTGTCTTGATAAATGGTTGAACTACTAATCGAAGCCAAATCTTGAAAGTCATCTTTTTTGTAATTTTTGATGGGTAATCCAAGTTGATCGTAAATATTGGCTGATAAATGAGATAAGGGTGAATCCGGAGTATAGGGGATTCTAATAATGTTCCCTTCGGTCTCTGGATTTAAAATAGTGATCGACTGCCGAATTTTGTACACCCCTTCGCTGGGCGATTCAATCTCGTAGCTGATGATTTGTTCGCGGATCACCACCGAAGCATCTTTTTTCAAAGAATCGCTGATGGTTGGTAAGAGCATAATTTGGGCATCCAGTTGAAGGATGCCCAAGCTAAGTAAGATTAGTAAGGTTGTTTTTCTCATGTTAGGGGTCATTTGTCGGCCAAAACAGCCTTTTTCAATACGATTTGCTCTTGTTGTTTTTCGATGATGAGGTCAAAAAACTTCTTGATCTCGGAGTAGTCCTCAGGATCAAAATTGAGTCGATTGAGCTGGGTAGTTACGGTAATTTGAATCCGGGAATCTTTTTTGGCCGCCAACAAGGTGAACTTCCCAGCATTTGCGGGCAAAACGAGATTGGTAGGCTCAGGTAAATCTTCTACTACATAACCAGGAGGGGTTTCCAGGTTCAAAATGTAGCGGTGAGACATCGGGAAAGGAATATTCACCGGGTAAATGCGATCAACCAGCGTAAATGGATTTTTATCAAAAACTGGATGAAGCACTGGATTAATGTAAATAAAATCGCCATTGGTCGTTACGCCATTGGGGATATTGACTATTGCATTGTAACGCAATGGTTTATAAATATCTTCCGCATTGGTCACTTTAACGGAATCGTATTGAATATTGGCAGCCGTAGCCGATATGTTTTCATCAGATTTTGAGGTCGCTTCAGCAGCTTTATCTTTGGAGGAGCCCAATAAATCTTTTCGCACCTCTTCGCCGGCGTATCCTTCATATGATGCAGCATAAACCCCTTTCATTGCGCCATCCTCTTTCAATTTTACTGTAAACATCCGGGTAGAAGTGGAATTGCTCGGGGGGATAGGTTTCCAACTGGGTTCGGTGGGATGCAAGACCCAGCCAACGCTGTTCAATGCATTTTCATTAAGTAAGCCTAGGGGGCGGTATTTACTGGTGGCGTCTAGCAGGTAGGTTTTGCCATTGAGTTCTAAGTAGGCTACCACGTAGTTGAATTGATCAACAATGGGGTAAAGCTCAATAGGTTGGCCATTGTCGCGAGTACTGATGAGCATGGGGTAAGCCGTTAGTCCAAAAGCTTTGAGTAGCCCTACCACCAATAGATTGATCTCCGCTACCGAGCCTTTTTTGCTTTTATAACATTTGTCGAGCTCTTCACTCGCCCAAATGGTTTCCACTTCATTCCATTCGATGTTTTGGCGCACAAAATCATACACCGCATTCATTTTTTCTTCGGGTGTTTTGGCCGCGTTTACCGTTATTCCAGCTGCATCAAAAGCGTCTTCAAAAGTTCCGCGCATTTTAATTCTTTTGCCTAGGGATTCGTGTTCAGTTAATCTTTCTGCCAGCTTGGGCCAGGAACTGAGCTCAGGCTTCATTATGCCCCTTTCTTTTACCGCACTGAGCTGGAATTTGATGTGAGAAAGGTAATCGTCCATGGTGGTGATGAACGACTCTCGTTTCATAGCAGGCATATCTTTTGCGCCTAAAACATAGTTCATCACCCGCATACTGGAGTTGGCTTCAAGCGTCTCAATGCGGGCATCGGTCTGTACAATTTGAGGCGGCTGTCCGGTTTGGAGCTGAACATATTCAACAAATTCCGGTATTTTAAGGTGATATTGACTCCACACGACTGGAATATTGCCCTGGAAATACCAGGTTGGTAAGCGGAAGTAATTTTTTATCGCCTTGGTGTATCGAAATTCAATGACACTACCCTCGCGGACATCCGGGAAGGTAAATTTGATGCGAGTATAGTTGTCACTGACTTTTTCCTCGAAAAAATCTTTGCGCTCCACCGTTCGTTTGCTGCCATCGGGTTGAAAAATTTGGGCTTTTACATCGGTGATGTTTTCGAATTTGTCTTTGCTGTAAAAAGGAATAACGATATCGCCTTCGTCAAAACCTGTTCGCTTAAGGATCTTAACTCGCTTGTGGCAATCCAGCATAACCCTTACCTCATCAGCACCGGAAAGATCAAAGTAAAGTTCGCCAAGATCCGCTAAAACCACGGCTGCCGCACTGGTGTCTTTGGGGTAAACTTTCATCTTCAAATCGCTTTCTGGGATTTTTCCCCATTTGATTTCTGGAGTTTGTGCTGTTAAAATACAGCATAAACAGCTGGTAACAAGACTGGAAATGAATAGTTTTAGATTCATTTTTTGGAGATTGAATTGAGTTATATAGTTAAATACAGAATAATTGATTTTTTGAACGAGGATAAATTTTTGTAAAAAAAACAGCACACCAACCAAGACAGCAATGAAGCTATAAAGGAAGTTGAAGGTATTAAAAAGCTGTTATTTAATGGTTTAGACTTAGAAGCTTAAACAAAAAGGCATTGTGCCAAATCTTTGACCAAAAGTTCTTTATACGACCTAGATGAGAAAAAATGTAAGCTTGGCGGTTACATCCACCTTTTTAATAATAACAAATACTTGGCTTAGATATTGTTGCGTAGAACACAAATAATCCTGAAACCAAATTTGATTTCAGGATTATAGACGATTTCAGTTAGGTTGAGTCACCTTATTTTTTAGAAACTTTTTTCTTTTTTAACACAATGTACTCCGTCTGTTTTTCGGTCAACAAAAAGAAAAAATTCTTAATGCTTTGATAATCATCTACTGGGAAATTGATTTGTTTGATTTCGGTGTTGATGCTCACCTGGATGGTATTTCCTTTTTGCACCGCGGTATAATCATATTTGCCAGCATCTTTGGGCAAAACGATGTTAAGGGTATCAGGCAAATGCTGGATGGCATATCCATCTGGAATGCTAAGGGTAAAAAGGTAGTTGTTCACAATGGGGTAGGGGATGTTTACCGGGTATTTGCGAACGACTTGTGTCAATGGGTTCGACTCAAAAATGGGTTGAATAACCGGGTTGATAAACAGCAAACTATCGCGGGTTTCCGCCCAGTCGGGTATGGTGACTTGTGCATTGTAAATGAGCGGTTTGTAAACGTTTTGTCCATTGACTACCTTAATCGAATCGTACTTCACATAAGAAACCTGAGCAGTAACATCTTCCGGGGTTTGATTTTCAAAAACCGTATTAGCGCCACCAAATAGCTCCTGTCTCACGTCAACTGCCGCGTAACTTTGGTAAGTAGCGTTCAACTTGCCTTTTAAAGTTCCCTTGTCAGCCACTTGCATGGTAAACGTGCGCGTAGAGCGAGCAGTGTCAGGGATGATTTTTTTCCAAATGGGCTCGGTAGGGTGAACGGCCCAGCCTTTGGTATTGATGGCATTTTTGCCCAAGAGCCCCATCATGCGGAAGGGGCTGGTGGCATCGAGGTAATAATCTTTGCCTTCAACGGTGATCACCGCTACGACATAATTAAACTGCTCGACAATCGGGTGGCTATCAAAAGGTTGACCGTTGTCGCGTGTGCTGATGAGCATGGGATAGGCGGGCAAGCCAAAGGATTTGAGTAAGGCTACAACCAGCAAATTGATTTCAGCGCTTGATCCCTTTTTGCGGAGGAAAGCTTCATTTAAATCTTTATAGGCCCAAATGTCATTGGTGCCGTCCCAAGCGATGCGTTGACGTACAAAATCATACACTCCTCTTATCTTTTCCAATGGAGTAGGCAAAGCATTGATTTTGTTGACAATCGAGTCAAAAGGGATGCTGTATTTCTCGGGCATCTTATATTTTTTTCCAAACGCCTCGTGTTCGGTCATCAGGTTGGCCAATTTTTTCCAGGTTGGCCAATAGGTGTTCATAACGCCTTTGCTGTTCATGGTACCCGTTAATTGGAACGTCACGTGCGATAAATAGTCGTCCATGGTGGTGATAAATGGCTGAGGAGTTATGCCGGGAAGATCATGAGCTGCCAATAAATAATTGGAGATCATCACCGAGTTGTTTTTGATCGGGTCAAAAGACTCGATAGGGTCGTAGGTTTCTTCAATTTGCGGTTTTTGACCAATTTGATTGACGACGTATTCAAAATATTCGGGAATTTTCAAATTGAGGATGCTCCAAGCTACCGGGATGTCTTCCTGGAAATACCAATTGGGGAGGCGATAGTAGTATTTAGAGGATTTAATATAGCGGTATTCGAGGATACACCCTTCCTTCAGATCGGGGAACGAAAAACGGATGGTGGCGTTGTTGCCGTCAATTTGCTCATCAATAAAATCGCTACGTTCCAGCGCCCGTTTTTTTCCATCTGGAAAAATGATTTGCGCTTTAAGATCAGTGATGATGTCGTATTTATCTTTGTATTGGTAAGAAATGCTAACCTGTCCTAGATTAAAAGCGCTTTTGTTGAATATTTTTACCCGCCGGTACCGCTCGATGACCACTCGCAGATCTTGACCCGATAGGTTGAAATAGACCAGTCCTAGTTTTGCCAATACGACCGCTGGGGCGTTTGGATCACCAGGGAAATAGGACATTTTGAGCTCGTTGTCGGATATCTTTCCCCATTTGAACTCAGGGATTTGCGCGTTTAATTGCACCAAAAAAAAGAGGGCAAATGAGCTGAGGAAAAAAGATTTCAAATTCATGTATCAACGGTATTTGATGGCAAAGATGTAAGTATTAATTGTAAAAGGTGCGTCGAAAAACGGAAACACACACCCTAAGATAAATTAAAAGCCCTAGTTTAAGTGTTAAGGAAATCGAAAAATAAGTAGCGAAAGGGTATTTCGCGTTACAATTCAAAACCCTTCACCATGTTTAGAAACCTATTGCTTGTATTGGGAATGCTGAGCTACAGTTTTTTAGGCGCTCAAAATGTAAAAATAGCGGGTAAATTCCCTTACCAACGGGATGTTCCGTTTTCGATTCAAACCATTGATGTGACGTCTTTTTACCTGGAATCAAAAACGCTATGTCGGGATACCAGCGATGCCAAGGGCAATTTCAGTATTGTTTTTGACTTAGACAAACCGCGTATTTTGAAATTTGAACGACAAACTGCGGGGGATGTTGAAATTTATCTAAGACCCGGCGATAGTCTCTGGGTGGAAATGATCAATCCTAGTAATATGCAATTTGGCGGCACAGCAGCAAGTGAAAATAAATTACTAGGTGAGTTAGAAAAATACCCGAATTCTTTAGGAGAGCAAGAAATGAACGCATTATTCACTTCAAGCAATATGGACAGTCTTTATCATAAGCATATTGGGTTGTTGAGGGCTTATGAAGCAGATCATGGAGCGGCTGATTTTGCGCAGTTTTATTTGGCCAAATTAGAAGGCAGTTATTTGAATATCAAACTTAAGTTGGTTAAGGAGCTAGAACAATCGGGTCAGGAAGGCGCTCTGCTGGATCAAATTCGCCGCCAAATTCGCGCGCTGGATATTTTGGATGAGACGCGTAGTTCCCAATATCTACAGACCCTGAATGATTTATTTATTAAGGAGACTTTTGATATTCTGGGACAAGAAACGCCGTCTGAATTTGAAATTATTCGAGGCCATTACCCTGTAGGTTTTCTTGAATTGTTACAAAGCCACATCCAAGAACGTATTGCGGGACACCCTAATTTGATACGCTATTTTAAAGTACAAGAGTTGGTGGGGCAAATCCAAAACATTAATTCCGCTGCTCATTTGCCAGCAGGCGCCAAAGCCCTGGAACAACTCAAGACTATGGCAGACATTAGTACTTTGGTTCGGCAATTAGAATTTTTTTTCCGCAAAAAAGAGATCATTTACCGGCTTCAAAAACTACCAGATCTTAGTTTGGAAACGATTGATGACAATCCATATCAACTAGCGCCCAGCCTGGGTCAACGTACTTTGCTGGTTTTTTGGAATGCTATGGATTCACTCAATGTGGAAGCTTACCGAGGGTTTCAGTTGAAAAAGGAGGAACGTTTAACATCCCGTTCTTTTGGTAATTCTAATGAACCGGAGGAACCCGTTCGCTTGATTTGGGTACAGTATAGCGGCTCGAAGGAACAGTGGAAAAAAACTATTGAGCAAGTTCCAAATGTGCGTCAAGTACTTCATTATTATTTGGGGGATCAACCTTCTTTATCAACCCTAAAGCCCTATTTTTTCCGAGAGCAACTTCCAATTGTTTTTCATTTGCTGGATAATTTGGAGATTTCATGGCTTAGTACAAAGTTGTCAATAGATTTGGATGAATTTCCAGAAGTTGTTTTTGTGGGAGGGCGCCTGATTTGGCGGATGTTTCGGGAATAAGGATGGGCTGCTTCTCTCTGGGCTGCACCTCCCAGGGCTGCTCTCTCCCAGGGCTGCACCCTGGGTTAGGGGATTACGCCCTTGCAGGGCTTTTAGGGCGATGGCTGCACCCATCGTTATGGGATGGCGCAGTTGCAGGGCTTGGAAAGGGGGAATGTTTTTTTAAGACGGAAGACATAAGAGATTAATTGGAAATTTTTATATTTTCCGATTTTTAGTTTGTTTTTTGCTGCTTTAATACAAAATAGCCTTTTCAATGGATGCATTTCTTCTGTTTACCGCCCACCACTCACTAGCCTTTATCCTGGGCATTTTGGTGTTTTTTGGTTTATTGGAAACCTTTGCCGGGTATTTTCGCCATTCCAAGCGGAGTAAGGACGATGTGCTGACCGAGACAGTGAACACCTTTGTGCTGATGGTTATCAGCAAACCCACGGTAGTCTTTGTGGCGGCTACCTTGATGAAACTTTTGTTGCCCAATCTGGAGAATTCAATAGTTCATTGGAATTTGATTTTTTCCATGTGTGTCTTTATGTTCAGCGATGATTTTTTGCAATATTGGTACCACCGCAAAGCCCATGAAATCAAGTGGTTGTGGAAATGGCATCGGGCGCATCACACTGCTGAAGAAATGGGGCTTTTGGTCTCCTACCGTCAAGCCATTTGGTACTTTGTATTGATGCCCAACATCTGGTTGATGGGGGTGTACACCTATCTGGGCGGCGGTATCCCGATGTTGGCGGCCATATTTTTCAAGCAAATTGTGGTTATCAGCTCCCACAGTCTCGTTACTTGGGATAGCTTTTTTTATCGCCGACCATGGATGAATCCGGTTACGACGGTACTGGAACGCATCTTTATCACCCCCGCTTTTCACCATGCCCACCATGCCAAATCGATTTTGGATTCCATTGGCAACCCCAATGGCAATTACGGAAATATGTTTTCTATTTGGGATCAGCTTTTTGGTAGCGCCAAATTTACCCGCCAGTTTCCGGCAGAGTATGGCATCCCGACTGATCAGCACGATGCCTGGACAGCGCAATGTTTTTACCCCTTAGTCGCTTCTGATAAACCGACCAGCGAATTGTCAAGGGCTTATGTTTTTGAAAAAACTACGTTCAACGAGCCCGCTGCAGCTATTTTGGCAGCCGGAGATTATCTCTGGTGTAAGTGCGGGTACAGCAAAAATCAACCTTTTTGCGACGGCTCACACCATGGTACTAAATTTCAGCCATTGAAATTTACCATACGCAAGGAAATGGAATACGAATTGTGCAATTGTAAAAAATGCGAAAAAGGATCTTTTTGTGATGGCTCGCATGAAAAGGGGTGAGATACCTACCGCAAAACCAATATTAGTTCGGCTTTAGCGGTTTTTTTAAAAGCTGGTCAACAGTTAATTCGAATGCAGGTAATGCCGGAATTGCAGAGCAAATCTCGGATCCTGAAAGCACTTGCATGCTATTGAGCCTTTCGCCGCCGTAGACATGCACTTTGCCTAGATTCGGAAAAACATGCCATACTACCTGAACGCCCGCATCCCGATAGTTTTCCATTTTCAATTCAACTTTATTGATCTGATCATAGGTGGAGATAACTTCAATTATAAAAGCGGGAATGTCTTTGCTGTTGTACGCCAAGCGATCAATCTGATCGTTGGTCAGCCAAGCTACATCGGGGCGACGGTGGTTATCCAGAAAAAACAGATCCGGTTCAGAGATGAGTTGACCATTCACCGTTCCCAACTGGAATAAATCCCTGAAATGATCCAATAAATTACGCAAGATGTAAAGTTGCGTTTTATCCATTCCACTCTTCGTTTTTTCAATTACGCCATTTAACCATTCGTATTTAAATCCATCTTCCCGTGATAGGTACTTGCGTTGAAACTCAGCCCAAGAGACTGGCTTTAGTTTACGCTGCTCATTAGGAACAGTAACTTTAGTGATTGATTCCATTGTTGAACTCATCAAAGTAGTATTTACTTGAAAGCTTTACAAATATAATCATTTTCAGCCCTACCGCAACCCCCGTTTTTCCAAATTCCGCTTGTACAACGCGATGTTCGATTGGTGTTGTTCAAACGT
The DNA here is from genome assembly GCA_040401995.1 of Saprospiraceae bacterium. Classification (GTDB taxonomy): domain Bacteria; phylum Bacteroidota; class Bacteroidia; order Chitinophagales; family Saprospiraceae; genus Haliscomenobacter. Next base: position 20,637 of record JBBANM010000027.1, read on the forward strand.
TTCGGCGAAATTGTGTAACCCCGATTCATCCCCAGCAGCACAGAAATACACATATTTATGGTCTTCGCGGTTCAATACCGCATCGATACTGGTGATGGAAGCCAAGGAAATAGGCCCCGGCGGCAAACCAGCGTACATATAAGTATTGTAAGGTGAATCAAACTGCGTATGATCGGAAGTTACTCGCTTGGTGGTGAAATCGCGGGTTGCAAACACCACCGTAGGGTCGGCCTGCAAACGCATGCCAATGGCGAGGCGATTGAGGTATACCCCGGCGATGGTTGATTTTTCTGAATTATTGAGGGTTTCTTTTTCAACAATTGAAGCCACGGTGTATACCTCTTCAGGCGTCAAACCCAGCGCTTTGGCTTTTTCTAGGCGGTTATTTTTTGCCCAAAACGCATTTTTTTCTTTGATCATCCGCTCTACGAAACCTTCGGGGCTGGTATTCCAAAAAAATTCGTAGGTATTAGGGATGAAAACCGTCATGAATGTTTCAGTAGTGTACCCAACTTGCTGCAAAAAATCAGGATTGGAAAAAGTTTGCATCAGGGTTGAGGAATCCGGTTCAATAAAACGGGAAGCTTTGGCCGCTACTTCTTCGAGGAGTCGTTCGGTAGTCAGTACAACCTTGACCGGCGCTTGTTGGCCGCCACGCAAAATCCGCACTACTTGGATGATGTTCATGCCAGGTTTCAACTCGTAACGCCCGCTGCGCATGGGGTTGCGGTTGTAGGACATGAAGTTGGCGATTTTGCGAAAAAAGGCTTCGTCGCGTACTACGCCTTGTTTTTTCAATAAATCAACTACTTCCTCAAAAGAAGAATTGGTAGGAATCTCGACAAAAATCTCTTGTCCTAAGCTAGCAGGGAGGATGGAATCGCTTAATACAATGCGATAAACGGCGAATGCACCTAAAATGAGGAACAGTACTGCGCCGATGAGAAGGTTTCTGGTACGCGGTTTCATGTGTAACAATTAAAGAGGGAACCCTGAATTTGGTTATGTTCAAACAAAAAAATCAAATCGGTAGAAGGAACGTCATTTGAAAATCAATATTGCTCTTGTTCGTTGGGGAAATCTTTAGCTTTTACGTCTTTGATGTAGCCATGAACTGCATTTTCAATTTCCTCAAACAGGTTCAAATAGCGGCGTAAAAAACGCGGGGTGAACCCCTTGGTAAGTCCTAACATGTCGTGAACCACCAATACTTGTCCGTCGCAGTTTTGACCAGCGCCAATTCCGATGGTTGGAATCTGGACGCTTTCGGTCACTTCTTTGGCCAGCGTTGCCGGTATTTTTTCTAAAACTATGCCAAAACAGCCCAATTCTTGTAACAATTTGGCATCAGTGCGCAATTTTTCCGCTTCGGCTTCTTCCTTGGCGCGCACGGCGTAGGTGCCAAATTTGTAGATGGATTGCGGCACCAATCCCAAATGTCCCATGACTGGAATACCCGCAGATAAAATCCGAGAAATGGAATTAGCTACCTCGGCACCCCCTTCCAATTTAACGGCATGAGCGCCAGCTTCTTTCATGATGCGGGTAGCCGATTCTAGCGCTAATTTTGAATTGCCTTGATAAGTACCAAAAGGCAAGTCAACAATCACCAATGATCTTTTTACCGCACGCACCACCGATGAGGCATGGTAAATCATTTGATCCAAGGTAATGGGGAGGGTGGTTTCATGGCCCGCCATGACGTTTGAGGCCGAATCGCCTACCAAAATGACGTCAATACCTGCATCATCCAGAATGGTAGCCATCGAATAATCGTATGCCGTTAGCATGGCGATTTTTTCCCCGCGGGTTTTCATGGCTTGCAAAACGTGCGTAGTAACGCGTTTGATATCCCTGTTAATCGACATTTTCGCCGGTTTTTTCAATAATTGCTGCAATATAGTTGAAAAAGACTTTAGTAGTGAATTGCTTACTGCGGCTATTGCTGTAGGAGGGGGTTATCCCGTCACATACCTTGCAAAAACCGATGATTAACAGTTCGACAAAAGAAAATTGTTTAGCTTTGATCGGCCAAAAATGAATGGAAAATGGTATTGAAGAAAGTTTTGTTGGGTATTTTGTTGTTTTTTTTGCTTGGCGGTTGTAGCACCGACTTTCAATTGGAAGGCGAATGGAAAGACATTCCAGTAGTCTATGCCTTTATTTCTAAACAAGATACCGCGCATTACATTCGCTTGGAAAAGGCTTTTTTACAACCCGGCGGCAATGCCAACCAGATTGCCCAAATTGCCGACTCCATTTACTATGCCAAAGCAACGGTGCAATTGGAAAAAGTGAGTACTGGCGTGCGCTACACGCTTACCCGCGTGGACGGTGCGAGAGAAGGTTATCCGCGTCAAGACGGCCCTTTTGCCAAATCGCCCAATTACCTCTATAAGATCAAGGCCAATCAAATGAACCTCAAAGGAGGCGAACAAGTGAAACTGCTCATCAACCGTGGCGAAGGAAAAGCCTTGATTTCTACGCAGACCATAGTTGTAAGCGATTTAGCACTTTTGGATCGCCCCGGTAGCCCCATCGCTTTTATTGATTACAACCGCCAAATTAGCTTCTCTTGGAATACGCCCGTGGAAGCCAAGGTTTTTGACGTACGCATGCGGCTTTATTACCGTGAATCCACTACAGGCAATAATTACGTCAATAAAACATTGGATTGGGTGCTCAAAAATGACCTTGAACGCGGTAACGATGATACCGATACCCGCATTACTTACAATATTACTGGTGAACAATTTTTTCGTTTCATTGCCGATAACATTGATGCAACCCAAAATCGCCGACGTATTTTTGACAGCATGGACTTTATGGTGAGCGGCTCTGGCAAAGAAATGCTGGACTATCTGCGCATCTCCCGCGCCAACACTGGGATCACCAGCTCCCAGGTGATTCCAATGTATACCAATATCCCGAATGGGGTTGGTATTTTCACTTCTCGCTCGCTGGCAGCTCGGAAGGGTTTACAAATCACGGCGCAAACCGCCGATTCTCTCCGTGCTGGCAAATTTACCCGCCGATTAAATTTCCAATAAGCGAACTGGAGTCCTTTGCTGTTTTTGTAATTTTCAAAAAAGACAAGATGTCATTTTTTTGGCATTAAACTTGCCATTTTTAGAAGTTACCCATAAGTTCCTGCACAAATGACAGGAAAATACTGCCAACCTATGCTTGGCACAAGGCTTGCTATTAAAACGCCGACGGAAAAATCAATTTACGAAATCAAACTAAATAGCATAACACATGGGTAAAATTATCGGCATTGACCTCGGAACAACGAACTCCTGCGTATCGGTCATGGAAGGTAATGAGCCAGTGGTGATTCCCAACGAGGAAGGTCGCAGAACGACGCCATCGGTAGTTGCCTTTATGGACAACGGCGAGCGCAAGATTGGCGACCCTGCTAAGCGCCAAGCCATCACGAACCCTAAGCGCACCATCGCATCGATTAAGCGCTTTATGGGTCGTCGATACAGCGAGGTACCTAGCGAAGTCACCCGTATGGCTTATGGTGTAAAAAAAGGCGACAACGATACTGTAAGGGTTGACATTGACGGCCGTTTGTATACGCCCCAGGAAATTTCTGCAATGATTTTGCAGAAAATGAAAAAAGTAGCGGAGGATTTCCTCGGCCATGAAGTAACCGAAGCCGTAGTTACGGTTCCTGCTTACTTCAACGACTCTCAGCGCCAAGCAACCAAAGAAGCTGGCGAAATTGCTGGATTGAACATCCGCCGTATCATCAACGAACCTACTGCTGCTGCCTTGGCTTACGGCCTCGACAAACGCAATAAGGACATGACTATCGTGGTGTACGATTTAGGTGGTGGTACTTTTGACGTATCCATCCTTGATCTTGGCGAAGGTCTTTTTGAAGTAAAGTCTACCAATGGGGATACCCACTTGGGTGGCGACGACTTTGATAGCGTCATCATCGATTGGTTGGCAGATACCTTCAAAGCTGACGAAAACATCGACCTACGCAAAGACCCAATGGCACTGCAGCGTTTGAAAGATGCAGCTGAAAAAGCTAAAATCGAATTGTCAGCGTCTGCAGAAACAGAAATCACGTTGCCTTACATCACTGCAGTTGACGGTGTGCCTAAGCACTTGAACATGAAGTTGCCTCGCTCCCGTTTTGAGCAAATGATCGACGTATTGGTTCAGCGCACTTTGGAGCCTTGTCGCCAAGCGATGAAAGACGCTGGTTTGACCAACAAAGACCTCGACGAAGTTATCTTGGTAGGCGGTTCTACCCGTATCCCACGCATCCAACAAGCGGTGGAAGAATTCTTTGGCAAAAAACCAAACAGAGGGGTTAACCCGGATGAAGTGGTTGCCATCGGTGCTGCCATCCAAGGGGGCGTATTGAGCGGGGATGTGAAAGACGTATTGTTGCTTGATGTTACGCCTTTGTCGCTGGGTATCGAAACCATGGGCAATTTGTACGACGTGATCATCGAGGCCAACACCACGATCCCAACCAAAAAGGCAAAAGTATATTCTACAGCTGCGGATAATCAGCCATCGGTTGAAATCCACGTGCTACAGGGCGAACGGAAAATGGCGCGCGATAACCGCACCGTAGGCCGCTTCATCCTCGACGGAATTCCACCGGCACAACGGGGTACACCACAGATTGAAGTTACTTTCGACATTGATGCCAACGGTATCCTGACGGTAACTTCTAAAGATAAAGGCACGGGCAAAGAACAAAGTGTACGCATCGAAGCTTCAACTGGTTTGACGCCAGAAGAAATCGAAAAAATGCGCACTGAAGCTGCTGCTAACGCCGATAGCGACCGCATTGCTCGCGAACGTGCAGAAAAATTGAACACTGCCGACAACATGATTTTCACTACTGAAAAACAGTTGAAGGAATACGGTGACAAACTTTCTGCTGGCAACAAAACGGCCATTGAAGGTGCCTTGAACGAGTTGAAAGCAGCTCACCAAGCGCAAGATGTGGATGCCATTGATGCTACGCTAGCTAAATTGGAAGCCGCTTGGCAAGCAGCAAGTCAGGAAATCTACCAAGCTACCCAACAAGCGGGTGGCGAACCAGCACAAGATTTTAGCGGCAATGGTGGCGGATCTACCAATGCTGGCGGGGCAGGTTCAGATGACGTGACCGACGTTGAATACGAAGAAATTGAAAAGAAATAAGCGGATTTTTTCGACTTAGTGATAAAAGTGAGGCGATTCCAATTTTGGAGTCGCCTCACTTATTTTGTGCTATTCAATTCCTGGATCAAATACTGGCTTTCCTTTTTTTTGCTCAGGACCTTGATGATGTGCTTCTTGTTGAAGGCTGGCATAAGGGTATCATTAATGGTAAATTCATAGACTTTGCTCCGCGTTGGGTGGGGGATTTCGATGTTTACCCCAAGCAATTCGCCAGTTTGATCCGCAACAGGGCTACCTTCAAAACCATCCAAATTTCCTACGGCATTGTGCCAAAACAAACCATCCTGAACCTTAACGATTCGGCCTGGCGCTACCCGCAATTGGCCATCGGCATTGGGCGTCAACCACTGATCAGGGAATACCTCCGTCAAAGCCCGTTCATATTTCAAAGCATTCTCCAACAATCGACTTTGCAAACGCAGGTATTCGGGTTGTGTTTTTTGCAAAAAGGCATTTTTGATTTGTCGAAAAAAGTAATAACCCTCGTCTTTTTCCAAGCTTTTGAAAAAAACATTGGGTTGAGTTTGTAGTGAAATCAAGCAAGCTAATGGTTTGCTCAAGCTACTTTTTTGCTCCAAACGCTGCACCAATTGTGCATAATCCTTATTGTTGTTGATCAATTCATTCACCGCTTCGGGAGCTAACATGGAGCCTGGCGTGCGGTTGAAATAATGCTCTAAGCTGGAAACAATCGCTGGCCTTGTTTTTTCCGGATCCGCGGGCAAAAATTCTTTTTTTATCCCCTCTACTAATGCTTTTAAGCTGCTTGCTTCGATTTCCCGCTCTGACTTGATCGACTGTACAAAAAAATCCAATTGAGCTGCCAGTTTGAACCAGCTAGCATCTAAGGTGCTCAATTGGACATAGGCATCATGAGCCTGTCGATATGGCGCCCAAATGCTCACATCTTCCCGAATGGACCTAAGCAATCCGCCATAACGGTATTGAAGAAGGGAATTGTGATCCACGAGATACTGGAATTCTTGATCCAAAGCCATTTTTCGGCGACTGGCGCGACTAAGCTGTTCTTTTTGTGCGGGCAGCTCCGCATCGCTGGCCAAGCTGGTCAACCAACTGCTGGGCAAGTGGTAATCGCTTTGATTGGGAAATCCTAGCACAAATATAGGCTCATCAGCTTTTACAGGCTGTGTAGACCATACTGCTGTTTTGCGTGGTCGGAAAGGTTGATTACTGGATTTAAACACTTGCCCATTATTGTTGGGATCTGCGTAGATGCGTGCCAATGCAAATCCTGGTTGCTCTGTGTTGCTCGCGTTTTTAGCTAAAAAAACCAAACGCAAATCCTCAAACCGCTCGGTAACCACCAGCCAATACTGACTGCCCCCAAGTGCACTCAAGGCATTTACGTCTTGCGTGCTCGTATGCGGGCATATCTGACGCAGTCGCTGGAGGGTCTGATCAGCCCAATATCTGCGGGCTTCCTCATTTAAAGTATCGGGAATATTGGCAATTACTTGGGAGCTGACATCGTCGACCCGTACCAAAAAAGTAGCGCCAAGACCCGGTAATGGCAATTCCTCGCGTAGTGAATGCGCGGTAAAAGTATCGGTAAGTGTAGGTAAATCAACTGACAAAATGCTGGAGGTAGGCAACAAAAGCAATCCTTGTTTTGATACAACGATACCCGTAGCGCCATTGTCCAATTTGGCAACCACGTCTTTTAAACTGGGTTGCTGAGGCGCATAAAACAGTTTTTCAGGAATCGAAATGACAGATTTCACAGAACCTCCTGCCACCGACAATTGCCAGGGCGGATAAAGCGTTTGTGCATCCAAACAATACGTCAAACAAAGCAAAAGAATCCACACGAATCGTTGGTAGCAAAACAGGTTCATGGCAATAATTGTTAATTTTGGTCCATTACTTGATCCAGTAGTATAGGTCTCACTTAGAGCTTGTTCAGGATTCTGGTTCGATGGCGTAGTGAGCTAAAATTCGCACCAATGAGGCGTAAAAAGCGGAGTGTAGCAGCGCTACATGAGCATTTTTGTAACGAAGTTGGGGTGAATTTTAGCCATTTGTAACTCGGAGGAGAAACCTGAACAAGCTCTTAACGCCGTTTAAATTCAATTTATGCAGCTGAATATTCCAATTTTAGCATTATCCATGGCCATCGTTATTGGTCAGGGCATGTTTTTTTCGTCAAAACTCAATGCACAAACTTCGCCCGGCTATCAGGTAACGCTTAAGGTCAAGGGGTTAAGAAGCCCAGAAGTGTATTTGGGAAGCTTCAAAAATGGCAATCGCTACACTGTAGATACGGCAAAGGTAGACACCTTGCAAGGTACTGCTTCCTTTGTTTTTGATAAAATGCCGCCCCAAGGCATGTATTATGTAGCGATCAACAACGATGCGGCCATAGATTTTGTCGTCAACGGCGAAAAAAAGCTGGAACTGCGCTCGGAAATGAACCACCTTTTGGATAGCATCCGCGCCATTGGATCGCCTGAAAATGAAGCTTTCATTCAGCATTTGAAATTTTTGCGCATCAAAAGTATTGAGGCCGGGAAGATCAACGCTTTAATAGATCAAATGCGCAACGTCAGCAATACCGCTGATGTCATCCGCGAGCAACAAGTCAAATTGATGGCGGTCAGCAAATCAGTTTTGGAGCGTTCAGTGGCTTACCAAAAAAAGCACCCCAAAACTTTTTCTGCCAAATTGCTGATGGCCAGTCAGAACCCGCAAGTACCAGCGTTGATTGTTCCTTATATCAAAGGTCAACCCAACCCAGAATACTTTCAATACATCAAAAACCACTATTGGGACGGCTACGATTTTAAGGAAAGCCGCTTATTGCGCAGTTCGGTTTTTGTGGAAAAATTGACCACCTATTTCAATCAGTTGGTAATGCCACAGAAGGACACCATGCTTCGCTCCGCAGAATTCGTCATCAAACGTGCCAAAGTAGACCAAGCAACCTTTCAGTTTGCGGTGCGCTGGATCACCAATTTTTACGACAACCTGGAGCGCTACGCGGGCGATGTCGTTTTTACCCATCTTTTTGACAAGTACTATTCTTCCGCTACTGCCATAGGAATTGATACCACTACTTTTCAGCGAATTAAATACAAAGCTGATCTATACCGACAAAACCTGACCGGGAACATTGCCACCGACATCGTTTTACCCGATCAAAACGGCGTAAAACAATCCTTGCATAAGGTGGATGCGGAGTTTGTACTGCTATATTTTTTTAGTCCCTTGTGCAGTCACTGTCAGAAAGTCACCCCCGAGTTGCACAAAATGCTGGAAGGCGTGAATCCACAAAAGGTCAAAGTGTTTTCGATAGCAGGGGAGGAGCCGGCCAATATGGGGCAATGGAAAGATTATGTAACCACCCAAACACCTGATTGGATCTGTGTTGCCGATTCTACCGAGTCCAGTACTGTTTTTGACACTTTTGGCGCTTATAATTTGCCAGTGATCCATGTTTTGGATCAAGACAAAAGGATTGTGGCGAAATATGTCAAACCTGAGAATTTAAAAGAATTGATAGCGGCTTTGGTGGGTGTGGAGCGATGAGGAAATTTCTTATTTCAGGTTTTTTCGCTGAATAAGCTAAATCTTTTACCTTATTTCATCAAAATTCGGCGAATAAGAAATTTTAGCACCGTTTTTTTCTTATTTCTAGTTTTTAGAAGCCTTCGCAAGGCGATACCCTAAAACAAAAAAGCAGCCAAGGAATGTTCCTTGACTGCTTTAGGGTGCCGAAGAGGGGACTCGAACCCCTACACCCGAAGGCACACGCACCTGAAACGTGCGCGTCTACCAATTTCGCCACTTCGGCATAAGTATCTGGTTCCTGCAATAAACGGCGCTAAAAAAAGAAAACCTGACTGGTAGGTCAGGTTTTCTGCGGATAAAAATTGTAGTACCGAAGGCGGGAATCGAACCCGCACATTGTTGCCAATACTGGATTTTGAATCCAGCGCGTCTACCAATTCCGCCACTTCGGCTTGAAGCGCTAATCACTTTTGATTAACGGTCGGCAAATTTAGAAAGGTTTTCTTTAATTCGCAAGAGATATCGATTTTTTAAGTAAAAATCTTTTATTTTTTTTAAGTTGGTATCAGCATTGGGTGCACCATCTGCATAATTGTCGAGTGCAGCTTGCACATCGGCTTGGATGCTTTTGGTTTGCAAATCTAACTGATCTTGAATGTTTTCCAGCGCGTCAGCAGAAAAATCAAACTCCAACTCCATCAATGCTTCGTTGATGTCCATCATCTCGAGTAAAAAGGCTTGCGGTATCTCGTTTTTACCTTCCACCAACAATCCTTTTTGCTCAAGGATGTATTTCATGCGTTGATCGGGGTCCAAAAGTACCCGATACGCTTCATTATTCAAACTAGACAATCCTAAAATTTCACTTTGCTTGGCATCGCTTTCTTGGGCAAAAAAATCGGGATGAAATTTTTTGCTATTGGACAAAAAACGTTGACGCAAAGCTGTTTCATCCAGCTGAAAAGCAACTGGCAATTCAAAAAATTCGAAATAATTCATCGTCATTTATTGAAAATAGCGCGTATCACATCCATACCGTTGGCGAATAGCACCAAGCCAATCACAATAACAAACCCCGCAAGCGTAGCATATTCCATGAATTTATCACTGGGTTTACGACCGCTCACAACCTCGTACAATAAGAAAACCACGTGGCCGCCGTCCAATGCCGGAATGGGCAACAGATTCATAAAGGCCAAAATCAGCGATAGAATGGCAGTCATCGTCCAAAAACGCTCCCAAATCCATTCCACGCCATACATACTGGCAATAGAACCAAAACCGCCCAAACTCTCCGAAGCCTTGATTTTGCCGCGGAAGATCTGACCAAATGCTTTGATTTGATCGCTCAAGAGGTTCCAACCTTTTTTTGCGCCGGCTGGAAAAGCCTGAGCCAGGGTGTATTCCTGACGTTTGGTTTTGAAGTACACTGTTGGGCCATATGAAGCAACGCCTACGGTACCTTCCTTACTGATTTGAATGTTTAAATCCAACGTGTCAGCGCCTCGCAATACTTTTAGATCAGCTTTTTTGTTTTTGGAGCTGCGGGCAGTGCGTACAAATTCGTGGTAATACAGAGTCGATTTACCATCAAAGGTCAGTACTTTATCATTGGGCTTCAAACCTGCTTTTTCGGCAGGAGAATTTTTTACCACTTCTTTAATCACAAAAGGGAAACGCGGCGCAAAAAGCGATTTGTTTTTGTTTTTATGACTGGACAGGATACCAACAAATTTTTCGTCAACCGGAAGCTTCACTTCTGTTCCTGCGCGATCAATTTTAATGGTTTTAGCATTATTGATGACGATCTCGCGTAGGATGAAGCGTTCGTCAAATTTATTGAAGGGTTTTTGACCCACTGCTAAAACCTTATCGCCATCTTTCAACCCTAAATCCATACCCAGTGAATCCACGGCAATACCAAATTTCACCTCTGAATTGGGTAAGAATTCCTCGCCGTAGTACCAAAAGATCATGGCAAAAATGAACATCCCCAAAAGGAAGTTGACCGTTACTCCGCCCAACATGATGATGAGGCGTTGCCAAGCTGGTTTGGAACGGAATTCCCAGGGTTGTGGCTCGCCTTTCATCTGCTCAGAGTCGAAACTTTCGTCAACCATGCCAGAAATTTTTACATAACCGCCTAAGGGTAACCAACCAATACCATATTCCGTTTCCCCTTTTTTGAATTTAAACAGCGCAAACCAAGGATCGAAAAATAGGTAGAATTTTTCAACGCGGGTTTTGAACCATCGCGCAGGTGCGAAGTGACCAAATTCATGCAGCACAATAAGAATAGACAGACTCAACACCAGCTGCCCTACCATGATCAAATATCCCATAAATGTGTTTCAGTTTTTTACTTTTGTTTTTCGTTAGGCTTTAGATGCATGTGTTAACGTTCAAAGCGTAACGAGGGTTTTACCAAAAGCACAAAAGTACGTTGATTTAAGATAATTTCACCTCTTAGATCGGCATACCGTTAATTTTAGAGGATGAATTTATTCTTTTCTTCACAAATCACTGAAAAATGGGCAATTCTCGAGGATGAAGAACTGCGCCATTTGGCCGTTTTGCGCTATCAAGTAGGCGATTCGGTGTTGCTTACCGATGGAAAAGGCGGTTGGTACAAGGGAGAGATCCTGCAAATGGATAAACGCCAGGCGCAAATTCATGTCAACGACAGCCAGCATTTTCCTTCGCGCGGGGCGTGCAAGGTGCATTTAGCCATTGCGCCCACCAAAAATATGGATCGACTGGAATGGTTTTTGGAAAAAGCTACTGAAATAGGTATCGATTCAATAATTCCTATTTGGTGTAAACACAGCGAGCGGCACAACCTACGCCCGGATCGTTTGGAAAAGGTAATTTTATCGGCAATGAAGCAATCGTTGAAAGCGTTTTTACCGCAATTGCATCCAGCCGCCACTGTGACCGATTTTTTGCAGAAAAAATGGCCGGAACAAACCCAACGGTTTATGGCTTATATTGCACAACCGCCGGCGCCGCATTTGGCAAAATTGTACACGCCAGGGCAAGATGTGGTCGTGTTGATCGGTCCAGAAGGCGATTTTTCAACGGATGAAGTGCTGGTGGCCGAAAAAAATGGCTACCTGATGACCAGCTTGGGCAGTAGCCGTTTGCGAACCGAAACCGCAGGAATTGCTGCGGTTCATACCATTGCGGTATTGAATGAATCAGATTCAAATCCGACCTGGGATTATACATTGAAAGACTAAAAAAAATTGAGCTATGTGGATGTTGTTGTTGTTAATCGGCGTAATGCCTTGGAATCCTCAACCGGTAGCCCACCCGCCAGCCGGATTGAAGCTAGCCCTATTAAAGTACAGCGGCGGTGGCGACTGGTACGCCAACCCGACTTCGTTGACCAATTTGGCCAAATTTTGCAATCAAAACTTGAATACCGCTTTCGATCCTGATTATGCAACGGTTGAGGTGGGAAGCCCAGAAATATTCAATTTCCCTTTTTTGCACATGACCGGTCATGGTAACGTAGTTTTTTCCGATACCGATGCCGAAAATTTGCGCCAGTACTTGATTGGCGGCGGTTTTTTGCATGTTGATGACAACTATGGTATCGACCCCTACATTCGGGTATCAATGAAAAAAGTGTTTCCGGAATTGGAGTTTATTGAGTTGCCGTTCAACCACCCGATTTATCATCAAAAATTTGAATTTCGGAATGGCTTACCAAAAATTCACGAGCATGATGGCAAACCCGCTCAAGGTTTTGGGCTATTTTGGAAAGGACGCTTGATCTGCTTTTATTCTTACGAGTGCGACTTAGGGGATGGATGGGAAGACCAGGACGTGCACAATGATCCGCAAGAAGTAAGGTTGCAGGCATTGAAAATGGGCGCCAACCTATTACAATTTGTATTTCAGTACTAGATTTAGGCCTTGACCACGGTGCGGCTGCCGTTGATGTACTTGCGGATGTTGATCCAAAAAGCCACGATTAAATAAAATATTACCGGCGAGCCTAGGGTGGCAAAACTGGCATAAATAAAATGGAGTCTTACCACATCAGTGGATAAGCCCATTTTTTTTCCTAGGTAGCTGCATACGCCAAAGGCCGAGCGACCAATCATAAAAGGTATCTGCTTCATCTTTGTAGCGGTTTTGATACAAACAATGTATGTACCTAACGAACGGAAACCAAAAAGGTTCCGTCGCTCAGCTGAAATATCTGTGGGTGTTGAGGTTGACCCACAGATATTTCAAGAAATGCCGCCTAGTAAGAATAAAATTATTTCCTTACTGTTCCTGTCGGATACGACATCTGTTGCGCTCTGGCTTCAGATACCGATTGATGTGGTTTGGCATCACTTACGGTGTTGGCGCCAAACAAAAAGTACATACCCAATCCGCCCAACACAAAAAGAGCGATCAAGATGATGTTTTCTACGCTGCTTTTACGTGGTGCAGCATCCAATGTCAAGTTTTGTAAATGTTTCATAGTAATGTATTTGTGAAATTTTTAAATAGACGTAGGGTTGCGAACACATTGTTATTTGTGTCGTTTTCCGCTCCTCAAAAGCGGCAAAGCAGTAGCTAAAGGGCGCGCAAAGGCGACATCCAGCGCAAAAAAATGTAGAGGAATAAGCATACCAAGCCCAGCTTTCAGCAGGGGTTAACCCGCGAAAAGGAAATGGGTAGGGAGCCTATTGGTGCTACCAATTCAAAAAACCAACCTTGAATTTGTGTTGTTAGATCGAGTTACAGCGTTAGAACCGCGCTACAGCGTTTGAGAGTGTGTTTTAATTTTTTCGCCTGCGAACGAAAAATTCAAATACACTCTAAGGATGTTTTGTTACCAAAACAAGCCCTGAAAAATAATTGTACAGCGTTAGAACAGTGTTGAAATTTACAGCGTTAGAATCGCTAAAGTAGGGTTAGAAGTCGTTTACAAGGTAAGAGCGCTTTGAAAACTGAACCCTCACGCTTTAGCACGCCCGAGAGTCCAAACCAGTACAAATACGCATCGTCGTTGTAACTGGCACAAATATAGTAAAATTTAATAATTGGTAAAAAATATTAATGTGAAAATCTGGTAATATGTACGGGGATGGCGTTAAAAAGTTGATTGATAAACTAATAAAAGTTATATTTTTTTTACAATATGATGCAAAAAGCATTGAAAATCAATCCTTTTTGCACAGAAAAAAAATGATACGACTAAGTTGTATGTAATGAAAAATTGATGTGTTTTTTCTTGAAAAACAGGGTGAAACTATTTCGCCGTTTCGATAACCAAGGCAGCTGCACGCGCAGAAGCGCCCGGTTGACCCAGTTTTTCGCGCAAAAAGGCATATCCTTTCTGGATTTTATTGCGGTGAGCTTCATCGAGGATTTCGGCAAAAGCGGTTTGTAAATTGGGAATGTTTAAATCGTTCTGAATGAGTTCTTTAACAAGAGGTTGATCAGCGATGAGATTAACAAGGGAGATGTACTTCACGTCCACCAAACGTCGAGCGATCCAGTAGGAGAGGGCGCCACCACGATAGCAGACTACTTCGGGTATTCCAAATAGTGCGGTTTCGAGGGTAGCTGTACCAGAAGTGACCAAGGCGGCGTGGGCGTGGGCGAGCAAATCGTAGGTTTGTCGTTGCACTATAAACACATTAGTGGGTTGGGCGCGAGATTGGAGTATATCTTGATAAAATGAAGGTGGAATGGAGGGGGCGGCACCGATGACAAAATTGTATTGCGGGTAAAGCGGCGCCATTGCCAACATTTTGTCGAGCATGCGGCTGATCTCTTGTCGCCGACTACCCGGCAAAAGTGCCACGATAGGTTGTTCGTTTAAGTTGTTGCGGGTGTGAAAATCAGGAGCAGGCGGGTAATTGGTCACCATATCCAGCAATGGGTGGCCTACAAAATCAGCTTGGTAATCATATTTGGCATAAAATTCGGCCTCAAAAGGCAGGATCACCAGCATGCGATCCACGTTTTTCTTGATATCATATACTCTACTGCGGTGCCAGGCCCAAATTTGGGGGGAGATGTAATACACAATCTTGAAACCAAGCGGACGCGCCCATTTGGCAATCCGTAAATTGAAACCGGGGTAATCAATGAGTACCAGACAATCGGGTTGAAACTCAAGGATATCTTTTTGGCAAAAAGCAATATTGCGCAAAATGGTGCGCAAGTTGCGCGCTACCTCCACAAAACCCATGAACGCCAAATCGCGGTAATGCTTGACCAGCGTACCTCCAGCTGCTTCCATCAGGTCACCCCCCCAAATCCGGCATTCTGCCTCGGGATCTTGTTGATAGATGGCCTTGATCAAATTGGAACCATGGAGGTCTCCGGATGCTTCACCGGCGATGAGGTAGTATTTCATGATCAATAAAGTCTTAAAGAGTAAATCCGTAGTAAATCACCCAAATTACGCCTAGTATCAGAGTTGCTAGCATCACCCCGCGCATGGATTGGCGTTGCCGGTTCCGATCAAACAAATGAAAAGGGAGCAAATTGGTGCAAATCGCTAAAAGCAGCAAGGTATTGGTGTCGATGATGGACACTTTGTTTTGTTTGTAAGTAGCCAGGGCCGCATCCAGCCACTCAGAGAGCATTAGCAAAATGGCATAGCCTACAAAAGGCACCAATAAACCGACTACCACGCCTATCCAAACTACATTTTTTTCCAGGATCATAGCGAGGTTTTTACTTCTTCTAATGATTTCAATGCCGGCATGGCGTGGTAGTTGGTTAAGTCGTGCATCGAGGGCACTACCGATACGTAGCCATTTTCCAAAGCCCAAATATCGGTGTCTTCCGCCAGGTCGTCGTTTTCAAAACGGCCGGTGAGCCAGTAGTATTTTTGACCGCGAGGATCTTTGGCTTCCACAAATTCTTCCACCCAGCGCGCATTCGCCTGGCGGCATACCCGGATGCCCTTGATTTTGGAAGCCTCAATGCGGGGGAGATTCACGTTTAAAAGATTGCCTTTTTCCATTCCATTGGTCAATACGTAGGACATGATGCTTTGGACAAAAGGTTTAATCTGTTCAAAATTGGCTTCTAGCGAATAATCCAGGTAAGAAAAACCAATGGAAGGAATATTTTCCAGCGATGCCTCCATTGCCGCCGACATAGTGCCGGAATAAATAATGTTTATCGAGGCGTTGGAACCATGGTTGATGCCGGATACACAAAGTGCGATTTTGCGGTCGCGCAGCAACACGCTTTTGGCCAATTTTACACAATCAGAAGGCGTACCCGAACATTCGTAAGCTTCGATCCCTTCAAAAATATTAACTTTGTACAAGCGTAAAGGGTGCTCGATGGTAATGGCGTGTCCTTGACCCGATTGGGGGGAATCAGGGGCAACTACTACCACTTCGCCCAAGGTTTTGGCTACTTCAATCAGTGCGCGGATACCTGGGGCGACAATGCCATCGTCGTTGGTAACCAGAATGAGCGGTTTTTCCATTTTTAATGTTTTACTGTAATTTTGAATGCCAAAAGTACCAACCTTTGGCGATTTGACACGGATTTGACCAGAAAATAAACTACAGAGCCAGATTGGTGTTGTAGATTCGTTTCTGAAAATAAAATACAAGGCATTTATGGCAACTAAGGGCAAAAAGGGCGTTTTGTTGGTCAATTTGGGTACGCCCGATGATCCCTCACGCAATTCAGTATGGCGGTATTTGGGACAGTTTTTGATGGATCCGCGGGTAATTGACATTCCGTTTATCCCGCGTTTGTTGTTGGTAAGGGGTATCATTGCGCCTTTCCGCTCGGGCTCTTCCGCGAAGTTGTACAAACAATTGTGGACGCCAGCAGGATCACCTTTAAAAGTATATGGCGTACAAGTGGCCGAAGCTTTGCAACAGCAATTGGGAGATGAATACCTGGTTGAACTCGGCATGCGCTATCAAAATCCATCGATTGAATCAGCGCTGAAAAGACTATTGTCGCAGCAAGTTTCGGAGATTATTGTTTTCCCGATGTTTCCACAATATGCTTCAGCGAGTACTGGTTCTGTACATGATGAGGTAATGCGGTTGTTGCGCAAGGAGCAAGCCATTCCCAATGTACGCATGATCAACTCCTTCTACGATTTTGAACCGATGATCGATATTTTTGCTGAAAATGCCCGGCAATTTGACATTGCTAGCTACGATCATATCTTGTTTAGTTTTCACGGGCTACCGCAACGACAATTGCGTAAAGCTGATTCTTGCAACCACTGTTTGAAATCGGCCGATTGCTGTGCTACCGTGTCGGAAAAAAACCAATTTTGCTACTCTGCGCAATGCCACGCTACGGCCAAAGCCATTGCCGCCAAGTTGAATTTAGATCCGAGTCGCTATACCACTTGTTATCAAAGTCGTCTGGGCTCCGATCCCTGGGTGCAACCTTACACCATTAAAGTACTCGAAGAACTGGCCAAAAAAGGAGCGAAACGCCTGTTGGTATTCAGTCCGGCATTTGTGGCCGATTGTTTGGAAACCATCGTGGAAATCAGCACTGAATACCAGGAAGAGTTTCATGAAATGGGCGGTGATAAAGTGGATCTGGTACCCAGTTTGAACAGCAACCCGAAATGGATTGCCGCCATTAAAGCCATGGTAACGGCATGACCTTTCAAGAGACCTTGCAATCATTGAAAAAAAAGGAGTATCGACCCGTGTATTTTTTACACGGGGAGGAATCCTATTTTATCGATGCCATCAGCGACGCCATTGAAGCAAATGTACTCAACGAATCAGAAAAGGCATTCAACCAAACCATTTTTTACGGCAAAGACACCGATCATTTGACGGTACTCGATGTTGCCCGGCGGTATCCCATGATGGCGGAGCGCCAAGTGGTGATTATCAAAGAGGCGCAGGATATGAAAACCCTGAAGGAGCTGCAAGGGTATGTGGAAAAACCTTTGGATTCGACCCTGTTGGTAATTTGTCATAAAAACGGCAAGTACAATCTGAACTCTAAATTTGGCAAAGCGATTCAGGAAAAAGGGGTGGTGGTAGATGCCAAACGACTGTACGACAACCAAGTACCGGATTGGATTCAAGATTATCTGAAGGCTCGTAAGATTCGAATTAAACAGGATGCCGCCAACCTCATCGCGGAGTACCTGGGGACGGATTTGTCGAAGGTGGTCAATGAACTGGATAAACTGGTCATTAATCAAGAAAAAGACGTTGAGGTTGACCTTCATACAGTGGAGCAAACCATTGGCATCAGCAAGGATTATAATATTTTTGAGTTGCAAAAAGCCTTGGGCGAGCGCAACATCCTCAAGGCCAACCGCATTGTCAACTATTTTGGGGCCAACCCGCGGCGCAATCCTTTGCCGGTGGTGATTGGTTCTTTGTATACTTTTTTCAGCAAGGTCTATTTGCTGAGTTTTGTGCTACAACAACAGGAAAAAGACCAATTGGCGGCGCTGGAACTGCGTTCGGCTTATTTTCTGAAGGATTATCGGGAAGCGGCGCGTTTTTTCACGCGCCCGCGGGCGGAGCAGGCGCTGGCGCTCCTGCGCGAGTACGACCTCAAAAGCAAGGGGGTGGATTACAATTCAACGGGGAAAGCGGAAGGCGATTTATTGAAGGAGTTGGTTTGGAAGTTGTTGCATTGACCGAAAACCCCAAAATCATCATTTTATCACCACCTCCTCCAAAAACGCTTCCCCCAATTCTTCATTCAGCATCGTCCTAATTTTTTCCCGACCATAAAAAAGCTCCTGTTTCAACGCTGCCGAATCGATCACCAAATACAAGGTGCGGCGTACCAGCCGAATTTGGGCCGTATGTTTGATGATGGTGGGGCCCATCATCCGCTCCCATGCGGCTTTGATTTTGGAATCATTGATGCCCTGTTTGAGCCGGTATTGGTTCATCAGTTCAGTTAAAACATCCTTTAAAGTACGTTCATTGCTTTGGCTCATGGCGGTCGACGGGTGATTTATCCCCAAATTTACGGCTTTTTGACCACCTTTTTCAGGTCTCTGCCGCCAAATCCTAAAAAGGCAGCTTAAAAAAAATACAATTTTGTGTTGGTTTGCCTATATTTAAGCACCAAAAAAGAAACTCAAGATGGCACTTTCCAGAAGGAAATTTGTTCAAAACTCCGCCCTTGCTGCCGGCGGTTTTTTTATCGTTCCCCGTCATGTACTGGGAAAAGGATTCATTGCGCCCAGCGATAAGCTCAATATTGCAGCTGTTGGCGCTGGCGGCAAAGGCACATCAGATATCGCCAACGCTTGGAACAACGACGCCAACAACGTCGTTGCGCTTTGTGATGTAGATTGGACGGTGGCAAAAAGGAGCGTCGAAAAATTCCCTAACGCCGCGCGTTACCAGGATTTCCGCATCATGTTGGAAAAAGAAAAAAGCATCGATGCGGTGACTATTTCCACGCCCGATCATACCCACGCTACCATCGCGATGGCGGCCATGGGTTTGGGCAAACACGTGTATGTGCAAAAACCGCTTACCCATGATATTTTTGAAGCTCGTACCCTTACCGAGGCGGCACGCCGTCAAAAAGTGGTAACACAGATGGGAAACCAGGGCGCTTCCGGCGCCGGTGTGAAGCAAATGATCGAATGGTATGATCAAGGCTTGATTGGTTCGGTACATACGATCTATGTTTGGACCAACCGCCCAGTATGGCCACAAGGTATTCCCGTGCCCAAAGGCACAATGGAAGTACCAAAGGATTTGGCCTGGGATTTGTTCATCGGTCCAGCGACGCCAGTGGAATACCACCCCGCTTACCACCCCTTCAAATGGCGCGGCTGGTGGAACTTTGGTACCGGCGCCTTGGGCGACATGGCTTGCCATTTGATGGATCCACCGTATCGGGTATTGGGATTGGGTTACCCATTGGAGGTAGAATGCAGCGTTGGCGCAGTGTTCACCAAAGATTGGACGGCTGAATACATCCCGGAAGGTTGTCCGCCATCATCACAAGTGAAATTGAAATTTGCACCATCGGCAAAAAATAAATCGGAAGTAACTTTGACTTGGAGCGACGGTGGTATTCGTCCGTTCCACCCCGATTTGATTCCGCCCGATGTATTTATGGGCGATGATGACGGTTCCAACGGCGTGATCATGATCGGCAAAAAAGGTATCATGACAAGTGGTACTTATGGTGCAGTGCCAAAAATTTTCAAAAAGAACGGCGAAAAAATGGAAATGCCCAAGCCGGTTGTGACCGGAACTCCAGTGGTAGCGCTACCAGAAAATGGCCACCAAGCTTCTTGGGTTGCTGCTTGTAAAGCAGGATTCAACAGCCCGGAACACAAGGCATTGACTTCTTCCTTTGATTTTGCCGGCCCCTTAACGGAGTCGATCTTGATGGGGAATCTGGCCATTCGCAGCTACGACATTCGCGTGGCGCGCACGGGCGGTCGCACCGGATTTGATTACCCAGGTCGCAAAAAACTGTTGTGGGATGGAGTAAACATGAAAATTACCAACTTTGAAGAAGCGAACCAGTTCGTGAAGCGGAAATACCGCGAAGGCTGGTCGTTGTAATAGGATTAAGTTTTGAATTTCATATAAGGCAGCGGTAGGGGAGTATCTTATCGCTGCCTTTTTCTTTAAAAAAAATAATCCCATGCCTAAAGACAATTTTTCCGACCTCGCCCAACTCTACGCGCAATTCCGACCCAATTACCCGCCGGAATTGTACCAACACCTTTTGTCATTTTGCCCTACCTGCCACCGACTCTGGGATGTCGGTACTGGTAACGGCCAAGTGCCCAGCCAATTGGCAGCTTTTTTTCAAGAAGTATACGCTACCGACATCAGCGCAGCGCAATTGCAACAAGCACCCCAATTACCCAACACGCATTATGTAGTAGCTCCTGCGGAGCATACCGATTTTCCCGATCATTATTTTGATCTGATTACCGTGGCGCAGGCCATCCATTGGTTTGATTTTGCGGCTTTTTTTCAGGAAGTGCAACGGGTTGCTGCGCCACAGGCCATTTTGGCGTTTTGGGGCTATGGTTTATTGTCAGTTGAACCGGAATTAGATGGGTACATCCAGCATTTTTATACCCAGGTAGTGGGGCCGTATTGGGATGCCGAACGCGATCATATTGATGCTGCTTATGTCAGCATTCCCTGTCCATTTGTAGAAATAAAGGATCAGCCGTCGTTCTACCTGCACCATCCGTGTACCTTTGAGCAGCTGGAAGACTATTTGAATACTTGGTCGAGCGTAAAACATATGACCAAGGCAACTGGTAGCAATCCAGTCCCAGCATTTATGGCACAAATTCGTGAGCTATGGCCAGTTGGCGCCATCAAAACCATGACTTTCCGTTTTTTCTTAAGGATGTTTCGAGTTAATGAGTTGAAAGGAATATGATTTTTTGGGCATAGTTCTATTTTTTACTCAAAAAGATGCCCAAAAAAGTCTACGGCTTAGGCAAACGGGTAGTCTGGTGCGCCACCAAGCGCCATCCCGTACGGTCGTGCACCAGAACATGGATAACCCTTGCGTCAAACTCCAATGGCGTACCATTGTTTTGAACGCTAAAATAGGCGAGGTAAGTTGCTATTGCTGTTTTACCGTAGATGTCCACCCGCATCGATTTTGGCTCCAATTTGATGTACTTCAAAGTGCCTTTTTTAAAGCTGTTCATCCAGCTCGTTTTATCATCAACATTGCCGCCGGAATGGGTGTACACCAATTGTGGATGGTAATACTGCTGCAAAAAAATCGTATCCATGGTAATTAAGGCTTGAGTCCAGCGGTTTTCCAAGGCTTCTACAGCCGCTGGAGTTACTTGAGCCTGAGCCAAATAGGGTAGAAGGAACAACAAAAAAATAGGCAGGAGCTGCTTCATGGTGTTGGTGTTTTTTGTGAAAGTAAGAAAGCAAAAAATTAGGCTAGAAAAAAATTAACCAGCATCTAGTTACTATTTTTTTGTCAAATCTTGTATAATAAATTTTTACTCCTATCTTTGTCAGCGTTACGAAAAAACACGCAACACAAGAACAATGAACAATTCTATTTCAATCAATAAAGGCTGGTGGTGGCACAATTCATTCGATGACCGGGTGAAAGGTTAAGCCATTACTGCTTGGAGTTATATCCAAAAATCGGCTTGCTGGGACACCTGGCAAGCCGATTTTTATTTGTGCAAAAATCAACAAAAAGATAAGGAATGAGCACCATGACGACTCAAAGAATCACTGTCAGAACGCTGGTAAAAAAACAACTGGCCGATCTGATTACCCCGGTTTCGCTTTTTTTGAAAGTCCGGGATCATTACACCCAACCGGTATTGTTGGAAAGCAACGATTTTAGCAGCGCAGAAGAGTGTTTTTCTTTTATCGGCTTGCAATCCATCGCTAGTTTTATGGTGAAAAACGGGGTCATTACCACTCAGCTACCCGGAGAAGCGGCACAGATAGCAGATGTAGTGGATGTCAATACCGTGCCGCAAGCTCTTCAGCAATTTGTACAGCAGTTTGATGTGCAGCAAGACACACCTTTCCCCGTGTTCAACGGTCTTTTTGGTCACGTCAGTTTTGAAGGGGTGCAGTATTTTGATACTCTAGAATTTGACCCCGCCAAACGCAAAATCGACATTCCCGAGGTGCGTTTTAGCTTGCATCGCTTCATCATCGCCATCAACCATTTCAAAAACGAATTGTACTTGCTGGAAAACCTCTTGCCCGGCGATGTATCCGAAATGGAAAAATTGGAAGCCCTGTTGCGCAGTCAAAAAGTGCCTACTCACGAGTTCCACCTCGAAGGCGGCGAAGCCAGCAACCTTACCGATGAAGAATACATGGAACTGGTAACAATTGGCAAAAAACACTGCCAATTGGGTGATGTTTTCCAGATCGTTTTTTCCCGTCAATACTCGCAACACTTCAAAGGCGATGAATTCAATGTTTACCGGGTGCTGCGCTCCATAAACCCTTCGCCTTATCTCTTCTACTTTGATTACGGCAATTACAAGATTTTTGGTTCTTCTCCCGAAGCGCAGATGATCATCCGCGACGGAGTTGCGCAAGTGAACCCGATTGCTGGTACGTATCGCCGATCGGGGGATGTGGCGGAAGATACGCGGCGGGCAAGCGCCTTAGCTGCTGACCCCAAAGAAAACGCCGAACACATCATGTTGGTCGACTTGGCGCGCAACGACTTGGGGCGTCATGCGGTGAATGTGGAAGTGAAAAAATTCAAGGAAGTCCATTTTTATAGCCACGTGATTCACCTGGTGTCCAACGTACACGGGGAGTTGCCACATGATGCCAACCCGGTGCAAATCTTTGGTGATACCTTTCCGGCGGGCACCCTCTCCGGAGCGCCGAAGTACAAAGCCATTGAACTCATCAAACACTACGAAAATCAAAACCGCTCGTTTTATGGCGGATCCTTGGGGTACATTGGGTTCAATGGTGAAATCAACCAAGCCATTGTTATCCGCTCTTTCTTGAGCCTTGACAATACCCTTTATTACCAAGCTGGCGCCGGTATTGTTGCCGCCAGCGATGAAGCCAGTGAATTGCAAGAAGTGAACAATAAATTGGGCGCGCTTAAAAAAGCCTTATCTGAAGCTGAAAAAATTTAACAACCCATGAAATTACTCGTTCTCGACAACTACGATTCCTTTACGTACAACCTCGTTCAGTACATTCAGGAAATATTGGGTCACGCCATTGACGTGCGCCGCAATGATGCCATCGCTTTGGATGCCGTGGAAGAATACGATGTGATCGTGCTTTCGCCCGGCCCGGGTTTGCCAGCCGATGCGGGGATCATGCCAGCTTTGCTTAAACGGTATGCACCTACCAAATCTATTTTGGGAGTTTGTTTAGGACATCAAGCTATTGGCGAAGCGTTTGGCGCGTCCTTGAGCAATCTTGCCCACGTTTACCACGGTGTAGCGACGCCCATTCAACAAACGGGCAACGACGGTGGTTTTTTTGCCGAACTAGATCCGGTATTTGAAGCGGGGCGTTACCACAGCTGGGTGGTCAAAAAAGACACCTTGCCAACGGATTTGATCATCACTGCTGAAGACGAAAAGGGCGAAATTATGGCCATGCGCCATCGGGAGTACGCGGTTTATGGCGTGCAATTTCACCCTGAATCGGTGATGACTCCAGGCGGTAAACGCATGCTCCAAAATTTTTTAACGCTTTGTTCGGCAAGAATTCCGGAAGCAGTTGCCGGTTAAACCCAACGTTTTTTGAGTTTTTAACACGAAATTAGCGCGAATTTTGGCCAGTTGTGGTTTGCTGGGGATTTCCCAATAACGGCGTGGTTCAAAATTGTTGAAAAAGGAAAAAGATGAAAAACATACTTACGCGATTGTATGACCACGATCGACTGAACCGCGAAGAAGCCAAACAAGTATTGCTACAGATTGCCAGTGGAGCTTTCAACGACATCCAAATGGCGGCGTTTACCACGGTGTTTAACATGCGCCCCATCAGCTTGTCGGAGTTGCAGGGGTTTCGGGATGCCATGCTTGAATTGTGTGTGCCCTTGGATGTGGAAGGTCGCCCAACCATTGATATTGTAGGAACTGGTGGTGATGGCAAAAATACTTTCAACATCTCTACGCTTTCTTGTGTTGTGGTTGCGGGCGCTGGTTATCTGGTAAGCAAACACGGCAGTTATGGGGTATCTTCGGCAGTTGGTTCTTCGGATGTGTTGATTCAATTGGGTTATGAATTCACCAATGATCAAGATACTTTACGCCGACAATTGGACGAAGCGGGTTTGTGTTTTTTGCACGCGCCGCTTTTTCATCCTGCATTGAAAGCTGTGGTGCCGGTACGCCGACAATTGGGCACCAAAACCTTTTTTAACATCTTAGGGCCATTGGTTAATCCCATTCAACCCAAATATCAGCTTTTCGGTACCTTTAGCATGGAATTGCTGCGGATGTACCAATATATCATGCAACAATCGGGTCGACGTTTTGCGATTGTGTATGCCCTTGACGGTTACGATGAAATCTCCTTGACCAGCGATTTCAAATGGGTAAGTAACGACAGCGAGCGCATTTGGTCGCCCACCGAGTTGGGATTGAAGCAGTTGCGACAATCAGATCTGGATGGCGGCGAAACCTCGGAAGAAGCGGCCAGTATTTTTTGGAATGTGCTTAAAAATACCGCCACGCCCGCTCAAAAAGAAGTAGTCATCGCCAATGCTGGGATGGCCATTCAGGTGATCAAACCAGAGCAAAGCATTGAGGATAGTTTTGCCGAAGCTCGCGAAAGCATAGAAAGCGGCAAAGCAATGGAGAAATTGAAAAAATTGGTGAAGGCTTAGCCGAAACTTTTTAAAAAAAGTAAAAGTTTAGGTCAGCGGTTTCGAACCAAAAAAGAAGGCAAATTTTAGCTAGACAAGTCCCGAAAAATCGGGACGATGCTGGGCATCGGCTGAAAAAAGAGGCGAAGAATAGCTGAAATTTGACCTTTTTTGGTCGAAATGGGAGCGACATAAACTTTTACAAAAAAATTAATCCAGCAGCATGAATACGCTAGATAAAATAGTGGCGCATAAACACGTTGAAGTTGCTCACAATCTGAAGGCGCACCCCATTAGCGAATTGGAGCATAGTCCATTTTTTGCTAGGGAAACCCTTTCGCTGAAATCTTTTTTGTTGCGCAAAGACAAATCGGGTATCATCACTGAGTTCAAACGGTGCTCGCCTTCCAAGGGCGACATCAACCTATTGGCCAACGTGGAGGAAGTTACCCAGGGTTATGCTGCAGCGGGCGCATCAGGGTTGTCTATCCTGACCGACGAGCATTTTTTTGGCGGCAAAAACGCCGATTTAACAGCAGGGCGGCTAGTGAACGAAATTCCGATCTTGCGCAAAGACTTTATCATTCACGATTATCAAATTGTGGAAGCCAAAGCCATTGGCGCCGATGTGATCTTGTTGATTGCCGAGTGTTTGGAAAAAAACGAAGTCAAAGCTTTGGCAAAAACGGCCAAATCACTGGGTTTGGAAGTGTTGTTAGAGGTCCATTCTGCCGATCAATTGGAAAAAATCAATGAATACGTTGACATTTTGGGAGTCAATAACCGCAACTTGAAAGACTTTTCGGTTAGCATTCAAACTTCGCTGGATTTACTCCCCTTGATTCCCAAGGAGGTACTAAAAATATCGGAAAGCGGCATCAGCAATCCCCAAGTGGTATTGCAATTAAGAGAGGCTGGTTTTCAAGGTTTTTTGATGGGCGAGCATTTTATGAATACCGCTGCCCCACATCTGGCAGCTCAAGCATTCATTCAAAAACTCCAGCAATTGGATGACTATTTTCAAAACGCTATAGCTTAATACCATGCGAATTAAAGTGTGCGGCATGCGCAACCCCGATAACATCGAAGCATTGGCAGAATTGCCTATAGACTTTATGGGTTTCATCTTTTATGCCAAATCTCCGCGCTACGCAGGGCAAAAAAAGACCGAGCAATGGATGTCCAAAAAAGGACTCGAGTTGCTTTCCAAAGTGGCTAAAGTTGGCGTTTTTGTCAATGCCGAAATTGAAGATGTGGTGAACCGCATCCACGATTTTGAATTGGATTACATTCAGTTGCATGGCGCCGAAAGCCCCGAATATTGCCGTGAACTCTTTGATTTATGGGGTTTTAGCTCTATCCGAAAGGCCAGCATCATCAAAGCTTTTTCGATCGATGAGGATTTTGATTTTTCCTCTACAGCGCCATTTACCTCCTATTGCAAATATTTTCTTTTTGATACCAAAGGGGCTTCCTTTGGGGGTAACGGCGTACAATTTGATTGGCAACTATTGGATCAATACCAAGGTGTAACGCCGTTTTTCCTAAGCGGCGGCATTGGTCCTGATTCAGTGGCGGCGATTCATGCCGTTCGTCATCCCCAATTGGCAGGGATCGACATCAATAGCAAATTTGAAACCGAACCAGGTGAAAAAGACATACCGCTCATAGCACAATTCATAACAGAACTCAACAATCGATAATCCACGCATCATGGTTGCAGTAAACGAACAAGGGTATTACGGAGAATTTGGAGGGGCATTCATTCCCGAGATGCTTTACCCCAATGTAGAAGAGCTTCGTCAAAATTATTTATCGATCATGCAGGAACCGGAATTTCAACGGGAATTTCAATCGTTGCTTCGCGATTTTGTGGGTCGCCCAACGCCATTGTACTTGGCCAAGCGCTTATCCCAAAAATACAATGCCACGATTTACCTGAAACGGGAAGACCTTTGTCATACCGGCGCCCATAAGATCAACAACACGGTAGGGCAAATTTTGATGGCCAAGCGTTTGGGCAAAACACGCATCATTGCCGAAACTGGCGCTGGACAACACGGCGTAGCAACGGCCACCGTCTGCGCCTTGATGGGTATGCCCTGTATTGTGTACATGGGTTCGGTTGACATCGAGCGCCAGGCGCCCAACGTTGCACGCATGCGTATGCTCGGCGCGGAGGTGCGACCAGCAACCAGCGGTAGCCAGACCCTTAAAGATGCTACCAACGAAGCCATTCGCGATTGGATCAACAACCCCGTGGATACGCATTACATCATTGGCTCGGTGGTAGGGCCGCATCCCTATCCAGACATGGTGGCGCGTTTTCAATCGGTGATCAGTGAAGAAATCCAGTGGCAATTGGAAGCGGCAACGGGTAAAAGCTCGCCCGATGCGGTCATTGCTTGTGTAGGCGGGGGCAGTAACGCTGCCGGTACTTTTTACCATTTTTTGAATGATGAAAAAGTACGTTTAATCGCCGTAGAAGCAGGCGGCGAAGGTATTCATTCCGGAAAATCAGCGGCTACCAGCGTATTGGGCACCAAAGGTGTTATTCATGGGAGTCGTACGTTGTTGATGCAAACCGCTGACGGACAGATTGTTGAGCCGCATTCGATTTCGGCAGGTTTGGACTACCCAGGCATTGGCCCCTTGCATGCACACCTGATCTCCACTGGAAGAGCAGAGGCGGTAGCCATTACTGATGATGAAGCATTGGAAGCGGCCTATGATTTATCTCGTAATGAAGGCATCATTCCAGCCTTAGAAACAGCCCATGCCTTTGCTGCACTGGATAAATTGACTTTCAAATCAACGGATGTGGTGGTTATTGGACTTTCTGGCCGTGGCGACAAAGATTTATCGACTTACATCAAGCATTTTGAACGTTTCAATCCATAACATGAACCGGATCAAGCAATTGTTTGCGGAAAAACCGCACGATATCCTCAATATCTATTTCACCGCTGGCTACCCAGACTTGAATGATACCGAGCTTTTAATTTTGGCTTTGGCCAATGCTGGCGTTGACCTAATTGAAGTGGGCATGCCTTATTCTGACCCACTGGCTGATGGTCCCACCATTCAAGAAAGCGGGATGCAGGCTTTGCAAAATGGTATGACCTTGCCCTTGTTGTTTGATCAGCTTGCCGCAGTGCGCAAAAAAACCGAAGTGCCTTTAGTGATGATGGGTTATTTCAACCAAGTAATGCAATATGGCGAGGCGGCATTTTTCAAAAAAGCTGCGGAGGTAGGGGTTGACGGACTCATCTTACCTGATTTACCTTTGCTGGAATACGAGCAATTTTATCAACAACTGGCCAAGGACAATGGCTTGACCATCAGTTTTTTAATTACGCCGCAAACACCACCAGAGCGAATTCGCAAAGTCGATGAGTTGTCTAGCGGGTTCATCTATATGGTATCGAGTTCTTCTATTACGGGGGCAAAAGCAGATATTACCCAAACCCAACGCGATTATTTTGAACGCATCAATTCGATGAACTTACAAAATCCGCGTTTGATCGGTTTTGGAATTTCGAGTCATGAAACTTTTGGGGAAGCCTGTCAATACGCCAATGGCGCCATCATTGGTAGTGCTTTCATCAAGGCTTTGAACAATGTACCCGATGTACAACAGGCAGCTATTGATTTTGTAAGAATGGTAAGAGGACCGGTATTGGCGTAGCAGGAGGGGGATTTGCAAAAGTTCATTATTTTTGCTATTTTCACCTACAAACACTAAGGAACGGGTGAACCATAAATTGACATTTTAGCCGACTCTATTTTGCCGCCAATCAACTATCTTTTGAGGCGCAATGTGGGGCATTGTAACGAAAAAGATAGGAAGAGTGGCGGCGAAAGAGCAAGGATAAAGTGGTAATTTATGGTTCAACCATTCCTTCGCTAAATGGGATTTGAAATTTTGTAGCTATGCAACCCGAGGAAGAACAGGATATTGACAACCAAAACAGCAATGACGCCGACGATCTGTATGAGTATGAACAGATCGTCATTGACCCAAAACAATCGCCCGTTCGGATCGATAAGTTTTTGAATGATCGATTGGGCGAGGTGGTTTCGCGGAATCGGATCCAAAATGCCATTAAAGCGGGCTCAATTTTGGTCAATGACCAGGAAATAAAAGCCAATTTTAAGATCAAACCGGGACAGGTCATCACCATGATCATCCCCAAAGGGCCAACGGAGAACTTTCACCTCTTACCGCAAAATATTCCTTTGGACATTTTGTACGAAGATGAAGACCTGCTGGTATTGAATAAGCCGCCTGGTTTGGTGGTGCACCCGGGGGTTGGTCACCGTAAAGGCACTTTGGTCAATGCCCTGGCTTACCATTTTAAACTCGATCAAAAAGCGCTGGACAATACCAATTTCCAAAGTAGGGTAGGGCTGGTACACCGCATCGATAAAAACACCTCGGGTTTGTTGGTGGTGGCAAAAAACGAGTATGCGCTGAGTCACTTGGCCAAACAGTTTTATTACCATACCATTGAGCGTACTTATTATGCCTTGGTGTGGGGCGAACCCGAAGCAGATTTTGGCACCATCAATGGGCATGTAGGTCGGCATCCGCGGTTTCGACAAGAGTTTACGGTTTTTCCAGAAGGAGAAAGCGGGAAATGGGCGGTTACCCATTATGAAGTATTGGAGCGCCTGTACTACGTGAGTTTGGTGAAATGCAACCTGGAAACAGGCCGCACCCACCAGATCCGGGTACACATGAAATATTTGGGGCATCCTTTGTTCAATGATGTCAAATACGGTGGCGGCGAAATCAAACGCGGCACCATTTTTAGCAAGTACAAAGTATTTGTAGATCGCATGTTTTACGAAATTAACCGCCATGCACTACACGCGAAATCATTGGGTTTTATACACCCCACCAAAGGGGAGTTTATGCAGTTTGAGTCGGAGCTTCCGGCTGATTTTATGGCGGCATTAGATGGTTGGCGGCAATATGTGGAGGGTAGAAAATCCTCTTTATCCAATAAATTGATATGAACCCTACAGCAGATACGATTTACATTGAAGCTACGCGAAAGTGGCTGGAAAAAGTGGTTTTAGGACTCAATTTGTGTCCTTTTGCCAAACGCCCCTACACCCGCGAAACCATTCGCTATGTAGTGCTTGCTTCAGAATCGCCTAGTGATTTGAGCGAGATGTTACAGGCAGAGTTGACTTTTTTGGCCGAATCTGACCCGGAAGAACTGGAAACCACGCTGTTGATCCATCCCAATTGTTTATTGGATTTTAACGACTACAACGATTATTTGGAGGATGCCGATCAGCTTTTGGTAGACTTGGAATTGGAAGGAGAAATTCAAATTGCCTCGTTTCATCCGCAATATCAATTTGCTGATACCGAACCGGAAGATCCAGAAAACTATACCAATCGCTCGCCTTACCCCATGTTGCATTTGCTGCGTGAAGAAAGTATCAGTTGGGCAGTAGATACTTTTCCGGAAGCAGAAAACATTCCCGAACAAAACATTGAGACGATGAACAAATTGGGGATTGAAAAAATAAAAGCGTTACTGAAGCAGGGCGAATAATGGGGCAGCAGATGACTTTATCAGAACGGTTGGCGGTGATCACGCGATTAGGGCAATACATCATGCAAAATGATGAACGACTGCAAGCTTACGTACAGCGAACCGCGGTTGTCAATCCTTGGTTTACACTTGAAAACCAGTTCAAAGCCCTGAATTCCATTGCCCAACAATTCCTTGATCCCGAAAAATTAGTGGTTTGGATCAGCGGATATGTTTTTCCGGAAAAAGCAGTTGAGCAAAAAATCATCGGGCTGGTATTGGCAGGAAACATTCCTTTGGTGGGTTTTCACGATGTGTTGTGTACGTTTGTAAGCGGACATCAGGCCAAGATCAAATTATCGGAAAAAGATCCCTTTTTGCTTCCTTACTTGGTGCAAGTAATGACCGAATTGGATGAAAAAGTGGCGGCTTATTTCAATTTTGTAGATCGCTTACAAGACTACGATGCAGTCATTGCTACTGGAAGCAACAATTCATCGCGTTATTTTGAAGCGTATTTCGGCAAACACCCGCACATCATCCGTAAAAACCGGAATGCCATTGCCGTTTTGCAGGGCGATGAAAGCACCGATGAATTGCGGCGGCTGAGTGAAGATGTATTTCAATATTTTGGATTGGGGTGTCGGAATGTTTCCAAAATTTACGTACCGGAAGGGTATGATTTTAACTCCTTGCTAGAAGTTTTTCATGAGCATAAAGAACTGGTGCTCAATAATAAATACAAAAATAATTTCGATTACAATTACGCCTTTCTGATGCTGAACAAAGCGGCATTTTTGGCCAATGGTTGTATTTTATTGATTGAAGACCCCTCTTTGACCTCGCGGATTGCCAGTTTGAATTATACGTATTACCCTAGTTTGGATTGGATGGAACAAGAAATTGCCGATCGGGAAGAGCAGATTCAATGTGTGGTGGCTCGCTCGGGGTTTTTGTCCAGTGCTACGGTTGATTTTGGAACCACCCAAACTCCAGAATTGTGGTCGTATGCTGATGGTGTTGATACGCTCCAGTTTTTGTTAGGACTTTAATCTTAGAAAAGCACGTTTAGCACCCGCCTTCGGCGGAGCAATTTTTTGCCACAAATTGCACAAATTTTCACAAATTGAAACACAAACTTGCGTTTGTGTCTTTGAACCAGACGAAGTCGGGGTCTTAATTTGTGAAAATTTGTGTAATTAGTGGCTGAAAAATAAGTAATCGAATCGCCGAAGGCGAGGGGTTGAAATTTTTAAAAAAATACATTTTAGCCGATCATGTTGACTTTAGTAAATGCCACAGCCGAGCAGATGCCGATTGTACAAGACATTGCGCACCGTACTTGGCCCACCACTTTTGCCGGAATACTAACCCCGGATCAAATTGCCTACATGTTGGATTGGATGTACAACGTCCCCACGCTTACCCAACAAGTCAGTGAACAAGGGCATCACTTTATTTTGGTGGAAGAAGAGGGCGAATATTTGGGGTATGCCGGTTTTGAACACCACTTTGAAGGGCAATCCCGAACAAAATTGCACAAGATCTACCTCCTGCCGAGCGCTCAGGGCAAAGGCGCGGGAAAGCTACTGATCGATGAAGTGGTAAAAAGAACCCAGGATTCGGGTGATGATTCACTGTTTCTGCATGTGAACCGGGAAAACAAAGCCGTATTGTTTTACGAAAAAATAGGGTTTAATACCATCCAAGTGCTGGATGTGCCCATTGGCAATGGATATTTTATGAATGATTTTGTGATGCAATTGGATCTGGGTAGCTTATTGAGTTAAATCGTTGTCATTGAGCACGATGTAGGTAGAGACGCATTGCAATGCGTCTCTACAGAATTGGAGCCATACCCCAGATCAGGAATTTGCCCTGGTTGTTTATTGATCTGGGGAGTTTATCAGTTAAATCGTTGTGGTTAAGCACGATGTGGTAGAGACGCATTGCAATGCGTCTCTACAGAATGGGAGCTATACCCCAGATCAGGAATTTGCCCCGATTTTGTACTGCTCATGATTTTTTCAAATCAAAAAAGAAAAGGTCGCTCAAGTTTTACCTGAGCGACCTTTTCTTTTTTGGATCAGCAATGCTTATTGCGTGACGCTAATCTTTTTCGCAACAATCCCTTCATCGAATCGTATCTGCATGACATACGTCCCAGCAGGGAGGTTACCACGATTGAATTCGTAGGAAGAGCTGTTGATATCCATGGCCGCGCGTACCATTTTACCTTGCATGTCGTAGATGGCAATATCCAGCATTTTTGATTTAGCTGAACTTTGGAACCACATCACATCAGCGGTAGGGTTTGGTCCATATTTCAATTCCACCTGCTCTGCGCTGATCACTTCCTGAACAGAAGTAGCCAAGTTCAAAGCCAAGTAGGCACGGGGAAGGAATACCGCCATACAAGTATCCAAGTAAGCCATACCTTTTGCTTTGGTCATGTTGGGGTTTGTCAACAAGGCATCAGCGTGCAATTGCTTAGCGCTGTAGTTGCTACCAATAGCAGCGTTGGTACCAGCTACCACCAATTTCAAGGTAGTAGTATCCCACCATTCCCATGGACCAGCTTCAAAGCGGTTGCCAGGAGTAACAAAAGGATACATGTTGTCGACTGACAAGGTGGTGTTTTGACCACCGATAGTGATTGGAATTTGCTTGTATACTTGGTTGCGAAGGTTTACTGGATCAGTAGCACTGTTGGCAGCAGCAACTTTAGCGTTGCGGCCAAAGCCGTTCGCCAAACCTACCAAGGTACGGGTACCAGAAACGTTTACAACGAATTCACGAGTAGTAGGCACGATTACTGCTCCGTCAGCAAATGGTGCAAATGGATCAGACAATACGTGGAAACCCATCAAAACTGGCTCATTGGCTTTGCCTTCCATCCAAGACTTATCACCCAAAGCACCGCCCATGTTCACACAGATAGCGAAATCAGAGCTATAGCCTGGAGTATTGACTTTGTTCAATGGAGTAGCTGTTGTGCCAAATGGGTTACTGCTCAAAGTAGTATCCACAAAAGGTCTCAAAGTTGCCGTGTTGATGAATTTATCAATGGCTACTTCTTTAGCGAAGTTGTCCAAATAGCCACAACCCAAAGAGATGTAACCACCAGTACCTTGTCCCCAAAGGGTAATTTTACTTGGGTCGATGCCGTATGGGTTGCCATCTACAGCGGTAGATTTACGCAAAAAACGGATCAAAGAACGGATGTCCTGAATACCACGGTAAGCGGCACCCAAAAGCGTACCAGTACGGGTGTTTTGATCCCCAACTGGGTTCCAGCCTGCGCGGTAAGTGGCAGCAATTGCCACATAACCCAAACGGGCAAAACGACGGCACATTTCCACTACTGAAGAGTCAGAACGGGCACCGGTGATACCGCCATTGATCAGCGGTGGCAAAAAGCTACCGGTGTGGATATAAATAACTACCGGGCGATTAGTAGCCACGTCGCCAACTGGTGTATAAACATCCATTTTAAGATCTGAAGCTACTGGAGCACCAGTTAGTACGCTGAGGTTGTTGGCATAAGTCACATCCTTTTTTACGGTAAAAGCGCCAAATACCGGATTAAGAAACCGGCGAGCCTGGGCATTCATTGAAGTGATGCTGGCAACCAGGGCTAAAATAAAAAGTAAACGGTTAATCTGTTTCATGCTATACATTGGTTTAAAAGCGTGTTAAAAAAAATATATTCCCGAAAAGTCTATTATCAAAATAATCATAAAAGTATTGGCTAAAAGGAGGAATGAAGCAGAACTTCAGGTAGTATGTTCGTAGTCCATTAACCTTCTTATTTCCATCAATGCCACGATTTTAGAAAATCATAGCTGATAGCTTAACGCTTGGGGAATCAACTGATAAAAGACTGGGATTAGCCTTTCTTTTCAAGAGTATACGCTCTGTCATGTTTAGGGTTTGGCATATTTGCTCCACAATGCCCTTCTTACTCCAAATTTCGAAATAGTAATACACTATTTTCCAGTGAGGGAAGCTGCTATCCAAATTTCGCCATTGAGTATCTGTTCGAGTTATCCAAACTAGGGCATTGAATATTTCTCTCAAATCAGGTTTGCTGGGGGTGCCAGTTCAAAAAAAAACTTTTATAACTTCACACTGGTCATCGGTGAGCCGTTCAAATTGCGGTTACATATCTATAAAGTTTGGGCGCTTACAAGATGCGCCGATGACCACTTTTTCCCCTCTTTTTATCTGTTCAACTTATTAAACAAACTCTTAAATAACAAAGTTTTCCTTCCGTGAAATGACTAGTAACGAAGAAGAAGCGATTGGTGCAAAAAAAATCTTTTTTTCGATTTTTTTGCTTACAAGCGCTTTCTTCGTTCTGAATTTAATAAAAACGACCAAATTTAATTCTTTGTTCGCCATTTAAAGAGAATTTTTTCTATTTCTTTTTAAATGGCAAATCATAAGTAAATGTCAAATACAACAACCGCCCAATTTGTGGTCCGCCATAAACCTGATAGGTAAGGCGATTGAGCAAATTGGAACCTCCTAATTTGAAGGTGGTGTGAATTTTTTTGGCTTGCCAGTTGATCTGCGCGTCGAGCAAATCATAAGTAGGAATCAAACCCGTAAACTGTGGAGACCCTGTAAACAAGTAGCCTTCAATCCATTTGTAGTTGATACTGAAGCCAAAGTCTGGCAATACCAAACCACCCATTTTCAACGGAATATCACGACCAGAAAAACTCAAGTTGAACTTATTCAAAGGCGTGTTAAAGGCTGGAATAATTGGGTCGCTACTAACAGTATTCAATTTATTGTAAGAATAGTTGCCACCCAAAGCAAAATAAGTGGCAAAGTAATAGGTCAAACCAATGGAAAACCCTTGTGTGGTCACGCGGTCGCGGGCATTGGCAGCTACGCGATACGCCTGAAGGTTAACAGGTAAACCGTTTACAGAATTGAAAGTAGCGTCGACACCTAAGTTGTAGCCAATAAAGTTTTTGTAGAAACTGTAGTAGTAAGTTGCATCGATGTACAACTTATTGAACAAAGTATTGCGGTAACCCACTTCTAGGGTTTTTACTTGTTCAGGGCGGATAGGCGCCACGTTAAAATACTCTAGATCGGATTTTTCACGCGAGTTGAGATAGGTGCGTAGCGAAGGTACGGTGATCAAGTTGTTGAAACCTTGCAAGTTACCAATCAAAATGGCGCGACCTACGTTGTAAAAAAGATACTGGTCGGATAAAGTGGGGTTGCGAATCGCTGAAGAAAAAGAAAAACGAATGGTTTCCTTGTTGGTTGGGGTATATACCAAGGAAGCTGCTGGAGAAAACAAGTAATTAAAATTCTGGTTTTTATCCATCCGCATGGTAGCACTGATCTTCCAACGGTTATCTAACTCCAAGGTGCCCCCGCCATAAATGCCATATTCGTACACACTTATTTTGCGACCATTGGTGTCCAAAAGGATAGAACCGCGGGAATTAGGCGTATACAAGCGCCCTGAACCTCCTACCTGCATGTCAAAATCGGTGATTTTTCCACCTTTGTAGATGTCGTTGAATTTGTACTCACCTTGAGTATGGAACAAGGCGGAGCGGTCAAAAAAACGGGTGCCGCCTTCCGCAAAAGAAACCTTGCTGGTGATTTCGTTAAATGCGTCTTTGTAGCGCTGAGTGCCAGGCTGGAAGAAGTCGACCGTATTGGTAATTGTATTGGCTTTTTCGGCTGCTAAACGTGCCCCTGAATGGTACACCTGCAAGGAATCTACTACATTAGGTTTGGTTAAAAAATTGCCGATAGCGTTTTGATAACCGGTGGGATTGCCCAAGTAATCCAAAATGCGAGGGTAGCCTTCTATTTTTTGAATCCGCGGGTTGACCGATTGCTGCCAGTAATTGATGTAATCGGCCAGCCACAAGTTGCCCGCTTTGGCTTTTTCTTGCAGTTTAAGCGCCGTAAAATACGGGTCGTAAGAGTTTCCGGCATCTTCATGCGTGGCATAAGCCCGAATGAAGTACTTATCTTGTTTTTTTAACTCTATCCGGTGCTGGTAAAACTTGATGTCGCGCAAACTAAAACGGTTGTCACCCTGATAAACCGTTGTACCCGTACTGTAATTGGTAGCAACGATGAGTTCAGGCGAATTGAATGTTTTAGAAGGATTTAACCGAATATGCGTCGCAAAAGCCAACTTGGTATTGGTTGAGTTGTAGTTCACAATGTCCACCTCGCGGTAGCCCTGGCGGTGGATAATGCCTAGTCCGGGCAGCGAAAAAGTTTGCCGGAAATCGTTGGAGGTCAAATATTCGTCTCCATAAACGTTGACAGCGTCATATCCGCCAGGATTTTTTGTAGAACTTGGAGTATCATATACTTGGTTGTAGTTGTTGGCCACCCAATCGTAAGCTCTGAAGTAAGCCAAATTGAATTTCATGGCCACTACGTCCAGTCCTCTTTTGTTTTTGAATGCATCCGACCAGCGGAGCCCCGTTTCAATCAAATCACGAGACCCCCCTTTGAGCTGTACGGTCAATCCTCTGTGTATAAACGGGTTTTTGGTTTCAATGCTGATTACCCCGTTAAAGGCATTGGGGCCATAAAACGAAGAAGAGGCGCCCACGATCAAGTTGACCCGATTAACATCCAATTCGGAAGCCCCCAAAAAATTACCTAGAGAAAAGTTCAAACCAGGGGATTGGTTGTCCACACCATCTATTACTTGGAGCGAACGCACCGGGCTAGTACTATTGAAACCTCGGGTATTGATGATTTTAAAACCCAAACTGGCTGCGGTAAGATCCACATCTTTGAGGGCGCCCAAACCATCGTAAAAGTTTACTGATGGCGTTTCGGTGATGGCGATTGCGTCCATCGTTTCCATAGTGAGCGGTGATTGGGTTTGTTTTTCCGAAATCCGGCGACCTTTTACATCCACTGCACCAATGGTAATGGCTTCTTCCACCAAGGAAATGGCAATTTTTTGTGCTTCACTGTTTACTACCAATTCTTGATCGATATACCCTACATAGGAAATGACCAGCGTTAAAGGGAATTTTTGCTTGGTTTCTAGCTCAAATTTACCATCAAAATCGGCAACTGTCCCTTCGGTAGTACCTTTGATGATGAGCGTGGCGCTGGCCAATTGTTCACCTGATTTTGAATCTTTTATGACGCCTTTTATCTTACTTTGGGCGCCGATAAACAGCGGAAAGATAAAGAGCAAAATCTGTGAAAAACGCAGAAGAATTGTAAATTGGTATTTCATGCTGTAAGCCAGTGAAGTGTGCAAATATTATTTTTTAATGGGGCAAAATACAGAATTTCTTAGCACAATTTAACTTTTTACTAACAGATTTTCATCCATTGAGCGACAATTGACCAAATTATTTTTAGGATACCCCGATTAAACAGGAATTTAATTTCCCTAACAAATCTTTAACGCGGAGATTGCCAAGCCCAAAAGGAAAACGAGCCATCTTTGGTAACCAACCGGATTGCTTCCTTTTTGTTCGGCTTCAAAAAGGGTGTTGATAGCGATTTGCAGTAAATTTCCGGTTACCAAAGCCAGTAAAACCAACAATACCTGGGGATTGGCTATGAATTGGTGGGCAAAAAAAGCGGAAATGGGGGTACTGACGGCAAAAATAAGCAGCAGCGTTAAAGTTAAGCGCTTGCTAAATCCAGCCAAAAGAAAAAAGGAGGTCAAGGCAAAAGCGGCGGGTATGTTGTGCAGCAAAATGCCAAAAAGGAGTTCGTGAAAACCGGCGTTTTTATCCACTAAATTGCGGTATCCGCCCAGCGGTAAACCTTCCATCAGGGCATGCAAGGTCAAACCAATCATGATTTGCAGGGCAAAACGCCGCGCCCGATCGGCTGTGATGCTAGGGTGGCCGTGTTCAACGCCTTTGGACAATTGCTCCAACACGATTTGCAAACCAAAACCCGCCAAGATCCAAATGCCAATTGACATCTCTTTTTGCCCATACAACTCAGGTAATAAATGCAAAAAAACCAATCCCAACAAGTAAGCACCACTAAATGTAAGGATGTATTGCAACAAAGCTGGTTGTCGACTACTGACCCAAAACGCAGGTAAACCGCCCAGCAAAGGTGTCAGAAAAACTAGGGCATATTCCCAAAATTGCATAGACTTTGGCTTTCTTTTTCCTTAGCGACGTTTATGCCGCCGGAGTTCGGCGCTCCAATCGCAACGCCGGAAAGCGAAGATACGCTTTTGCAACAATGTTGCCAATAGCTATGCCCAATAATGCGCCAACAAAAACATCGAAAGGGTAGTGGACGCCCACATACACCTGCGCCAGCGCGATGCTGCTGGCCCATAAATAAAGCGGCAAACGGATGCGGCGAAAAAACAATCCCAAGGTCATACTGATAAAAGCGGCAATGGCAAAATGGTTGGTAGCATGCGAAGAGGTAAAGCTGTAGCCCCCGCCGCATTCAATCAACAAGTGGACTTCTTTTTGTTCACTGGGCTCGTTGCAAGGTCTTAGCCGGTGCACTGTCGGTTTGATGATTTTACTGCTCACTGTATCGGCCAAACCTACGGTGAGCGCCAGGGCTAAAATGAAATACACGCCACGCAATCGGAATTGCCACAAGACAAAGGTGGCCAGGGCAAGGTACAAAGGAATCCAAGTGGATTTTTCACGCCAGTAAGGCATGATGGCATCCAACCAAGGTGCAGAATGGCCATTGATCAGGTGAAAAAGGTATACATCGAGTTGTTGTAGCGTTTCCATCATCGTTGTAAGATTAAAATAAGTCGGGGCGAAACAGCGGCGTCAAAAGCCCCCAATTGGTAATCGCCTAAAATTTCGCGGATGATCAATCCAGCTTTTTGGCACAAGTTTTCAAAATCGGGCAGACTAATGAGACACACATTTTCTTGAAAATTGAAAGTTTGGTCTTTGTCGGTTATTTGAATGTCTTTGATCACCCGCCGACCTTCAATCCTCCTTTTTTGTAGAAAATGAACGTCGCCAATCTGGCGCTCGTCTTCAGTGACTAAATGGTTTTTTATATAATCACTATTGAAAAAATCAAGCACAAAAACGCCGTCTTTTTTCAACCCTTTTGCCGCGCTGCGCAGGGTATTCACATCTTCCCGCTCACTTTGAAAATAGCCAAAACTGGTAAAAAAACTAAAAATGTAATCGAAGTAATTGCTGCGAAAAGGCAAACGCATATCGTGCATAAAAAAAGACAGCTTATCGGTTTCAAACTGGCGAGCGTATTCGATGTTGTGAACCGACAAATCCAAACCGGTGATTTCAAACCCTTTTTCCGCTAAATAACGGGCAAAACGCCCTTTGCCGCAAGCCAAATCAAGCAAATGCGCGTCAGTCTCAGGTTGCAAACGATCCAACAAACGATCGATGAACAAATGCGCTTCTTGATCGTCGTGTTTTTGGTACAGTAAATGGTAATAAGGTGAATCAAACCAATCTTTGAACCATTCTTTATTACTGGCAGCATTGCTGTTTGTATCCATTATCCTTATCCGCTGGTTTGACTTCAATAGGCCGGCAAGATAAGCACTATTTTTCCTCCTCGTATTCCTTTTACATTTGAAATAATCTTGGGCAAACGCATGAAAATAGCAAAAAAAATTTTCAATATTTTACGAAGCAAAATCCTATGAAGCAATACCCCAAACATTAGACAAAAGCTCCGATCTAGAGCCTCAGGAGCTATGGCACGGGCCTTATTGAAATCCCGATTTTGCGAAATCGTAGGCGGGTTAAGCGAAAAACTGTTTGAGGACCCGACGGAGTCGGGACGAGTTTTTTTCGCGCCGCCGTAGATTTCAAGCAAAATCGTTGGATTTCAATACAGCCCTTGATTTTTTTGTTTCTTTTTGCATCAAGGCAAAAAGAAAGTAGTATGTATAAATCCCTGAAATTAAATATTTTAAATTAAAATTACAAACTTAAAGTAATATCCAAAGGCAAAAGCCATCAAACATCAATTTTCATGCGATTGCCCT
Organism: Saprospiraceae bacterium; assembly: GCA_040401995.1. Lineage (GTDB taxonomy): Bacteria > Bacteroidota > Bacteroidia > Chitinophagales > Saprospiraceae > Haliscomenobacter. Next base: position 61,197 of record JBBANM010000027.1, read on the forward strand.
AGAAATAATCCCGGCAAGACGTTACTTATTTGATATTTTTGCAGCGAAACAAAAAACAATCAACTTGGCATTAATAAAATCCATTTCTGGAATCAGAGGTACCATTGGCGGTGCCGCGGGAACCAACCTAACCCCGCAAGACATCGTAGAATGTACTGCGGCTTTTGGCGCGTGGTTATTACAAAAAGGAGCTACCCCCAAGGTTGTCATTGGCCGCGATGCGCGCATTTCAGGTCAAATGGTCAAAGGGCTGGTGGTCAATACCCTTTTGGGATTGGGTATTGACGTAATTGACCTGGATCTTTCCACCACGCCCACCGTGGAAATGGAGGTAGTAGCCGCAGGCGCTGGAGCGGGCATCATCATCACTGCCAGTCACAACCCTAAAGAATGGAACGCCTTGAAATTCCTTAACGATAAAGGTGAATTCATCTCTGCTGCCGATGGCGCTGCTTTGCTGCAAATTTTGGCAGACGGAAAAATTGATTATGCCAACGTTGAAAAACTAGGAAGTTACCAGACCAATGAAGATTCCTTGGCTCGCCATATCGAAGTCATTTTGCGATTGCCAGAAGTAGCGGTTGATTTAATCCGTTCCGCTCGTTTCAAAGTGGTGGTGGATGCCGTTAATTCAACTGGTGCATTGGCCTTGCCGCCGCTGCTCAAACAGTTGGGTTGTGAAGTAGTGCTCCTCAACGGTGAAGTCAACGGTCATTTTGCCCATAATCCAGAACCTTTGCCCGAACATTTGCAGGAACTTTCGGCTGTCGTGGTAGCGGAAAAAGCGCATTTGGGCATAGCGGTCGACCCCGACGTAGATCGCTTGGCGTTTGTATGTGAAAATGGCGATATGTTTGGCGAAGAATATACCTTAGTGGCGATCGCTGATTATATGTTGCAGCAAAAACCGGGGAATACGGTTTCGAATTTATCTTCCACCCGCGCATTGCGAGATGTAACCCTAGCTCGCGGCGGACAATATTTTGCCAGCGCAGTAGGGGAGGTGAACGTGGTGGATCAAATGAAGGCCGTAAATGCCGTGATCGGCGGCGAAGGTAATGGCGGCATCATCGTGCCCGATTTGCATTATGGTCGCGACGCATTAGTGGGAATCGCCTTGTTTTTGACTTGGTTGGCAAAAACAGGGGAAACAGTTTCCACTTTACGGGCACGTTACCCCGATTACAAGATGATGAAGGATAAAATAGCCCTGACGCCAGATTTGGATTTGGATCCAATTTTGGCGAAATTGGAAAAAAAATACGCCCAGGAACAAATCAATACCATCGATGGGTTGAAAATTGATTTCCCGCAGGGTTGGGTGCATTTGCGCAAATCAAACACCGAGCCGATCATTCGGATTTACGCAGAAGCAGAAACGATGGAAAGTGCACGGGCTTTGAACGAGCAAATCAAGAATGATGTTCAAGCATTTTTATAATAGAAAGACTTACTCAAAAACATAGGAACATGCGCGTTTTTTTTGACAATGCGGCTACTACGTCGCTCGATGAAGCAGTAATTGAAGTGATGATCAACGCCATGCGCAACAACAATGGCAATCCATCTTCCATTCATGCGGAGGGTCGCAACGCCCGTGCCGCGGTAGAACAGGCCCGCAAACAAGTGGCAAAACTGCTCAATGCCTCGATTGGCGAGATATTTTTCACCTCGGGCGGTACCGAATCTTCAAATATGGTGCTCAAACGTGCGGTGAGTGATTTAGGCGTTCGCCGCATCATTAGTTCACGCACTGAACACCATTGTGTGCTCCATTCCCTTGATGCGTTGGCGAATGAAGTTGAAATTGTATTCGTGGATCAAGACGAAGCTGGGCATATTCAACTGGGGCATTTGGAAACTTTGTTGCAAAATAAAACCCACAAAACCCTGGTTTCTTTGATGCACGCCAACAACGAAGTGGGGACTTTGCTCGATTTGGATGCGGTATCAGAATTGTGCCAAACTTACGATGCCCTTTTTCATTCCGATACAGTGCAAACCATGGGTTTTTACCCGATTGATTTGGTCAAAACCAAAATCAATTTCCTTACTGGATCGGCACATAAATTTCACGGCCCCAAGGGTATCGGTTTTGTGTACATCAATAAGGCCAATCAAATTCACCCCATGATTGATGGCGGCGCGCAAGAACGCAACATGCGCGGCGGCACCGAAAACCTTTACGGTATCATCGGACTGGCCAAGGCCATGGAGCTGGCTTTTGAACATATGGATGAGCGCCGCGAGCAAATCACCCAGGTGCGCAACTATTTTGCTGAGCAGTTGAAAGCCAATTTTGACGACATCGAATTCAACGGCGATCCCTTTGGGCAAGGCCATTACAAGGTGTTGAGCGTAAGTTTTCCAAATTCCGACAAATCAGATTTGCTATTGCTCAACCTCGATATCGCGGGCATTAGCGTGTCGGGTGGTAGCGCTTGCAGTTCGGGTGCGGATGCGGGCTCTCACGTGCTCGAGGCATTAAAAGGCAACTCGGATCGCAAAACCATCCGTTTTTCTTTTTCCCATACCAATACCTTGGAGGAAATTGATTTTACCATAAATAAGCTGAAGGAAATTACCAAATCGGCTTTGTTTGCTGTATAGTTTACTACAAATGTAAAAGTTAAGCACCTCGCCTTCGGCGATGAGGCAATTTTTTTTTAGCCACAAATTGCACAAATTTTCACAAATTAGGACACAAACTGGTGTTTGTGCGCCCAGCACGAATAGCATTCGTGATTAAACTTGTGAATTTTTTTGCAATTTGTGGCTTTATTTTTACCCCTCATTCATCAATACCTACATCATGAATCGCCGTCAAATCATTCAACAGATGGTTTTGTTGTCGGGTGGCATTATGCTTGCGCCTTCCACTTTGGCCGCCATCGACACCTGGAGCCCCGATGCCGCACCAGCCAACGATCAAACCGATCTAATCGCCGAGATCGCCGATCTTATCATTCCTGATACCGATACGCCGGGGGCTAAGGCGGCCAAAACCGAGCAATACATTTTGCTGATGCTTCAAGATTGTACGCCTGCCGATCAGCGCGAAGCGTTTTTCAAAGGTCTGGAAGCTTTTGACCAAGCCTGTTTGTCGCAGTTTGGGCGCAAATTTTTATCGGTTCGGCTTGATCAGCGTCAAAAATTCCTGGAGCAAGAAGACGCCAAAGGAGGCGCTTTTATTCGGCAGATGAAATGGCTGACCATGGCGGGTTATTTCTCTTCTGAAATCGGTATGACCAAAGCGCTGGCTTTTTTGCCGGTGCCTGGCAAATACGTGGCTTGTGCCCCGCTGAAACCTGGGCAGAGAGCTTGGGCCAATTATTTCTAATCACCCGACAAAATTCTACCATTCTCATGGCCAATTTGAATCTTGAAGCTAAGAAAAATAATACCTACGATGCCATTGTAATCGGATCGGGCATCAGCGGCGGTTGGGCGGCAAAAGAGCTCACCAAATTTAAACTCAAAACGCTGGTGCTGGAACGCGGCGGAAAATTGGATCACATCGCCGATTATACCACCTCGATGACCAACCCTTGGGATTTTCCGCATCGCTTATCAAATACCGAAGCCGAAAAGGCGGAAAGCCCCATTCAAAGCAAATGTTACGCTTGGAACGAAGGTACCACCCATCTTTTTGTCAAAGACAGTGAAAACCCCTACAACCAAGTGAAACCCTTTGACTGGGTTCGCGGCTACCATGTTGGGGGGAAATCGATCATGTGGGCGCGCCAATGCTACCGCTGGAGCGAGGTGGATTTTGAAGCCAATGCCCGCGAAGGCATCGCCATTGATTGGCCCATTCGCTATGCCGATTTAGCGCCATGGTACAGCTACGTGGAGCGTTTTGCTGGCATCAACGGCAATAAAGACGGACTTCCACAGATCCCCGACGGCGAGTTTTTGCCGCCCATGGAACTGAACTGCGTTGAATTGCACTTGCAAGGCGCCTTAAAACAAAAATTTCCCGATCGCAAATTGATCATTGGGCGCAGTGCCAATCATACCAAACAAGTGGAAGGTCGCGGCCCTTGTCAGTACCGCAATTTGTGCCACCGGGGTTGTCCATTTAGCGGGTATTTTAGCTCCAATTCGGCCACCTTGCCTGCCGCGGCCAATACTGGGAAAATGACCCTGGCCACCAATGCCATTGTACATTCCATCATTTACGACGAAAAAAAGGGGAAAGCAACCGGAGTGCGGGTAGTCGATGCACTGACCAAGGAAATGACCGAGTACTACGCAAAAATCATTTTTGTCAATGCCTCTACCTTGGGCACGGCGCAGATTCTCTTGAATTCAACATCCAGCCGTTTCCCCAACGGATTGGGCAACGACAGCGATAGCCTTGGGCGTTACTTGATGGATCACAATTACCGCATCCGTTGTTCGGCTGATGTTGAGGGTTTTACCGATGAATATTACAGCGGTCGCCGACCCAATGGGTTTTATGTGCCGCGCTTCCGCAACTATGGCGCCGATAAACAGAGCGACTTTGTGCGCGGGTACGCGAGCTCGGGCGAAGCTGGTAGAGCGGGTTGGGAACGTTTGGCCTACCAAGCGGGCATTGGCGCCGATTTCAAAAACTTGGCTACTCAGCCAGGCCCTTGGAACATCAGCATCCAAAGCCAGGGCGAAATGTTGCCCGATGCCAGCAACCGCGTGACTTTAAATTATCAGAAACTAGACCAATGGGGCTTGCCCACCCTCGATATCGATTGCGAATGGAAAGCCAATGAGGAAGCCATGTGCAAAGACATGCTAAAAACCTTACCCGAGATGTTGGACAGCGCCGGTTTCAAAAATATCAATGCTTGGGATAGCCGCCAAGCGCCGGGTTTAGGTATCCACGAAATGGGTACTGCGCGCATGGGCAGGGATCCCAAAACATCGATACTCAATGGTTGGAATCAAGTACATACGGTGAAAAACGTATTCGTTACCGATGGCGCTTGTATGACTTCACAAGCTTGTCAAAACCCTTCCGTGACGTATATGGCCTTGACGGCACGAGCTTGTGACTATGCGGTGAGCGAGTTGAAAAAGCGGAATTTGTAAATGGCGTCTATTTGTGATTTACGCTTTCAAATTTTAGCAAGGACGAAACGGGAAAAAGTATTACACGTTTTTTTACTGTCTTAGAATGGCGTAAAAATTTAGCACCTCGCCTTCGGCGAACAACAAATATCTTTTTGGCCACAAATTTGTAAAATTTGTGGCTGAAAATTTGATTTTCTCATCGCCGAAGGCGAGTTACTAACCTTTTACAAAAGGAATACAGATTTATAAGTGAAAGGTGGTTGTCGTACTACTTACAACGCCTTCATCTTATTGCCCTTGGCATCGTGAGTCACCTCCGCCAAACCCAAGGCTTCCATCAATGGCGGAATGTACATCCCAAATCTGCCGCGTAGGCCTTTTTTCAATCCATACCAACCGCCAACCGGGTTTTGATCCGATCTACCCCAAGCTTCAACCGTACCTTCTTTGGCTGGTTTTTGCTCGTCGGCGCTACCCAGTTCCATCCAGTCGCCGTGTTGTTTGAGCATGGCGTGTAGGTCATTGAGGCAACGCAAATCATAGTGCAGCACCGTTTTGCCAACTGTACAAACTAGGATTTCCGTTCCGTCTTTTTCACCCACGTGCATAGTGTATTCCGAGGTTAGTGGAGGGGTTTTGAGTAACAAGGGGTGGTCTTTGGTACCAATTTTATCTTTCATAGGAGTTGTGATTTTTGATGTTAAAAGGAGTGAAAAAAACTACAACCACGAAGTGGTGGCATTATTAGAAAACGGATTAGTTCAGATTTCAGAACCACGAAGTGGTGACATTATTATAGTGACATGATTATGCTAGTCGTTGATATTTTCCGCCTCTTTTTTCAAATCAGCAGCAAACCGATCAAAAGCCTGATCAAAAGATGGAATGTAATTCGCATAAAGCGGGAATATCAATCCACCAATTTTTTCCACCATCGAAAAAGTGACGGTATCCGGCGCGGATTGCGCCAGCGTGTACACCCGATTGCCCTGGCCGTCGCCCCAGATCAATTGTTTTTCCGCTTCAAAGGCTTTTACCTGGAGTTTAAAGGTGCGTTTGGGATCCAAGGTGGACTTCAGGCGGATCGTTTCACCAAGCGCAATGGCGCCTTCGATGGATACCACCGTAGAATTCCAGCGCGGATAATCAGCAGCATTGGTCAAAAGCGCCCAAACAATGGCGACATCTGCGTGAATATCAATGGATACCGAGGTTTCCCGATTAAACGTAGTTTTTACCGTAATAGCTTTGCTAGTGGACATAACGTAATTATTGGTTGATTCGCAGTTTTGACGATTGAGGGTTGCAAAACGATAGGCTAATCTACTTTTTTTTGCAAATAATTTTCCATCACTTGTCTATTATGTTCTAAATGATGGAGTTGTAATGCGGCGGCATTGGATTCAAAAGGGTCGATGCCTTGCAGAATTTGCATACGCAGATCAAATAAATGTTCCTTATCGGCTTTTTCGGCCACCCGCGCCATTTCAATTTTTACGACTTCCTCCTGGAAATTTTGCTGGGGATTAAAAATGCCATTTAGCTCCGAGCATTGATGACAAATCCCTTCCTTGTTAATCAAGGCACAACGCTGGTCAAAAATCTGCATCATTTTGGAGCGCCCAGTGTGCAGGTAATATTTGACCATGGCCTCGTTGGCGTCGATGATTTGCACAATTTCGCTGACTTTAAATTCATACACTTCTTTGAGCAACAAACAAATTTGCTGTTCCAGAGGGAGGGACTTGGCGATGCAGGTAAAGCAAAAAGCGATGTGTTCTTTGATCTCAAAATCGCCTTGCGGGGAAGTGGCGCGTAGGTGCAGGGCTTCCTGAAAAAACTTGGGATTGCCGAGCGCGGCTGCTTTGGTAATATCGGTCACATTTTCCACCCAGCGTTTTTTGGCGCGTAGGTTGTCTTTCGCCAGGTTGCTGGCAATGGTAAAAATCCAGGTTTTGAGAGTAGATTCAGCGCGGAAGGTATCGATTTTATCGGCGGCTTTGAGGTAGGTATCGTGTACCAGATCTTCGGCGTCGGCCACGCTGGCGGTGATGCGGAGCAAAAAAGATTTTAAAGGGCCGCGCAGGCTTTCAAATTCGGTGTTTAGGTGTTGGGTGTTCATGCTGCTGAAATAAGAGATTGCAAAAATGCTACTGAAAAAGCCAATTTTTTCATAATTCTAAGTACACCATAACCTTAAATTACCCCAATTCCTCGGCAACCCAGCCCTCAATATTCTTGGTTTCGCTGGAGAAATTTATGCCAAGGCCGATCACTTTTTTACCTTTTTCCCAATACGCCTGGTGGTATTTTTTAAGTTTGATTTGATCTAACGCGACTTGGGCGCTTTTGTCCAGTTTGAACTCCAGGATGTAGACGTGTACATCCGTTTCCACCACACAGTCGGCGCGGGCGTCGCTCATCATCACTTCGCTTTGTACCCGCAAACCCATGTAGTTGAAGAGTAGGTGAATGGCGGCATGGTAAAATTTCTCCGGGTATTTTTCGTGCAACAAGTGCGGCAAACCTTTGAACATGGCTTGCAAAATGCGAATGACTTGCTCGAGGTCATTGGCATAAAACGCTCTTTCCAAATGAACGGCTACAACCAGACCTTGGCCTTTGCGCACCCCGCCAAAAGCCTCCAACAAGTAAGCGTACATAGAGTTTTTGACCTCGTGGTTGGGATAATCCAGGATATACAAGCCGAATTCGTTTCTGGATTTGATGGTGAGGTAGCCGGTTTGGTACAGTAGCCCGTAAGCCTTTAAATCTTCGAGTTCAAAACTATCGAAGTCGAGCTGAGCGTGTTCTTGGTGCTCAATGTCGTATAAGCCCTCTTGTTTCAACAGATTGATCAAAAAGGTGGGAGTTCCGGTAGCAAACCAGAAGTTTTCAAAATCTTTTTGGTTGAAAAACAGGTTGATGGAAACTGGATTGTAGACCGTTTCTGACTTAGCATGGAAGCGATAGCCATTATACCACAAGCGGATTTTATCAAATAAAGCCTGCTTACTTAAATTTAAAAAGCTGGAAGTTTCTTCCAATTCTTCGGCAAAATAACTTTCCAATTCTGCCTGAGTATAGCCCAACATGGTGGCATAATCGGCCAGCATGGTTAGGTCAGTGAGGTTATTCAGTCCGGAAAAAATCCCCACCTTGGAAAACTTGCTGACTCCCGTGAGAAACACGAATTCAGTTGCAGAATCAAGGTCTTTTAAAACGGTATAAAACTCCTTTAAAAGGTCGCGATTTTGGTAAGCTTTGTCGATTTCTTTGCCTAGATAATTGATGATGGGCGCATCGTATTCGTCGATTAAAATGACTACTTTGTTTTCCTGAGCCAATTTGGTGATGAGCTCCTTGAACTTACCCGCGTTACCCTCATTTTCCAGGGTAAGCCCAAAAGCTTTGGCTTGAATGTTCAACTCCTGTTTCAAAGCAGCCTCCAGACCCAAACTTTGAAAACCAATGGAGGTAAACGAAAGCCGTATCACCGGATGTTTTCGGCTCCAATCCCATTTGTCTTCAATCCATAACCCTTTGAACAACTCCTTACTACCACTGAACAACTCCTGGAGCACGGCCACCGTGATGGACTTGCCAAAACGACGAGGACGAGATAGGAAATAAGCCCCTGGCTTAGACACCATCCGGTAGATGTACTCGGTTTTGTCGATGTATTTGAAATCATTTTCGATGATCTTTCGAAAATCTTGTAGCCCCAGTGGAAGGTTTTTGCCCATCGGTATTGAATTCTACTTTGGTACAAATATACAGAACTATTGGACTTTTCAGCGACTACCAGGAAGATGGTAATTGTAGGGAAGTAATCATCCCGATCATATAGATGAAGCGAGGCCGTTTTCCAGATTCCTGGGAAACGGCCTTGGTTTTTTTACGCCAATTCCTCCACAACCCAGCCCTCAATATTCTTAGTCTCACTGGAAAAATTCACCCCAACGCCAATTACCTTTTTGCCTTTTTCCCAATATGCCTGGTAATATTTTTTGTGTTTGATCTGATCAAGGGCGACTTGAGCCGTCTCGTCCAATTTGTACTCCAGGATGTACACCCGTGTATCGGTTTCCACCAAGCTGTCTATCCGCCCGTCGCTGATGCAGACCTCGCTTTGAATGCGAATGCCAAGATAGGAAAACAACAAATGGATAGCGGCATGGAAGAATTTTTCGGGGTATTTTTCGTGCAAAAAATAGGGTAGTCCCTTAAACACGCCTTGCAAGATGCGGATCACCAGTTCCAGGTCATTGGCCCTGAAAGCATTGCGCATCCGAATGATCAAAGAAGTGGAGAGTTCAGCGTCCACGCCAACGAAGGCTTCAATGAGAATCTCCAGCATGGAGTCGCGGACTTCCTTGTTGGGATAATCCAACTGAATCAATCCGTCCTCATCTTTGGCTTGGATCGTCAGGTAACCCGTTTGGAAAAGGATGGCGATGGGTTTGAGTCGATCCAGGTCAAAACTTTCAAATCCAGAAGGGTTGATGGGCGGAAAATGGAGATCGAAAATGCCTTCTTGTTTGAGTAAATTGACCAGAAAAGTAGGCGTTCCAGTAGCAAACCAGAAATTTTTAAACTCCTTTTCGTAGAAGAACAAGTTACAAGATACCGGATTGTATACCCTTCCGGCGTTGGCTCGAAAACAGTAGCCGTTGTACCAAAGCCGCATTTGCTCCAGCAATTCGCCCGTGGACAATTGCAAATGGATAGCGGCCATTTCAATTTCTTCTGCAAAATTATCCTCCAACTCGCTTTGCGTATAACCCAACATGGTGGCAAAATCGGACTGCATGGTCAGGTCGGTCAAGTTGTTCACCCCGGAGAAAATCCCTACCTTGGAAAACTTGCTGACGCCAGTGATGAAAACAAACTCAAGCGCAGGATCATTGTTTTTTAAAACAGTATAAAACTCCCTCAGAATTTCCCGGTTTTCATAGGCTTTGGCCGCATCTTTACCCAGGAAGTGAATGATGGGGGCATCGTATTCATCAATGAGTACAACTACTTTATTGCTTTTGCTTAGTTCTTGGATCAGGTATTCAAATTTAGCGCTGAGATTGGCTTCATTGGCAGGCGGTAAACCGTGTTCACGGATGAGTTTATCCAACTGGTAGTGCAATGCTTTTGGCAAACCACTTTCGGCAAAGCCAATTCCCGTAAAGGAAATCCGGATCACTGGATGTTTTCGGCTCCAATCCCAATGATCTTCAATCCAGAGGCCTTTGAACAATTCCTTGCTGCCCAGGTACAACTCCTGCAAGGTGGCAATGGTAATCGACTTGCCAAAACGGCGAGGACGGGAGAGAAAAAAGTATTTGCTCCCGGTGGCAATGCGGTGGATGTACTCCGTTTTGTCGATGTACTTGTAGCCGCCTTCGATGATGCCTCGAAAATCTTGTAACCCGAGAGGAAGTTTTTTACCCATGTGGTATTGCATTGTTTGCGCTATGCGTACAAATATACAGAACTATTGCTGAAATAGAACTTGGAGAACGTAGGGACGAGTTCGAAACAGAATACTTACCAGTTTTTTTCGCGATAGATGTATTAAAAAAGTCCAGGGCAAACGCATTAAAATATCGAAAAAGTGCCAGAAAAAACTTCTAAATGTAGGTCAAAAGCTTCGATCTAGTAACTC
>JBBANM010000028.1:0-35971 GCA_040401995.1 Saprospiraceae bacterium
GGGGGGCTTTGCTGGAAAATATTATTTACGCATTTAAGGGGTGGGGAATGTCGGTGGCATAGTAGCCAATGCGGTTGGCGGTTTGTGGTACTGGCAGTGGATTGGGAGTGAAATCGTGTTTGCCCGACTTAACCGAGAATTTTTTCAAACCCAAATCGGCAGCAGTTACCAATTGGTTGGGGTTTACATCGCTGAAATCAGTGAAGATTTCATTGTTGTTTTGACAAGAGTTAAAAAGAACAGCGATAAAAGCAACGAGGATAAGGATTGAATTTTTCATGATAGTTAGGTTTTGCCTAGATCTATCAAAGGAGTGTGCCAAGAATCTAAACTATTGATTATTAATTTTTTACAAAGTTGGCATTGTATGATTTGTTCCAAAAAAAAGACAGCTTTCTCCAAAATGGAAAAAAAATTGGCTTTAAGGCTTATACCATACTACTGGACATTTTTAGTTCGGTATAAGCCTAAACCTTCCAGGTCTTTGAGACCTGGAAGGTTTGGCAACCGATCATTCTGAAAATGTCCAGTAGTATGGGCTTATACTCCCCTTCTTTGCTATTTTATCATCGGCTCCGATACCAACTGCTAAATTTGTATTACCTTAACCATCCATTATTTTTCAAAAAAAGACTGCAATGAAACGCACGTTTACCCTATTGTTTGCTCTGCTTTTAGTGGCCGCTCAAGCCCAAACTTCCAAAGAAGTAGTCGTTATCAATTCAGTGATGAAAGCTTTGGAAACTTTCCAAAACCAAGAATTCCCCGGCAGCGACACCGTTCGGGTCAATCCTTTGGGGAGTTATCGGGAGGCAGATTTTTTGCGGCGCTATCGTTTTTACAAGGCAGAGCATGCCAAATTAAAAGCACTGGACAATAAGAAGCTCTCCTTCAACGATCAAATCAACTTGGAGCTTTTGATTTTTCAATTGCAGGAAGAGTTGTCGAACTATGAATTCCAAGCGTACCTCAATCCCATCTTATCCGACGAAGGGTTTCATATCAGCTTAGTGGGCAATGCCGAACAGATTTATTCCACCAAAACGCAGCTGGAACATTACCTGGCCATCTTAAAGGCCATGCCGAATTATGTAGATCAGCACCTAGAGTTGATGCGCCACGGATTGGCCCTGGGCATCTCTCAACCTAAAATTGCACTGCTGGGTTACGAAAACACCTATAACATGCACATCGTCGACACGCTGGAAAAATCAAGGTTTTGGAAGCCTTTTTCGAAAAGACCATCCGGGATTACCGAGGCCGATTGGCAAGCGGTGGTGAAGGAGGGGCGCATTTTGGTGCAAAAAAACGCCATTGACAGCTACCGCAAAATCAAAGCTTTTTTTGAAAATGAATACTTTCCTAAAACTCGTACTACGCTAGGCGCCATCCACCTACCCAATGGACAAAATTTCTATGCCGATCGGGTTAAATACTACACTTCCACTCAGATGACGCCGGAAGAGGTGTTCCAAGTTGGCATGAACGAGGTGGAACGCATCAAAAAAGAGATGCAAGTGGTGCTGGAAGAAGCCAATTTTAAAGGCAACATCCAGGAATTCATTCAATACCTGCGCACCGATCCTAAGTTTTATCCCACTACAGCCGAACAACTCATCAAAGAGGCTTCCTACATCGCTAAAAAAGTCGACGGACAACTGCCGCGCCTTTTTGGGAAATTGCCGCGTCAGCCTTACGGTGTGGAGCCAGTGCCCGATTTTTTAGCGCCAACTTATACTGGAGGGCGCTACAACGGCGCTTCCATCCATGCCAAACGCGCGGGGTTTTACTGGGTGAATACCTATAACTTGAAAAGTCGCACGCTGTATACCTTAGAGGCGTTGACGCTGCATGAGGCGGCGCCCGGCCACCATTTGCAAATTTCGCTCACCCAGGAATTGGAGAACCTCCCCAATTTTCGGCGCAACCTGTACATCAATGCTTTTGGCGAAGGTTGGGGTTTATACGGCGAATATTTGGGGTATGAGCTGGGCTTGTACAAAGATCCGTACAGCCGTTTTGGTAGGCTTACGTACGAGATGTGGCGCGCTTGTCGACTGGTAATTGACGTAGGCATCCATTCCAAAGATTGGACGCGCGATCAAGCGGTGAGTTTTTTGGCCGATAATACCGCCCTATCCTTACACGAAGTGAACACCGAGATCAACCGCTACATTTGTTGGCCGGGACAGGCGCTCGCTTACAAAATTGGCGAGATCCAGATCAAGCGTTTGCGTCAAAAAGCGGAAACGCAGCTGAAGGAACGTTTTGATGTACGTGCTTTTCATGATTTAGTGCTTTCGCAAGGAACCGTGACGATGGCCATATTGGAAAAAATGGTGGATCGCTATATTTTATCCGAACAAAAGAAAGTAAAATGATATATTCGCAGTGATTCCTTCACCAGATTACCCAATAAGCCAAATTTATCATGGTATTTGGGTTGTCTAAAAAAATCCGCTTATGCGCATCGTTGACGCTTTGCTAGAAGAATATGGCGAAAGCCACCAAAATGCCATCAACAAAGCTTTTCATTGGATATGTATCCCCTTGATTGTGTTTAGCTTGATGGGTTTGCTTAGTTCGATCCCTTCCGGATTAATCAGCGGTTGGTTACCGGTTGAATATCAGCCCTATTTCAACTGTGCAACAGTGCTCTTGTTGATTACGGTGATCTATTACTTTCGGCTTTCGATTCCCATTGCGCTGGGTATGGCCTTGTTTTCTTTTGCTTGCATTGTTGGTAATGTATGGCTGACCAATGCTGTTCCATTGCCTTTGTGGGAAACCTCGCTGATTATTTTTGTTGCTGCCTGGATTGGACAGTTCATTGGGCATAAAATTGAAGGCAAAAAGCCTTCTTTTTTCAAAGATGTCCAGTTTTTGTTGGTAGGTCCAGCGTGGTTGCTGCATTTTATTTACCGAAAAACAGGGATTAAGTATTAGGATTAAGTATCCAAAAAACATAGGGTTTATTCTTAAGGTATACTCCGCGTCGTTAAGTTTCGAGCATGAAAAATAACGATCCGGTTCACGTAAAAGGACAACTGTTTTTCACATCTGAATCTATTGTCATTCTAAAATACACCACAGATTGCTCAGATTGCACAGATTCTTACCGCCTTCGGCGTAAGCACGATTCCACAGATAGAGCAAATCCCCAATCTGTGGAATCGTGCTTGTGATGCAATCACAAGAATCTGTGGAATCTGTGTATCTGTGGTCGATAATCATTTGACGCAGTCAATTTTTAAGCGTTAATAAAGATAAAACTCCAAATTTTAATATTTTTCCATGCTCAAAACTTGACAGCGTAATTATAAACGCATTCAAAATGGAGTTTTCAAACATTAATTTGAATGCGTTTGCCTTAAGAATATTGCCCTAGCGGCCTAGCCGCGTAACGTCTGTAGCACAATATCAGTTTTTACGTCCAAGCTGCAGCGCAGCGCAACAACTGCTCACCCCTCCCCATTTTTTGCCCGATAACATGAATTATCTGGTTTCTCGGTTTTACCCCAAGCATTCAATTGCTCAAAAATCGGAATCAAAGCCTTGGTTTTTTCCGTAATGGCATATTCCACCCGCGGCGGCATTTCTGGGAAAATGGTTCGCGTAATCAACCCATCCTGTTCCATTTCCCGCAATTGTTGACTGAGCATCTTCGTCGTTAACGTAGGTAAACGCTGACGGATCAATCCAAACCGATTGAGACCCAGATGGATGTACCACAACAACAAAATTTTCCACTTCCCGCTCAATTGATTCATCGCCGTTTGCATGGGGCAAATGCTTTTCAAAAAGGCATTGTTTTCGGCATTGGTAGAGCTGTCTTTCCGCATTACTTACTTTTTAGATACTATGCTACAATAGAGTAACTACTTGACCATTCGTAAGCAAAGCTATAGGTTTGTTGTCATAAATCAAAGGACAATGAAAAAGTTCAAACCTGTTTTTTTGTGGCTATCGCTATCGCTGATTATGCTGGTGGAGTCAAGTGCCAAATCAACATTTTTTCACCAAAATCATCCGGTCATGGATACGAAAGTAGTAACGGTAGTAAAAGTAAAGGCCCCTTGGTACGCTTTAGGGTCACTACTAAGAAGCGCCTTTAAAAAAGCCATCCCTCAGTACCAAGCGATAGATGGATTGGAATTTAAATCCTTCAGCATAGGACGCCTAGAACGGGGTAAACATTTTGGGGGCATCTATTTGTGGGAAAATCGTACAAAAGCCGAAAAATGGTTTTCCCCCGCTTGGTTTCAAAGGGTTAGAGAAAAAAGGAAAACCGAAGGTAAAGTTACTTACTACGATGTGATAGCAGTAAACAATTGGGCGTCGGCAAATTTTGATTTTACTTCTATTGAGCAACACAGCGCTAAGGTATTTATTCCGGGCTTAGATGCAGCCCAAGTAGCGAAATTATTGACGCCTCAGGCAGGATTGTTGAATGCCTATACTGTACAACTAGGTGAAAAATTGGGGTTATTTCTGCTTTTTGAAACCGGTAAAAAGAGTCGACAGTTTTTGCAGCAAAATGGGATTACGACATTTGAGCGGTTTGAAACACCCGTTTTATTGAAAAATAGTTAGTGGTAACTTCTAAAAACTTGCCAAAAAGTCAAAGTCCAGACCAACAATGCGTTGTGCTGGACTTTTTTGTTTTTCAATGCGTGTCCTAAAATCAAAGGCCTCAATAGCAAAAAAATCTGGTATAAAATTGCAATACTTTGCTAAAAAAGTACTATAATACAAGCGTATAAGTGCCTATTAACTCCAAGCTGCGTCAAAACAACAAATCGTTTTTAATAAAACCACTTCCCACTTAACGAATATTACAAGCCCCTCTTTTTCATTTATTTAGAACGCTTTTGCCTTTTATTTTCATCCATACTCCATGAAAACATTAGTAGACATTACTAGTAACACCATCGCATCGCTTAACGATATTTTTGACGATTTCCCCAATCCATTGATCGTTGTTCATTTTTTTGAAGAACAACGTCAAGTCGTGTATGTCAATCAAGCTTTCAGCCATGAAATTGGCTATTCCACGGCAGAAATACCCAATATGGAGGCCTGGTACCAGCTTGCTTATCCTAACGAAGAGGTTCGCGCGACAATGGTGCTTGATATGTTGAAAAATTGTTATTGCCACAGCGGAGAAGAAACACAATCCTTGGAAATAAAGCGAAAAATAACTTGCAAAAACGGTATTGAAAAATGGTACACCATCAAGATTGCCCCTTGGAGAGAGGGATTTGAAATCGTACATTTCAGCAATATCGATGAGTTGGAGCGCAAAAACCAGAAGCTCGAAAAACTCAATAAACTCAAAGACAAACTTTTTTCGGTGATCTCCCATGATGTGCGCAATCCGTTAGTCGCGCTGCGTCAGTTGATCCATTTATTAGAAGAAGACGGCATTTCGGAAGAGGATCTTAGGAATTTCATCCCCTCTATTAACCAACAGCTGTACCATGTTACCAATTCGCTGGAAACGACCCTCAATTGGGTCATCAACCAGATGCAAAACAATCGGTTACATCCAGTGTATTTTGATGTTTCAAAACTCATCGCAGATAATTTGCTTTTGCTACTCCCCGAGGCCAAAAGAAAACAAATCAATTTAACCGCTATGAGCAGCGACTCAATCCCAGTTTTTGCCGATAAAGAGATGATCAATCTGGTGATTCGCAATTTGATCGCTAATGCCATCAAATTTACGCCACAAGAAGGCGAGATCAAGGTTTCCTGCCAAGCCAATGTCAAATTTGCCATTGTGAAAATCAAAGATACCGGGGTTGGCGTAAGCGAGGTTGTTAGGCAAAAAATTTTAGACAAAGAGATCTTCACCACCTTAGGTACCAACAAAGAAAAAGGTACGGGTTTAGGGCTCCTTTTTTGCCAAGAGTTTATATCCTTAAACGGCGGTTTTTTTGGAATCTACAGTGAAGCCGGTAAAGGCAGTGAATTCATATTCAGCATCCCTTTACAAACAAAGCTATAGACTGAGGTGATTCCACAAAAAGTTCTTAAACCGTCTCCAAATTCTATAGAGCGGTTAATGGATTATCTCGAATGAACTCCACCAAAATTTCTGCCAAATCTTCGCCTTTGTCTTCTTGCAAAAAATGTCCGGCGTCTGTGATGGTGGTATGTTTTTGCCCATTTGTACCCGGAATGAGTTTTTGAAAAAGCGCATCTCCGCCCCGCGTGATGGGATCCAAATCGCTAAAGGCGGTCAAGAAAGGTTTTGTCCATTTGTACAACACTTCCCAAGCCGCCCGATTGGCTGCCGATGCAGGGTTATCTGGAGTAGTTGGCACCAGCGCCGGAAAAATTCTGGCTCCCGCTTTGTAGGTCTCATCAGGGAACGGGGCATTATAAGCAGCAATGGTTTCGTCTGACATTGCTTGGGCGCTTCCCATTTTTATCACATTACCAACCGGGAGTTCCGGCACATTCAAAGCAAAATCGCGCCATTGTTCAAACGAAGCCGACGGTTTTTGATCGCCAGTGGGTAAAAAGGTGTTGGCGGCAACAATTCTGGCAAAACGTTGCGGGTGTTCCCCTACTAAACGCAAGCCCAACAAACCACCCCAATCCTGACACATCAAGGTGATGTTTTGCAGATCCAACTGCTCTAAAAAACTGGCCAACCAGGTTACATGTTGGGCATAGGAGTAATCGGACACCGCCACCGGTTTATCTGATTTGCCAAACCCAATAAGGTCGGGGACAACAACTCGGTAGCCCGCGCCCACCACAATGGGAATCATTTTTCGATACAAATACGACCAAGAAGGTTCGCCATGCAACATCAAGACCACCTCGCTTTCAGGGTTGCCTTCATCCACATAATGCATCCGCAATCCCTCCACATCAAGGTAGTGTGGAGCAAAAGGATAATCAGCAAGGTCAACAAATCGCTCATCGGGCGTGCGGAGAAACTGGATCATAGCAAGTGGTTTTTTACTGTTTTTGCAATTTAAGAAATGGTCCTTTGATTTGGGGAAGAAAAAATATCGATTTTTTGGTTTTTTGAAACCCTAAAGGCAATAGATCTTAGAGCCTAAACAAGATCTTAACAAAATAAAGCAATCCTTTTGCTTTGGCAACATTTTTCACCAATTTAGCTGCACACAAATAAAACTGGATTAGTCATGAAAAAACTGAGTTTTACATTGGCATTTTTGGCCTTTGCGGGCTATGCTTTTGCCCAAAACAAAGCAGTAGAAGCCAAATTAAAAACCCTCAAAGAAGAGGTGGTCAAAAAAGTCGATGCCCGCGCCAAACTGGCGCAAGTAATGGTCGATAAAGTATTTAGCTTTTCGGAATTGGGTTTCCAAGAAAAGGAAACTTCCGCTTACCTGACCAACATTCTCAAAGAAAACGGGTTTACCATTGAATACGGCATCTCTGGCGTACCCACCGCTTGGATGGCGCGTTGGGGCAGCGGAAAACCGGTTATTGCCCTGGGCAGCGACTTGGACTGTATCCCTAAAGCATCACAAAAACCCGGTGTCGCTTATCATGACCCTATCGTGGAAGGCGCTCCTGGTCATGGCGAAGGCCACAACTCCGGTACGCCCTTGAACATCGTTTCGGTCTTGGCCGTAAAAGAAATCCTGGAAAAGGAAAAAATCCCTGGCACCTTGGTGGTTTGGCCTGGGGTTGCCGAAGAATTGGTGGGAACCAAAGCCTACTTTACCCGCGATGGTTATTTTGACAACATCGACTTGTGTATTTTCACCCACGTTGCCGATAACTTGAGCGTTTCTTATGGTCAGGCCATCGGTACTGGTCTTATTTCAGTAGAGTATGAGTTTGCGGGGGAAGCGGCTCACGCTGCTGGCGCTCCTTGGCGGGGTCGCTCGGCGCTGGATGCCGTGGAATTGACCAGTATTGGCTGGCAGTACACCCGCGAGCACCTGGATCCGCTGCAACGTTCGCACCACGTGATCAAAAATGGTGGGGATCAACCCAACGTAGTGCCTTCCAAAGCTTCCATTTGGTTTTACTTCCGCCATGTGACCTACCCAAAAATCATGGAACTCTATGAGAAAGGAACCAAAATTGCCACCGCAGCAGCTATGATGACCGATACCAAAATGAGTTCAAAAATTTTGGGTTCGGCTTGGCCACGCCACTACAATAAAGTGATCGCCGAAAAAATGTACGACAACATCAAGCTGGTGGGTTTACCTACCTGGAGCAAAGAAGATCAAGCTTTGGCCATCGCCATCCAGAAAGAGGTGAAGTCGCCCAAAGACACCACTGGTCTAAAAACCAAATTGGACAGTTTAGGTGTGCCCGTTGTTAACTTCGTCAGCGGCGGATCAGATGACATTGGCGATATTTCCTGGAAATTGCCGACAATTACGTTGGGTTATCCTTCCAATATCCCGGGCTTGCCAGGACACCATTGGGCCAATGCGGTAGCCATGGCAACTCCTATTGCCCACAAAGGCGTGGTAGCGGGCGCGAAGGCCGAAGCAATGACTTTGCTGGACTTTTTCCTCAAACCAGAGTTGGTGCCACAGGCTTGGGATTATTTCCGCACGGAACAGGGCATGAAGCAAAAATACATCCCCATGGTTAGCAAAGATGACAAACCAGCCATTTACCTCAATACCGACATCATGGAAGAGTTTCGTCCAAAGTTGAAACCATTCTACTATGATGAAACCAAATATGGCTCTTATTTGGAGCAGTTGGGCATCAAGTACCCGACAGTGAAGAAGTAAAAGATGTTGTTTTGAGGATGATTGGACGTCTAGTTTTTGCTAAAAAATAGACGTCCAATCTTCATAAAATCAAGTGGATTTGGAAATCAGGTGAAAATCTTTCATTTTCACATTCAAATTAATCTTGCCAATGCCTGAACAGCAAAACATCTTTGACCGGTTAAAACGGCCTTCTCTTCAAGCAAAGACCTCACAAGCTTATACCGATGTCTATTTTCAGATCAAATTTGATGATTTTGGCGGCTTTGTGGTTGTAGTTGACAAAAAAGGGAAACCTACCGAAACCAGCTACCTCAATTATGGCGGAGCGGTACGCAACGTTTTGCGCGCACTGCAGCAAATACGGGAAAAAGAAAGCTTTGTCATCAATTGGGATCGCCCCAACGATAATGTTTATCTATCCGAGCACTCTTTTTTAGTGGAAGCACTAAAGCCATGCGACAATATAATCGATGAAGATCTGGCTCCGTTGACTTTTGCCACCGCCGAAGCAGGTTCAATTCGGCTGCAGTTAAAATCCAGCCAAAAAGCAGACTACTTAACAGCCCGTCTTTTATTACAATTTGACAACCAATTACTCGATGGCTTTAAGGTCTTTACTGAACAGTACATTTTAATTGAAAAGCAAATCATTGAGATCGCGCCTTTGGGCAGTAGTTTCGGGCTTGCCTCTTATTTCAATACCGAAATAGCCCGTAAAGATTTGACTATTTTTCTATCCTTGGCTTTTTCGAACCTGGATCATTTGGAGCTTTCTTATGATGATTATGTCTTGATCCGAACCAATGACGAGAAAATTAAAGCTTCGCCTTGCTTGATTTTTGAAAAATTAGATACCGACAACTCCTTGTATTTAAGGGTAGCACAAACCCTTCCTGACATCAATTTTGACGCGCTTGAACAGTACGATCTGTACCGTTATGCCGAGATCAATGATCTATCGCAAACCGTAACCGTGCGGTATGTGGATCAAAGCCCCTCTGAGGAAATCATTGGTCGCATTACCCGCTTGTTGCGCAAACATGAGCCCAAAAAAAGCAAAAACGATCGCGAATCCATTGTTCAAGATGGCAACTTGATCGTCATACCAGAGGTTATAGCTCAAGCATTCATTTATTCAGAGCTACCAAATTTGCTTTCTGAATACACTGTTTTTGGCTCCGAAAAACTGCGCGAGTACAAAATAAAAACTACTGCGCCTAAGCTTGATTTTAAACTTAGTCACAACATTAACTTCTTTGAAGGCGACGTTAATCTTGATTTTGATGGCGAAAAAATAAACTTGTTTGAAGTTTTATCGCAATACAATAAAAATCGCTACGTGCAGCTCAGCGATGGCAGTCACGCTTTGCTCAACGAAGCTTATGTACGCAGGTTAGAGCGTTTGTTTAAGAAAAAAAACAAAAAAGCGCAAGTATCTTTCTTCGATTTCCCTTTGTTGGAAGATTTGCTAGAGGAAAGTGCCAACGACAAAGTATTCACCCGTTCGCGCAGTGTTTTTGAAGGATTTAACGCCCTAAGTGCAAAAAAAGTAAAAACCCCAAAACTGGAATCGGTAACATTGCGTCCCTATCAAAAACAGGGATTGGCATGGTTACAATATTTGCATGAGCAGCAATTGGGCGGCTGCTTAGCCGATGATATGGGTTTGGGAAAAACCTTACAAACCATCGCCTTATTGACGGCAATATACCCCAAGGAAAAAAAGCCAACCTTGGTGGTCATGCCCCGCAGTCTACTTTTCAACTGGGAACGCGAGGTACAGCGCTTTGCTCCTCAGTTGAGTACCTATACTTTTTATGGACAAAGTCGCGAGTACGAAGCCATGCGCAGTGCCCACTTGATTTTCACCACTTATGCCACCATGCGCAATGAAATCGAAAAGTTAAAGGAGGAATCTTTTTACTACGTGATTTTAGATGAATCACAAAACATCAAAAACATCAATGCGCAAACCACTAAAGCGGCTATGCTGCTACAAAGCAAACACCGCTTGGCATTGAGCGGTACGCCCATTGAAAACAACCTGGGGGAACTCTACTCCCTATTTCATTTTTTAAACCCCGCTATGTTTGGTTCCCTCACTCAGTTTAGCGATGATTACCTCAATCCCATTCAAAAAAGCAATGATGCCAACGCCATTCAACAGCTGCGTAAAAAGATCTATCCCTTTATTTTACGCCGCCTCAAAAAAGATGTTTTAATCGACTTACCCGACAAGATTGAGCAGACTCTTTTTGTAGATATGGGCGACGAACAAAAAAAGTTGTACGAACAACGGCGGCAATTTTATGCCGAGGCAGTTCAGATGCAAATCATTGAAAAAGGCGTACAAGGCGCTCAGTTTTTTGTATTCCAAGCCCTCAACGAGTTGCGCCAAATAGCTACCATTCCCGAAGCAGTATCAGAAGGGCGGGTGGAAAGCGCCAAGCTTGAAATGCTTGCCGAACAGCTGCTGGATGCGGTAGCCAACCGACACAAAGTATTGGTTTTTGTGAATTTCTTAGCAGCCATTGAAAGCATTGGCAACCACCTCAACGAAAATGGAATTGGATACGTATCTATGACCGGTGCAACCCGCAACCGCGAAATATTGGTCAACCAGTTCCAAAATGATCCTAGCTGTCAGGTGTTTTTGATGACGCTAAAAACCGGTGGAGTAGGACTTAACTTAACCGCTGCTGACACCATTTTCATCTACGATCCTTGGTGGAATGTGGCTGCCGAAAATCAAGCCATTGACCGAGCACACCGCATTGGGCAAAAGCAAAAAGTACTGGCCTATAAATTGATCGCCAAAGGCAGCATTGAGGAGAAAATTATTCAATTACAGCAAGTAAAAAAAGAGCTATTTGACAACATCATTTCTGCGGATGGTGCTTCGCTTAAATCCCTTTCCGAAGACGATATTAAACTACTGCTTGCCAAATGAGAAAGAAGTCGTTCAAAACCCGCCTGACTGAGATCACTGCAGCATTGGAGCAATCATTTACCAAAGATGAATTGACCAGCAAATTTTTGACCAAAGCAAAAAAGGTAGTTTCAGGTCACCTGGTTATTTTAATCAACGAAGGAGCGGATATTAATGACCTCAAACCACTTCTAACCACAAAAGCCCCCAGTAAAGAAAAGCTGACATTTATTATCGCCCATGCTTTCATCACAAAAAAGACGTATCAAGCTTTTTTGGCTTTACAAGCCCCTGAAATCCAAAAACTTTGGAATGAACTGATCTGGCAAACACAAATGAGTACCGAGGAAATCAATAAGAAATTAGGTATTGTTGCTACCCGTACCGTTGTCAAATATGGAACTTACAAATCGGCTGAGCTTGAACCAGGATTCAATACTTTTAAAGATATCCCCATTCGACAATACAGCTATTACAATACTGGTTTTGTACTTTTAATTCCCCTTCCTTTGCGACAACTGCTGCAGCAGCACCATGAATTACCCCAGGAGGCTTACTTGGTTCCATTAAATGAAACTTCGCCTACTCAATACGAATACCTCAATGGCGAACAACATTTTTTTCAGGAATGGCCAAAAATAATGGCCTATTCTCAGCAGGGACAGATTTCCTATACTGCAAAAAAGCGGGCTACTCAAAACACGTTGCCCAAAATTCAGCGTATACTGGCCATTCAAGAGTTTTTTCCAAAAGATGCTGATGCCAAAAATCGATCTACCTTAAAAACAGCCATGTTCGCCAGCTTGGCGCAGCATTTTCCGGTAAGTTATAACTTGGCGGATATTCCTCTCACGGTACGTGTATTTCTTCAGCTCAACTACCAAAAGAGTTTTTTTTCTACCGCCCCAATCGTATTAACCGATTTAAAGGGGATGGGATACCTGGAAGGTTATGATTTTTTAAGTATTGAACATCATTTTTTTCAATTGTTCAAATCACTCCCAATTGGCAAATGGATAAGTTTTGAGAACATTTACAACCATGTTAAATACAGTAACTATGACTTTGGCGTCGTCAGAAGATATGTTGCTGGCGAAAAATTGTACTATGAAGTTTCCGATTCGACCTATACAAGGTATGGTTTTTATGCCGATGCCAATCTTTACCCTTTTGCCATAGAAGATTCTTTTTTGCGCGGCAGTTTTTTTCTTTTCGCTGCTTTTGGGCTGTGTGATCTCAAATACGACGATATTGAAGTAAATGAGTTGGGGCGCTCCTGCTTCTCCACCTGGGATGGGTTGCGTTTTGTAAGACGCACCGCTTTGGGCGATTTTGTGTGCGGATTAAGTAACACCTATGATGCCTCGGGGATAGCCAAAAACAATCAGCTCTTACTTTCTGAAGATACCCTGCTCATCACTATTGAAGGTTCCGAAAACAGCATTGGCACTTTATTGGATCCTTATGCCGAACGCATTGGTCCCAATCGCTACAAAACTGATGGCCGATCTTTTTTGAAAAATGTTCAAAACATCAAAGAATTAAATGCCAAAATCAATTTGTTTAAGCAAATAGTAGGGCAAGAACTTCCACCCAATTGGATTTTCTTCTTTGACGATCTGCAACAAAAAATTAATCCTTTTATCAAACCTGAAGAGTTTGAAATTTTTAAAATCCCTCCCCAAAACAAAGCGCTGATTCAGCTCATTGCCCACGATGCTACCCTCAAAAAATTGGTGGTTAAGGCCGAAGGTTATTTGATTCTGGTAGCAAAAACAAATATGGGGGCTTTTAAAAAGCGCTTGCAAGAGTTTGGGTATTTCTTTTAGGTGGTGGTGGGAAAACCCTTCCAGCATCTTACCCAGAAAATGGCGATCTTGAGCTATACTTCCCTCGGGAAGTATAAAATCAATCGCCACCCATGCAAACGAATACCCCCAACGAATTCTGGCAATATGATGCGCCGCACTGGTTAACCCAACTGAATAGCTCCGATCAGGGCCTAACCCAAGCGGCAGCAGAAAAAATGCTGCTCCAATCCGGGCAAAAACACAAAACCAAATCTGTTTTTCAAAAAGACCTCTGGCTACTGATCGGTCAATTCAAAAGCCCTTTGATGTTGTTGTTGATTGGCGCCGTTATTTTATCGGCATTTTTGGGCGATACCTCTGATGTGTTCATCATCCTTTTCATCGTATTGTCAACGGGTTTACTGAGTTTTTTTCAAGAAAGAAATGCGGGTCGCGTAGTGGAGCAACTCCAATCCATGATTGCTTTGAAAAGCATGGTATTGCGCGATGGAGCGCCGCAATCCGTCGTTTCCACCAGTATTGTGCCGGGCGATGTCCTGATTTTTAAGGCTGGCGAAATGATTCCCGCCGATTGTCTGCTGTTGGAGGCCAATGAACTCAACGTCAATGAGGCCAGTTTAACTGGCGAGTCGTACCCGGTAAGAAAGGAAGTGGGGGTTTTAGATGTTGCCACCGATCTGGCCAAACGCAACAATTGTCTATGGGAAGGCACCAACGTGGTTAGCGGTAGCGGCAAAGCCTTGGTCATCCAAACCGGCGCCAATACCATTTTCGGTAGTCTTGCGGAAAGCGCTGGCGTGGCCGTAGAAACGACTTTTGAGAAAGGAATCAAAGATTTTGGGTTTTTTCTGATGCGCATCACCCTGGTACTTTCGATATTCATCCTCATCGTCAACTTACTGAATCACAAAAGTCCCATCGAGTCTGCGCTGTTTGCGTTGGCGCTGGCGGTAGGTATGGCGCCGGAATTGTTGCCGGCCATCACCACCATAGCCATGAGTGCTGGCGCCAAGCGGATGCTGGCAAAAAAGGTAATTGTGAAAAAACTGGCCTCCATCCAAAATTTGGGAGAGGTCAATTTGCTGTGTACCGATAAAACGGGCACCCTCACCGATGGCGTCATTACCATAGCTGGTTTGGTGGATGGAATGGGAGTGGAAAGCGAATCTGTGAAAGAATTGGCGTATTGGAACGCAACTTTTGAAAGCGGCTATGCCAATCCGATTGATGAATCATTGAAACAACTGACTCTAACCACGAAACTGGTTCCCAAAAAAATTGACGAAGTTCCCTACGATTTTATCCGCAAACGCCTGAGTATCGCCATCGATAAAGGCGATGAGCAATTGTTGATCAGCAAAGGGGCGTTTACCCAAATTTTAAGTATTTGCAGCAGCATTCAAGTAGGTGATGGTAAAATTGAAGCCATTACTCCACATCTGGCTGAGCTGGAAAAACGCTACGAAAAATTTGGCGTCGATGGATTAAGAGCGATTGGCATTTGTTACAAAAAAATAACAACCGCTTCCATCTCAAAAGATGACGAAAAAGAAATGATTTTTTCCGGTTTTATTTTGTTACAAGACCTCATCAAACCCGGTATCCAAGCAACCCTGGATGAACTCCACAAACTCAAAGTAGGCCTAAAAATCATTACAGGCGACAACAAAAATGTGGCTCGATCGATTGCCTTAAAAATTGGCATCAAAGACCCAGTGGTGATGACTGGCGCCACCCTTTTTCACACCAGTACGGAGGCCTTGCCGCGTGCCGCCAAAAAAACGCACATTTTTGCTGAAGTTGAACCCCAACAAAAAGAACGGATCATTCTAGCTTTGCGAAAATCCTACACTGTTGCTTACATGGGCGATGGCATCAACGACGTTTCTGCCATCAATGCCGCCGACGTGGGCATGTCGGTAGAAAACGCGGTAGATGTAGCCCGCGAGGCTGCCGATTTTGTGTTAATGGAAAAAGACCTTATGGTGCTGGTGGACGGTATCAAGGAGGGGCGAAAAACTTTTGCCAATACCTTGAAGTACATTTTCATCAATACCGGTTCTACATTTGGCAATATGTTTAGCGTGGCGATTGCTTCGCTGTTACTGCCTTTTTTGCCCATGTTGCCTAAACAGATTTTATTGACCAATTTCATTACGGATTTTCCTTACCTCACCGTCGCTTCCGATAATGTGGATCCCGAACAATTGAACCGCCCCGGCAAATGGGATCTAAAATTCATCCGCAACTACATGGTGATTTTTGGCATCCATAGTTCATTGTTTGATGTCATTACGTTTTTCACCCTTTTGTATGTGCTCAAAGTAAAAGAATCGGCTTTTCAGACCGGCTGGTTCGTCGAGTCGATCTTGACTGAATTATTTATCCTGTTCATCATTCGAACGCACAAAAACTTCTTTAAAAGTCGGCCGGGTAAGTACCTGTTTGTATTAAGCATTGCTGGTTTAGTTTTGACGTTAGCGTTGCCTTACACCCCGCTGGCTCAGGAGGTAGGGCTAACGCCATTACCGCTGCTGAATTTAGGCGCTATGTTGTTGATAGTGGCGCTGTACATCATTACGGCTGATTTGCTTAAGGTATGGTTTTTTAAACGGTATCGGAGTGCGTGATGGGGAACGACTGAGGAAAGGGGACATTGGATATCACCCCTTACCCCAGTCCCCCCGCCTAACCGCGTATACCAATTCATCCAAATATTCGCCATTTTTAAAAAGTACTTTTTCAAACCGCCCTTCCAGCAGGAAGTTATTTTTTTCCAATACTTTCTGGGAAGCGATATTGGTCCCAAAGGGTTTTGCGTATACCCTTTCAATATCAAAGGTTGTAAAAGCAAAATCCACCATCTGCTTAATGGCATTGCTAATAATACCTTGCCCCCAATAAGGTTCTGCTAACCAATACCCCAATTCGGCATTCTTTTTGAAAATGTCATTTTGCGGGTGAATGCCAATTCCACCGGCTGCTTCACCGGCAACCTCGATGGCAAAAATAGAAATGGGATTGCCTTCGATTGCAAATTCAAGAAAAGCAACTCCGTCATTTTTGGTATAAGGATGAGGGAATTTATCGGTCAGGTTTTTAGCTACGTTCCAATTGTTGGCGTATTTAACCAGGTCGTGGAGGTCAGTTTTTGTCCAAGGGTGAAGTGTGAATTCCATCTTTTATTTTTTATCAAAAACCATTACAAAAGGATACTTTCCACGGGGAGGAAAGGTGGGATTTTGGCAAAAATAAAGCTTGTTCAGGATTTTGCACAAAATCTGAGTGGGTGCGCTATAACAATTAAATTTTTTATTCTTTTGCTGCTATTAAAGCTGAGTGTTCAATAGCAGCAGATAATTTGAAGTCCGTTTTTTAATTTTTTCAAGAATTGGTTTTATAGATGGAATGATGCCTTGAAGTTTTGCTTTTACTATCACACCGATCGTTCCAGTAATATTAATTCCCAGTCGTTCAGCTATCAATCTTGCTTTATAGTCATCTAGAATAAGGGTACAATCAGGTGTTTCTAAAGCCAAGGCAATGGCACTTGATTCCCCCCTGTCGATTTGAAGCTCCAAAAGCTGTTGTCTTTTTTTATCAACTACACTATATATTTCTACCCATTCAGGCAATGTTTCCCCAAATTCAGTAGCAATATCAATGGTCGTTGTGATTTGCCCATAAACCTTTTGTAATAGGTCAAGCTCTTCGATTTTTGTTAAAACTATAAAGCAGCTGGTATCAGATATGATTATCTTAGGCATTTGCAATATCTCTTGCTAAATCCGAAGCGGGATAATTAAAGATGGAAACATGATAAGTTCCTAATAATTCTGCGAAAGTACGTTTTGTCAACCCAACAATTTCAGCGGCTTGACCCAAGGACAACTTACCTTGCTCATAGAGCTGGGTTGCCACGAGCATAGCAATTTCTCTATTGTCTATCTCTAAGGAGTCCGGTAAATTTAATGTAACTGTCTTCATCAGGCTAAGTTACAATTCTTTTTGACTTTTTGATTCATAAAATACGTCTCTACCTCTTTAAAAAGGAATACTTCCCTCAGGATGGAAAGGTGAAATTTTGGCGAATTTATTTTTTTGACCAGCAAGGCGCAAGCATAGCCAAAGCTATATCGAGCATTTGTAAAGCAGCAGGACAAAAAAAGAAAGAGACAAAAAATCACCTGGTCATCCCGAGGGAAGTATAGCCTGGAATGATAAACTGGTCAATATTCATTCCAATTATTCTGAACAAGCTCTTACCTCCAACCACCGCCCAAGGCACGGTATATGTTAATCCGGGCTCTCATCTGTTCTTTTTTAGTTTCCACCAATTCAAATCTCGCTTCCAAGGCATCGCGCTGAGTCAATAACACCTCCATATAATCAGCTCTTGCCGACCTAAATAAGTTGGTAGAAATATCGATCGACTGAATGAGCGCTTGCACCTGCTTATCCTTTAAATCATAACTTTTTTTGAGATTACTGATGTTGGATACCTGATTAGCCACTTCAATGTACGCTTGTAAAATTGTACGTTCGTAATTATAAACCGCCTGGATCTGCTTGGCATTAGCGGAGTTAAAATTAGCCTTAATTGCCTTTTTATTTACCAAGGGCCCAATTAAATCGCCAGCAAGAGAATACAGTAACGATTGAGGTGTTTGCAGGAAGTATTTCGGGTTAAATGCCCGATAACCGGTACCAGCGGTAATAAACAACGAGGGAAAAAACTCCGCTCTGGCAACTTGTACATCGATTTTTGAAGCTACTAAAGCCCGTTCCGCTTGCTTAATATCGGTTCGATTGGCTAACAATTGAGAAGGTATACCGGTGTAAATGGAATCAATTGGCATATTAATGAAGCCTTGACTATTTCTTCGAACCGACTGCGGAAAACGCCCTGTCAAGAAATTGATCCTATTTTCAGTTTCGATGATCTGCTGTTGGATGGCATATTGGCGACTTTGGTTTTTTAGCACCTCCGCTTCAAATCTTCGAACAGCCAATTCAGTAACCCGAGCAGCTATTTTTTGAAGTTTCACAATCTCCAAAGCATTTTGCTGGATTTGGATGTTGTTCCTTAATATTTCCAGTTGAACATCTAAAACTTCCAATTCATAGTAAGCATTGGCAATTTCAGAGATAATTTGGGTTACGGTGAAATTTTTGCCTTCTATGGTACCCAGATATCTGTTGAGTGCTGACTTTTGAGCATTTCGTAGCTTTCTCCAAATATCCACTTCCCACGAAGCGCTAACGCCAAGGAAAAAATTTGGCAAGGGGTCAGGAAAACGCTTTCCTGGTTTTATTTCGTTGGTAGCATCGCTAGCGCCCTGACTGGTATAGCGACCCACCTTTTCTACGCCGGCATTTGCACCGCCATAGACAAAAGGCAAGTAAGCACCACTTCTGGCGCTTACTTCGTTTTTGGCAATGTTAATTTCTTGCAATACGATATTCAAATCCTGGTTCTTGATCAAAGACGAATCGATCAAATTAACCAAAAGTGAATCTTTGAAAAAAAGCTTCCAAGTGGTCGTAGCGCTATTGGTACTGTCTGTCGAGGTGGTGTAACTTGCAGGAACTAACTTGTTTTCTAATTTAGTTACCACTGCTAAGTTTTTACATCCCCAAACGGCACATGCAATCCCGGCAAGGACGGCATACCTGTATACTTTATTAATTTTGCTCATCGTCATATATTTCTTCCGGTTGTGGAAAACTATCAATAGAATGAACAAAACCTTCGGTTAGGGAAGTTTCTTGTTCATCTCTAATCAACTTGCGGCCTTCGGCCATCGTGCCAAAAATGTAGTACAAGCCTGGCACTATAATTACGCCAAAGATGGTTCCAAATAGCATACCACCCAGCGCCGAGGCGCCAATGGTTCGGTTACCAATTGCTCCAGCGCCATGCGCCAAAACCAAAGGAATCAATCCGGCAATAAAGGCGAAGGAAGTCATCAAGATAGGTCTGAAACGCACCCTTGCCCCCTCAATCGCCGCTTCAAAAACAGTGGCGCCTTCATGGTGTTTTTGTACCGCAAATTCAACAATCAAAACGGCGTTTTTTCCCAACAAACCAATCAACATCACCAAGCCGATTTGGGCATAGATGTCATTGGCTAGTCCCATCCCTTTGGTGAATAGAAACGAGCCAAACACCCCGGCAGGTAAGGAAAATACTACGGCAAGCGGTATGATGAAGCTTTCGTATTGCGCGGCTAATACAAAATAAACGAATATCAGTACGATGATAAAAATGTAAACGGCTTCATTCCCACGTCTTGTCTCATCGTAAGAAAGTGCTGCCCAGTCGATATCAAATCCGTACGGCAAGTTTTTTGCGGCTACTTCTTGTACTGCTTTGATGGCTTCGCCGCTGCTAAACCCTTTTGCAGGTCCCCCCCTAATGGCAGCGGTATTGTACATGTTGTAACGGTTGATTTCATTCGCGCCTTGTTTCTTTTTAATTTTCATAAAAGCAGAAAAAGGCACCATATCACCGTGGTCGCTTTTTACATACAGATTCATAATATCAGACGGGATTCGCCGATATTCAGAAGCTGCTTGCACAAACACCTTGAAAAAGCGTTGGTATTTGATAAAACCAAGTTCGTAGGTACTTCCCACAAAAATGGAAAGGGTATTCATGGCATTCCCAATCGAAACTCCTTTCTGCATCGCTGCTTGGTTATCAATCTCGATCTCATATTGCGGGTAGTTGGCGCTGAAAAACGTAAACAATCCAGTTATTTCTTTACGTTTTCTCAATGCATTCATAAAGTCGTTGGTGACGCTTTCGAGTTGTTTGTAATCTCCCGTATTGGTTTTGTCAAGTAATTGTAAAGCAAAACCGCCCGCAGCGCCGAAACCAGGTACTGCTGGTGGGTCGAAAAATTCGATAGTTGCTCCGGGAATTTCCTTTGCTTTTTCTTCAAGTTCCCGAATGATTTCAGTGACATTATGTTTCCTTTCCGACCACGTCTTCAGGTTGATCAGGCAGGTACCGGCGTTAGATCCACGGCCTTCGGTGAGTACTTCGTAGCCTGCAATAGAAGAAACTGATTTTACCCCTTCTACTTTTTGGATTATCGCTACCAATTTGTTCGATAAATCATTTGTTCTTTCAAGGGTTGAACCCGGCGGCGTCTGGATAATGGCGTAAAGCATTCCTTGATCCTCGCTGGGAATGAACCCGGAAGGTAGGTTGTTGCTGATGAAGTATATCCCGATGGAAAAAACGGCAAATAGTAGGACTGTGACAATTTTGCGATGCGCAATCAATCTTAGCAGCCAAACATAGCCCCCCGTCAATTTTTCAAATCCTCGGTTAAAGCTGTCTAGTGCCCGATTCAGCAGGTTTTTTTTACGTGGCTTACCGTGATTGTTTTTCAAAATCATAGCACAGAGCACTGGCGTTACCGTAAGTGCCACAATACCCGATAACACAATCGCCGATGCCATGGTAATAGAAAATTGTCGGTAGAATGTACCTACTGGCCCCGTCATGAAGGAAACAGGTACAAATACCGCCACCATGAGCAACGTAATCGATACAACCGCGCCACTGATCTCTCCAATCACTTTTCGTACTG
This sequence comes from Saprospiraceae bacterium, assembly GCA_040401995.1. Lineage (GTDB taxonomy): Bacteria > Bacteroidota > Bacteroidia > Chitinophagales > Saprospiraceae > Haliscomenobacter. Next base: position 21,077 of record JBBANM010000028.1, read on the forward strand.
CATGGTATGGGGAAAGGTGCTCTTCCTCCATCTTGGCGTGTACCGCCTCAACCACCACAATGGCATCATCCACCACAATACCAATGGCAAGTACCAGCGCAAACAAGGTGATCATGTTGATGGTGAGCCCAAACAATTGGATGAAAAAGAAAGCTCCAATCAGCGATATGGGTACGGCAAGTGTAGGAATCAAGGTGGAACGCCAATCGCCGAGGAAAATGAATACCACCAAGGCTACCAATATAAAGGCATCTCTTAAGGTGTGGATAACATTTTCGATAGAGGCATCAAGGAATTTTGAGACATCATAACTGATCTCGTATTCCATGCCCGGCGGGAAGGTTTTCTTCAGTCGCTCTAATTCTGCTTTCACTTTTCCAATCACCTCGGTGGCATTACTTCCATAGGTTTGTTTCAAAACCAACGCTGCTGAAGGATGCCCATTCATATTGGAATAGATATCGTAGTATTCGCTTCCTAAGGAGACCGTTGCTACGTCTTTTAGTCGCAATATCTCTCCATTCGGGTTGGATTTGATGATGACATTCTCATACTGTTTGGGATCATTAAATCGATCGGGGTAGGACAAAACGAATTCTAGTGCTTCGGCTTGTTTGCTATCTCCACGACCGATTCGACCAGGTTTTCCGATGATGCTCTGATCGCTTAGGGCCTCCATCACTTCGTCTGGAGACACGCTATACGCCCGCATGCGATCAGGATTGAGCCAAACACGCATGGCATACTGGCGACTACCCAGAATCCGTACTTGGCCAATGCCATTGATCCGCTGCAGTTCTGGAACCATGTTTACCCCCGCATAATTGAACAAGAATTTCATGTTGGCATTCTTATCATTGCTGTACAGGTTCACGTACATCAACATACTGGGAATTACCGGGGTGATGATCACCCCTTCTCGTTGTACCAGCGTTGGGAGTCGGTTAGTAACCTGTTGTACCCGATTGGAAACCTGCACTAGTGCCTGATTGATATCGGTACCAGGATTAAAAACTACTTGAATGTTGGCTTCCCCCGCGCTGGTGGCATCAGAAGTCATGTATCGCATCCCCCAAGCGCCATTAATGGACTGCTCCAAAGGGATAATGACCGATTCGGCAAGCGATTTTGCACTTGCTCCGGGATAGGATGCGCTAACCATAACTACTGGCGGAGCAACTTCTGGAAATTGCGAAGTAGGCAGGGTCTCGATTGCCAATCCCCCAATAAAAAGGATAACCAGCGAAATGACTATCGCCAATACTGGTCTTTGTATAAATTTACTGAACATTTTCTGCTAGGTTAAATGGTTCGATTATTCCACGTACACTTTCAATTTTTCGATTACTTCAGCCGGGCGCTGATAGGTGTAAGTGATGTGATCTTTGTCTTTCACCTTACGGATCCCTTCAAGCAATATTCTCTCTTTTTCGGTTACCCCATTTTTGACGACATACAAATCGGGCATTTCAGAGGCGATATTAATTTCTCTTGAATGAACCACGTTGGCTTTATCCACAACAAAAACATACTTTTTCTCTAATATTTCGTACGTGGCTTTCTGTGGAATCAGGATAGCGTTTTTGAGCGGGATGGTCATTTCGATATTGCCAGTTTCACCATGTCGCAGCAGACTCTGAGGATTGGGAAAAGTTGCCCTAAAAGCAATAGTTCCCGTTTCATTATTAAAATCAGCTTCAATGGTTTTAACTGCTCCAGGATAATCAAACAGTTGATTGTTTGCCATTTTCAGCCTGACTTTGAGCAAGTTCTCAGCTGTTGCGTGTGTTTTATAATTCAGGTATTCTGACTCGGGTACGTTAAAATAGACCCACATTTGACTGTTATCCGACAAGGTGGTAAACAAATCGCCTTCATCTACCAAGCTACCCAACCTTACTTGAAAATGATCCATAATGCCATCAAATGGAGCTTTTACATCCGTAAATCCCAAATGAACCTGCGCTAAGGACAATTCCGCTTTGGCCTTGTCCAATTTGGCTTTCGCCAGCGCCAACTCATTAGGGGACACTACGTCTTTGTCGGCCAGCTGTTTGGTGTTCTGGTATTCAATTTCGGCAAAGTTGGCCTCTGCTTTGGCTTTGTCTACTTCTGCAGCATATACCAAAGGCATGATTTTGAACATCAATTGCCCTTTTTTTACGTTTTGCCCTTCGTCAATAAATATTTTATCCAAAAAACCTTTGGCCAGCGCCCTCAACTCAATATGTTGAATGGCACGGATTTGACAAACATACTCTCTAACAATAGTGGTGTCTTTTTTCAAAGGACTAGTCACAAAAAATGTTGTTGCTTCTTCCTTTTCCTCTTTCTTTGAATCACAACTTGTACACCATAGAAAGAAACTTAAACTAATCAACAATAAGAGTTTTTTCATAAAATGAAATTAATTTAACCAATAATGTAAATTCAAAGAAATTCGATTCGGATTTTTCAATGCTTATTTATTCAATAAGCTGAAATCCAAATTTTCAGATAAAACAAAATGAATTCTTACTTTATCCCCAGCTAAAAACTGATGGTTTCGCAATCATGTTCTTCAACGTGTCTCTTGTGGTAATGTTCTTGGCTAAAATCCATTTTAATTGCTTTTTAATCGCACATTAAATTCACATTAATGTCAATTTAAATTGGCAAAAGCATTATGAATAAAAGGAATCAAGTTATTTAATAGGAAAATAACAAAAGGAAGGAATTTATAATTAACTATACTGGAGGCTACAGAATATTAATTTGTTTTCGGGTTGGTTATACTTAAAGGAGTTAATTTTTTTGACTTTTTGAAAAGATAACCCTTTGTGAAGTTGCGAGAAAATAGTTCTTTCGCCTCTACCTACTCCCCATCCAGCACCTCCAAGGTTCTTTCAAAATACTCTTGCGCTTCTTCTTTGGTGCGACCAATACACACCATACCCAATTTACCATATTGCGACAGCGCGCCAATCATGTGAAACGTAACGCCGCATTGCGTTGCGCCATCGTACTGAATGCGGTGACAATGCGCAATATCAATTAAATCATGTGGTGTAAGACCAATGTACTTTTCATTCACCACATTATCGGAAGCCACATAACAGCGCGTTTGACCATTGGGCATCATAAAAACGCCCTCTTCCCAATGAAATTCACCGTCGGTTAAAAATTGCAGCATCAAAAAAGGATGCGTAGTGCCGCCTTTGCGCAAATTGATTTCAATGGCGTAATGTTTCCAGCCTGAATCCTCCTTGACCGACAAAAAATCAACGCCAAACCTGCCCAATACGCCTTTGCGCTGCAACTCCTTGGCAACTTGTTTACCAATGCTAGCAATCTCTTTGTTGTATTCCGGATTGGCCGGAAAAGTGGCGCCCAGAAAAACCTGACCGCTTTCCCCGCCCAACAGTTGATCGTGGGTGGAAATCACTTCACATTCGCCAATGGGGTTTACCCGCAGTTGTACCGAAGGCGATTGGATATCTTCTCCAGCTACAAAGGCTTCAACAATACCACCCATCGACGCAAATTTTTCTAAAAAAACCGAATAGGTAAGTCCGGCTGCTACGATCCGAAGCTGCTGTGGCAACAGCTCTAAAATTGTTGCAATGACATCTTCGGCATCAAGCAAGTTATCATGGTAAGGAAAAACCGCATTTCCCTCGCCCGAAAAACCATCATTCATTTTCACCACGGCTTTGCGCAAATTCGGGTTTTCTTGTTTCAATTGTGCCAAAGCGGTAGCGATATCCATTTCAGAACGTAGGTCTTCAAATCCTGGCGGTAAAAGCAGACCTAACTTTTTAAATACCTGGCGACTACCCGATTTTGTGCCCCAATACAACAAAATAGGATCACAACCATAAATGGGGACTTCCAATTGCAAAGCCAATAATTTTTCCGCATCGGTTTCATTGAAACACACCATATGCGCCAAAGCGGGAATGGGAATATGTTGTTTCATACGCTGCACCAAACGCGGCCGACGCAGTATTTTTTCGGTCAAAGAAATATCGCTAGCATCGTAGCAACTCAATAGCGTCAAGCGTTGGCGGGCATGGTATCCAGTAATCCCCGGCAGCAGGTGGAGGTAGTAATCGATGATGCATTCGTCGATGGGCATACTGGTCACGTAGATGACTCGTGTACGCGGCATGCGCAAGAGCATGAGCAAACAAAGCATCCTTTCTTCGTAATACATGGCGCCTTTGAGGGTGCCCAATATTTTACTGTCTAAGGTCAAACTGGGGATTACCACCACCGTTTTTTCCGCCAAATCATTGTCGAAAATAGCGTGGTAATTCGCTGCAAAACGGGCTTGCAGAAACTGAAAATCGGCATCGGCGTTGAGGTGCTGCTTCATAGGCTATCTTGTGATTAATTGCGCAAAATAACGGCTGCAAAAAACGACGACAATGACTTTTGTTCTTGGTTTATGGTGCGTTTTAGCAAGTCTCTTCCCTGCTTTTCCAATGATTTGCTTACATTGTAGTTTAAATACTTACTATGAAACACCTACTCTTTTTTCTTTTGTTGACCATTTCATCTGGTCAAATCCTTCGTGCCCAAACTTCCGATTATCCACAACGGATAGCGTCAAAATCTTTTAACCCCACTACCCTACTCTGGTACGACGCGCCAGCAAAAAAATGGGAAGACGCCCTCCCCGTTGGCAACGGTCGACTGGGCGCGATGGTGTTTGGCGCCAACAAAGAAGAACGCATTCAACTCAATGAGGAAACCTATTGGTCGGGAGGCCCCTACTCTACCGTGGTGCCTGGCGGTTACAAGGTGCTGCCCGAGATTCAAAAAATGGTTTTTCAGGAAAAATACTTGGCGGCGCACAACCTTTTTGGCCGCAAATTGATGGGGTATCCGGTAGAACAAATGAAATACCAGTGTTTGGCCAACCTCCATTTGTTTTTCAAAAATCAAGATACTATTAGCAATTACCAGCGCTGGCTGGATCTAGAAACGGGCATTAGCGGGGTTTCCTACACGTCGAAGGGCATTACTTGGCAACGTGAGGTCTTCTCCTCTGCTATCGATCAGGTGATTGTGGTGCGACTTACCGCTAGCAAACCGGGTAGCATATCCTTCACCGCAAACTTACGCGGCGTGCGCAACCAAACCCATTCCAACTACGCCACCGATTATTTCCACATGGATCCTTATGGCGCCGATGGCTTGATTTTGACCGGAAAATCGGCCGATTACATGGGCGTGGAAGGTAAAATGCGCTATGAAGCCCGCGTCAAAGCCGTCACCGAAGGCGGTACGATGCGCACCGATGATGTGGATCTCATCATCGAAAATGCCGATGCCGTGACTTTGTATTTTGCCGCAGCTACCAACTTCGTGAATTACAAAGATGTGAGCGCCAATCCTCATCAGCGCGTAGATGATTATTTTAAAGGCATTGCGACAAAAAACTACCCCGGAATTCGCACCGCAAGTGTGGCCGATTACAAAACTTATTTTGATCGGGTAACCATGCAATTGCCAACCACTGATCAATCTTACCTGCCAACGCCCGATAGATTACTAAAAATTCAAAGCGCTCCCGATCCCGCTTTGGCGGCTTTGAGCTACCAATTTGGGCGCTATTTGATGATTTCTTCTTCGCGCCCGGGCACCGAACCGGCCAACCTCCAAGGTATTTGGAACAACGACATGAACCCCTCCTGGGATTCCAAATACACCACCAACATCAACACCGAAATGAACTACTGGCCGGTGGAGAGCGGTAACCTACCCGAGTGCGCCGAGCCTTTAGAACGAATGATCCGTGAATTAACGGATCAGGGTGCGCAAGTTGCAAAAGAGCATTATGGCGCCCGGGGTTGGGTGTTCCATCAAAACACCGACCTCTGGCGAGTTGCTGCGCCCATGGACGGCCCTACCTGGGGAACCTTTACCGTAGGTGGCGCCTGGTTGTGTACTCACCTCTGGGAGCATTACCAGTATACCCAAGATGAGACATACCTGAAAAGAGTTTTCCCCTTGCTTGAAGGCTCAGTACAGTTTTTTATCGATTTTTTGGTGCCGCATCCCAATGGCAAGTGGCTGGTTACCAACCCTTCTACTTCGCCAGAGAATTTCCCCGATGGCGGCGGCAACAAACCCTATTTTGACGAAATTACTGCGGGCTTCCGCGAAGGAACTACCATTTGTGCCGGTTCCTCGATTGACATGCAGATCCTCTATGATTTGCTTGGGTATTATCTGGAAGCCAGCAAAATTCTAGGCAAAACGGGCGATTTCCAAAACCAAGTGAAAATCGCGCGCGACAAACTGGTGCCTCCGCAAATTGGCAAAGACGGCTCGCTACAAGAGTGGGCCGATGATTGGAAGTCTTTGGAAAAAAATCACCGCCATTTTTCCCACATGTACGGGTTGTATCCGGGCAAAGTGTTGTATGAAAAACGCACACCCGCCTTGATTGAAGCCTATAAAAAAGTGCTGGAAGAACGCGGCGACGGCGCAACTGGTTTTTCTCGGGCTTGGAAAATGGCCTTGTGGGCGCGCCTCAAAGACGGCAACCGCGCCAACAAAATCTACAAAGGCTACCTCAAAGAGCAATGCTGTACGTCCCTTTTTGCTTTATGCGGCAGGGCTTTACAGGTAGACGGTAGTTTTGGCGTAAGCGCCGCCGTGACGGAAATGCTGCTCCAATCTCAAGACGATAAAATCCAATTATTGCCCGCTTTACCGGATGAATGGAGCAACGGCGCATTCAAAGGCGTATGCGCACGCGGGGCTTTTGAACTGGATTATGCTTGGCAAAACAAAAAAGTAACCCAGCTAAAGATCTTATCCAAAGCCGGAAAAACCTGTCGCCTTGAAAGCAAAACGGATGCAAAAATCACTTGCAATGGACAAAAGGTAAAGTATAAAATATTGCCGGATGGGGTGCTGGAATTTGCTACGGTAAAAGGGAATACTTATGTGGTAGAATGACATACTACTGGACATTTTTAGTTCCGGATAAGCTTAAACCTTCCAGGTCTTGGAGACCTGGAAGGTTTGGCAACCGATCATTATGAAAATGTCCATTAATCTGGTGGAATGATCATTTCAACCCAATAGCCTTAAAAAATACTTCACGAAACTGATCGCCGATGGGGATTTTTTGATCGCCAATGATGACTTGATTGCCTTCAATGGCGGTGATGTGCTGTTTTGCCACGATAAACGACCGGTGAATGCGCAACAAACCCGCACCGATTTCTTCCAAATCCGCTTCAATTTTTGACAACGGAACCAGCGGAATCAAGCGGTCGCCATTTTTTAAATAAACCTTGGTGTAGTTTTTCATGGCCTCGCAATAGAGAATATCCGCCGGCGCTACGGGGTAAATTTTACCGTCAGATTTGATAAAAAATGGCGGCTCCTCTTCTGGCTGTGATTTTACAATTGGGGTTGAAGCCGGTTTTTCAAGTCGGTCGATGGCTTTAAAAATGGCCTTGGTAAAACGCTCAAAGGAGAATGGCTTGAGCAAATAGTCGACTGCATCCAATTCATAACTTTCAACGGCATACTCGTGGTAAGCGGTAGTAAAAATAATTTGCGGCAAATTCGGTACAGTTTTCACCATAGATATCCCCGACAAATTGGGCATGTTGATGTCCAGTAACACCAAATCGATGTCGCTGTTTTTGCGAATGATTTGTAGTGCTTCAAAAGCATTTTTACATTCGCCGCCAAGTGTCAAGGATGGCGACTGCTCAATATAGGTGCGTACTATTTGTCGGGCAATGGGTTCATCATCAACCACCAAACAGTTGTATAATCGTGTACTCATGCCAATTTTATTTTTAACTCCACTTGAAAATAATGGTCGTCTTTTTCAAATTTCAATTCATGTAAGCTATTTGGATACAGGGCTTCTAGCCTTTTTTTTACATTTTCCAAGCCAATTCCACCCGTAGCGTCAAGGTCATCAAAATACAATTCCACTTGAGGCGCATAATTATTTTTTACCTTAAAAATCAGCCAATCATCGGCAGCAAAATGTAGATCAATTTGAATATCGATCGGTTCATTTTGGATGTTGCGCGAATGTTTAAAGGCATTTTCTACAAAAACAATCAAGATCAAGGGCGCAATCCCAACTGCTTCATTACCGGCAAATTCGGTATGAAAAGACAATTGCAAGGTAGCCTCCAGTCTGATCTTTTCCAGTTCGACATAATTTTTGAGGTAGCGAATCTCATCCTCCAAAGGAACGATTGCCCGATTGGTGCCATACAAGGAATAGCGCATCAGTTCCGATAACCGCAGCATCAGATCAGGCAATTGCTTGGATTGTGTTACCGCCAAACCATAAAAGTTATTCATGGTATTGAACAAAAAATGGGGCGATAATTGGGCCTTTAAATTGTTCAATTCCGCTTGTTTGGCGGCAAAAAGCTGTTGATTATTAAGCTCTTGCTGAATGAGGCTGTCTTTAAAAAACTTACACATGGTTACTAAAAAAAGAAAAAGCGGGTAAATGGAGAGATTAGAAAGATAGGTATTGAACCAGTCGCCTATTATCAAAAAAGGAGAAATGATGGTATCCAATTTGATCTCAACTGCATTCACAAGCATCGCTAATACAATCCCATAAGTAAAAAACAATGCATAGCGCTGTCGAGAAAAAAAACGCGGGTAAAGGTACCAAAGCGAGATATAGGAATAAATAATAAGATCAATGTGTTCTAAAATCATCGCAGCCACTACTTGCAGGCGATTTAGATTAACCTGAATTTTTGAAAATTGATTGACTTCCGCAACTTCAGCTGGCAAAGCCAATAAGCTTCCAATTTCGGCCGGTAACGCCACTATGAAATAGACTGCCCAAAATGCCGCGTGCCACATCCAGCGGCGTTTCAATATTTTAGGAATGATGTTTTCTTGTATTGGCGATTGCACGATTGGTGTTTTTTTTGGTTAGGGACCCAAGGGAAATCAGCATCCATGGACATTGACTTACCCGTCCAACTGCCCACAAAAGTCACAATTTACAACGCATTTTGATTTACAAACGGACGAACCCCGCAATTAGCTGGACAAAAAAGCTCGTCCTTACTTTTTAGCTTTTCGTCCAACTTCAAGCCAGTTGGTCATTTTTTATTTTTTTAAACTCTTGAATGGAGTTTGTTTGTGGCATACTTCCCTCGGGATGACCAGGTGAAATTTTGACGAATTTATTTTTTTGACCTGCGAGGCGCAAAGCGCAGGCATAGCCAAAGCTACGGCGAGCATTTGCAACGCGGCAGGACGAAAAAATAAAGAGACAAAAATCACCTGGTCATCCCGAGGGAAGTATTAAAGTATTACACCCGATCAACATTCTAATTCAACCTAAACGTGTTTACATGCACAAACAAACCATCACCGCGACTGTTATTTTCGTCACCCTTTGCCTTTTTGCTAATGCCTGTCAAAACGACTCGGTGCAACCCAGCGAAGAGGCCATTGACCCCACTGCCGCTACTTTTGATTTGATTCAAAAACACATTTTTGACAAATCATGCGCCACTGCAGGCTGTCATGCCTCTGCCAGCGACCCCAGCTACAAACAGCATGGGCTAGACCTATCAGCAGGGAAATCTTGGGGCAATTTGATTGGCATTTTGGCAAAAAACGTCGATGCCCGCGCTGACCGTTACCAATTGGTCAAAGTCGGCGACCCCGACTCTAGTTTCCTGCTGCACAAAATACACAGTGATGCCGCTCACCACGGCGGCCGGGCCTATGGCGCCATTATGCCCTTGGGTCGCGACCCCCTGAATCAAGGTCAAGTCGAATTTATTGAAGCCTGGATTGCTGCTGGAGCACCCAAAACCGGCATTGTGGCCGATGCCAATCTACTGAAAGACAAATCGCCACAAGACGAAAGCTGGAGCAGTCCGCCTTTGTTGGCCAAGGAATTAGGGTACCAAATGCGCATCCCCAAATTCCCGATTGATCCCCACACTAATCGCGAGTTCTTTATCCGCCAAAACGTGGGCAACCCTGCACCGATTTACGTGACTTCATTTGAAACATTTATGCGCCCCGGAAGCCACCACCTACTGGTTTACGGATTTGAGGACACCAAAAACATCCCGGAAGTGGGGCGACTTCGTGATATTCGGTATTACGACAAAAACGGCAACCGCTTTACCAATATCTTTAGTCAAATGGCGCTCAGCCAATACATCATGCTTTCGCCAGGTGGTACTTATTACAAATATGCCTTGCCCGAAGGTTATGGCTTGGAAATTGACGCCAATGCCTCCTTTGACCTCAATGCGCATTATTACAATTTGACCAGCCAAACCCGTTATGGCGAGGTGGTTTTGAACATGTACACCAAACCACGAAGCCAGATCCAAAAAGTGTGCAATCCGCTGGATCTGTACAATTTTGACATTGAGATTCCCGCCAAAACCCGCAAAATAGAAACCAAAGAGTTCATCTTTGACACCGATGTGGAGATCATTTCTTTGACCTCGCATGCCCATGCGCGTATGGAAAAATTTGAAATCCAAATTGTTGGCGGTCCGCAAGATGGGCAAACCGTATTTACCGAAACCGATTGGGAACACCCCAAAGTAAAGGATTTCCCCAAACCCATTCTATTGAAAAAAGGCCAGGGTTTGCGTTCGGTGGTCACCTTCAACAACACCACCGACAAAACCATGCGCTTTGGTCTGACCACCGACGATGAGATGAACATTATTTTTGGGTATTACGTAAAAAAATAAACCATGAAAAGCTATATCGCAATCAGCATATGTCTGTTGGCCTTTTTACACTGTTCAGCACAAGACGTTTTGCCTAGCAAATGGAACGCTTCGCTTACTTTTGCCAACCTGCGCTACCCTCTTGTTTCCATCCATGAAGATGGGAAAAAGGATCCATTTTTCTACGGCGCAATCCACCCCAGCATCTCCGTAGCGGTGGAGCGCAATTGGAAACAAACCGAAAAAAATCGTTGGTTCCAAACTTTGGAATTGCAATACTTTGCTTTCCAACATATTGATTACGGCATTACCGCCATCTCCGAGATCGGTTACGAACACCGCTATTGGCAAAAATTGATCTTTGGCGTACGCCTGGGAGCCGGCCGTCAATTGGCCTGGAAAGATGATCAATACCAGGTATACACCGATGGCGAATGGAAAACCGTTAAAGATCCCGGTTCTGCCCTGGGGCGCTGGATTCTCCAACCACGCATCAATCTGGGTTGGCAAATCAGCCCGCATTTGGATGCCTTGTTGGGCTTTCGCGCCCAAGTCGTCACGCCTTTTTACAAACCCTTATCGATCCCGCTGAATATTTCTGCGGCATCGGAATTGAGCGTACGTTGGCGTTTTTAATCTTATAGCGGTCTAGCCACCAACATTTGCTGGTATCGGTACAAGTGTACAGGTACCAGCTTTTTTATTGGATGCTACTCCGCGGCGGCAAATGATGAGCATGAAAAATAACGATCCGGTTCAGGTAAAGGACAACTTTTTTTCAAATTTAAATCTTTTGTCATCCTAAAATTCACCACAGAAAATCCACCACAGATTCACAGATTCTTAGCGCCTTCGGCATAAGCGAGATTCCACAGATTGAACAAATCCCCAATCTGTGGAATCGCGCTTGTGATGCATCACAAGAATCTGTGGAATCTGTGAATCTGTGGTGGATCATCTTTTGATGTAGTCCATTTTTAAGCGTTAATCAATATAAAATTCCAAATTTTATATTGTCCTATGCTTAAAACTTGACAGCGTTAAGTACATTACCGCTATAAAAAACACCTATGAAAAATATCGCCTGCGCCATCGCCATTTTTTTTACCCTATCTTCTCTGCAAGCCCAAGACGCTGCCCACCCCCACATCAAAGATTACGGCCTAAAAAACTACCGCAGCCTCTCCAAACGATTGCCCCATGCAGAAAACCAAGCCTGGAACCTGGTCTGCCAAATGCCCTACAACTGCCATTTTCAACCCTGGATTGAACTAGAAAGCCCCGGCGGCGACACCATCCACTTCAATTCCAGTAACCCTTTGGTATTGTACCTCACCAAAACCGAAAAAATAACCACCCAAGCCGGTAAAACCAGCTACGAAGCCCAAAACTGGATCAGCGGCGAAGGAGCAGTATACCGCATCCCGGCCGGAGTAAAAGTCAAGTCTGTCCGCTACCGCGAAACGGGTTACAACACCGATTTTGCCGGCTCCTTTACCTGCAACGACGAGGATTACAATGTACTTTGGAAAAAAGGAGCCCGCACCGCCTACCTGTGCATGCGCGATTGGTTTTACGATTGTCCGGATCGGGAACGGGTTGGATTTTGGGGCGATGGCACGCCCGAGCTCAACCAATGTTTTTACGCCTTTGACACCCGATCGCATCAATTGTGCAAAGAACTGGTGCTGCGCCCGCTCGATTCCAAGTTTTACCCCGGTCAGCAATTGGAGTTTTTGGGCGAATACGGCTTGTGGTATTATTACCTCCAAACCGGCGATTTGGCTTCCATAAAACAAGCCTATCCTGGCGCCAAAAAATTCCTTTTTGAGGTCTACCAATTTGGCAAAAAGAACCAATGGTTTGATTGGGGCAAAGAAAACAAAGACGTAGCCGTTATCGAGCAGTGTTTTATGTACCTCGATCTGCGCACATTGAAAAAAATAGCCCTCATCACCGGCAATTCCGCCGATACCGCAGCGATCAACACCCGCATGGAGGCCATCCAAAAGACGTTTGACCAAAAATATTGGAAAGGCCAATTTTACCAATCCAGTCAAGTTGCCGAACCCGACGACCGCGCCAATGCCATGGCCATCAATGCCGGTTTGGCGGATCCCAGCAAATGGGAATCGATTTACACCAACGTTTTGACCAAAAAAACCTACTCCAGCTGTTTTTTTGACCGCTGGGTTTTTGAAGCGCTGTGCACCATGGGCCATCAAGAATACGCCCTGCTGCGCATGTACAACCGCTACAAAACCATGATTCCCGCCCCTTTCAGCACGCTTTGGGAGCATTACGACCGCTGGTGGGCATCCCAAATCGATGCCTTTGACGATGCTTCTTCGCTGAATCATGGTTGGAATCCGCCAGTGATTAACCTTTCCCAAACCATTGCGGGCATTACCCCAGTGGAAGCAGGTTGGAAAACGTTTCAGGTGTTGCCCAAAGAGGCTTTTTTAAAAACCATTCAAGTCACTGTGCCCACGGTGAAGGGAAAAATCCCCCTGAGCATTGCAAAAACTGACCGAACCTACACGCTGACCCTCAATTGCCCCGTCCATACCGAGGCTATGGTGGGAATTCCCAAAAAGTCGTTCAGCATCTTGCAACAAATTACCGTCAATGGTCGAGTCATCTGGAAGGGGCATTTTGTAGGCGGCGCAAAAGGCGTTTCCTGGGAAAAAGAAGACAGCGACTACCTGGTTTTCCGGGTGAAACCGGGCCAGTGGAAGTTTGTTGGTCAAGGGGTACTGCCCACTGCTTCGCCAAAACCCCTACCCCTTCCGCTTGACCCCGCCATTCCGCTGGATAAAAAAGATTGGAAAGCCTACGCCTCGGTGAAAGACAGTCTGTTTCTTTTTAGCGGCGACGAAATCCCCATCTCCGTACCCGCCGAAAACGCCATCGACGGCGATCATTGGACGGGTTGGCGCGATATGCGGCACAAACAATACCCCGGGCAGTGGTTTATGGTGGATCTGCAACAACCCACCGCTTTTCACAAAATTGTACTCGACAATACCTGGGCGCTATGGGATTCGCCCAGTCAATACGCAGTGATGGTTTCCATGGATGGCAAAAATTGGAGTACGCCCATTGCTACGGGTAGCGGGCAGTTGGGCATTACGAGCATCTCTTTTCCGGTGCAAACGGCGCGGTTTATCAAGGTGACGCAAACGGGGAGTAGTAATTTGTATCATTGGTCGATTTATGAAATGGAGGTGTATGGGGTGGGGAAAACGAAGTAACCTAGAGGCACTGACCTCAAAACAATTCTTCTGCTTTTTTGCGGCTCCCAATCCATTTTCTTATATTTGATCAACACAACTTTACCGCCCATACCAGGCGCTCAAAACTACCCTACTTCTATGGCAGGCAATATGGCAGAAGCGCTTCGGCGGATACAAGAAAACAAAAGGACAAAATCAAAAATCTTGGATTTGAGTGGCTTGGGGCTGACCGAGCTGCCAGAGGAGTTGTGGGATTGTATCTGGGTGGAGGAACTGGGGTTGGGTAATAGTTGGTCTTGGAATGAGGAAAAAGAGAGCTGGGTTGACTGGGTTATGGAATCTGATGCTATTAAAATCGCCAATCAACTCTTAAGTCTTCCCAACAGTATCTCAAAGTTTAAGCATTTAACCAGGCTGTATTTAGACAATAATCCCATTAGCGACATCAGCGCGTTGAGTAGCCTTATTAATTTGACCAATCTTGATTTGAGTTGGACGTCCATTAGCGACATCAGCGCGTTGAGTAGCCTCGTTAATTTGACCAATCTTGACTTGAGTTCCAAGTCCATTAGTGACATAAGCGCCTTGAGTAGCCTCATTAATTTGACCAATCTTGACTTGAGTTCCAAGTCCATTAGCGACCTCAGCGCCTTGAGTAGCCTCGTTAATTTAACCAATCTTGACTTGACTTCCACGTCCATCAGCGACATCAGCGCGTTGAGTAGCTTGGTTAATCTGACAAATCTTGGCTTGAGTTCCAAGTCCATTAGTGACATCAGCACGTTGAGTAACCTAGTGAATTTGACTAATCTTGACTTGAGTTTCATGCCCATTAGCGACATCAGACCATTGAGTAGCCTGGTTAATTTAACCAAGCTTGAATTGAATTCCAACTCCATTAGCGACATCAGACCATTGAGTAGCCTGGTTAATTTAACCAAGCTTGAATT
>JBBANM010000028.1:36071-36668 GCA_040401995.1 Saprospiraceae bacterium
GTTCAATACGTCCATTAGCGACATCAGCCCATTGGGTAGCCTCGTTAATTTAACCAATCTTTCCTTGAATTCCAACTCTATTAGCGACATCAGCCCATTGAGTAGCCTCGTTAATTTAACCATTCTTTCCTTGAATTCCTCGTCCATTAGCGATATCAGCCCATTGAGTAGTCTCGTTAATTTAACCAATCTTGAATTGAGTGGCAATTCCATTAGCGACATCAGCCCATTAAGTAGTCTCATTAATTTAACCAATCTTGACTTGAGTGCCACGTCCATTAGCGACATTAGCGCCTTGAGTAGCCTTCTCAATTTGACTAACCTTAACTTGATATATTCATCCATAAGTGATATCAGCCCATTGAGTAGCCTTCTTAATTTGACTAATCTTAACTTGACATATTCATCCATAAGCGATATCAGTCCTTTGAGTAGCCTTCTTAATTTGACTAGTCTTATCTTGTGGTCATCGTCAGTTAGCGATATCAGTCCTTTGAATAGCCTCCTCAATTTGACTAATCTTTCCTTATGGTCCTCGCCAATTAGCGATATCAGTCCTTTGAATAGCCTCCTCAATTTGACTAATCTTTCCTTATG
>JBBANM010000028.1:36768-41513 GCA_040401995.1 Saprospiraceae bacterium
GTCCTCGCCAATTAGCGATATCAGTCCTTTGAATAGCCTCCTCAATTTGACCAATCTTTCCTTGAGCTCCTTATCAATTAGCGACCTCAATCCCTTGAATAGCCTCGTCAATTTGACCAATCTTTCCTTCGGCTCCTTATCAATTAGCGACCTCAGAGAGTTGAGTAGCCTCGTTAATTTGATTGGACTTGACCTGAGCGCAAGCGACCTCGCTTATTTCCCCTTTGAACTCCTCTCTTTACCCAAAATCAAAAAAATTAAACTCCAGGACACCCATTGCCTAAATATCCCCTCCGAACTCACCCACAAAGACAATGCCCTTCCCGATCTCAAAAACTACTACGCCGACCTCCAAAAAAACGCCTACATCGCCTACGATGCCAAAGTCATCACGGTAGGTAATGGCCGCGTGGGCAAAACCAGTGTACTCAAAGCCCTTTTCCAACTCGGCCCCTTTGACCCTAATGAAGATTCCACACATGGCATCCAGTTGTTTGAAACTAAGCTTAATTTACCTCAAAAACAGGAGCAAGCCCAGCTCCGGCTATGGGACTTCGGCGGACAGGAACTTTACCACGCCACACATCGCATTTTTATGAAAAGCCGGGCTTTGTATATCCTCGTTTGGGATCACCACACAGAGCAAAAAACTGGCGAAGAATTAGTTTCGACTAATGGCAAAACACATATTTTTCGCAATTTCCCACTGACTTATTGGCTGGGCAACATTCGCGCCCTGAGTAAAGACGCCAAAATTATTGTGGTGTGCAATAAAGCTGACGATGGGCAGGAACATTTCCCCGAACTGCTTCACGCTCTCCAGTCCCAATATCAAATTGACTACTTCATCAGCGTGAGCGCCGAAACCGGATACAGCCTTTCCACTCTGTACTCTCGAGTGCAGCTTCTACTGGATCAAATGCCGGAAATGGGAATGCAAATGCCTGTGTCCTGGAAAAAGGTACAGGACAAATTGGCAGCAATCCGGGATGAACTATACATCGATTTTGCCGTATACCATGCTATTTGTCAAGAAGAAGATCTTTCCGAAGGCTCTATGTACACCCTCCTCCACTTTTTACACCATTCTGGTTTTTTGTTTTGGCATGAACAATATCTCAATGATCAAATCATTTTAGATCAAAAATGGGCGCTTGATGCCATTTATCAACTGCTGGATCGCAACTCCTGGTACAAACTACTTAAAGGAAATGCTTTGCGAAAGCGAAGTGATTTAGCTCTGTGCTGGCTAAACTACACGATTGAACAAGTGCAACTCTTTTTGGAAATGATGCAAAGCTGTGAGTTAGCCCTTGAAATTGATGACAGCAACTATCAGGAAGACCCAACTTACCTTATTCCCGAGTTCCTCCCCGATCACCCTGCTACTGCGGTGGCCTATGCCTGGGAAGCGGCAACCAGTCCGGTCTACTATTTTCGTTTTGAGCACCACTTCTTTCATGCGGCACTCATTCAGCGCTTCATTGTGCGCAGTGCGAAACTGGCCGAGAGCTACGATTTATTGTGGCGCAATGGAATGTTACTACAGGTAGAGGGTACCTTGGCGCGGATTCAAGTAAACCCCAAGACGAGTCGAATCGATATGCAATTGCGCGGAAGCAATCCTGCGGAATTGATCGAACGCCTCAAGAATGAGATTAAAAAGATCCAGGATGTAGAGGGAGAAATGGGCTTTTTGCTTTCATTAACTGGCCATTTAGATGAGTGGGTTACGCTGGAGCAATTGAAGGAACAGAGCAACAAAGGAAAAACCCAAATAGCTTCTACTACGGGCGAAATTCTGGAACTAGCTC
This sequence comes from Saprospiraceae bacterium, assembly GCA_040401995.1. GTDB lineage: Bacteria > Bacteroidota > Bacteroidia > Chitinophagales > Saprospiraceae > Haliscomenobacter. Next base: position 38,583 of record JBBANM010000028.1, read on the forward strand.
CTTTTCGCAGCCTAATTCATACACCTGACCGTGATTCAGATGATGCAACCCAGGACTTGAAACAACTAGCTGATGAGAAATCAGGCGCTCAACTCCTTGAGACGCCAACTTCTATCAGTCTAATAGATTTTAAGTCCATTGCTAAACTCAAAATCAGAAACAGTGTTGAGGATACAATTGCCTATATCGAGGAAAATATTCAGCCTTCCTCACCTTTGTATAAGGACCACATTTTAATCGAGAGTCAATGGAATAGTTTTAAACAAGATGAGCGCAGAGGAATTATAAACCACGAAAATACCCAACTCTCCGAAAATCAAATTCGGGACAGAATTTTATCATTGATCAATTACATTAAGGAGGAGGATTTGAAAGCGTAGTATTTGAAAGATTTTTTGATGAAATAAGCATAAAAATGATCACCTCAACAAATCGGTACAGCATTGAGGATTACCTGGAAATGGAATCCAATAGCCTCACCAAACATGAGTATTGGAATGGCAAAATATGGGAAATGGCAGGAGGAACTGACTTGCGCCATGAAATTTGCGCACGCATCATCATTGAAATCGGCAAGGCGCTAGAGGAGCGCGACCTGGCTTTCAAAATATATACCAGTGACATGAAGATCTGGATTGACAAGCGCAAACGCTTTGTATATCCAGATGCCGTAGCAATTGCCGACAAACCAATCTTTTACGAAAATCGCCGAGACATCATCACCAACCCCTTGCTGGTAATAGAAGTTTCTTCTGACGGCACCGAATCTTATGACCTCTCTTCCAAATTTGAACAATACCGCAGTATTGCTTCCTTTAGAGAATACCTCATCATCAGCCAAACCGAACGGATGGTTACCAGGTATTTTCGGGAAAAAGAAAATCTCTGGAGTACAACGGATTACGCTGGGCAAGATGCGGTGATCCCCCTTCAGTCAATGGGTTTAGAAATTCCTTTGAAGGGGATTTATTGGGGAGTTGATGTTCCTTAATTTTCCTATCTTCACTCAATTACACCACGTTAAATCCACACATCTAATGAAAAAACCAATTTTACAGCTTTGTTTGGGTATCCTTTTGCTAAGCCAAGCCATTCCAGCAATGGCACAAGCTGATAGCATGAAAATGATCAAACCGGAAAAATATGTCACCAAACATACCGCCAAGATCGAAGGCAAAACCATCAATTATACCGCAACCGTTGGTACCATCATCCTAAAAAATGAAAAAGACGAGCCCGTTGCCGCATTTGGTTACACCGCCTACGTCAAAGACGGTGAAACCGATGTGACCGCCCGCCCCATCACGTTTTCTTACAACGGCGGCCCGGGTTCTTCCTCCATGTGGCTGCACTTGGGCGTAATGGGCCCGCGTCGAGTGGTGGTCAATGATCCCCAACCCAATGGACCGGCGCCTTACAAAATCGAAGACAACAACTATTCCATCCTCGATGTCTCTGATGTGGTGATGATGGACCCCATTGGTACTGGTATCAGTAGAGCGGTAGGCAAAGGCAAAAACGCCGATTTCTGGGGCGTCGACGGCGATATCCAGTCGGTGAGCCAGTTTATTCGCAATTATGTCCACGAAAACGAAAGATGGTTGTCGCCAAAATTTTTGCTAGGTGAAAGCTATGGTACTTTCCGCTCGGCGGGGGTAGCCGATTTCCTACAATCGCGTTTTGGCATCTCGATGAACGGCGTGGTATTGGTTTCCAATGTACTGGACATCCGCACCTTGTCGTACAATCCTGGCGATGATATTTCTTACATTGTCAATTTTCCAACGTATGCGGCTACTGCTTGGTACCACAACAAATTGGCCAACAAACCCGCCAGCTTGGAAGCTTATTTGAAAGAAGTAAGGGCCTTTTGCTGGACGGATTACAACTCGGCTTTGATGCAAGGCGATCAACTCAGCGCTGCCGATCGCGATAAAATATTGACCAAACTTGCGGCTTACAGCGGGGTCAGCAAAGACTACTGGGACAAAGCCAATCTACGGGTCAACCAGCCACAATTTGCCCAAGAGCTGTTGCGCAGCACCGGGGAAATGGTTGGTCGTTTGGATTCGCGGTACCGCGGTATAGCGGTCAACGTTTTGGCAGAAAATGCTGAAAACGACCCGCAATCGGCGCAGATTTCTCCGGCTTACATGTCGGCGTTTATGCATTATTATACCACGGAATTGAAGGTAAGCAAGGACAAAACTTACAATACCAGCGCCTATGCTTTACCGGATTTCAAATGGAATTGGAAACACCACCGCAGCGATGGCCTATTTGGCGATCAGGTGTCGCCAACCACTTCACCTGATTTGGTGAGCGCTATGACCAACAATCCCAAAATGAAGATCATGGTGATGAACGGGATTTACGACATGGCCACGCCTTTTGGTGCTACGGAATATACTTTTGACCATTTGGGGTTAGATAAACGCCTCAAAGGCAATATTGTACAAAAGTATTACGAGGCAGGACACATGATGTACATTCATCCGGAATCGGGCGTGAAATTCAAAAAGGATGTGGCGGAGTTTATTGCCGGCGCATTGAAATAAGGGTAAAATCTTTGCTGGGGAATGGCTTCAATGCCGTAGAGCCACATTGCAATGTGGCTCTACCACAATTGTGCTGAAACACAACTATTGGGGGCATTTTCCTGAATGCCGTATAGCCACATTGCAATGTGGCTATACCACAACTGTGCTGAAACACAACTATTGGGATCATTTTCTCGAATGCCGTAGAGCCACATTGCAATGTGGCTCTACCACAACCGTGCTGAAACACAACTATTGGGGGCATTTTCCCGAATGCCGTAGAGCCACATTGCAATGTGGCTCTACCACAATTGTGCTGAAAAACACTATTGGGATCATTTTCCCGAATGCCGTAGAGCCACATTGCAATGTGGCTCTACCACAATTGTGC
>JBBANM010000028.1:41613-71659 GCA_040401995.1 Saprospiraceae bacterium
TGAAAAACAAATTTTGGGGTCATTTTCCCAGCAACCTTAAAAACCTCATTCTCCGATTTATCCATTTTCCCAACATGAAAGCAGCAGTTCGTTCTACCTATGGCCCGTCACGGGTACTATCCATCCAGGAAATCCCCATTCCCCAACCCGCCGATAACGAAATCCGCGTCAAAGTACACGCCAGTACGGTCAACCGCAGCGATTGTGCTGCCCTGTTGGGAAAACCCTTGGTCATGCGCTTGATGATCGGTTTTTTAAAACCAACCCTGGCAACACCGGGAACTGAATTTGCTGGAGAAATTGATGCGCTGGGCAAGGCCGTCACCAATTTTAATATCGGAGACAAAGTCTGGGGATTCAATGACTTGGGGCTTTCAACCCATGCCCAGTACCTCGTGATGCCCGCTGATGGCGAAGTATTAAAAATGTCGGATAAGTCTACTCTTGAGCAGGCCGCCGCCAGTGCCGAAGGTGCCCATTACGCTATCAATTTCATCAACAAAGTCGAAATCAAGGCCGGACAAAAGATACTGATAAACGGTGCTTCGGGCGGTATTGGCTCGGCGTTGTTACAAATAGTCAAACACTTAGGCGCGGAAATTACCGCGGTATGCAACACCAAAAACCTGGCGCTAATCCAGTCGCTGGGTGCTGAGCGGGTGATCGATTATCTGCAAGAAGATTTCACCAAAATACCCGAGCAATTTGATTTTGTCTTTGACGCCGTGGGTAAAAACACTTTTTTCAAGTGCAAACGCCTCTTAAAACCCGGCGGTATTTACATTTCTTCGGAATTAGGGCCTTGGTGGCAAAACATTTATTTGGCTTTACTTACCCCGATTTTTAAGCAAAAAAAGGTGGTTTTTCCAATTCCTTCAAACATCAAAGCTAGCCTGAATTATATCCAAGATCTAATTGAAAAAGATGCTTTCCAAGCCGTAATTGATCGGCATTACCCGCTAGACGAGATCCGCGAGGCCTTTGAGTACGTGGCCAGTGGTCAAAAAACGGGGAATGTGGTAATTCGGTGTTGGGAGTAAAGATAGAATCAAGATGCCAAAAAAGCTTCTATTTCCCGATTGTACACCTCCGGTTCTTCAACGGAGGAAGTATGACCGCCGCCTGCAAAAACGACCAATTTGGAATGCGGAATCAAGGCATGAATCTTTCGAGCCTTATCGGGAACCGTGGCCACATCCTGATCGCCAACCAGAATCAGCGTTGGACAAGTAACCAAATGCAATTCGTCGGCAATACCTTTTCGTTGAATCACGCCATCGACCGCCCGGGTAATGCTACTACGGTTGTTCTTTTTCAATTGTTGCTCCCAGTATTTTCTCTCGGAAGCCCGGTTGGCATCATGCAAGAATTTTTGTCCAAACATGATCTTCATCACGCTGGAAACCACCAATGAAAACCCCAAATACTTGACAATGCCGTTTAAAAATCGGTATTTCCCATGGTTTTCAACCGGTTCAGGATCCGCAGAAGTCTCCATCAATATCAATTTCTGGATCAAATCTGGTCGACGGGCAGCCAATCGCATGCCCATAAATCCACCCATCGACAAGCCGCCAAAAATGACGGGTTTGCCCACTAGTTTTTCGATTAATTGCACTGCATCGGCATACAGGGTTTCCATGTCGTAGCCATCAAGAGTGGCTTCCGTTTGGCCTTGCCCGCGATGATCGTAAGTGATGACGCGATAGTTTTCTTTGAAATGTGCTACTTGTTTGTGAAACATATGGCCGCTCCACAGAAGTCCATGGGATAAAACGATGGTTTCTGTACCCGAACCCTGTTCTTCGTAGTAATAATTGACGTTGTTGATCTGGATGTTAGGCATGTGAAAAGGATTGATCCGGTGCTTGATTCATTTCATTAACGGAACAATATATCTCATTTTATCCATTTTTGTGCTGACTTTTCCCAATCCAGCCCAAATGCGTATGGTCAAAATCATCTAGGTATTTCAAGCCATAACCGGCTACACGGTCAAAAAAACTGTGCGCCATAAAGATTAAACCTATTTGCACTATGAACTCGTTTTCCAATCCATAGCCCAGTAAAATGATCGCCGCCATGACGCCTTGATGATGGAGCACATTGTACCCTATTGCGCCGATTTTTTTACTGATCAAATACAGCAAAAACACAACATCAGGCACAAAAAACAGTCCCAGATAAAGCTCCCAGCTTCCATGACTGAGGTAGAAATAAAGGCAAGAGAACAAGATCAGTAGGCCTAAAACTTCCAATTTGACAATCGTTTTCATTTACTCTGTTTGTGTTGGTGATGACACAAAGATCAGGGCAAAATGGGCGTTTGATCTTGATAAATGTCAAGAAAACCATACTACTGGACATTTAAATTTGGGGGATGCGTAAACCTTCCAGGTCTTCGAGACCTGGAAGGTTTGAAGAGCGATCAAAACGAAAATGTCCAGTAGTAAGTAAGAAAACAGAGGTGCTGGGTAGATAGATTATTTCAGCTGTATGTGTACATGATCATCATGTCGTACCGCTTGACAGCCATGAAAGCGAATTTTGGAAGTATTCAGCCCAAGTCGTGTTTTCAAATGGGGTTCTAAAAATATTTTTCCAATTATCGGGTTGGCGGCAAAAATCTGGATCAAGGTTCTAGTTCTTTTTGCATCAAAAACAAACCGCTGTTTTGCTCCTTGTGGTACAAGTTTTTTTAACAGATTGTACTGCCAATATCCTCTTTTGCTACAGTTTTGGGCGGTATTGATCTCGCCCGGTAGCGGTTCTTCACAAACCCCATAGCCAATGAAAGATGGACAGCGATTGCTTGATTTTTTGGTCTTGGCGTCAATATAAAAAAAGGATAGATCCAATTTTTTGCCGTCATGATGACTTAAATGTGGCAACAAAGGAAAACGATTGAAGAAAGGAAAATTCGCATCCAAATAATGCACTGTTGACATTGGAAATTGGTCATTCATTTTATCGGCTGCCTTAAAAACTGCTTCTCTCAAATTGACCCGAACATAGTTGCGATTGAGTAAATAGGTCAAACTATTAAGTGGCCGCAAATGATGGATTTCAAAAAGCGGTAGCGGTACTCGTCCATAGATTTTGGCAATTTTTGGTACTACTCCAAAACAGACCAAACCATAAAGCACTAAAAATAGAGCCACTTTAACGCCTACTTTTTGGCCTTGGAGCAGACCATTTTTGCGAATACCTGCCCATAGTAATTTGTAGACCAAATAGACTACACCCCCAACTTGTGTAACGATGGTCAATAGTAGCGTAATCAGCGCTGTTTTGAGTAAATTGTAAATATTCGTTTAAGTTTAACACCCCATCTTCGATGGTGTGGCTTGAAAAAATGTAGCCACAAATTAAAGCACGAACTCCGTTCGTGAAGGACACACAAACGTCAGTTTGTGTCCTAATTTGTGAAAATTTGTGCAATTTGTGGCTAAAAATTTGTTTTACTCCACGCCGAAGGCGAGGTACTAATACTTTACGTTTTCATATAAAATCACCATATAGATACCGCAAACCCTTTGATTTTTTAGGTTTCAAAATCCTCAACTCCCCTTCCCAAACCCCGCTCTCAACATCACTGCCGCCGTATACAAAATCACCACAATCACCACCCAGCGCAGGGTGTCAATCGGCAACGATTTTACGATAAAAGCCGCAATCAATACCGCCACCAGCGCCGGAATAGCCATACCCACGGCCGCCTTGCGGTTGTACGCCCCCTCGCGGATGAAGCGAATCGAGGCCATGGGCATCAAAAAAGCACAGGATCCCATCATAATCGGAAAAGCCACCTGCGGCGACATGCCCAGCGCAAATACCAGCGCCATACACGGCGCATACAGGCCAATACCCACCGTCATCAAAGCGCCTAGAACGAAATTGATCGCTACGGCAATCACCAATTTGCCGCCTTGCAAACCAATGGCCGTACCGCCCCCTTGAATCCAGCCCATACTTCTGGCAAACATAAATGCCGCGGTCACCAACAAGGCAAAACCCATGATTCGCCGTATTCTTTGCTCCGCCAATTTGGCGACCAAGCCAGCCCCCAATATCGCACCTGCCGTGGCCGACAACAACATCAACACCAAGGTAACCGGCTCTACTTTGATTACCGTAATGAAAATAATGGCCTGTAACAATACCGGCAAAGCATTCGCTACATTGAGCGTACCCGGTAATAAACGATCTTCGGTTTGATGGGTAAATTTCAACAAGGCGGTTTGGGGAGCAAAAGCGCCGATGCCCAATACGTCAAAAAAATTGACTACAAAACCGATTGCGCCGGTTTTTAACCAACTCACATCTTCCAATTGGTTGCGGTGTTGCAAAAAATCGCGGATCAAAACCAGACTAAAACCCAACGCCAATACGATCAGCGTAATCCAAACTATGGTAATCATGGTAACTATCTTGTGTGGTAACGAAATTACTTTTCTTCCTCAAATTCCCAAGTGGCCAACAATACGGTGCGCGGGTCAAGTACCACCCGCTCGGGTTTGGCATCAGCGGGGAGAGTCCATTCTTGCTTGGTGGTGTTCATGGGGTATTTTACAATTTCGGGTAATAAAGCGCCCGTTTTGTACACCCCTACTTCCAGCGAAAAATTAAAGGGATAGGCCTTCTCCTGGGTTTGCGCCAACTGGATTTTTACTTGTTTATTTACTGCATCGTATTTCCAGGTTCCTTTGAGGGCAATGTTTCCGCCCTGGTACAGCCATTGCTGAAAAAACGACTTCAGATCTTGTCCTGAAGCGCGCTCCATGGCCAGTCGAAAATCGGTAGTAGTGGCATTGCTGTTCATAAAGCTCCGGTAGTAAGCGCGGATGCCTGCTTGAAATGCTTGGTCGCCCAGTTGATTGCGCAACATGTGCAAGATCCAAGCGCCTTTTTGATAAGTCAACCCGCTGGTAACCGAAGTTTTTTCCGGCGAACGATCGTCGATGATTTTATAACCTGGATCCTTGGCCGCTTGGGTGTAAACGGTCTTTTTTGCGCCTTGTAATTGGCTCAAAAACTCCTCGCGTCCGTAGGCATGTTCTACAAAAAGCATGGTGAAATAGGTCGCAAAACCTTCGCTTAGCCAGGCATCATCCCAGCTGGATTCGGTCACAGCATTACCAAACCACTGGTGCGCCAATTCGTGGATTACCACATTGCGCAGTCGGATGCTGCGCTTACCATCCACCAATTCCTCTCCATAAAAAATTGCCGACGAGGTTTCCATTCCCCCCTTTACGCTGGGGGTTTGCACATTGGCAATTTTTTCGTACACATACGGGCCAACGTAGTCCGAGAAAAAGCTCACCGTTTGTTTGGTGGGTTCGGCAAAATCAAAAAAGCCGGCATCGCGGTCTTTGTTGTACACCCAGGTTTGGATGGATTTGCCCTCAAACGTATCAACATACTGCACCGCAAATTCCGCCACACCTAATACATACAACCAAGAAGAGACGGGTATCGACTGCTTCCAGTGGGTCAGTTTGGTATTGGCGTCCAAGTTGGTTTCTTCCACCAGCAACCCGTTGGATACCACCTGGTAATGCGCTGGTGCAGTGACGATGAATTCGCTGGTTGCTTTTTCATAAGGGTGATCGATGGTGGGGAGCCAATGTCGGGCGCGGTTGGGCCAGTTTTCATTAAAAAAACTGCGATCGCCATAGCGGGTTGCCCCGATCCGCAATCCATCCGCCGGAATGCCGTGGTAGTGAATCAGCAGCGTTATTTCGGTATTTGCGGCAGGCGCTTTGTCAAAATTGATCCAGAGCTCATTATTGCTATGGGTGTAGTTCAATTTTTTCGTCCCTAATTCAACCGACGTTACTTGCATGCCTTTTCCTTTCAATGCCTCGGTGGCGTTGACCAGATCAAGTCGGATTTTATCAACGCCGTCTTTTTTGAAAAAAATGGACAGGTGCGTCGTCCCCACAATCTCATCACTGGCATCCGACAAAGTCAGTTCGAACGCATAGTGCAACACGTCAATATTGAAATTCTTAGGGTAGTTGTCGGCAAAAACCGCCGTCGTTTGTCCTAGAAATACAGCAAGCAGCAAAAACAATATTCTAAATTTTTCTTTCATCGGAGGAGATTGTACCCCCCAAAATACAAAACCATCAAATATAACCTCGTACAGAGTGGCAATTCCCCAAAGAAATTTTATTTTTATCGAGATTGATTCGAACCAGCCTTTAAAATGGATACCAACATGCGTAACGCGCTTTTCCTTTCCTCGTTTTTTTTATGCTTTATTTGCTCCATTCTTTTTGCCCAGCAACCCGTTTCACCGCTGGAGGCTTCTTTTTTACAATATCAAAAACTAAAAACCAACAGTACCTTCCGTTTGGATTGGGTTTCGCTGGGCCCGGTTGTCAATTCCGCTCGCGCCGACATCGTGCAGATCGATCCATTTCATCCAGGTACGATGTATGTTGGTTTTGGCTCCGGAGGATTGTGGAAAACCACCAATCACGGTATCTCCTGGCAATCCATTTTTGAAGAAAAATCGGCTTTAGGTCTGGGCGATGTCGAGCTCGCCCCTTCCAATCCCAATATCATTTACTTGGGAACTGGCGAAAACTTAAAAAAACCGCGCAATTTCACCCTTCCAGGTACCGGCATGTACCGCTCCGACGATGCCGGAAAAACCTGGCGGCATATCGGCTTGGAAGATTCTTGGTCGATCGCGGAGATCGCCATTCATCCCAAAAATCCCAATATTGTCCTGGTTTCCGTACTGGGGCATTTGTGGACCAAAAACCCCAACCGCGGGCTTTACCGCACTATCGATGGCGGTAAAACCTGGCAGCAAGTGTTGTCAAAAGGCGAAACAACCGGCTCCAATGATGTTGTGATCGCGCCTGCAAATCCGCAAATTTTGTATGCTTCTTTGTGGGAAATGTACCCCGGCATCAGCGGCAAAAACAGCGGGGTTTACCGCAGCAAGGATGGCGGCGCTACCTGGGCGCCCAGCGGCAAAGGATTACCAACTGGGCCATTGACCGGCCGAATTGGTTTAGCGGTTTCCCATACCAACCCCAATAAAGCCTATGCCCTGATCGATAACCTCAACAACGCCCGCGATGAAGCCGCCGAGCTCTACAAAACCACCGATGGCGGCGCTACCTGGACCAAAACCCACGCTGGGCCTTTCAAAATTTTTCCCGGCATTGGTTGGTACTTTACCGATGTGTATGTCAATCCCAAAAACGACGAGGAGGTTTTTTGCTTGGGCGTGCGCCTAGCGCATAGCACTGACGGCGGCAAAACCTTTTCCTTTCTTGGCGGTCGGGTATCGCGAATCAACCCCAGCTTGGCACAAGGCTTGCACCTCGATCACAGCGAACTCTGGATCAATCCCACCAACCCCGACCATATCGCAGTGGGCAACGATGGCGGGTTTTATGTGAGCTACGACAAAGGCGTTTCTTGGATGCACTACAATAACATTCCCGTTGGCGAATTTTACGACCTTACCATTGATCAAAAAAATGCCGTCGTTTATGCTGGCACCCAAGATGATGCTACCGTATATGGCCCGCCCAAAGAATTCAACCCCAACTTCCCCGATCCTTGGAAATATTTGTGGATCGACCCTTGGGATGGCGGAGACGGTTGCGTGAGCCAAGTCGATCCTGAAGACGACGGCATTGTGTACTACAGCATGCAACATGGCGCAGTTCAACGATTGGATCGCCGCACCGATGTGGCCGTTTCCATTCAACCGGAACTCCCAAGCGGGTATACCGATACCTTACGTTTCAATTACATTACGCCTTATTTTATCTCGCCTTTTGCTCACCAGACGCTTTACCATGGCGGTAATTTCATTTTCAAAAGCACCGAGCGGGGCGATCATTGGCAGGTGATCAGTCCTAATTTGGCAAAATCAGCGATCCTGGAAAAAAAATCGTTTTCCAGCGGCGCATTGGTGGAATCAAAAATTGCCAAAGGCTTGCTTTATGCCGGTACCGATCATGGCGCTTGTTGGGTATCGAAAAACGATGGCGGCGCCTGGGAGGAAGTTTCTCAAGGCCTGGCCAACAATTACATCCGCAGCATATGCCCCTCGCGTTTTGTCAAGGAGCGGGTGTATTTGGCCATGACGGGCATCAATTACGATGATTTGCACCATTATTTGTATGTTTCTGAAGATTATGGCAAAAACTGGAAAAACATCGCTGTTGGTTTGCCCGATGAGCCCATTAATGTCATTTTAGAAGATCCATTACGCGAAAACGTGTTGTACGCGGGCAGTATCCGTGGAGTGTATGTTTCGTTAGATCGTGGCCAAAACTGGTCGTACCTGGGACTAAATATGCCGGTCGCCGCCATTGCCGATTTGGAAGTATTGGAGTCGAGCATGGAATTGTTGGTAGCTACCCATGGACATGGTTTGTACAAAATGGACATTCGCCCAATTCAAGCCATAATGGCAAGCAATTGGAATGATACTTCCAGCCAACTTTTCCCTGTACCCAACGGCAAACGCCCTTGGTTCAATTCTGCGGAAGGCGAACCCGATTATCGTACCGAAGAAAAAACGCCGATCTCTTTCTGGCTCAATGCTGCTCAACCCATTACCCTTTCCTTGCGCGATGCTACTCAAAACGAGGTTTGGAAAAAAACGATCAACGGCCAAAAAGGCTTGAATCAGTTCCGTTGGGACTTAGTAACCAGCACCGAGGCCAGCGATTACCCTTATTTTGTTCACTATGAAAAATTCCTGGAAGCCGGTACTTACCAATTGGTGCTGACGGATGGAAAAACCGAGTCGGTTCAACCATTTTTGGTTGCCAATGGGGTATCGCCGTATCGGAAATAAGTTAGGTTTTTCCCATACTACTGGACATTTTAAATTTTTGGCGAGCTGTAAACCTTCCAGGTCTTGGAGACCTGGAAGGTTTTGCAACCCCTATACAGAAAAATGTCCAGTAGTATGGGTTTTCCCTACGATAACTAAACTTTGAAAGTTTAGTTATCGTGGATCCTTTACCTTACCGTTACTAAACTTCAAAAGTTTAGTAACGGTGAAGCCTTTGTACCCGTGGATTCGTAGTCCTTTAAACCTGTTGCCATATGTCCACCGAGTCCTTATTTCGCCAAGTTCAAACCCTCATCGCTGATCAGCAATTTGATCAACTGTCAGCATTAAACATTACTAAACCACAAAAATTCAACTGGGTACGTGAAATTTTTGAAGCCATACATATCAAAGAGCAGCCCCAGGCTACAGCGCTGCTTTGGACCGATGGCACGCAAACCCAATCTTTTTCCTTCTTGGATCTGCAAGTGCGTTGCAATCAATACGTCAATTTTCTACGTCAGCACGGGTTGGCCACTGGCGCGGTGATCTATTCCCAAATGCCCTTATTGCCGGAGAATTGGCTTACCATTCTGGCCGCCATCAAAGGTGGATTTCGCTTGATCCCCGCGGCGACCATTCTGAGTGTACACGACATTGTGTACCGTTTTGGCAAACTACTTCCTGAAGCGGTGATCGCCGACGCGGATAATGCCCAAAAAATTGATGAAGCCGAGGAGCTTTCTGGTAAACCGCTTTCCCTAAAAATCATCGTTGGCGGCGCGCGGCCAGGTTGGGTGTCTTTTGAAGCCATTTATCAAGAATCACAAACTGCTCAAGCTGCCGACACCCTGGCCGACGATCCGCTTTTTCTGTTTTTCACTTCTGGCACAACCGGTATGCCCAAAGTAGTGACCCATACCCATACCAGCTATCCCTTGGGGCATCTCAGCACCGCCGCCTGGGTCGGCTTGCGCAAAGGAGATGTCCATTACAACATCTCTCAACCCGGCTGGGCAAAGTTTGCGTGGAGCAGCTTTTTTGCACCTTGGAACATGGGTGCGACCATTTTTGCTTTCCACCAGTTGGGGCGGTTCAATGCCCAAGAACAATTGCAATTACTGGAAAAACATCGGGTTACCACCTTTTGTGCGCCGCCTACCGCTTTGCGCATGCTGATCCTCGAAGATTTAAATGCCTACCGCTTTAGTTTGCGGGAATGCGTTGCTGCCGGCGAACCGCTGAACCCAGAGATCATTGAGATCTGGAAAAAGGGCACCGGAATTACCCTACGCGACGGCTACGGCCAAACTGAAAGTACTTGTTTGGTGGCCAACATGCCCCACAGCAAGATCAAGTACGGCTCCATGGGTAAACCCACTTTTTTGTACGACATCATCATTGCCGATGAGGAAGGAAAGGAATTACCCGCCAACGAAGAAGGCAACATTTGTGTAAAAACCAATACCGGCAAACCCAACGGTATTTTCTTCGAGTACTTTGGCGATCCGGAGAAGAAAAAAACCGTGTTCAAGTTTGACTTGTACTACACTGGCGACAAAGCTTACAAAGACGAGGAAGGCTACATCTGGTTTGTGGGGCGTGATGATGATGTCATCAAAAGCTCTGATTACCGCGTAGGGCCCTTTGAAGTGGAAAGTATATTACTGGAACATCCGGCGGTGGTGGAATCGGCAGTGGTGGGTAGCCCACATGCAGTGCGCGGTTTTTTGGTAAAAGCCTTCATTGTGCTTGGAGCTGACCAAACGCCCGATCAAACACTGGCCGACGAAATTTTTGCTTTTGCCAAAAAGAATCTAGCGCCTTACAAAACGCCGCGTATCCTGGAGTTTGTAAAGGAGCTGCCCAAAACCATTAGCGGAAAAATCCGCCGCGTAGAGTTGCGTGCCAATGAAGCGGTGCAACGCTTGCATGGAAAAAATGGCGAACATGAATATTTTTATTAGACTTGATAGGTAGGTAGTCTGTTTGGTTAAAAATGCCTTTTTTCCTGCAATTTTGATCCCTAGGAACGGGTGAATAATAAAGTGCCATTTTAGCCGCAGCTATTTTGCTGCCAATCAACTATCTTTTGAGGCGCAATGTGGAGCATTACAACGAAAAAGATAGGAAGACCGGCGGTGAAAGAGCCAGGCAAAAGTGGTACTTTATTGTTTAACCGTTCCCTAGCATTACCTCGAAAACAAATCCAGCTGATGAACCTTTATTTATTTGCTTACAACATCACCGAAACATAGCAAGTCTTATGAAACCAAATTTCACCACGTTTTACTCCCAAATCTCCAAGCCTTGGTGCCTGGCTATCGGCTTGTTTTTCAGCCTAATCAGCGCCAATATGGCGCAAGGAACCCGGTTGCTCCGCCAGCCCACGATCAGCGAACAAAATATTGCCTTTATCTACGGAGGCGATCTTTGGGTAGTGGGTCGCAATGGCGGTGAAGCGCGGCGCCTTACCAGCACGCCTGCCCAGGAAAACGATCCGCACTTTTCACCCGATGGGAAATCCATCGCTTTCACCTCTGATCGTGCCGGTTCTAATTCCGTGTACCTGGTATCCGTTGATGGTGGTGCCCCTACCCGATTGACCTGGCATCCTTCGCCTGCGTTTGCGCGGGGTTGGACGCCCGATGGCAAACGCGTGCTATACGCCTGCAATCGTGAAACCGCGCCCACCAACTACCATCGCCTCTGGACGGTAGCATCACAAGGGGGGCCTTCTACCCTATTGCCAGCGCCTTGGGCGTTTTCAGGTAGCTATGCCGCTGATGGCAAAAAGATCGTATTGGACCGTATGAGCCGCTGGGATGTAGAATGGCGCGATTATCGCGGCGGTCAAAATACGCCGCTTAGCATCCTCAACTTGGATGACCTCAGCGAGACCAAAATCCCCTGTGAGCGCACCACCGATACCCAGCCGCTTTGGCTAGGCAATATGATTTATTTCCTTTCCGACCGTGATTGGACGGTAAACATTTGGGCATATAACCCAGCTACCGGTGCGGCGACCCAGAAAACTAAGTTCAAAGGCACCTCGGTCAAATGGCTGTCGGGCGATCATGGTCAAATCGTTTTTGAACAAGATGGCTATTTGAGCACCCTTGATCCAGCTTCAGGCGCTACCAAAAAATTGGAAATCACCGTTCACGGTGATTTCCCTTGGGCCGAGACCCGCTGGGAAAACCTCAACAAAAGGATCAACGCGGCTTCGCTATCTCCAACTGGAAAAAGAATAGTAATGGAAGCGCGTGGTGAAATTTTCACCGTACCAGTTACCAATGGCGATCCACGCAACCTTACCCATAGCTCCAATGCCGATGACCGCGCGCCGATTTGGTCGCCCGATGGCAGCAAAGTAGCCTGGTTTTCCGATAACGGCGAAGGATATGGCTTGATGATTGCTTCTCAAGATGGATTGGGCGCCCCCCGCCGCTTGTCGATTGGCGAATCAAAAATGGCCTGGAAACCTACCTGGTCGCCCGACGGGACCCGCATTGCCTTCAATGACGATGATGTACGAGTACGGGTTATTGAAGTCTCTAGTGGCAAAATCACCACTGCCGATGTAGGCGGAACCAACATTGAGCGGGGCTCAATGAGCATTACTTGGTCGCCCGATTCAAAATGGTTGGCCTATTCCAAAACGGCGCCCAATACTTTCCGTCGCGTCAATGTATGGTCGGTAGCAACCGGCGAGGTTCACCCGGTTACCAATTTACTCGCTGATGCCTTTGCACCAGCATGGGATCGCAATGGCCGCCATTTGTATTTTTTGGCCAGTACCGATGTGGCCTTGGGCTCCGGTTGGGCCAACACCAGCGCTGGATCAGCCAACCCGGTTTATGCCGCCTATGTTATGGTATTGCGCAAGGATGACCCAACTCCATTTTTGCCGAAAAGCGACGAAGAAGCCGATACTTCGAAGGCCGCGAAAAAGGACGTAAAAATGGATAAAAAACCCGCCAAAGACACCGTGGAAGCGGTGCGCATTGATTGGGAAAAAATCGATCGTCGTACTCTGGCCTTACCCATCCCGGTTAAGAACTATGCCGAGATGCTGAGCGGCCCTAAAGGATCGGTCTTTATTGGCGAGGAAGTACCCAATAGTCCTGCACTGGTATTGTATAAATTCACGCTTGAAGATAAAAAGGCTACTGAATTTGCCCGTGGACAACAATTCTCTGTTTCTGCGGATGGAGAAAAAATCTTGTTTCAATCAGGAGGTTCTTGGCGCGTAGTCAGCACCGCCAAACCGCCCGCTGGCAACGAAGGCGGCGTCGCAGTTACCTTGCGCATGCAATTGGATCGTTTGGCTGAGTGGCAGCAAATTTTTGACGAAACCTGGCACTACGAACGCGATTTCTTCTACGATCCCAATATGCATGGACGCGATTGGCAAGAAGTACGCGCACGTTATGCCCCATTGGTGCCTTACGTGCGGCACCGCAGCGATTTATTCTATATCTTGGATCAAGTCAATGGTGAATTAAGCGTAGGCCATAGCTTTGTTTCGGGTGGCGATTACCCAGCAGTTGATACCTCCCGTACGGGTCTATTGGGCGCAGATTTGGCCATTGAAAACGGTCGCTGGCGCATCAAACGGATTTACACCACCGAGAGTTGGAACCCAGGATTGAAAGCCCCCTTGGATCGCCCCAACCTCAAAGTTCAAGAGGGATATTATATCTTGAGCATTGACGGTGTGGAATTGACCGCTGCCGATGATCCTTACCGCTTGTTGGATGGCACGGTAGGCAAACAAACACAGTTGCAAATCAACGATCGCCCAACATTGGAAGGTGCTTGGAAAGAAACAGTTGAACCCATAGCCAGTGAAAATGCACTGCGGCAACGCACTTGGGTTGAAGACAATCGCCGCAAAGTCGATGAGCTTTCAAAAGGACGGCTGGCCTACGTTTGGGTGCCCAATACCGGCGAACAAGGTTTGGTTTCCTTCAACCGGTACTTTTTTGCCCAACAAGACAAAGAAGGCGCCGTAATTGACGAACGTTTCAACGGCGGTGGTTCTTTGGATGACTACATGGTGGATTTAATGACCCGCCAACTGCGCGCCGCATTTACCAACGAAGTTCCCAACGGCGTGCCCGGAAGACTCCCAGGTGGCATTCTAGGTCCAAAAGTATTGTTGATCAACGAACTGGCTGGATCTGGTGGCGACTTTTTCCCTTGGGTGTTCCGTCATCAAAAAGCGGGTCCGCTGATTGGCGCGCGTACTTGGGGGGGATTGGTAAAATCATCCACCCATTATTTGATGGTAGATGGCGGTCGGGTTACTGCACCCGATAACGCAATCTTCGACCCCAACGAAAACCGTTTTATTGCTGAAAACGAAGGCATCGCACCAGATATTGAAGTACTTTCTACCGCAAAAGCAACAGCGGAAGGGCATGATCTACAGTTGGAACGCGCCGTGCAAGAAACACTGGATTTGATCAAAAAAGTGGGGACGCCAAAAGTGGTGGTTCCGCCTTATTCTAAACCAGCAAAACATTGATCGAGGTCTTTAGTGATTAACTTGGCTTTACGAATTAGCGCTGCTGAGCTAGCTTTGGCGGCGCTAAGGAACGGGTGAATAATAAGTGGTCGCTTAAGCCGCCGCTATTTTGCCGCTAATCAACTATCTTTTGAGGCGCAATGTGGGGCATTGCAACGAAAAAGATAGGAAGAGTGGTGGTGAAAGAGCAAGGCAAAAGTGGGCACTTATTGTTTAACAGTTCCTAATTCGTAGAGTACTTGTTTTACAATTATTTCTTATCCAATAAGGCTCTTGCCCATTTTACATCAGAATAGGAAATGCTGGCTTGCCCCAATTCGTTTAAGAGCTTGTTCAGGATTTTGGTTCGATAGCGAAAATGAGCTAAAATTCGCCCCAATGAGGCGCGAAAAGCGGAGTGTAGCAGCGCTACATGAGCATTTTCGCAACGAAATGGGGGTGGATTTTAGCCATTTGTAGCTCGAATCAGAATCCTGAACAAGCTCTAAATAAGAGGGAAAAGTTATCTGTATGTAGCTTCGCCGCATTGTTGTTCCCTCCATATAACATACAAACCAACCACAAATTTAACTATCTGACTATCAATACTAATAAACCAAACCCTAGTCTCTCTTCATCCTAAATCACCATCTAAACTTGAAGAAATCACCTTTTTTCAAGCACATTTCTTCAAAAATAGACTTCTTTATTTGAAGAAATATGCTATTTTTAAGCACATTTCTTCAATTTAAATACCATGCAACCCACTTCCATCATTGGTCGGACACAAGAAAAAGCGCGTTTGGATAAAATCATGTCCTCTCCGCAATCAGAATTCTTGGCGCTTTATGGCAGAAGAAGAGTAGGGAAAACCTTTCTCATTCGACAGCACTTAAAAGGCAATATTGTTTTTGACGTCTCTGGTTCAAAAGAGGGTTCTAAATCGCGACAAATCAGCAACTTTTTTGATGAATACCTCATACGGACACAAGCCCAATTGGAGACTAAAATGCCAGCAGATTGGCACGAGTGTTTCAAGTATTTAGCTCATTATCTAGCCCAATTACCGCCAACTGGAACCAAACATGTGGTTTTTTTGGATGAAATGCCCTGGATGGATACGCCTCGTTCCGGGTTTGTGTCTGCCCTTGAGTTTTTCTGGAATCAGTATCTTTCACGTATGGATCATGTAGTTTTAATTGCCTGTGGTTCGGCTTCGTCCTGGATTCGCAAAAACCTCATCCATGCTAGAGGGGGTCTCTATAACCGGGTCACTCAACGCATCAAATTAATGCCCTTTAACCTCTGTGAAACCGAGTTATTCCTACAAAGCATGGGGCTACAATTGCCAAAATACCAGATTCTAGAACTTTACATGGCCATGGGCGGTATACCGTTTTATTTGAAAGAGATTGAAAAAGGAAAGAGTGTACCACAGTTGATAAACGAAATTTGTTTTTCTAAACTAGGACTATTGAGCGCGGAATATAAGCAACTGTATTTTTCTTTATTCAAAAATGCCGAACTGCACATCTCCATTATCGAAGCTTTGGCCAAACGTCCACAGGGATTGACCCGTACTGATCTTTCAAAAGCTACTAACATGAACGAAAGTCAACTTAGTAGGACTTTGGAAGAGTTGGAGGAGTGTGACTTTATTTGCCGCTATCCACCTTTTTTGAATCTTAAAAAAGAAGGTATTTTTAAGTTGACTGACTTCTATTCTTTGTTTTATCTAAAATTTATACAACCAAATCAAGGAGCGGCCAAGCAGGTTTGGGAACAACTTAGTAAAACAGCTTCCTATACCACTTGGAGTGGATATGCCTTTGAGAATATTTGTCTTCAACATATCGATCAAATCAAGGCTGCGATGGGCATCAGCGGGGTTTTTACTCAACAAAGCTCCTGGAAATTCAAGGGAAACGATGTACTGCCCGGTTCACAGGTCGATATGGTCATTGACCGAGCTGATCAAATTATTCACTTATGTGAGGCGAAATTTACCAAAGATCACTATGCCATCACTCAGGAATATGCAGATAAGTTGCGTCTTCGAAAATCAATTTTTAAACAAGCAACCAAGACCAAAAAAGCGATTTTTACTACCTTGTTGACTACTTATCCTGCTATTAAAAACAAGTATTATTTAGAGGAAGTAGAAAATGAAATTCCAATGGAAAAGTTATTTGCTTTTTAGATTATCTGTAGTTTTAAGTGTTTATTATTATCCTTAGCCGTGGTGTTTAAATTGAAGAAATGTGGTTAAAAAAGATACATTTCTTCAATTTTAGAGCTTGTTCAGGTTTTGGATTCTGGGCTTCATGAGGCAAATTTTATTTCTGACTTCGTTAAAATTTTCGCCGTATCGCCCACATACAGCTGCAAATTTTGCCTTGTCTGAAATAAAATTTGCTCTCCTTCACCTCAGATCCAAAATATGAACAAGCTCTAAACTTTTCCTATTTTTTTGTACTTTCCAGCATCCAAAACAGTTACAGGTCATGAGTACATATCCAAGTATTTTCAACGACGTCATCGGCCCGGTAATGCGGGGCCCATCCAGCTCGCATTGTGCCGCTTCTTTGCGGATTGCCCGTTTATGCCGCGATCTGATGGATGAAAACATCAAAGACATCTTTATTGAGTTTGACCCCAATGGATCTTTGGCAACTACCCACAAAAGCCAGGGTTCGGACATGGGCCTGTTTGGCGGTTTTTTAGGTTGGGAAGCCTATGACGAACGCCTACCCGAATCAGAAAAATACCTGGAACCGGCGGGGATCAATGTTTTCATCAACATAGTCGACATCGGCGCGGATCATCCCAATACTTATAAAATTGCCCTTAGCAATCAATTCGAAACTCGGCGACTTACCGCCATTTCAACTGGCGGAGGGATGATTGAAGTGATTGAGATCGATGGCATACCAGTGTCAATGGCCGGCGATTATTTTGAAACGCTGGTGTATTGCCAGTCGCCCGAAAAAGTATTGGCCTTCATCAAAGCGACCATTCCCCACGACGAGGTGCTGTTTCACCCTAGCGAGGAAAGTTTCATTGAAATCAAAGCACAATCCTTTCCTGAGGCTGCCCTTTGTGCCGAATTGCTGGCCATGGAAGAGGTTTCGGCTATCAAATATTTGAAACCCGTACTGCCCGTCATGGCGCGAAAGGAGCTTCAAGTTCCTTTTATCACTTGTAATGAAATGCTGGCCTACGCAGGCGATCAAAAAAAGGCATTATGGGAATTGGCGGTAGATTACGAAAGTGCCCGCGGCAATATTTCAGCCACTGAAGTTTTCGAAAAAATGCGCGCTATTGTACGCATCATGGGCAATGCCATACAATTGGGATTAAAAGGCACCGAGTACGCCGACCGCATTTTGGGTAGCCAATCGCTGCAATTCAAAGAAAAATTAGATGCCAATAAACTGGTCAGCGGCGATACCAACAACCTAATCATCTTGTACGTATCGGCGATGATGGAAGTCAAGAGTTCCATGGGCGTCATCGTTGCTGCGCCAACTGCCGGATCCTGCGGTGCGCTACCTGGCGCATTGTTTGGTGTAGCCCATGCCGCCCAACTTCCGGAAGACGAGATTGTAAAAGGAATGCTGGCCGCAGGCTTAATCGGCGTATTTATCGCTGCTCATGCCACCTTTGCCGCCGAAGTAGGCGGTTGTATGGCCGAGACTGGCTCGGGCGGGGGCATGGCCGCAGCAGCCATTGTAGGCATGAAAGGCGGAACATTGGAGCAATCGATTGCCGCCGCATCCTTGGCGTTGCAAAATTCCTTGGGCATTATTTGCGATCCCATTGGCAACCGCGTGGAAGCACCCTGCTTAGGCAGAAATGTAATGGCCGCCACCAACGCGGTTTCCTCGGCCAATATGGCCTTATCCAACTACGCCATGTTGATCCCTTTGGATGAAGTAATTGAAACCATGAAAGCAGTTGGCGATCAAATTCACCATACCTTACGTTGTACCAATTTAGGCGGTTTATCCATTACCAATGCCGCCAAAAAAATCGAGGCGCAATTGGAAACCGCTACCCCTACATTTTTTAAAAGTTGCTAATTTATGCAGTATCAAAAGATAATTTCAAACGACACCGTCATTGAGTTCCACAATAACTGGCTGGGTCAGGAATCGGTGGTTGTCAATGGGCAAGTCGTGTCCAAAAAATCATCGGTGATGGGGATTCACCACAATTTTACGGCATTGGAAGATGGCAAAGAAGTGCGATTTGTTTTGACTTCAAAAATGGACATGAATGGCTCGGTATTCCTAGATCTGCGCAGAAATGGCAAAATTGCTCAAAAAGACGTACCTGTTACCTTTGGATTCGGCCCAAAAGAACCGCCTAATAAACCAAAGCAGAAAGGACTGACCTTGTTGAAGACCTATGATTTGGAAGAAGCGCTGGAAGAATTCAAAAAAGCACTGGACATTAACCCCGATGACCCGGAGGTTTATTTCCACATGGCTTGCGCTTATTCGGTTTTGGAAGAACCCTTGGAAGGTTTTGAGTGCTTAAAAAAAGCCGTAGCTTTCCATTTGCCAAATAACGAAACGATCCTTAATCACGACATGTTGGCTTATTTGAGAATGCATGAGGCTTTTGAAGGTTTTTTGAATAGTAAATTCACGAAATACGATGCCAAGCTGTTAAAGTAACGTGAATTCAGAGATTGTCGTAGGCGTTTTTCAAGAGTAGTGCCATCGCAAGTAAAGCCTTGCACTAAAAAATGACCATATATCATAACCGGAGGGGATTAGGCTCCATTCAGAACGAGACAATTCAAGTTGTAACCGTCGTCCCATCGGGACAATATCTTTGTAGAAAATGAGCGTTCCCGTTTCCCGTTCCATCGGAACGGTATCTGGAGGCTCAAGATACCGTTCCGATGGAACGGGAAACGGGGAGCTGCCTGACATGCTACAAAGATATTATTCCTACGGAACAGGGACTAAGTGTCCAAAATAGTTCTAAATGGAACACCAATAGGCAGTTGTCTTTGTTGAAAGTGAAAGTCACGATTTGAGTTGTTTGAGTATAAAGCGGCATTTCAATCTCCAAATTCACGTTAAAATAAAAAACATACACCATGACCCTACTAGATCATATTCTACCCACCGATGACCTCAAACGCAAAGCTTTTGCCATTGGTCTGACCGCTTTTTTGGCCGGTTTATTGACGGTGTGGGGTATTTATGGCTATGGAAATTATGGCATGGCGTTGTTTATGCTTACCCCGCTTTTTATTGGCGCCGCTCCGGTGTTATTGTATGGCTACAAAAGAAACATCAAGCAATACCAAGCCGTGCAATTGGGTTTCCTGACCCTAGCGGTTTTTACCCTTTGGTTGTTATTTTATGCCATTGAGGGGCTGATTTGTATAGCCATGGCGGCACCCTTGGGGCTGTTGATGACTTGGATTGGCGCCATGATCGGTTTTGCCATTCATCAAAAAAATGCCGATAAGACGCCGAATCTGTTGCTGATTTTATTGGCATTGATCCCAACGCTGGGCTTTATAGAAAAAGATTGGCAACCTAAGCTGTCGCCAGTTGTGACCTCCATTGACATTGATGCGCCACCAGCTACGGTATGGAAAAACGTGGTGGCCTTCCCTCAACTCGACCAACCAACCGAGTTTATTTTTAAAACCGGAATTGCTTATCCCATCAATGCTACAATCACAGGTTCCGGAGTTGGCGCAGTTAGGCATTGCAATTTTACCACCGGTAGTTTTGTGGAACCCATCACCGTCTGGGACGAGCCGCGTTTGCTGCGTTTCGATGTGTTGGAGCAACCAGCGCCAATGAAGGAATTGAGTTTTTGGGATATAGATGCTCCCCATCTCCACGATTTTTTTGTCTCCAAACAAGGGCAATTTAAGTTGATTGCCTTACCCGATGGTACAACACGTTTGGAAGGTACCACCTGGTATTATCACAACATCAAACCCGATTTTTATTGGCGCATGTGGAGTGATTTGATCGTGCACAAAATCCATGAACGGGTTTTGAAACACATCAAAAAAACCGCGGAAAACCAAGGAAATCAGTAGGTATGCTAATAATACAAAGTAATATGGATGGAGGGCGTATAAAACCTTCCAGGTCTTCGAGACCTGGAAGGTTTATTCTTGATTATCTGTAAGTTGCATAAACTCCAATACCGCTTACCCAGGTTTCTTAAACAAGACCGGCGCATTCTCTTGGGGTAAATCTGTCAACTCAATTTGATTTTTTGCCAAATCAAAAGCGAAGTCGATGTCATCAGGATATTGCGACATGCTTTGATAAAAACCGGCGGCAAATTCAATGGCCACGCCATCTTTTACCGAGTCATTCATGCCGATCACGTAGGGTACACTTTGTACTATTGCCTTTGCTTGTTCTTCGGAATAACAAGAATTGAGCAATACCACTTCAATTCCAATTCTACGCAATAAAATGCTAAACATATTGGCCAAAGCTTGGCCACTAACCAGTTGCGCTTCCCCTTTATCGTCTTGCAGAAAAATACCGCCCGTTTTATTAGTAGTATTGGCATTCGCTCCATGACCCGAAAAGTGAACGATGCGGGGTTTATGTTTCAGCACCGCACTTTGCAAATCTTGAGGCTTAAGAGCAAATTCTGCTTTTAAACTATAATCGACCGACCCTTTTTGCAAACTTTGGGAAATACGGACGAATTCTTTATCCAACTGTAGCTTAGCCATATCACTAGGCGCAGAAGCAAGAAAAAGAATCACATCCCGTTCAGCTGGGGGTGCTACTCTTTCGCTATCCGGATCTTCTTTTTTAGAATCGGTATCCGGATGTTTTTTTTCGCTTTCACTGACATAATACAACAGCGACTGCGCAATTTGCGCTTGTTCACGCAATGCATCGGTGAGTGAAATGACATTTAAGCTTTCGCGTTGTTTGACCTGGGTAAACCGAGATTTGAGCAAAATCAGGTTGTTTTGCAAATCTTGATCGTTGTACAGTGTCGAGAATTGCATCAAGGCGTTTATTGCCTCTTCAATTTTATTATCGCTAATTAAAAGACGGATTTCGGCGATTTTACCCATTTGAAGGCTCTTTTTAACTTGTTGTATATTCAGCTCCAATTGATTTCATTATAGAGCTGGTGAATACTAAATTACTATTTTAGCTCCCCCTATTTTGCTACCAATCTACTATCTTTTGAAGCGAATATCCCTATAAACATTGAATAGGTCAACGCTAAATTACGGAAAAGATAGCAGGAGTGGCGGTTAGAGAGCAAGGCAAAAGTAGACTTTTAATCTTGCAAGTTGATACCTACAGGAAATCGGATTTCCTATAGCCAATTATTTTCCAATAAACTTAATCAACTGATCAACAGCTACCTCAGCAGCTTGAATGGCGCCATGTACGCTGCCGAAATTACCCTGCGTATTGGCGGCTTCACCAGCAAAATAGATTTTATTATCCACCGGTTTGGCCAAATCCGCCCGTAAAGCATCGGAATTAGGACTAGGAAAAGAATATGCTCCCCGGATCCAAGGTTCTTTGCTCCAGTCCATAATGTAGGATTTTTCCAATTGACCAGAAGCAATTCCTTTACCGTACATTCCGTCCAATTCACTTAAAATGATTTGTATGGCTTGATCTCCTTTGCTGCTCAAATAGGCCGCTTTAGGGCCATTGACAAAAGCAGTCAAAACAGTGTTTTCTTTGCTACGCCCATTCCCCGTTGACCAAAACTCGGGAACATAGCCGCCGCCGTACAAAGAACCTAAATCATCCGCCCAAAACCTTTTCTTGAATTTCAAAATGACTTTCATACCTACGTCCATTCCTATACTTCGAATTGCATTCACTTTATCGGCAGGTAATTTGGGAATAAACTGAATTACATCGTCTTTTAAAATTTTCAATGGTACGGTAACAATTACAAAATTTGCTTGATAAGTCCCTTGTGCAGCATCTACGAGGTTTATTTGATCTCCTTGGTAATTGATTGATTTTACTGGCGTATAGAGTTTTATTTTGGGGATAATGGCTTTAAAATAATCCTGAAGTATGGATTCCATGCTTACTCCTTTCAGCAAAAAGTTTTTATTCCCAGACTCCCATTTTCGGTCGCCTTCAGCTAAACTCAACACTCCTAGTTTAGAATTATCTGTACCGTATTCATTGCCAATCCAAGAATTCAATAGTGGATGTACACGAACAGGCAATCCTTGAGATTTAACATATTGTTCTACTGACTGCTCAGCACCATTATAATCTCCAATATTATCTACGAATTTCTGGGCAGCTGCATAATCATCATCGTTTTTATCGAGATCATCTTCTGAGCGCAACTTACCGTCCAATTGAAAATAATCGGTAGTTTTCTCATTGACAAAAGGAGTTTTCATTCCCTTGAGTATGTTGTACCATGTTGATTTTTCACCATGTACTTCTTCTGCTCCAAGTTCAATGGGGAAATCGGCAAACTGTTCCAAAGATCTCATTCGACCACCTATCTTGGAACTAGCTTCTAAAATTTGGACATCGATTCCTCTTTCATTCAACAACTTAGCTGCATATAGTCCAGAAACCCCAGCACCCACTATAATGACTTTGCCCTTAAAAGTCGAAACCGGTGCAGCAAGTTCTTTGTAACAACTTCCAAAACCGATCATTACAAAAATAAACATCCACGATGTACGCATAGTCTTTTTGAGTTTTGTAAGTTCATGAGAGTAACAACCTTCACGAACGGAGTTCGTTCTTTAATTTGTGACTAAAAAATGTTTGTCTTATCGCCGAAGGCGAGGTGCTAATCTTTCACCAATTACTATTTTTATTGCGCCATTTTTCGCAATTCCAGCAATTGGTGCTTCACCGTTTCCGGTAGTTTTTTCCAGCGACTAAAAACGCGCCATTGCGCCCGCCATTCTTGGTACAATAAGCTAAAATAGCCCATCACGCCCAAGACGAGTGCTAAAACAAAAATACTCCAGGTTCCGACTACAATGCTTGCCAACAACCAAAAAAGGAAATACAACAAAAACAGCATCCAAGTAATGGCCATGCGCACTGGAATCTGGTATTCAATTTGTTTGATCTTTTTTTCAGCAATTACCCGCCCCGTTCTACTGGGCAATAAACAAAAATAATACCCCAATTGCGCTGGCAAAAAACCAAGGATTAAGAGCAAAATTCCAGGCAATGAGCGCGGTAACTCCTGCACCAAAGCATAATCCTGAAGTTGATGTTCCTCCAGCGCTTTGAAATAAGCAGCAACGTGAGTGGAAAGATCTTCTTTTTCTTCCTCATCCATTGCATTGAGCTGCGCAGTGATCTGTTGTTCGGCCGAAAACATCCGATTTTGCGAGGATTTGATTGGTAAAATACCTTCTGGATAAGCGGAGCGATTCAACACCAAAAGCCGTTCCGCCAGCAGGTCATCTGCTGGGTTTTGCACGATAATCAACTGCTTGCTCATGTGATCGGTAAGCGTGGCCGTAAAATTATTGACCGAGCGTTGCCGGTTTTCAGTACTCAGATCGCGGGTACTAAAGGGTTCGCCAAAATGAATCATGATCTCTTTACGCGGACGATCGGGATAGGTGTAGTTAGCCCCCACTGGTACAATGTAGACATCTTCTAGTTCCGGAAAGCGATCCAAAGCGCCCAGAGCTACCCGCCCTAGCCCTTTTTTGATGGGTCGCAAACGTTTTTCATTAATGGTATGCCCTTCTGGGAAAACCATGATGGTTTTATTGTCTTTTAAACCCTGGTAACAGGCTTCCAGCGTCGAAAAATTGTCTTTCGCTTTTTCATAACCAGAATCCTCCAAACGGTGCAAAGGAATCATATTGAGCGAGCGCAACAAGCTATTGAATAAGGGGTTTTTAAAAAAATCACCCCGTACTAGGAAATACAGAGGTTGACGCAACAAAACAGCCAAAACGATGGGCTCCAAAAAAGCAGTAGGGTGATTGACAGCAAGAATAACGGGTTTATTCCTGGGAATTCGTGCAGGATGAATAAAGTAGATTTTGCGGAAAAAAATGTAGACCGCAATTCGGGCCAATGGGTTAATCAGGCGATATAACATGTCGATGTTTTCGTTTCGTCGTACAAAAATAATAAAATTGATGGGTCTTTACGAATCTCCCATTTAGCTCGGTCTATTTTCGTGTTTCATTTATTCGCCCTAACTTTGGCGCCATGTCAAATCAGCAAAAATACCTGATCGTTGTGGGTGGCCCAACCGCGAGCGGCAAAACCGCGACGGCCATTGCTTTAGCCAGGCATTACCAAACTGAAATCATCTCCGCGGATAGTCGCCAGTTTTTTCGCGAGATGACCATCGGCACAGCAAAACCATCTCCTGACGAGTTGGCGCAGGTACCTCATCATTTTATCAATAGCTTATCGGTACAAGACAGCTATAATGTTGGCGATTTTGAATGCGATGCTTTGGCTATATTGGATGAACTGTTCCTTCAACACCAGTGTGTTTTTGTTGCTGGGGGTTCTGGTTTATACATCAAAGCCTTGTGTGAAGGCTTAGATGTATTTCCGGAGGTTCCGCTGGAGATCAGGGATGCAGTTGAAATGCTGTTTCAGTCCCAAGGTTTGGCAGCGCTGCAGGCTGAACTGGCCGCAGTTGATCCCGAGTATTTTCAAGTGGTGGATCAACAAAATCCCATGCGTTTGATTCGGGCTTTAGCGGTTTATCGGGCTAGTGGTATGCCTTTTTCCAGTTTCCGCCAAAAAAACGCAAGCCCCCGGCCTTTTGAAGTAATTTACTTGTGGCTGGATGTGGAGCGGGAAACGCTATACCAACGCATCAATGTCCGAGTAGACTTGATGGTAGAAAACGGTTTAATCGCCGAAGCACAAGCACTCTTACCCTACCGC
Source organism: Saprospiraceae bacterium (assembly GCA_040401995.1). GTDB lineage: Bacteria > Bacteroidota > Bacteroidia > Chitinophagales > Saprospiraceae > Haliscomenobacter. The sequence continues at coordinate 66,851 of JBBANM010000028.1, forward strand.
CGCCAAATGGCCTTAGATACGGTTGGTTACCAAGAACTTTTTGATTACTTTGACGGGACAATTGATTTCGCAACCGCCGTTGATTTGATCAAACGTAATAGTCGCCGCTATGCCAAGCGCCAAATGACTTGGATGCGGCGCGATGGATTTTGGACGTCTTTTACGCCTAATGACCTGGAAGGCATGACACATTTTTTAGAACAAAAAGGAATACAACCATGATTTGGAAATACCCAATTGATCTTGAATCGCTAAACAAATTGTCAGAGAATACCTTGTCTTCCCACTTGGGCATCGAGATGGTTGGCTTTGGCGATGATTATCTGGAAGCTCGTATGCCCGTTGATCACCGTACTGTTCAGCCCATGCGGATCCTACATGGCGGCGCTTCAGTAGCATTGGCAGAAACCATTGGTAGCGTGGCTTCTACCTTATGCATAGCCGACCACAGCAAACAAACCGCTGTAGGGGTAGAGATCAACGCCAATCACCTTAAATCTAAAAGCAGCGGGTATGTGTACGCTCGCGCTACCCCCTACCGCGTGGGCAGAACCATGCACATCTGGAACATTGAAATCCGTGATGAAGATCAAAACCTGGTGTGCGTCAGCCGATTAACAATTGCTATTGTAGATAAAAGGTAAAACCTTATTTTGTTACGTCCACACTATTGTTGACATCCCCGTATTTAATAGCATAGAAATCAAAATTCAACACATCTGCGGTAAACGATGCAATGGTGTTTGCTCCTGAGGTGATTCCACTAAACGCGTCATTGGGAACATTGAATGTACCTTGAGTCGGTAAAAAATACCAAGGTGTAACATCAGTAAAGTCCACATCGATGCCCAATAGAATTCGCCTGATCAGAATCATATCCAGCGTACTCAAGCTACGCGATTTGTTGACATCGCCAGCATATTGCTTGAGTAAACTCAGTAATTCCAAATTGAGGATGTGTTTTTGAATTTTGATCAAATCGAAAGTGGTAATTCCATTAGTGGCTGAGCCTTCTTTGGTTACGGAAAGTTCATAAGAATCGCCAAAAGGTAAATTGTCAAAGGTGTATTTCCCTTGCGCGTCTGTGGTGGTAGATAAGGCTAATCCATTTTTTCCTAAAATAGAAACCCTGGCATTAGGCACCGCTACATTCGTTTCGGTCTGTATCATTCCGCTAATTTTACCTCCTGATCGATTAGGGTTTTCGATGCCATTGAGGGTTGTTGCGCCATTACTCAATGGGTCTAACCAATCACTTAGTCGGGTATTGGCGGTACTTCCGGCATTCCAAGATGCCGACAAACGGCCAAAACGGGCTACTGCGATCGAATCACAAGTTAATTGGGGGATAATCCCGCCGTGGAGCTGCCCAATAAACAATTTTTCCTGATCCAATAAAGGGCTACCAGAAGAACCTGTTTGAAAAATACCTACATCCAAATCCGCACTGACATGTGATCCAGGAGGAGAAGTGACTTGGTTGTTCCAATTGAGGGTGATGTTCAATGGCGAGATGGGCGTGCTGGTAGTAGAGATTTTTTTTATGTCTCCTCTTGGATGATGAATAATTGCTCCACTTCGCGCTATGCTAGTTTGCCGGTTCCAGCCCAAAAAATAAGCATTGAAACTTTTTGGCACTGCGCTGCTCAATTCCATCAACAAGAAGTCGTTGGCTTGGCGACCCGACAAAAGCTTACAACCCAAGATGGATTGATAGGCCGGTTCTGAAGCTGGGTTTGGGCAACCCGGAGTCTCATAGTTAAAATCAAACCGCCAAAGATCATAAAGGGGGGTATAAAAGTCCTGGCAATGGAAAGCGCTGATGAGCAGAGGCCGGCCATCATTTTTGGTATTATTGATTAAGCTTCCGGTACAATAGCCCGTTCCTTCTTGAACCACCAAAAAAATCCGACACACCGCCCGTTTTTCAGTTGCGTAAGGTGTTCCATCCGGACAATTGATGTTAATGTTACAAGGGGAAGACATACCAAAACCAACACTGGCCAGTTCAGCTGCCTGAAAACCAGAGGCATCCAGGTTGTTTTGGTTGTAAGCATGATCTACCCGGCCAATATGGAATCGACCTTCGCCAAGCACCGCATTGGGTTCATAATATTCCAAAACGGCGGTTTCTCCCAACACCAACCCAGTAAGGAATTTACCACTGGAGCTATTGTCAAAACTGGTAAACGGACCTAGAATTTGTGTTCCGTCGGCATTGTAAACCCGCAATTGGGCGCCTGATGGCAAGTAAAAATTATCGTAAAAAACAACCAGTCCTAAAGCTTCTGGCGAATTGATTTTAAAGCGCCAAATGGCATCGCCATTTTTTAGTCTTTCCCAGGTTCCTGATTTTTCCAAGCTAAAATCAGCTGCAAGAGGGGCTGCAAATCGGGTGCCCGGATGTACTTGGTCTTCGGCTAAAACTTTGTTGAGCTGAAATTTGGGGAGTCGTTGGGATTTTAGGTTTTGAATACCTTGCCCCAATTCTTTTTGTACCTCCAAGGGCAATTTTTGCCGTTGAAGGTCTTGTGCAAGCAACACATTGGTCCCCAATACCGCCAATAGTAGGGCAACCCAAAATGTAAAGTTTTTCATAGCAATCGGTTTAGAAAATTCATGGGATATAAGAACTTGCTCAGGTTTTGGATTCTGGGCTCCATGAGTCAAATATTATTTCGGACTTCGTTAAAATTTTCGCAGTATCGCCCACATACGGCTGCAAATTTTGCCTCATCTGAAATAATATTTGCTCTCCTTCACCTCAGATCCAAAATCTGAACAAGCTCTAAAAAAACGAAAGTGAAATTAAGTGTACCCCCATATTGAAGATCAACCTATTTGGGGAGTATGCTCAATTGCTCACCATCGGTACTCTAACGACTTTTACTTCAAAATTTGCCGCCACTGGCACTTCTTTTTGTTCGTAATATTCTTCTTGGCGGTAAGTTTTTACCAAAGCAACCGCTATGACCCGAAGGTGTACATCCACTTCGTCGATGTAGTTGTCGTTGGCAAATTCAAAAACTATGCTGCCCTGCGTGTATACGGTTTGTCGGGCAAAAGCAGCAGTACCATCCCCTTGATCAAGGAGTTTTTCTTTAGCAAAAACCCGGTATTTGACGTTGTCCCCTGCAGTTGGGACGGTAAAATAGCTAACCCCGTCTAAGGCCAAAGACGCCAAAGCGCCATATGGCCCAGCTAAAAAGCCTACTTTTTGCACCACACTAGTAGCAGTCTTAGCCAACCCCACCAATTTATTTCCACGCTGGTACTGGCTCTCTGCTTGCTCGCCAATCCCAATCCAATAAGCCCAGGAAATGATCTCATAGGAGCGATCGGGTTCATAGGCGTTGGCGGGTAAGTTTATCTTCACCTTACTGACGGAAGCATCGGATAGATTGGTACGAGAATGGATCCGTTCAGTTTTATCTGCCAAGCTGGAAACAACTGTATCCACTTTGGCAATCACCCTGCGGGTCTGCTTTACCAATTGTTTTTCCACCTTGGCGTTGTTATTCTGATACACGGTATCAAAACGTTCCACCCATTTTACGGCAGTGATAAAATTCCGTTGTTTATCGGTTTTGGGTATGCGCTGGATATGTACTTTCACCAAACGGTCTTTCCTTGTACCGCTTTTAAAGCGAAACCGGTAGACGGAAGTACGGGGCACATCGATGTATTTGTCTTTTACTACTGACTGTTCGAAGTCTTTGAACTTGACATTGGTGGGGTATTCTGATACTTCGATCTCTGCAAGAATCGCGCCATTGTTTTCTGAGCAATTAAAAATGATGCGATCACCGGCTGAAAACCCGTAATAGAGTTCTTGCTCATCTTTATTATTGAACTGTAAAGTGAGATCGCAAACCTCCAATGGGGATGATTGTCCGGTCAATGAAGTCAATGAAATGGCGCAAATAAGACCTAAAAGTCCAATTGTTTTTTTCATCATGGGAATTTTAGAGTGTGTTTGAATTTTTAGTTCGCAAGCGTAGTGAGTCAAAATTTGTACCAACAAGGCGCGAAAAACGGAGTGTAGTACGCTACATGAGTATTTTCGCAACGAAGTTGGTGCGCATTTTGGCCATTTGCAGCGCGAAAAAAAATTCCAAATACACTCTGACTGTTCAACAAGTAAAGTTATTAGAATTTAGCCCCTAAAATACCAAGATCTAGGCTAAAGATTGTATAAATATTTCAAAATTAACTTGTTGATTTCATCAATCTTGAACCGATAATCATCAGCTCCTTTCGGATCAAGGGTTTTTGCTGGACTTGTCTTTACCGTTTTCACATTGCTCCCCTCTCTTGTTTCGGCAGCTAAAACATCTTTTTCACTATAGTAAAACCGGTTTTCTTGAAATCCGTTCTCTACGGGAATAAGTTCACGCATAAATACCGGTCTTCTTTGGTTCAAATAAACGAATTGATCCCCATCCGGACTTTGGCAAAATACGATTAAGGGTTCTATACCATTTGAATAAAGGATAACCTGCGTTTTGACCTTATCCTTAAAGAAATAACTTGGTCCGATCTGTCTCAATGTATCCTTTTGATCATCAACCTCTTTAACAAAGGCCTTAATTTCATTGATACCAACCGGGCCTTCTACTGGAATGCTTGTGCCTTTTTTCTCTGTAACAGCCAATTTTGCCGCCTGCTTATCTGCTGAATCATTTTTACAAGCATGGATAGCAAACAGCGCCAAAAACAAAAATGTGTAGTTAATGTATTTCATGGATTATTGTTTTAGAGCTTGTTCAAAAAGTTGAACGGATAAAAAAAAAGGGAAAAAGTGGTCAT
>JBBANM010000029.1:0-70126 GCA_040401995.1 Saprospiraceae bacterium
ATTTTTAGAAAGTGTGCAGCTTAATTCAATTGGCGACATTTTGAATTACACCCTTTCTGAAGTTACAGTCGCAGAATTAAGATTTGGAGTAGAATGCTCTTCTCCTGATTTGATTCAAGAGAAGCGTACTAGGCTGAAAAATCTACTTTCTCGTTTACAAATAGTTCCTTTTTCAACGGCAATTGAATTGTATGCAATTGAAAAAGCTCGGTTACGGTCAAAGGGAGAAATCATTCCTGATTTTGACATCCTCATAGGAGTTACTGCTGTTTCAAACGGAATGAAACTGGTAACCAATAATTCAAAACACCTGTCAAAAATCAACCAGATTGAACTTGAGGATTGGACAAAGTAGGTTGCCTTTTTCTTTACAACAAATATTCTTCAAAATCTACCCTCCCCCATTCACCAACAACCTTGCCTTACCAATCAATTCAATCGATTTCAACAATTTTTCCTGAGGCAACGCCGCATTGTCCATCTGAAAAGTAACCCGCGATACTCCGCCTAAATCCTCGCTGTGGCGCAGGATGCGTTCCGCAATTTCCTCTGGGCCGCCCACCAATAGCGCGCCATAGCGACCCGCTTGCGCTTCAAACTGTTGTCGAGTAACGGGCGGCCAGCCGCGCTCGCGCCCAATACGCGTAAACACCTCTGCATAGCCCGGGAAAAATTCATCTTTGGCTTGTTGAGAGGTTTCAGCCACATATCCCAAGCTGTGGAGTCCCACTTTGAGTTGCTCCGGTGCAAAACCAGCAGCCGCGCCAGCCTGACGGTACAAATCCACCAAAGGGCGAAAACGGCGCGTTTCGCCACCAATGACGGCCACCATCAAGGGCAAACCCAAGCTACCCGCGCGGACAAACGATTGTGGCGTGCCACCCACCCCCACCCAAATGGGCAATTGCGATTGCACCGGGCGCGGATAGATTGCTACATTCTCGAGTGCAGGGCGGAATTTACCATTCCAAGTCACCACCTCATTGTCGCGAATATGCAGGAGTAGGTTGAGTTTTTCCACAAAAAGGGCATCGTAATCGTTGAGGTTCAAACCAAAAAGCGGATAAGCCTCAATGAAGGAACCGCGACCGGCAATGATTTCTGCCCGTCCTTTGGAGATGATGTCCAAACTGGCAAAATTTTGGAATACCCGCACCGGATCAGCGGCGCTCAGCACAGTGACCGCGCTCATCAGTCGGATGCGTTTGGTCATGGCCGCTGCGGCTGATAAGATGGTGATCGGCGCTGAATCCAAAAACTCTTTGCGGTGGTGCTCGCCAATGCCAAATACGTCGAGTCCTACCTGATCGGCAAATTGTACCCGCTCGAGTAGGTTTGCCATGGCTTGCATGTTTTTTTCGGGGTCGTTGGCGGAGCCGCTAAAATGGGCGGCAGCAAAACTGTCGATTCCTATTTCCATTTGTTGATTGTCTTTAGAGCTTATTTTGAGCGCAGATTAGGTTCAAACTTTACCCTCTGTAAATGTTTTGAGGTCTGAAAAAGTTGAGGGGGGATTAGGTTGAGATGGGTGTGATGAATCGCGTTTTTACAACAAAAAAACGCCAACCAGATCTCCTCTGATTGGCGTAATCACCATTTTACTTACCTAAGGAACGGTTGAATAATAAATTACCACTTTATCCTTGCTCTTTCGCCGCCACTCTTCCTATCTTTTTCGTTACAATGCACCACATTGCGCCTCAAAAGATAGTCGATTGGCAACAAAATAGCGGCGGCTAAAATATCAATTTATTATTCACCCGTTCCTAACAATATAAAAAACTCTATCCTTGTTGGTATAAGGCACGATTGTCAATTGTGTACTCACGGGCAATGAAAAAATAGATACTTACTACAGCATACGAGTCGAAACCCTATCCTGGCTATGTTCCTCTATTTAATCCTTACTCGCACCTTAATCCTTAATCGGATTATTCGCCGCTGCTTCAGCACGTATTTCCAAGTTTTCGCCCGCCGCGATCAGCCATTGTCCATTCTCTTTGACCAATGTCAGGGTCATGATATCATCCTGAGCAGTGTGCTTGCCGCCACTCGGGTCGGTATAGCCTTCCACGGCGCATCTGGCTACCACTACCGCCACATCGGGTTTAAGGAGCGTGATTTGCGGGTTGGGGTAAAAATTCAGCGCGGTGTGATGGAACATGATCTTGTGGAAAACCGCGTGCGCTTTTACAATGTTGGCTTTGCCTTGCCAGTGCATCCCCACTACATTTACCCAGGAAGCATTTTCAGTAAAAAGCTTGGCGAAAGGTTGTCCCATGTCGTGTTGGTTCCACGTATTTTCATAAGCGGTCAAAACGGCTTTAATCTCGGCATCATCGCCCAAAGTGGGGGTATTGAAGGCGGAGAGCAAAGCAAAAACGGTCATTAAAAATGTGAATTTCATAAGGCGTTAGATTTTTGTAGGAATAAATTGTTCGCTACAAAATTAGTCTGGCGCTGAGGGAGGTTTGATGTAAAAATCCGACATTTTTTGGGAATCTGTAGAGACGCGATTCATCGCGTGTCCACGATTCATCGCGTGTCAACTCCAAGATTCATAGCGTCTAGCCCTTTTTTTTTAAAATAAAACTAAAAATTTTATAAAAAAATAAAATAAACATTTTATTTTACACACCATAACACTCCCCTATGGCAAACAATTACGACCGAATATTCAAAGAGAACATCGAAGCATTGCTCCTTCCGCTGTTAAAAAAGGTGTTGGGGCTTAATCCACCCAAATTACAACCCATTGATGCCAAACTCCAGGTCACCCAGGAAGCCGAGATGGACAACATTCGGCGAGTGGTGCATGATGATCCGGCACTGGACTATGGCTTACAAATTGAATTTCACATTGCCGATGAAGACCTGCGCAAGCGCAATCTGGTCCACTATGCTTTGTTCCACTCTATCACCGGTCTTCCACTAAGACAGATCGTTATCTACGGCGGCAAAAGTGATCCTCGCCACATCATCCAGAATCATTTGCTTACGCTGAGTCTGGAAATGTGTTTTGAAGTCGTGGTACTCAAACAGATTCCCAAGGAGTTGTTCATCCACTCGGATGTACCTGAAGAAGTGGTTCTCGCCATTTTATGTGACTTTGGAGAAGATCAGCCAGAACAAGTAGTCCGGCAAATTTTGCAGCACCTGCACAAAATCTGCCGCAACTCAAATCGCATCAAAAAGTATCAAAAACAATTGTTAACTTTATCACATGTAAGAGTGTGTTTGGATTTTTTATTCGCGCTGCAAATGGCCAAAATTCACCCCAACTTCGTTGCGAAAATACTCATGTAGCGCTGCTACACTCCGTTTTTCGCGCCTCGTTGGTGTAAATTTTGACTCATTTTCGCTTGCGAACTAAAAATCCAAACACACTCTACGAAAAATGGAAATCATTGTCAAATCTCAAGTTGAAGCCATGACTATTCATTACGACATCGAAACGGATGGCCTTTATCTGCAAGGAATTGAAAAAGGAATTGAACAAGGCATCGAACAGAGTCTTGAACAAGGCATCGAACGAGGCCTAGAAAAAGGAATTGAACAGGGTCTTGAAAAAGGTCTTGAACAAGGCTCCCAACTCAAAGAGCGCGAAATCATCAAAAACTTGTGGTCACTCCAGGAGTTTTCGCTTGAAAAAATCGCCTTACTATCCAGCACCAGCCTAGAGCGCGTGATCGCAGTCATTTCGGCGCATTTACAAGCAGAGGGGCAAAGCGAAGCTATTGCTGTTCAAACGCTTGAAGCTTATCAGGCAAAATTTGTGTAGTCCGGGACTTCTCTGGGCTTATTTGAAAGAAAACAGGAAGATGGGATTTTGCTGAATTGGCGCAAAGCGATTTAGCTCTTTAGTGCCCCTCGGGTTAGTCGCGATGAATCGCGTCCCTACTGTTTGTGATACTGAATGGTCATGCTTTTCGCTTTGGTAGGATTGGGCGTTTGCGGATTATCCGTATAACTGAAGCTCCACGTCATCACGTTGCCTTTGATTTGATAAACATACGTTGCATCCGGAGCCAGCTCTTTATTGGGTGATTTGATAAAAATTTTATTGCCGCTGACGGAATAAGGAGCATCGCCAAACATGGCCGCCATGGCCGATAATGACTTTTTACATGCCTCTGGAACAATAGTTTTTTGCAAACCGGCGGCAGTAAATTCATAGCGAATACCGGCCATACAGGGCATGCTTTTTTCTAGCATGGTTTGTACTTCTGAATTTTTACCGTCTTTATCCGTAACCAATACCGAGGTGCGTTTCCATACGCCAACAATGCTTTGTGCTTCTACATTTGTTGCGATTACCGACAGCAATAGCCATAAAGCCATGGTTACATCTTTTCTGAAGTTCATTGTCAAGATTTTAAGGTGTGAAAATAATGAAATTACTGGGCATAACGCCGAAAATACCAACCAGCGTATCCAATTGATACAATTCCCAACACCGCAAATCCAATCCCTGATACATTGTAAAAATTCAAAAACTCAGGGGTCTGCTGAAGGTAACTTTTCAAAAACAACAAGGCGCAATAACCAAAATAACCCATCGTGTCAACAAAATACATGAAGTAGCCTACATTGCCTTTGTCGCGCGTCATGGCCAGCAAACGTTCAAAAAGGGTGGTGTGAATGGCCACATAGGGCACGTAAAAACCCAAACCGATCCCCACCATGTACCAAAAACCATCCAAGCCCATTTTCAAACCGGCTATTGAAAGCAAAACGAGTACAAACCCCGCAATCGACAACACGATTCCGGTATAAAAGGCCCGACTATTTGAGCTGATCAATACAATCAGGCCATTAATGAGCAGTACGCCTACGGCCACAAATATTTCTGATTGGGTAAAAACTGCCGGAATACCTTTGTAGCCGAGATCCGACCAAATCTCCGGGGCAAAATCGGCGCGCATGCTGCGCAGTAGGGTCACCAACAGGTAAGCCAAGCCAATGCTGAGCATTCCCGGTGCGTATTTTTTAAAAATAGCCCTGCGCTCGGCGGCAGAAATGGGTTGCCGCTCGGAGCGGTGCTCCGTATCCGAAGCGCTGGGCGGCGGAATCTTGGTAAGCATCCAAATAAAAATGGCCAGCGGCACCGAAAATAATAGTCCCGCAGTAAAGGGCATCCAATAATCGCTGACGCCAATTTTCAACAAATAACTGCCTACTGATTTGGTAAAGCCGTCGGCCAAAATAAAACTGGTACACAAGCCGGCTACCAAGGCTTCCGTCATGCGGCGACCTTCCAAAAAACCTTGGATGATGCCAAAAATCATCCCTAATGGCAATCCATTGAAAAACAGCAGAATGAAATTCCAAGGCGCGGGCACTAAACCAAAGAAGAGCAACATCAATTGGGCAAAACCTATGTATAATACCAAACGCAGGGCGCGCTGGCTGTTGCGGATTTCGGATACCACTTTGATACCAATGAACTTCGACAAGGCATAACCCAAGGTTTGCGATACCACCAACACCGTTTTGTAGCCAATTCCGCCGAGGTATTCATTGGCATAGACCCCGGCGGTAAAGGGTTTTCGAAAACCATACATGCAAAAATACGCTCCAAATGCGGCGATCATGGCCCACAAGGAAGTGGAATAAAGCCGCTGCACGCGATTGGGAGCAGAAGCAGTAAGGTTGGTCATATGATTAGTTTGCGCCGGTCTTCAAACAAGCGGTCAATACATCGGCAAAAGCTTCAATGGGCGGTGTTACCATTTCGGGGTCTTTGGCCAGATCATCCCAAATGCGCAATTGCACTGCATCAGCAAAGAAAGGATTCAAACGGAACGCTACTTGTTCCCCCTCACTCATCGGTCCGCCCTGCAAGGCCAAACTTTGGATCGACGGCGGACTCAATAATTCTAAATAACCGGGGTCAGTAGCTGCCAAATAGCGTTTAGCTTCTACGTGTAAGCGTGCTGGTTCGGAAACCGCAGCGCCAAAATGTTTTTCCAAAAACCTTGCTGCCAGTTCTTCATGCAAATCATCGACGCCTTTATCGGGGGCATCAAAAGGCAATTCATGCAAAATATGCCCTACATCGTGCAGTAAACTCGCGGCAATCAAATTCGCTGTTGCGCCTTTTTGCTGGGCATGGGTAGCAGCTTGCAAAGCATGTTCCAATTGTGAAACAGCCTCACCGCCGTATGCCGAATGTCCACGTTCGCGAAACAAGGTGATGATGTTGTCAACTACGTTTTCCATGGTTGTTTTTTTTACAAAAATATTTCTTTTTAGGAAAAAATATTTCTTTAAACGAAAATTATGGCCAATAAAAAATCCAAACACACTCTAAAAGGGATGCCATTCCAAGTGCTGTCAACTGTAATGCTTAGCCCAAAGCAACCAGGAGGGCATTTTTATCTCTTTTGAACAGATTGCATTGTTTTTGGCCGATTGATGCATACCTTCCATGAATGGCCAATAAACTCAATTTTCGTTATTTAAATATTAAATGGGTATTAACAATCAATGGTTATGATGAAATTCTTTTCGAGCGCATTGCTTTTTTTGCTCGCCAATCATTTATCGGCTCAGATCGACCCCAGTTCAGCCCTTTTCCGCGAATTAAAAAGCCGGGATAGCCTGCTATTTGAGATCGGTTTCAACACTTGCGACATCAGCCAATTTGAAAATCTGGTGAGCGAGGATTTTGAATTTTACCATGATCAGGCGGGAGTTACGGCATCCAAGGCGGATTTTGTGGCGGGTATCCGCGATGGGCTTTGCAAACTCAGCTACCGCGCCAGACGGGAATTGGTAAAAGGCAGTTTGATGGTCTACCCTCTCAAAAAGAACGGCGTGCTTTACGGCGCTTTGCAAATGGGTAAACACCGTTTTTTTTGCCTTAGAGTGTGTTTGGATTTTTTATTCGCGCTACAAATGGCCAAAATTCACCCCAACTTCGTTACGAAAATACTCATGTAGCGCTGACCTGCCCCGACAAAGTCGGGGTACACTCTCCCGACTTTGTCGGGATGTACCACGTTTTTCGCGCCTCGTTGGTGCAAATTTTGACTCATTTTCGCTTGCGAACTAAAAATCCAAACACACTCTTAGAAAAAGACAAACCAGAATATTTCACCAGTATTGCACTTTTTACCCATCTTTGGATCTTGGAAAATGGTGAATGGAAACTGCACCGCGGACTGAGTTATGACCACCAAACCAAAGAGCCAGTTGTTCCATGACTTAAAGACAAAAAAACTGTAAAAAAAAAACACCATTAAGGCATGACTTTCAGCCAATTGCCCAAAGTTGAATTGCATTTGCACCTGGATTGCTCGCTGAGCTACCCGGTAGTCAAAATGCTTGATCCAAGCATTAGTTTTGAAACTTATCAAGAAGCGTTTATTGCTCCGCCCAAATGCACCGATTTGGCCGACTACATCAGCAGAGCGGTTAAAGGTTTTGAACTGATGCAAACCCCGGAAGCTTTGCGCCTAGTCACTTTGGATCTGTTCGAGCAACTGCAAGCTGATCATGTGGTATATGCCGAAATTCGTTTTGCGCCTTTATTGCATTTGGAAAAAGGCTTGTCGTCCCAGGAGGTTGTTCAGATTGTCAACGATGCAGTTGTTGAAGGGATCCAAAAAACTGGTATTGAGGTAGGCATCATTCTTTGTACCCTCCGCCACTATTCCTCCGCGCAAAGTATGGAAACGGTGCAATTGGTGGAGCAGTTTCAGGGTACCCAGGTGGTAGGCTTTGATATCGCCGCCGATGAAGCGGGCTTTCCGATTGACAACCACGTCAGCGCCTTTGCATATGCGCAGGAAAAAGGCTTAAATGTAACTGCTCATGCTGGCGAGGCCAAAGGCGCCGATAGCGTTTGGGAAACCCTGGCTCATTTTCATCCTTCGCGAATTGGGCACGGCGTTCGCAGCGTAGAAGATCCGCAATTGCTGGATCATTTGATTCAAAAAAACATCCATTTGGAGGTTTGTCCTACTAGTAATGTACAAACCAATGTGGTGGCCGATATCACCAGTCATCCCGTTGACAAGCTGTTCCGACGCGGAGTTTCCTTGAGCATCAATACCGATGCCCGCACCATTTCCAATGTCAGCTTGACCAGCGAGTACAAGACTCTGCAAACCCATTTCAATTGGGATACCACCCACTTTTTAACCTGCAACTTGGCGGCAATTGATCATGCATTTACCAGTATAGAAAAAAAGGAGGAGATCCGTGCCAAGTTGATAGCTGGTTTTAGCGCAGGATAATTCGCGTCTCAAAAAAATATACGAATTAAAAAAATTTAAAATTTATTCCCTGTATCCCCAACCTTTCTTGGGGCGGCTCCGTATCATTTTTTTTGAAAGGACATATCTCACATACCTACCTACTGAGGCAACCATTTGCCCATCACTCATTTACCTATTAAACCATCTAATTCAATAAATCTCATGGAAACAACACCATTGGATCTCATCGAAGATCAGTACAATGCCGCGATGTATGGCGTATCAGAAAACGGCGATATGTGGTTGCTGTACTCAACTTTCACCAACGACGACATGGACGCCTGCCACTGGCTGGGCAATGACCCCGATGCCTGGGACAACCTCCTCAATGAAGTAAGTGCTGAAAGTTGCGAATCTACTGTCGTTACCGTTGACGGTGAAGACCTCAACACCATCGCTTGTCGCGTGGGCGATCGTACCATTCAATTGGATCTTGACGGTCTCCGCAATGGAAAAGTCATCTGGTGGTCGGCAATGTAATTGCTGTAACCTATCCTTTTGAAGAAGGCAGGAGTAGGATTACTTCCTGCCTTCTTTGGTTTGGTAGCGTAATTCATTTTTTGATATCAAATCGCTTTTTGTATTTTGGATTGGCATTTTTTGATGTCAAGTTCTCAAATCTACATTAAGCCGTATAAATGAAAAAATACCTATTATTTGCAATCGTCCTACTCTGTCTGAGCACCTGCCTTTTTGCCCAAACCGTTTCCCGTCAATTTGATCCGGTTAGTTTTTCCAAAGTCCAGATTACCGATGCGTTTTGGCATCCACAACAAGAAAAAGTGGCTTCCGCTACCCTCAAGGCTTGTATTGAACAAACCGAAGTAAAAACGCCGCGCATCCGCAATTTTGAAAATGCCGCCAAACACAGCGGCAAATTCGAAGGCATTTACTACGATGACTCTGATGTGTATAAGGCCTTGGAAGCTATTGCCTATTCACTCAAAAACCATCCCGATCCTAACATAGAAAAGAAAGCCGATGAATGGATCGATAAAATTGCCGCCGCCCAACAACCCGATGGTTACCTCAATACCTATTTTACCATAAATACCGGTGAAAAACGGTGGACGGATATGGAAAAACACGAAGACTACTGCGCTGGTCACCTCATGGAAGCGGCGGTAGCTTATTACAATACCACCGGAAAAAGAAAACTGCTGGATGTGGCCATCAAACTGGCCGATCACATCGATCAACAATTTCGCATTCCCAACCGCCACTGGGTGACTGGGCACCAAGAGATTGAATTGGCGCTGGCCAAATTGTACCATACCACTGGCGAAAAACGCTACATCGAGCTGGCTGCTTGGTTCTTGGATCAACGTGGCCGTGGCTATGGCAAAGGCGTCATCTGGGACCAATGGAAAGATCCGCTCTATTGCCAGGATCTTACGCCGGTTAAAGACCAAAAAGAAATTTCGGGACATGCGGTACGCGCCATGTACCTATACACTGGCGCGGCCGATGTAGCGTCGGCTACTGGCGATGCGGGGTATATGAATGCCATGAAAACCGTGTGGGAAGATGTGGTATACCGTAACATGTACCTCACCGGTGGGATCGGCTCTTCGGGGAGCAATGAAGGATTTAGCCTCGATTATGACCTTCCCAATGAAAATGCTTATTGTGAAACTTGTGCTTCCGTCGGCATGGTTTTTTGGAACCAACGCATGAACTTACTTACTGGCGACAGCAAATATGTCGATGTATTGGAGCGCAGTTTGTATAATGGCGCGCTGGATGGCTTATCCCTCACCGGGGATCATTTTTTCTATGGAAACCCCTTGGCCTCTAATGGTCGCCATGCGCGACGCGAATGGTTTGGCACCGCTTGTTGTCCATCCAATATTGCCCGCTTGGTGGCTTCGGTAGGCGATTACATCTACGGCAGTTCTGCCAATGGTATTTGGGTTAACCTTTTTGTGGGCAGCAACACCAAAATTCCCTTGGCGCAAGGCGAAGTACAAATCTCCCAAACCACTAACTATCCTTGGGATGGCGCGGTAAAAATCCAGCTTACTCCCGCTAGCAAACAAACTTTTGCCTTGCATATCCGCATCCCTGGTTGGGCGCAAAATGAAGCTACGCCAGGCGGGTTGTACCGTTTTGCGGCGCCGTTGAAAAGTACGTTTTTGATCAAGGTCAACGGCAAACCGGTTATTCCTAAAATGGATCATGGTTATGCCGTTTTGGAACAACCTTGGAGCCCTGGTGACATGGTAGAATTGAGCTTACCCATGGAAGTACGCCAAGTGGTAGCTGCTGAAACCGTAAAAGCCGATGTAGACCGGGCTGCTATCCAACGCGGTCCCTTGTTGTACTGCGTAGAAGGCGCCGACAACCATGGTCAAGCTTGGAATATCCTACTTCCTGCCAACGCACAGTTTGCACCTTTGCTGCAACCTAAATTATTGGGTGGCGTAGTAACACTGTCGAGCAAGCTCCCAGTGATGCAACCTGCCAAAGACGGCTTGTCGATCATCGCCCAGCCTACCAATGTTACGGCCATTCCATACTTCGTTTGGTGCAACCGTGGCAGCAACCCTATGCAAGTTTGGTTGCCCCGCAAAATCAAGGAAGTTGATGTGAAATAAAAACCGTTTTTTTGCAGTTGGGGATGAACTGTTTTCTTGTTTATCCCCAACTACAACCCATTTGCGTTATGCTATTTTTCCAACCCAATATTGCGCCTCATCCTGCTTTGCAACCTTATGTAAGGCGGTATTTTTTGCTACATGTAAATAACCCTGCCAATACCCAGCAACGCAAACCTATGCCTACCGACGGCCTGCAATCCATGTATTTTTATCCCCGCAATACGGTACTGGGCTGGGATAAAGACAATCGGGATTTGGGGCTCAGTCCACGCAGTGTGGTAGTCGGTGGACAAATTTCGCGGCTCAATCTACAATTTGGCGTCGACCACCTGGTCATTCAAGCTGCCTTTCACCCTGGGATGCTGCACCGTTTGTTGGGTATTCCCATTACCGAGATAGCGGATTTACCGATGCTGGCGGCAGAATTATTTTTTGGCCCCTCGGTCAAGGAATTGGACGCGCAGTTGGCAGAACTGACCGATTACCGCGCCATGATTGATGCGATTGATGTTTTTCTACTCAAAAAGATCCAGCACCTGAAAACCGATTTTCACGCCATTGATGCGGCAATTGCCCAGATGTCCACTGCTGCGAACCCCATTTCTGTTGATCAATTGGCTAAAACTTCTTTTTTAAGTACGCGCCAATTTGAGCGCAAATTTTACGAGCGCATGGGGGTAAGTCCGAAATTGTATGGTCGCATTTTGCGGTTCAATCAAGCCTATAAAAGCAAAATGTTACATCCCGAAAAAAGCTGGCTGCACGTGGCTTACGATGCCGGCTATTATGATTTCCGACACCTGAGTCGCGATTTTGCTGATTTTGCCGGGAGTTCACCTACTTTGTTGTTGCAGGAAGAGTTTTTAGCGCCTGATGGCGGAAAAGTAGTCGTATAACCTTCGTTTTGAATGAGCCAACTCGAATTGGCGGTCTGCTGGAATGCTGCTGGATATAGATTGTCCCATCACTTGTTATAAAAAAAGTCAAATTTTTCCGATTTGCAGCTTATTTTGGGGCAGCACATGCATTACCAGTAAAAACCCACTTTATGTCCTTCGATAAAAACCAGGTACAAGGAACCGCCTTCGTACTGAGCGCAGGAATGTTCGAACACTCGAATGCCAAAACCGCCCACGGACTCATTCGCGGTTCCGAGCGGTTTACCGTGAAAGCAGTCATTGACCCCGTATCCGCCGGAAAAGACGCGGGCGAAGTACTCGATGGCAAACACCGCAATATCCCCATCTACGCTACATTGGCTGAAGCTTTAGCCGCTGAACCCAAACCCGATTTTTGCATCATCGGCGTGGCAACGGTAGGGGGTGTTTTGCCGCCTGATCTGGCCGATATTGTACGGGAAGCCATCCAATCCGGTATTTCCATCATCAATGGCTTACATGATTTTTTGAATGAACGTCCTGATATGGTTGCCTTGGCGGAAAAACACGGCGCTACATTGGTTGATGTACGCCGCCCCAAAGCCAAAAAAGACCTCCATTTTTGGTCGGGCAAGGTATTCTCTGTCGGCTGCCCGATTTTAGCCGTCATGGGCATGGATTGTGCGATGGGCAAACGTACCACCGCCCGTTTCATTCGCCAAACTTGCAATGCCGCGGGCATCAAATCCGAAATGATTTATACTGGGCAAACCGGCTGGATGCAAGGCAACCGCTACGGTTTTGTCTTCGATTCTACCCTCAATGATTTTGTATCTGGCGAATTAGAACACGCCATCGTCAGCGCGTACGAGCAGGAGAAAACGAACTTGATCCTTATTGAAGGGCAATCATCGCTACGCAATCCCAGCGGACCCTGCGGATCTGAATTTCTGGTTTCTGGCAATGCCAAACACGTGGTTTTGATTCACGAAATTAAGCGTGAATTCTATGGCGACGAACCTACCTGGGGAAAAATTCCACCCGTGGAAAGTGAAATCAAGCTGATTGAAATGTACAACTCCAAAGTGATTGCACTTTCCTTGAATACTAAAGGTTGCACTTTGGAAGAGGCCAAAGCCGCACAAGCACATTATGCTCAAGCCCTGGGTATCCCTGTTTTATTGCCATTAGAAGAAGGCGTTGAGGCCCTCCTCCCCATCATCCAATCTTTAATACTCGAAAAAAACAACCAATGAACATCCGCAAAATAACGGCCTACCGCATGGATATGGCGCTCAGCAAGCCCTACACCGTGGCTTTTGACACCACCTCCGAGGTCGAAAATGTATTTTTAGAAATTGAACTAAGCAATGGCATTGTGGGCATTGGCGCCGCTTGCGCTTCAGAATTCGTCATTGCCGAAAGCACCGACGATACCATCACTAACCTACGATCCGATGCCCTCCAGCAATTTGTGGGAAAGGACATCCGCCATTTTCGGCAAATGATTTTTGAATGTAAAAAGCTGTTCCCCAAGCATTCTGCAACCCGTACTGCCATTGACCTGGCGCTACACGATGCTTTTGGAAAGTACCTGAATATTCCCATCGTTGATTTTTATGGTCGAAAAATCCATAGTCTGCCAACTTCTGTCACGATTGGTATCAAAAACGTGGCCGACACCCTGGCGGAAGCACAAGAATACAAAGATCAGGGATTCAAGGTATTGAAGGTAAAAATGGGGCTTGACCTGGCCGAAGACATTGAGCGCTGCGTCAAAATCCGCGAAAAATATGGTGATTACTTCATGGTACGCGTCGATGCCAATCAGGGGTATACCCCCGAACAAACCATCGCTTTTGTTGAAGCCACTCAAAACCTCAATCTGGAATTGGTAGAGCAACCCCTTCCCGTTGGTACGGAGACAGCAATGAAAAGTCTCCCGGCCAACATTCGCAAATACATCGCCTGCGATGAATCGCTTAAAGATGCCAAATCGGCGCTAGAATTGGCGATGGAGCCAGCGGCTTGTGGTATTTTCAACATCAAATTGATGAAAAGCAGCGGGTTGATCGGCGCTTTTGAAATTGCCACTATTGCCCAAGCCGCAGGCATTGATTTGTTTTGGGGGTGTTTTGATGAAAGCATTGCCAGCATTTCAGCAGCCTTACACGCGGCGCTTGCTTGCCCGCATACGCGCTATCTCGACTTGGACGGCAGTCTTGATCTGGCCGAAGATGTGGTGAAAGGGGGATTCATTTTGGAAAACGGCGTGATGCGCCCCACCGATGGCCCTGGATTTGGTTTTGAAAAATTGTAAAAGTTTAGGTCATGAACTGGTACGAAGTAAACAACATCGATCAAGTCGACTCCCCGGCGCTATTGGTGTATCCTGATCGCATTCAGCACAACATTGCGGCGATGATCAACACCGTTGGCGGTAATACCCAACGTTTAATGCCCCATGTGAAAACCCACAAAATGGGCGCGGTGGTAAAAATGCAATTAGAATCCGGGATCTCGCGCTTTAAATGTGCTACCATCGCCGAACTGGAAATGGCCTTAGATGCAGGCGCAAAACATGTGCTGATTTCCTACCAATTGATTGGCCCCAAAGTGGCTCGCTTTATCCAATTGGTGAAAAAATTTCCTGATGCTGTCGTTGCTTCCCTGGTTGACGATCTGAGGATTGCCCAACAACTGAATGCAGCCTTTGGTGCGGAAGGCTTGCAGGCACAAGTCTACATCGACATCAATAATGGCCAGAACCGCACCGGCGCCCAACTCAACGACCACACGTTTGAGTTTTACCAAGCCATTGCTGCGCTCAAAAATATCAACATCCGTGGTTTGCACATCTACGACGGTCATATCCGCGACGTGACCGTAGAAGACCGCAAAGCCCATAGCGATAGCGATTTTTCACCGGTTTATGCGCTGCTTCAGCAAATTGCTGCCGCTCGGTTTCCTAAACCGGAGATCATCAATGGGGGTTCTCCTTCATTTTTTCCGGCTTCTTTGCGGGAAGAAGTGTTCTGCAGTCCAGGCACAACGTTGCTTTGGGATTGGGGCTATTCCACTTTTGTGGGTGAAGTGGGCGTGGAATGGGCGGCTTTGTTGCTGACCCGCGTCATCTCCAAACCTGCTCCCGGCCGCATCACCACTGATTTGGGACACAAATCAGTAGGTTCGGAAAACCCGCTCGACAAACGCATCAAATTCCTCAATCTGACGGATTACGAACCCGTTGGTCAAAACGAGGAGCACCTGATCTTGACCGTTAAAGATTGGGACGCCATCCAGATTGGCGACGTGTTGTATGGCGTGCCTTATCACATTTGTCCATCGGTAGCTTTACATGATTTGGCGTATGTGATCCGCAATCATCAATGGACCGAGATTTGGCCAGTGACTGCGCGTACCCGAAAAATTACGGTGTAAAAAATACCCACCACTCCTTTTGCAGCGCGTTCATTTTTTTCATCCTTTTCAACGCACCAAGCCATGAAACCATTTAAAGCCCTCGACCTACAACGCCAGATTTATTTAGAAGGACTTAGCGGCAAAAAACCGGCTATCTCCCCCGATTGGAACAAGCTTGAACAAGCAGCGGTGGCAAAAATGAGTCCGTATGCAGCCTCTTATATTGTTGGTGGGGCGGGAAATCAGGAAACCGTTGCCAACAACCGCAGCGGGTTTTCCAAATACCGCATTGTACCCAAAATGTTGCAAAACGTGGACATCCGCGATGCCTCAACTTCGATGTTGGGCGTACATTTCCCGTCGCCATTTTGGTTGTGCCCCATTGGCGTAGCGGAAATGGTGCACCCTGACGCCGATTTGGCCACCGCGCGGGCAGCGGCAAAAACCGGTATTCCCTTTGTTTTTTCCAATCAGGCATCGGTGCCTATGGAAGAGGCCGCCGCAGCCATGGGCGATAGTCCACGGTATTTTCAGTTGTATTGGTCGCGCTCGAGGGATTTGGTGGCCAGTTTTGTACAACGCGCCGAAGCCTGTGGTTGCAAAGGCATTGTCCTTACCTTGGACACCACGCTACTGGGTTGGCGTACCCGCGATTTGGATGCGGCATTTTTACCTTTTTTACAAGGCAAAGGCATCGCGCAGTTTACGTCCGATCCCGTTTTTCAAAAACTCATGGACGAATCCCTCGCCAACCCTGCCGACGATTTTAAACCCAAAATAACTTTTGAAACGCTGCGCAATGTGTTTCAATCGGCGCGGCGCTATCCTGGATCAGGAAGTGTGTTGCAAAAACTGCGCTCCGGCCGTCCGATGGAAGCGGTGAAATTGTTTACCCGCATTTATACCAATCCTGCCATCACTTGGGATGACCTCTCCTTCCTGCGCGAGCACACGAGTTTGCCCATTTTCCTAAAAGGCATTTTACATCCAGAAAACGCCAAGAAAGCGGTGGATCTTGGGATTAATGGCTTGGTCGTTTCCAACCACGGCGGAAGGCAAGTGGATGGAGCCATTAGCGCTATCGAGGCGCTGCCCAAAGTAGTGGAGGCAGTAGGCGGACAGATTCCTATTGTGATGGACAGCGGCATTCGCGGCGGCGCGGATGTGTTCAAGGCATTGGCGTTGGGCGCTACGGCAGTGGGTTTGGGCAGGCCCTATATTTATGGACTTACCTTGGCTGGTGAAAAAGGCATACACGATGTTATCCAACACCTAATGGCTGATTTTGAGTTGACGATGGCGCTTTCTGGGTGCAAAAATGTGGGAGAGATTACAAGGGAATGTTTGGCGGAGTGAGGGGGATCAACGACTACTAAACCTTCGAGGTTTAGTAGTCGTAGTCTTGCCTAAACTCTGAATTCAGACTTTCTTAAAAATTTTGAATCAGTTTCGAGCCGATTTGAGCCGATTATTTTGTTTTTTGAGCCAATTTTTATCTAGTTCTTAAACGCAACTTTGAGCTTTAAAAATTTTCGACGTTTGAAGAAATTCTCTGAAAACCAATTATTCCACAGATTAAGTATTTTGTCTTATGATGTAAAAGGTGCCTTTGTTTTGGCCCAGTTTTTCAATTTCCATCTCTTTAACAAGATATTGTAAATCTTTTTTAATGGATGGCAACTTATATTCTTTCAGGTTGGCTACTAAATCGCCGATCTTCACCGGTTGGTTTTGTCTGATATATTCAAGTACCATTTTTTGCCTATCATTCAAATATCCGCCTAATGCTCTGAACGATTTGACCTTGGCTTCCAATTTCTGAATCAGATCAGATAAACTATTTAGGAAAAAAAGTATCCATTGGTCAATTCTTTCTTGCCCATTGTAACGATCTTTCTGTCCTTCCATAAGTGCTTGATAGTAGGCTTTTTTATTCTGTTCTATGATGTGCTCCAATGAAATATACTGAATGAATTCGTACTCATTTTTTATCAACAATAAATTTGTCAGCAGTCTTGATAGTCGTCCATTTCCATCTTGGTATGGATGGATAGACAAAAACTCATAAACAAATACTGCAATAACAATCAATGGATGAATCTCTTTTTGGGCAATCGCTTGATTTGTCCAATCTACTAAGGCCTCCATTTCTTTGTGTACCAAATACGGTTCAGTTGTTCGGAAAATCAGCCTGGTTGTTCCATCAGGATAGGTTGCCACTACCTGATTGGTCATTTCTTTATACTTCCCTTTGTGTCGGTCGTCTTTACTGCTATGCTTCAATAACAAATTATGCAGGCCATGAATATTTGATAGCGTCAAATCTATAGTGTCATGATTGTCAAGGATCGTTTCGAGCGTGTCATAATAGCCGACTACCTCTTGTTCATCCCGTCTTTGCAGCTTCGATATTTTTAAATTTTTAATCAACGTAGCAACTTCCTCATCGGTTAATGTGCTTCCTTCTATGCGCGTAGATGAGCCAATGCTTTGAATGGTGGCTATCTTCCGCAATTCCTTGAGATACTTGTTTTCTTCAAAGTTCAAATTTTCCCATGCTCCTTTAAACTGATCAATCTTGCTGATCTGCTGGATCACTTTTTGGGTTGTTGCAAAATCGAACTGTAATTTTTGCTCCATAAAATATCGATATTGTAGCCGCAAAGTAGCGATATTTTTATTGTTTACCCAAATAGTAGCTGTATTTTATCGATATATTTTCATTACACTGAACGTGAATATGGACGCCGTGGGGAAGTTAAGACCCTATATAAGAACAGGCTGTTGGTAGATTTTAAGTTACATTACATATATTTATTATGAATGTCTATTAAAAATTCATGTCCTTGTTTTACCATCTTGTTGCAGAACTCATCAGCAATTTGTTTCTGTCCGTTATTGTAAAGAAACTCTACTAAGCCAATAATGTGCTTTTTGTCAATTGAAGAAAAATAATGAGCAAATTGTATAGATTTAAGTATGACCCCTACGTGTTTAGCAGATTCGCTTGGAATGCCTCGGTCTTTAAGTTTGATAAGATTTTCAATGAGGTAATGAGAGTGAAAATGTTTGTCAGTGATAGCGGTGGATTTTAAAACCAAATTAGTATAGGTGTCATTTAATTCGGGAACAAAAACAAGGAGATTGGAAAGTCTTGCTAAAACCTGCTGTTCTTCTTCATAAGTTGAATTCTCATATTTGTTTGAAAGGTAGTTCCACAAAATGAAAATTATTTCTTCAAAGTTTTTTGCATCAGCATGATTCAAATTTTTCAAATAACCTTCTTGCCTCCAAACAAAATCCACAAGCTTAAGATTGCTTGCATGACTACCCCTATTGATTAGCATTGTAAGCAAACCATCTGTTTGCAAATCTTCAAAACCCCAAAAGTAAAAAGCAACAATGTGCCTGATAATTCCATTATCATAGAATTTTTTTAACTGAATGTCATTCTTAATTGCCCTTTCATAGTGAGAGTAAAATAATTTATAAATGTCTTTATTGAATGGTGGATTGCCAAAGGTAAACCCACTCAAAAAAGCAAGCCACTCTTTATCTTCAACTTGGTAATACTCTTTTACTTTATTGGTTATCCAATCCTTATCCAAGATGTAAAATTGTTGAAAATACCAACCTGTGAGAATATAACCATCAATTATTCCTTTATTAAAAGTTTCCTCCAATAATACTTTAATCTCTTTTTCCCATTTGGGTAAATTACCTTCTGCCTTTAAGTTTCTTGCTCTCCTGAGTGAATATGCAAGTAAAGTTCTAATCGTTTTACCAGCAGTAGAGTTCAACGAATAGGTAGGATGGTTCATATTCGTTTGCTTAAAATCTTCTTCAGGCTTTAACTTTGGAACCATGATTTTAAGAATATCCTTCGCAATTGGTAAAAGAGATAAATCAAATGCGCTGCTGTCCGAGTCCATTCCATCAGTCAAAAGATTTCCGACCGAACCTGTAACCCAATCCGCCGTTACTCCCCAACCATCATTCTCCAACCCAAATTGTCCTGATGCAAATTTTTCGTTTGAGATATATCCTTTGTAGAAATTTAAAACCTTTTCCCAATTAAATGACTTTTTATTTTTCCATGCTTCTCTAAAACCGTCGGCAATATGGTAAGCATATATGTAGTAAACATCTTTGAAAAGTTCAATTTCATCAGAAAATTTCTGAGGTTCATTTTCAACTGCTTTGCCTAATGCGCTTGATAAACCATTTATAGTCGGTTCTTCCCACCGGTCTTTGGGCTTGAAACTTTGAATAAAGTTGACAATTTCTTGATTACTTTTTTGAAGTATTTCTTCTACATCGAAAGGAGAAGCCGATCCAACCCTTGCGATTATCTCACCCAAATTTTCATAGTGTTCGTAAGTTAGCATTTCTGATTTTGAAAGTTCCTCGTAACTGTCTTTGAACGGGGCAATATTTCTCAAAGCAGAATACCAACGTAACTGCCAATAGTCCTTAGATTTCCAGTCTCCATTTTCTCTTTTATTCTGAGGGCCTAAATCAATAATTTTTTGAAGTACTTCGATTTCTACCTGGCTCAATAACATTTGATTTTTATTGAGTAATTCGTAAAGGTCTTTGTCAAAAATGGGGGTTGAAAAAAAGAGTATTTGGTTTTGGCCTTTCACAATTTCCCAAAACAAACTTTTACACGCTTCCCAATTATCTCCGATTATAAACAGAATTACTCTGCGAAAAAAAGGTAATCGGTATTTATTCTCTAAGGCAAATGATTTTAATAGTAAAACTCCTGCCTCCTTGTTTTGCTTAACCTTTTCATTAAGAAGGTCTCTAAATATTAAAGAAAATACTTCAACAACTCTATCTTCATTATGGTATAGGTCGTCTAATTTACTTATAGTATCTTCAGTATAAGGATTGTATGAGCCATTTGTTAAGGCATTTGTCAGTATTTCGATATCGTATTCATTGTCCTTATGTCCTTCATATTCCAATCCCAATTCCTTAAGAAAAGTAATAATGAAACTTCTCACTTCCTCACTATTAAAATTCTCAAACTTCTCTATTGTTTTTCTTCCAATGATTTTTTCTCTATTTTCTTTTTCTGAAATTTCAATGCCCAAATTTTCAGTTTCAATCTCTGCTTTGCAATTGTAGTTCTTATCTTTTATCTTGAGTGAAAAGTTAATCCCTCTTGGGAAATTAAAACGCAGAGTTTTGATTTTTTCTGCTAAATCAATAATGATGTTATCTGAACAGTGAGTAACAATTTTAGATGTAAGTTTTTTGTCAATTAGAGCTTCCTTTAAATCGGGCATGTAAACTCTTGAACGGTAGTTTTCAACATTAAGCCACAATATTACTTCTTTAGCATCTTCAATTTTTTCAAGCGAGAAAAGATATTTTAAAATCAATTCTGCCTTTTGAATGTCATCTTCTGTTGGGTTCTCTGAAAGAAATTTTGGAAGCAGATTCTCGCAAATTTCTGAACTATGAATCATTGTATCAAAACTATGTTTGAGCCAAATTGGAATATAATGCAATATATCTAAAGGGATTTTTTCTTTAGGGATGTTGGTCAAAAACGTGATAAAGTAATACCAAGTATTGTCATTGTCAACTGGATTTTGAGAAGCGTTTTTGATGATTGAAATTATTTCATCAATAAGTTCTAGTGATTGTCCGTTTTTGATTTGAAGTGAAAGCTTTTTAAGGTAAATAAGAGGTTCCCAAAATGAAATTGGTGCTGGATTATTTTTGGGATTAAAAACTTCCTTTCGCTTAAGTATTTCAAACCAACTTGCCTTATCAAGTTGGGTATAAAAATAATGCTCATAAGAATCATCAGAATCTACAAGTGCTAATACAAAAATCACCTGTTCTTTTGTTGGTCGTTTTTCCTTTAAGATAAACTCAATTGTGTTTATGTTTTGGATATATGAGCTGTTTCCACTTTCAGTTAGCTTGTCATATTCTGGATTGTAAATTTTTTCCTTGATTTTATTTCTAATTCTCTCTTTTCTTTTCTGACTAATGTTTTCATCCTCTTTTAAATTATGAAATTCTCGAAGGAAATAATTTAAATAATTTAGATTTGTAATTGCTTTAATATTGTTTGAATCAAAATCTACTTTCAAGTCCGGATGAATATTATTTTTTTTATTTTCTTTTTGATAGAAGTCTTTCGTGTTGTTTGAAATAAAAAAGTAATTATTGCCTTGGTTTAGTTTTGCAAAGTGAATCAGAGAATAAACAATGATTGCATCTGCGACACTACTTTTGTTATGAAGAGGCGCTTTTTTTGCAATGCCGTCAGATATAATTCTGTCCTTTACTTCTGGATATTCAGGAATGATTTCACTTTGGAGTATTAAATTTTTAACACGATTAAGCTGGTCATCAATAATTTTTCTTTGTGTCGCTGGCTCTTTATATTCAGCAAAAAAAGCAGAAGGAAGGATTTCTTCTGCCATGTTAAAAAAATCACGAAGTTTTTTTTCTCTTTCTTTTACTTGCTTTTTTTCATTTTTGTTCCATTCATCAATTATTATTTTCGGTAAAAGAAGTTTTACTTCCCCTTTCTGAATCCAATGTTCAAGGTGATCAAATTGATTTTCAATTTGCCAAGATTCATCTAAAGAGTAAATCCAAATGTTGCTATCAAAAGTGAGATAAATCAATGGTAATTATTTTTATTGATGTAATTATTGGCATTATCGCCGACTATTATTCAAGTATACGTTCCATTTTACTTTGTCTTCAAAAAGTGCGTGTACTCCTGCTTAATCCGCATTTCTTTTTCTTTCTTCTAAGTGGTCAATCTGTAAGTACTCCTTTTACCTCCCCAGCGAATATAACAAACAATAAATCATCCAACAAACAATCTCCTATCAAATTTCACTCCCTCACCACCCCACTAAAAAAAACCAACGAATCCCCAATATACCGATTCCAATATTCCCAAGAATGCCCGCCCGAATGTTCCTCGTACCCGTGCGCGATGCCCGCCGCCGCTAGCGCGCGGTGCAATTCCCGATTGTATTCAATCAACAAATCTTCCGAGCCGCAATCAAAACGGAATGGCGGGAGAACGGCGCGATTTTTAACCAGCCATTCCAATACCCCATCTTGCTCCTGTACCCGCAATTTTAAACCATCAAAATCGCTCACAAAAAGCCCAATTTGTTCAAAATGGGTGATCGACGATAAACCCGAAAAAGCCCGAAAAAGCTGCGGGTACTTGGCGCCCAAACGCAAAGCGCCAAATCCGCCCATGGATAGTCCGGTGATAAACAAAGGTAAGTCGGGGCGCAAGGCAGGAAACTGCTCGCGGATCAAACCTAGCAAGTCTTCAACAATCCATTTTTCATAATCGGCTTCCGCGTGGGGCGTGTAGCCGCTGCCATCGCCAAATAAGCCATCGGAGGGCATCACCAGCAGCATGGGCGCTATTTTTTTTGCGCCGATTAATTGTTGGGCAACGCGGTGAACGCCGCCTTTTAAAGTCCATGCCCAGTGACTGCCATACACGCCATGCAGGAGAATCACCATGCCCTGCAAGTCGGCTTCAGCCACTCCAGGTGGGAGAAAAACCGTTACATCGGCGCGTTTTTGCAAGGCATTGCTTTTGACCGTCAAAAAACGCAGACCGTCAAATTCATACTGAGGGTCGGATATTTCGGTAGTAAAAAATTGGCTCATAAAAGAGGGTTTAAAACACGATCACGCCCTTGGCATTCTTTCCAGCGTGCATGTCGGCAAAGGCTTGTGCTAATTCCTGCAAAGGATACGTTTGAGTGACCATTTCATCCAAAATGAGATCGCCTTTGGCATACAATTGCTGGAGAATAGGAAAATCGATTTGCGGACGGGTTTTCCCATACAAAGGGTTGATGTAGACCTTATCCCACTCAAATAGGTTCATATCAATGGTAATTTCTTGCTCAATGCCGCTGACTTGTACCGCCATCCCGGCATTGCGCACCATGGCCAAGGGGGCAGCGCCCAGGGCAGGCACGGCGGTGCATTCAAATGCATAATCGGCGCCCCGACCATCAGTCAGCGTTTTCACCACTTGCGCGGCTTGCAACAAACCGGTATCGTCGCGCTCGGCCAGGATGGTATGCGTTGCGCCATAGGTTTTGGCCATTTCCAAACGCAGCGGATTGAGGTCGATAGCGATGATTTTTCCTGCTCCGGTAATGCGCGCGCCTTGAATTACATTGAGCCCTACGCCGCCGGTTCCAAGTACAACAACCGAAGTTCCCGGTTTTACTTTGGCGGCGTTGATCACTGAACCGTAACCCGTCATCACGCCACAGCCTACAATCGCTGCCGATGGGTAGGGCATCGCTACCGTTATTTTCACACAGGCGGCTTCGCGTACCAGGGTGTATTCCGACATGGTCCCCAGACTAAAAGAGCGGGCTAACGGGGCGCCGTTCCAAGTGGTAGATTCCACCGTGGCATGCCCGCCGCTGATGCTGTTGCCAGCGGTTACGGCAGAGTTTTTTTCGCAGAGGTGTTGATTGCCTTCTTGGCATTGAAAACAGGTGTAACAGGGAATAGCCCAATTGAGCATCACCGAATCGCCTACTTCAACCGAAGTGACTTGCGGGCCTACCGCAATGACGATCCCAGCGCCTTCGTGCCCCATGATCAAGGTTTTACCCCAGGATTGAGAGTCCCAATCGGTGTGACAAATGCCCGCTGCTTTGATTTGTACCAAAACTTCGTCTTTTTGCGGCGCTTGAACGTCGATGGTTTCTATGGAAAACCGACCTTGGCCGTCGGTGATGGCTGCCAGACCTTTCATGGTGATGATTTTTTTAATCGTTGTACTCCCAAAGCTAGTTTTTTGTTACGATAAATGCTTTAACTATACAACATCCCTGGCGCAATTCAATAGACAGTGCAAATCAAGGCACAGGCTTTTCGGGAGCTGGCTCACTAGCATGAAAATCGGTGCGCACTATGCCCGCATAGTTGTCTAGCAAAGTGAGTACGCGTTCGTAAGAAGGCGACTGCACAATGATCCCCAGATGGTGGGCTTTGTTGGGCATATGCCAAACAACTTCTGGATCATTAAACACCTCGTGATCAGGCCATTGCTGACGAGTCAGAGAGATGAGGATGCCGGAATAATCATTGCGGATGGGCGGTAGGTTGTACGGCATGCCCATCGCAGTGGCAGCTTCCAAACGTGCCCATTCGTACCAAATGTTTAGACCAGAGGAGGCGTATAACATGTCGGCAATGTTGGCGCCGCCAACGCGAGCCGAAGTTTCCAGGAAATAAAACGCTCCATCGGCGTGGCACCGGATGAATTCGCAATGCGAAGCGCCATAAGGGTATCTAAAAGTCTTTTTTACCTGGTTATTCAATTGGATCAGCGTCTGATCGACGTCAGAACCAAAGGGTTCAATGACGCTGCGAAAAATGCCGCCATGGTGCGTCACCTCAAAAGGGGTTGCCAAATAGCGGGAGGTTCTGGCAAAAACAACATCCCCGCCATAAGTCAGTGAATCGATATGGTATACTTCGCCTGGTTTGAACTCTTCCAGTAGAAAATCATGCCGGCGCACGCCTAAGTAATCCAAATGTGCCCACAATTCTTCACGGTCATGTACTTTTTTCATCCCGGTAGAGGCAGCCTGCCCGCGCGGTTTGACAATCCAGGGTCCCTGGCTGTTTTCCAAAAAACGGTTGATCGCCTCGTCATTAAACAAAGGGGTAAACTTGGGCACCCGAATGCCGCCATGTAGCGCTTCGAAACGCATGGAAAGTTTGTCTCTAAAATGGCGAGCAACGGTTTGACCCATACCCGGTATATGGAAATATTCACGCAGGGCGGCGGCCTTTTCTACGTCAAAGTCCTCCAAGGCCACTATTCGATCAATTTTTTTGGAGCGCATCAGCCAAGCCAGACCTTCAATCACATCGGGCATGTTCCAGTTGCCATCATCGTCTTGCTGCATGTAAAAAACTTCATCAATGGCGTCAAACGCCCATTCTTTATGCTCCAATTTTTTTGAAGTGACCAGATACACATTGCAACCACAGTCTTTGAGACCCCGGAGGAAATCGTTGCCTTTAAAATAGGAAGCCAAACAGAGGAAATTAGGTGCAGGAGCCATTCAAGATAGGGACTTATGTGTTTGATAATTTTTCTGGTCTTCCCAAAAAAAGATAACTCAAAGGATCAATCGTTGACCAGGAGAATTGGGGTGCAAAACCGTCCTTTTGATGGTTGTTTTGCTTGCTCACGTCCATTGACAAGATGTTAAACGGCGTATGGTGTAGCCCGATTACCGAAGAACACAAACACGGGATGAGCA
Source organism: Saprospiraceae bacterium (assembly GCA_040401995.1). Taxonomy (GTDB): domain Bacteria; phylum Bacteroidota; class Bacteroidia; order Chitinophagales; family Saprospiraceae; genus Haliscomenobacter. Next base: position 25,482 of record JBBANM010000029.1, read on the forward strand.
GGAGGTTTTTCATAGGACAAATATGTCTAAATTGTTCGAAATTCAATCGTAAAAGCGGGGAATTAATTTCATTCCATTTTTGCCGCATTATAAGTTCAATAATGGATTTTGTTGTCCCCCAAAAAGGAGATTCTGTTGGTAAACTGTAGGTGGTTTTTTATTTTCACAAAAAAACCATCTACCATGGCCAAACGGATCAATTTGGAAGCGTATGAACACTTTTATCCACCCGACCGCGCAGTCTGGCGACAATGGTTGATGGACAATCATGCGGATTCACCAGGTGTATGGCTCATTTTTTTCAAAAAAGACAGTGGGAAATCGCGCGTTAGTTATGACGAAGCGGTGGAAGAAGCCCTTTGTTTTGGTTGGATCGATAGCCTTCCTAATAAAATTGACGAGCAAAGTTACAAACAGCTTTATTCGCCGAGGAAACTCAAAAGCAATTGGTCAAAGCCCAATAAGGAACGAGTGGAGAAACTCACTGCCGCCAGTTTGATACAACCTGCCGGACTGGCAAAAATAGAATGGGCCAAGCAAAATGGCACCTGGGATGCACTCAATGAGGTAGAACAACTCCTTGTTCCTGCAGATATGCAAAAAGCATTGGATGGTAACCCTTCGGCGCAAGGCCATTGGGAAAATTTTTCCCGCTCAGTGCGGAGAGGTATTTTGGAGTGGATTTTGAATGCCAAACGGGAGGAAACCCGGGCAAAAAGAATAGAAGAAATCGTACAATTGGCGGCACAAAACATCAAAGCCAATCAGTACGATAGAAAATAATGGTTTTAAGATTTCCGATTGAAAGGCTTTATGAAACGGCTTTTCGATCGGAAATCTTCTGGTAGCATTAACCCGCGATCTGTCCGCTGGGTTGAAAAGTAGAAGTAAGGAGCACTTTCTTCTTTGATAAGCGTTTGGTTAGAATTTTGGTTAAGCAATACAACACAAAATAAGTAAGGGTCAGTAAAGTTGTGTAAACCATCGGTCTAAAGGTTGTAGATAGTTGTTTTAAAAAAATTCATGGTTCTCCATTTTCAGCTAGGCACTTGTGCTTTCGGTTTTTTTGAACGCATTCTAATTACTCGCTCTTATGATAGATGCCCTGATGGAAGCATTTCGCTGCCTGAAATTGACGGTAATTTTCAAAGTTTGTTGCCTCTTGATCAAAAAAAACATAAAGGTAACATTGGCCTAACATCCATTTAACAGCTTTCTTATTTATCTGTCTGAACATCAAGCTTTTTCACATCGCGTCTCATTTTTATCATTTATAATTTTTTTTCGCCAAAAACTGAATATTTCTTGGGCAAGCGGCTGCAAATTCCAAGGTAGAAGGTTAATTTTCTTTGGAGCTTGAGAGATTTTATTATTTTAGCCCAAACGACAGGCGACCTATAGATTTCATTCACTAAAGTAACAGCGATGAGAAAAATCTACCCTATGCTGCGGATGCCTGCCCGCTTGACTCTTCTTTTATTGGCGTTTTTTGGGTTTACCTTGCTTCATGCCCAAAATGTACCGCTCAATTCCTACGAAAACATCGGTTTTGAAAGAGGCGATTTTTATGGATGGCGCGGCGAATACGGCACCACCCGCGACAATATCTTTGGTAAACTAATCGAAGACAATGTAAAGCAGGGCATTCTGCAAGGGCGCCAAACCATTGTGCAACGCCGCAGTTACAACCGCTACGATCCATTCATCTATCCCGATACCTTCCCAATGGTCAATACGGGCAATTTTTCAGTTCGCTTAGGTAATTCCAGTGTAGGCGCTGAGTTTGAGCGTTTGATGACCACGTTTCGGGTTACTGCTGAAAATACTTTGTTCGTATACCGGTTTGCGGTAGTGCTCCAAGACCCCAACCACAAACCCGTTCAACAACCAAAATTTGATGTGCGGGTGCTGGATGGCAAAAACAAAACCGTCTCCTGTGGCTATTACCGGGTGGCCTCGGCCAGCAACATTCCAGGGTTTAAAAACCAACGGGATCTGCGCTACCGCCCCTGGACTACCGCCGCTATTGACCTGCGGGATCACATTGGCGAGCTCATCACCATCCAGTTCACTACTTATGATTGTACCGAAGGGCAACATTTTGGCTATGCCTACATCGATGCCGAATGTATGAGTTCGCGGATTTTTCCTTCTTATTTTTGTCCGGGCTTGGATACCACCCTTACCCTCAACGCGCCCGAGGGCTTTGAAAGCTACCGTTGGAGCAATGGCCAGCGCACCCGCAGTATCACCGTTAAAAAACCAGCACCAGGAACGAAGTATACCGTGTACATGAAACCCTTTTCCAGTTTGTCCGATAATTGCGAATACCCACTGGAGTTCATCATGCCTGAGCGTTTTGACCGCCCTTTATTGGCCGAGGATACCGTAAAATTTTGCGGAAGTAGCAATATCTCTGTCAAATCATTGGATCAAAATTTTGACGCTTTTGAGTGGACTTACGGCAAAAACGGACCGGTTGTTTCTTCAGCTTCAGAGGTGCAAATCAATAAACCAGGTCGCTATTTTTTGCGGGCCAAAGACCGTTCTTGTACGTTTGTCGACTCCCTAGATGCTAAGCAATTTCCTGAACCCGTTTTGAATTATGCAACTGAATCGCCCATTTGCGCCAATCAAAACACCGGAAAGATTAACCTAAAAAGCCCGCCATCGACTGATTTGCAATTTCTCTGGAGTACCGGGGATACAAGCGCATCCATTGTGAATCTCCCAACTGGGTTGTACACCGTTACCATTACCGACCGAAAAAAAGGCTGCTCCATTGGAAAGACGTTTGATTTCCCTGACTTACCGACCTATACCGCCAATGCCCAACTGCTGCGCGCACCCAATTGCGACAGCACCAATAGCTCGGGCAGCGCAGAAGTAAAGATCCTGGGCGGACAAGCCCCCTACCGCGTGCGCTGGAGCAATGGCGATACCAGTAGACTAGTCAAAATCAACGCTGCCGGATGGTATAGCGTAAAAATAACCGATGCCAAAGGCTGTATTCAACAAGACAGCATCCAGGCCCGAAAACTGCAAATCGAAACCATCACTGTGGATCCCAAATGTGCGGGCGATAAAAACGGATCCATCAATGTGGTGGTACAAGGCGGTGTTCGCAATTACCGCTACCGCTTGGGCAATGGGGCTTTGGGGAGCGATTCGCTGTTTCAACAATTGGCCCCAGGCACGTACCCCATCACCATCCAAGATCAAAATGGTTGTGTGCAAAAAACGGCAGTTACCCTCCTTGCTCCTCCATCGATTCCAGCCAGTTTCAAAATTGCCCAACCCCGTTGTGCAGCAGATAAAAATGGCAGCATTGAATTGTCGACGCCACGGATACCTGGTTTATCGTTTCGTTGGAGTACTGGCGATACCACAACCGCATTGAGAAATTTGGCAGCTGGCGGAACCTTCCGCGTTTCCGTTACTGACCAAATTCGGGGTTGTACGTTGGAGCAATCCTTCAACTTTCCAAGTCTTTCGGCCTTAGCGGCATCGGCCAAACTGCTGCGTTCCCCTGGTTGTGACAGCACTGGCACGGCCAAAGGAAGCGCTGAGGTAAAAGTTTTAGGCGGCAACGGCCCCTATCGCATCCAGTGGAGCAATGGCGATACTGCCCGAACCATGTCCATCGCCAATGCGGGTTTTTATCGCGTTACCATTACCGATGCCAATGGGTGTCGGCAATTGGATAGTTTGCTGGCGCGAAAAATGGCGGTGGAAACTTTAGTGGTCCCCAATGATTGTGCCGGTGACAAAAAAGGAAGCATTCGCGTGCAAGTGCGGGGCGGACTTCCAGATTATCGCATCAAATTCGGGAGCAAAGAGTATAGCCGCGATTCCATTTTTCAACAATTGAGCGGAGGGAAATATCAAATCAGCGTATTGGATCCTTCGGGTTGTAAATTCAGCAAAACCATCAATTTGCCTGATCCGCCGCCCTTGGTGATTGCTTTGCCCAAAGATACCGTGGTGAAATTGGGCGCTACCTTGGTGTTGCGCGCCCAAGCCAGCGAGCGCCTCAAAAGCTTTTTGTGGAAAAGCGACGACAAAGCAGCTTGCACCACCTGCCCCGAGCTCACCCTTACCCGTTTGCTGAACAGTCAGACGGTAACGCTCAATGTGGTGAGTCCCAAAAACTGTACGGCAAGTGCGGCATTGCGCATTACGGTTCAAAAAGATTACCACGTTTACATACCCAATGCGTTCAGTCCCAACGGCGATAACCACAACGACTTTTTTGAGTTGTTTCTAGGAGCAAGTGCGGAAAGGGTGCGCTTGTTACAAGTATTTACCCGTTGGGGTGAAATGGTGTTTTCGTTTGATGCTGATGCCGGCGCTGGCGAACCACGTTGGGACGGCGTATTCCGCGGTGCAATGTTGGACAACGAGGTGCTGGTCTACAAGGCTGAGGTGGATTTTATTGACGGAGAAAGAAAACAATTTGCGGGGAGTTTGGTGATTGTGAAGTAAAAAGGAAGTTCAGGAGAAGAACCTTGGGTGTTGATGAGTAATGCTCATGGTTCTTTTTTGTACGTATGAATGCTTTCTTAACTTTGCAGTCGAAAAATGTAACCCACGTAACATTTTTTCGTAATACTTGACAAACACAGCTTAACCTAATTAGTTTATTGAGTTTTCCCATGAATACGATCCTAAAGACAAAAGCTACTCTTCTCTTTTTTCTGTTTGCTACGCTTATGCTGCAAGCACAAAATACCCCATCTGACTCCATTCGTTCCCTGCAGCTCAAACAAGTGACCGTTAAAGGTTATCGCAATCAACAACGCTTGCTGGCCCAACTGCCGGATGTGCAGGGAACATACCTCAACGCAGGTAAGAAAAACGAAGTGATCAATGTACAAGAATTGCCAGCCAACCTGACCGAAAAAACGGCGCGACAAATCTTCGCCAAAATACCCGGCGCATTTGTGTACGACATGGATGGCTCGGGCAACCAGATCAACATAGCTACGCGCGGATTAGACCCACACCGCAGTTGGGAATACAACATTCGCCAAAACGGCGTAGTCGTCAATTCGGATCTTTATGGTTATCCAGCCAGCCATTACAGCATGCCCATGGAATCCATTGAGCGCATTGAAATGGTGCGGGGTTCCGCTGCTTTACAATACGGCGCTACCTTTGGCGGTATGATCAACTACGTCACCAAACAAGCCGACACTACCCGTCGTTTTTCATTTGAAAGCATCAATGCGGGCGGTTCATTTGGTTTGGCCAGTACCTACAATGCCATTGGCGGAAAAATAGGCAAATTGCAATATTACGCCTATGCCCAGTACCGGCAATCCGATGGCTACCGCAACAATGGTAGATCGCAAGCCAATGCCCAGTTTGCCCGTTTGCAATACGATTTTTCAAAAAAATTCATGGCACGGGTCGAGTTTGGACGCAGCAATTACCGCTACCGTTTGCCCGGCCCTTTGACTGATAGCATGTTCTATGCCGATCCACGACAAGCTACGCGGAGCCGCAATTATTATTCCCCCGATATATACGTACCTTCGATTACCTTGGAATGGAAAATCAATAAGCAAACCACGCTAAATCTCGTCACCTCGGCCGTATTGGGTACACGCAGCAGTGTGTTGTTTGACAATTTTGCCAATGTACCTGATAAAGTCATCGATCCCGTCAACAACTTATACAAATCCCGTTTTGTCGACATCGATCAATACCATAGTTACACTTCCGAATTGCGTTTGTTGCACCATTATCAATTGGGGAGACGAATAAAAAGTGTGTTCACTGGAGGGATGCGGTACATCAACAATGACTTGAGCCGCCGACAAAGGGGGCCGGGTACAGGTGGCACTGATTTTGACCTAAGCGTAACCGGACCATTTGCCCGCGATTTGCATTATTTGACCCAAAACGTGGCTTTTTTTGCCGAAAACCTCATCTATCTGACGCCAAAATGGTCCATTTCGCCGGGAGTAAGGTTTGAGCAAGGAGTGACGCGCATGACCGGTTATTTAAGCTACCTTGACCCCGCAGAAGTACCCAATACCATCAAGCATCATTTCCCCTTGTTTGGTATCACTTCTGAATACAAACCCAATGCCCGCACCCGCATTTATGGCGGTATTGTGCAAGCGTATCGCCCGGCGTTGTTCAAAGACATCATCCCCACTTCCATTTTGGAAAGAGCCAATAAGAATCTTAAAGATGGCCAGGGGTATAATGCCGAATTGGGCATCAGCAGTTCCGTAGGTAGCTGGTTGAAGTTCGACATTACGCTGTTCCAATTGCTGAACCAAAACCGTTTGGGCAATTCTCTGCTCACTGAAAATGGCAAAAACTACATCTATAAAACCAATATTGGCAACAGCATGCACCGCGGTGTAGAGTTTTATATGGAAGCCACGGCGATCCAGCACCCCAATGGTTATATTTCGATTTTTACCTCCACCAGTTATTTGAATGCACGCTACCAAAACGCTTCAATAGCTGCTGGCGACAAAAACATCAACATCAGTGGTAATCGAGTGGAAAGTGCACCACAATGGATCAGTCGGAATGGCTTGCAAATGGCATACAAAAGCTTAGCGGCGGTTTTGCAGTACAGCTACGTGGCCTCTACTTTTGCTGATCCTTTGAATACCGTAAAGCCCTCGGCCAATGGCGCTGTAGGACTCGTGCCTGCATACGGCATTTGGGATTTCAATTCGAGCTATCGATTCAACCAGCGCTTTACGTTAAAACTCAGCGTCAACAATTTGACGAATTTGCAATATTTCACCAAACGGCCTTTGTTTTATCCCGGCCCGGGCATTTGGAGTTCGGATGGGAGAAGCGTGGTGGTGTCTTTTGGGGTAAAAATTTAATAAACCCCCAGTTTATAAATTATTTCAATTTTCGCTGCGTTTTGCAGCTCGGCAACTTTCAAATTGTAAGCGTTTGCTTTTGCGGCAAACGCTTTTTTTATTGGAAAAATGGGCATAAATTTTCAATAGCGCTCCAAATCCCGTGGTCGCCAAGCTTTACTCTGGCGGTTGAGATCGCCAAAAGTTTGAGATTTACCATCAGCGCGAACGGGTTTAAACAAGGGCGATAATAATGCCGGAATAAGCGCATAAGGCGTTCCAGGCTGAACGGCAAAAAAATTGCGTCCTGGGCGACTCAGTCCCCACAATTGGGTTGCCATGGAGCGATTGCCGTAAGGAAATAATATCTTTTCAAACCAATTGGTGCTTACCCCAGAGCCCAATACGGTAAACGGATTGGGGTAATACGTTGCGAGTTGGTATTTTTGGTTGTTTTTTGACAGCGGAAGCAATTCGTTTTCAATCCGATAAAGATCAAAATGCAGCCCTTGTGGAATCAAGAGCCCTTGACTAGGATAGCGACCGATTTGTCCAGAAGGGGAAATCAACAAAGAACCTCTCCCCTCCCCTGTTTTAGTCAAGGGCGGCGGTGTGTATTGCGCTGGCAGTTCCTTGAACCAGGCAAAACAGAGCAGTAAGAGCCAGTTTGCTTTTTTCCTCATATCTTTTCAAACTTAACACTTTTTATGTTATCCTGGGTATTAAGTTCAACATTTTTTTATCTTTGTTGGGAAGGATAAAAATTGATTTTTGAAATAAAACAGGGTCATGACCATACTATGTCTAGCAAGCTGTTATTTTTTGCATCCCGCTAACAACTCCTCTTTATTGGCCAAATTGTAACACCATTTCACAAATGCTCAAAGAGGATGATCAAAATCGAAACTAAACCCAACCTGCCCGTTCCAGCACTCGCGCAACTGTTTTACCGCGAGCTGCAAAAAATCGCCGAACAACCTGCGCTCAGTCCTTTGGAAAAAACGGAGGGCTATTACCAATTGTTGGTCTTGATTTTAATTGAAGTGACGCGTCAAGAGCGACTGCGGTTTACCAATTTGTTTTCGCGGATGGCTTATGCCGGACAAAAATTCCGCCTCGAGCGCTCTTTGCAGTACTACCTCCATACTTTCCGCAAACTGGCACAAGAGGCGCGGCGCGATGGCAAACTAGCCGACGACCAAGACTTTTTACCTGAGTTTGGTCGCTACGTAGTACTGGAAACCCTTCGCGGATTGTTTAAAATCGACCCAAAACCTGGTATTCCCGCCTTAATGCCGGGCACTTGGCCGCATGCTTTTCGCCCCACTGCGGTCAAAGCGTACCTCCCACAAGTGCGCGTACTCGCCGTCGACGACCGCCCTTTGGAGAAATGTTTGGTGGTAAAAGAAGAAAATCGCCCGGAAGAGGTGACGCTGGTGCGCTACGATCTACCCGAACGCAACGAGCTCTTCAATCCCACTATCGAAGTCTTGCGCAACGTGTTTGGTTTTCCCATTATGCTGAATCTGCTCGACGTAGAAGTAGATCAAGACGGCATCTACCGCCCCCGCGCCATCGTAGTTGAACCCGATTACCTGGTCGACGTGACCGCTGTAGCAGAGTGTTTTCGGGAATTTGGGGCAGTGCCCGAAGGTCATTTATTGAAAAAATTTCTGCCTTTTTCCTCCAGTTCAGCTTTGTTGATTGGGAACATCGCCAACTTTTTTCTGGATGAATTGATGCATAACCCGGATACGAGTTTCAGAGCCCTTTTTCCCAAAGTGTTTCACCTCAACCCGCTGGCGCTGTGTTTGATTCCCGATGAAGAGTTGCGCAAAGTGATGCAAGCCGCGCAAAAACATTTTATCAATTTGCTACAAGTCATTCAGATTGACTTCAAAGCCCAAGACATTCAGCCCGATAAATGTTATCTGGAGCCGACTTTCTATTCCAGTCAACATGGCTTACAAGGGCGTTTGGACGTCTTTTTTCGCGATGGCAATCAATCAGCCATTGTGGAATTAAAAAGTGGAAAACTGTTTCGACCCAATAGTTATGGCATCAACGCCAGTCATTATATACAGACTTTGCTGTACGATCTCATCATTCGCGCCACTTTTGGCAAATCTGCAGATCCAGCCAACTATATGCTGTACTCGGCTTTGGATGATCACCGTTTGCGTTTCGCGCCGGTGGTAAAGGCTCAACAGTGGGAGGCCCTTCAGGTGCGCAATCAATTGTTGGCCATTGAATACCGCTTGATCGAATTGGGTATTAAAGGCGAAAACCAACCTTCGCTGGCCGATCAAGGCCAACAGTTGGCGGGTCTGCTCCACCCCGACCGCTTCCCCAAAGCGGCCAATTATTTTGCCCGCGATCTGCAGTTGTTTCAAAACATGTTTCAACAACTCAGTCGACTCGAGAAGGCATATTTTACGGCATTTACCGGCTTTATCGCCCGGGAACATAAACTGGCAAAAACAGGAGTAGAAGAAGTGGATCGACTAAATGGTCAGGCTTCCCTTTGGCTGAATCATTTTGCCGGTAAACAAGACAGTTTTGACATCATCAGTCACCTCAAAATAGTTGACAACCAAGCGCGGGGCGAAGAACCCCTGATTCGTTTTGCCAAAACCGAATCCACCAACCCTTTGGCCAATTTTCGGGCAGGCGATATCGCAGTGTTGTATCCTTTTGCGGGGCCTGATGAAAGCCCCTTGGGCAATCAGTTGTTTAAATGTACCATCATTGAGATCAGCAATCAGGAAGTGGTGGTGCGTTTGCGTTCCCGCCAGTTCAATGATCAGCTGTTTTTGGATTGGCCTCATTGGAATTTGGAGCACGACTTACTCGATACCAGTTTTGTGGGTTTGTACCGCGGTTTGTTTGACTTTGCTAACAGTCCGCTGGAAAAACGCGAATTATTGTTGGGGCTGACCCCGCCGATGGTTGCCGAGGCTACAACCCCATTGCCGCAAATCGCCGAGTTGACTACCGAACAACAAGCCATTTTTGAATCCATCCTTCATTCACAAGATTATTTCTTGCTTTGGGGGCCGCCAGGTACGGGAAAAACTTCGGTGATGCTCAAAAATCTGGTGGGCCATTGGATCGATCACACCGAAGAAAATTTACTACTACTGGCTTACACCAACCGAGCGGTCGATGAAATTTGTGAAGCCATTGAAAGTTATCACCCCAGCATTCGGGGGCATTATTTGCGTATTGGTTCGCAGTATTCAACGACAGCAACTTATCAAGATCAGCTTTTGAGCAAATTGACCGATAAAATCACCAACCGCAAAGAATTGCGCGATTTGATTGATAGTCGGCGGATAGTAGTGGCTACGGTTGCTTCTATTGCTGGAAAACCCGAGTTGTTTGAACTCAAAACTTTCCACCGTGTGGTGATCGATGAGGCTTCGCAAATATTGGAACCGGCCTTGGTGGGGCTTTTACCAAAATTCAAGCATTTTTTGCTCATTGGCGATCACAAACAATTGCCCGCAGTGGTAGCACAAGACAGCGAATTGTCGACCATTGAAGACCCTGCGCTCAAAAGCATTGGTTTGCTCGATCTTCGCAACTCATTTTTTGAACGCCTCTACAAACGCTGTCATACCGAAGGTTGGGATTGGGCATTTGCTCAATTAAGCCATCAAGGGCGCATGCACCGCGACATCATGGAGTTTCCCAATCGGCATTTTTACGAAGGTAATTTGAAAATTTTGCCCCCTGCCACCCAAGGACACCTCCAGCAAATAAACGGTCTCAGTTTTTTATCGCAGCAAGCCAAAGGCGAGTGGGAAGCGCTGTTGTGCAATCGTCGCATGCTGTTTGTGCCAACGCCTGTCGACCAAGCCGGCGCAGCGCAGAAAATCAACCGCCACGAAGCGATTTTGGTAGGCGATTTGGTGGATGCCATCCATCGTTTGTATGTGGCGCATGATCGCAAAATGCATCGGCGCAGCATTGGCGTCATCACACCGTATCGAGCGCAGATTGCGCAAATCCGACAAGTGTTGCAAGGACGCGGTTATCTAGATGACATGATTACCATTGATACCGTAGAACGCTACCAAGGCGGCGCACGCGACATCATCATCATTTCGCTTAGTACCAATTCCTTGAGTCAGTTGCAATCGTTAATTTCTTTATCTGACGAAGGTGTTGACCGCAAACTCAACGTGGCGCTTACCCGTGCCCGCGAGCAACTTATTTTGTTGGGGAATCCTGAACTGTTGGAAGGAAACGCGATTTACCGGGAGTTGATAGGGTATTGTAAGACAGGTTCGGTGGAATAGGTAAAAACGTCCCTACCCTAGTTATGTGTAGGGACGTAATCATATTCATTACTTAGCTTTCAACCGCGCCAGTAGCCAATACAAACCAATCGATTGGTAAAGGCGTAATTTCGTTGGTATCGGTGTTGAAATCAATTTGCACCAATTGTCCCGCAACGTAGATGTCTTTGCGGGCACTTCCGGAGAAGTTCACTTTGAACCAGCGTTGGTGGATCAAATTACCCAAAAGCAGGTCGCGCAAAACACGCCATTTTGCCGCTTGCTCGCGAAAAGCAGGTTCCCAATAAACAATTTCCCCATGTGGAAATTGAGTAATGTTATCGGCATAATGTTTGAAAAAATTGTGGTAACCATTGGTATCCACCCGCTCCAGCAAAGCCCATTCAGCATCGATGGGTTCATCGGGCGCCTGATCGGGGTAAAACAATTTTTGGAGATCGGTAGGAGAAAAACGCTCGCCTACTTGTTTTTGGGTAAAATGGCTAACTTTAAAAGGTTTCTCGGTTTCGCTAGGGTAATACAAAGTTGCGACTGCATCTTCGAGAGATTTTAAAAAAGCAGCAGGTTCGGGTGACAAACGCTGAATTGGCATTGGGATGTTTTTTTGGTGATGAAAAAAATCGACAGTTTTGCCCTTACAATTTAATCCATGTCACCTTTTTTTTCGAGCTGCAAATAAGAATTAACGATTTGATAATATGCTGTTCAACTGTAAAAAACAAAACTAGCACAGGCCAAAATGATCTCCGCAAGAAACGGGTTGAGTACGGCCCCAACTCGCTGTAAATTGCCCTAAAATTGATAGCAATCATGACAGATTATCAACGCATCGCTCAGGCCATCACTTATTTGGAGGCCAATTTTCAGGATCAACCTAGCTTGGAGGAGATTGCCGCCCAGGTACATTTAAGCCCCTTCCATTTTCAGCGGCTGTTTACTGCATTTGCTGGGGTTAGTCCCAAAAAATTTCTACAATACCTCAGCATTAATTTTGCCAAAAATTTGCTGACCAATCCACGAATGCCTTTAACCGAGGTGGCTTACCACACCGGCTTATCCGGGAGCAGCAGGCTACACGATTTGTTCATCCACATCGAAGCGATGACACCCGGCGAATACCGGCAAGGCGGCATTGACTTGACCATTCGTTACCAATTTGCCGATTCATTGCTTGGGAAAGTGTTGCTGGCTTCCACCGAGAAAGGGCTTTGTGCCGTGGAATTTGTACAAGGAGATGAAACAAGCACCTTAAAAACATTGCAAAGTCAGTGGCCCAATGCTAGCTGGATAGAGGATTCCAGTGATTTCCATCGTCAAGCGCTGGATTTGCTATGGCCAGGCGCTAGTAGCACCGAAAAGCTCCAACTTCACTTAAAGGGTACTCCTTTTCAAATCAAAGTTTGGGACGCTTTGCTGCGCATTCCCGAAAGTGAAGTACGCACCTACGCCGATATTGCCCAGGCCATTGAACAACCCAACGCCATGCGCGCGGTTGGAACGGCCATCGGCAACAACCCCACCGCTTTTTTGATCCCTTGTCATCGGGTGATTCGAAAAAATGGCGATCTTGGTGGTTACCATTGGGGGCTCGACCGCAAAAAGCTCCTTTTGGGACTGGAAACCATTGAAAAAGAAGCGTTAGCAACGCAGAAAAATTAACTTCCCGATTTTGGCTTTTGAATAGGAAGCCGAACGGTTCATTTCAAGTGAGCTTCCTATTCAAAAGCCGCTCAAAAAATCGGGAAGTAATTTTTTGCGTCAAACTTAGTCTCTAAATGAATCAAGACAAGATAAGCTTGCGACGTGCTACCCCCGACGATGCTCCGGTGGTAGCACTTTTGGGTTGGGTCGCCTTTGCCGAAACCTTTGGCCATTTGTTTGAACCTGAGAATCTCGAAACCTATTTGTACGGCACCTATAGCGTGGAAAAAATCCGTTCCAGTATTCCTAAATCGTACAATACTTTTTGGCTGGCGTATTGGAAAGATGTACCCGGCGGTTTTGTCAAAATCAAAGCCAATTTCCCGCCGCCAGGGGATATTCCTCCCACTGAAGCGCCCTGGCAGCTGCAAAAAATCTATGTGCAACAACAGTTTTTGGACAAAAAGCTAGGACAGGCTTTGTTCCATACTGCTGTAGCACATGCCTGGCAACAAGGCGCAACTTTACTTTGGCTTTTGGTACAGGAAGACAACGCCCGCGCCATCCGTTTTTACGAAAAAAATGGCTGGGTCAAAGCCAAATACCTACCTTTTGATTTAGTGAATCAGCGGTTTTACTTTTTTCTAATGACCATCCACAAGCCTGAATAATCATTTTTTTTGCCAAATTTTGATGCGTACAACCGCAATCTAACGCTTGATCCAGCCGATTGGGCGCCCCTGAACATTCTAGCTCATCAAATGGTGGATGACATGCTGTGTTTTTTAGAAAATATACGCGAGAGACCTATTTGGCAAAAAATGCTTTTAGTTTGCTATTGATACACTAAGTCTTTGAACAAGGAAATCCTAATTCGTCTACAAAAACCGGGCATTGCTGCTCCTTCCAACACTTTTTTGCATGGTCAATACGCCACAGAGAAGCCAATGTGAACCATCGAAGCAGGAAGGAGGATTTTGATTTATTGGTAAAAACGATTGTCAACATCGGCAAACAAATAGGGAGCGAGGAGTAATGAGATATTATATACTTCGCTCAGGGATGGAATGGTGATTTGGGAACTAATTTTCGGGGGTTGGACGATAAATGATGGCGTTGAATTGCGCGGTTTCTGGAAAATTTTGAAATTCGATGTGCGGCCAGGCTTGTAAAGCGCGTAAAATGCCGCTGCCTGCGCCGCGATATGGAAGTACATCAAAGGCATAAGCTGCTAAAATGTGGTTTCTTCTACGACTTATACCAGTTTGAATTTGATCAGTTGTTAAACTATTGGGCAATTGACCGGGGCTTTTGATCTCAATCCGATTATCAAAAACAAATACTTTGATGGAATCATGAACAAAATAGTCGCGATGAATCAAAGCATTGATCAACAATTCGTTGATCACAATTTCTGGAACCTCTAAATCGCCAAGGCTATTGAAATCTTTGCCGTTTTGAACTTTGCGCAAACAGCTTATAATGAATCTTTGGGCATCCTTGTACACTCTAGCCAAATCACCTTCAATATTTTCGCTAGAATTGTATTTGGTGCCCGCCAAATCGCTGCCCTGAAACCAAATGGCAGTAATGTAACAATCGGGGCTCAGCCGTTGCGGATTTTTACCGAAAAGTAAATTTCCAGCAAGATTTAACTTACCGTTCTTACCAAGAGAAAGGCTTTCTAATTTGACAGCCAATTCTTCCCGGTCAATTTCTTCTTTGTACTTTTTTTCGTAAAACTCCCGAAAGAGTCCCCAATCCAAATCTTTGAGGCTAGAATCTTGCAGAAGAACTTGATCGGCGTATACATTTGAACTACTTTGTAACAATCGAGACAACTCTTCTTTGCTGGTGACTTTCCGTTTATCTGAGCCATTTTTGATGAAAATTAATCCATCTTTATCCATATAAGGTTTATCGATCCCTTCCGAAACATAGACAACAATTACTTTTTTTCCTTCAATGTCAATCGTTTCGGTTGTGATAACGATCGCGCTCTTTACATGTTCATTGGCTGCAGTGGATAATAAGCTATTGATGCGTTGAAGATCGGCAAATGACAAACCAACCACTTCACCTGTTTTATCATTAATGCCAATAATGATTTTGCCCCCGCGACTGTTGGAAAATGCGACCATTTCTTGGGCAATTCCAAGCACATTGGTAACATTTTCTTTGAACTGAACGAAACTGTTTTCTCCTCCAGCAATAAGCAACTGTAATTCGTTTGCATCCATTTTTTAGAATTGTACAACTTCAAGCTTTTGCTATTGAAATGCATACTTGAAGTAACTAGACGTAAAGTTAAAGCAAAGTTTCCGTATAATTCTAGTCCTTATGAGAGGTATGGGTTGCTGAAGCCGCCGCCAGCCCTTCCCGCACTCCCCTTGCCACATACCCCAGCGCTATCGCCGCCGTACTATCCAAACTCACATCAGCTGGTCGGTTAGCAGCCATCGGTAGATCCGCTTGCCGACTGGCTTGCACCAAATCAGGGTCAACGCCCAACACTTCCGCCAATAGGCTAGCAAAATGATAGCGCGAACTCCGCTCCGGACCGCCCAAATGCCAGATTCCAGTTGCGCCTTTATTCAACAAAAGCCACAAACCAGCTGCGGTATCTTCGGCAAATGCGGGCGTACGAAATTCATCCACAAAAGCTTTGATGGGTTTGTTTTGTAGCAATTGTAATCGCCATTGCGCCATAAAATGCTGGGTTTGTGTAAAGGCTCCATACATCAGCGGCATTCGAGCAATCGTGGCTTGGGGGTAGATGAATAAAATCCGTCTTTCCGCCTCCGCTTTTTGGCCGCCATAAACGTTGATCGGGTTTACTGGCGCATCCGGGGCATAGGGGGCTTTTTTTCCATCAAACACCAGATCGGTAGAAGTGTATAGCAAGGGAATTTTGTGTTTCACCGCATACTCTGCCAACTGTATAGAAGCGCCAACATTTATTGCCCAAGCGGCTTCTGGCTCTTTTTCACAGAAGTTAGCATTGGCTTGAGCCGCTAGGTGGATGATGGCGGCAGGCTGGTTTTGTTGCAAAAAAATGGCCAACGCAGCGGCATCGGTTAGATTTAGCCCCATACCTCGATATATTGGAATGATATCCCAACCAAGATGTTCCACTTGTTGTACCCAAGATCCTAAAAAGCCCGAGGTGCCCGTCAGCAATACACGTTTCATGCTCAAGGAATTTGCAGAATCTTGTGGGTTTGCAGACTAAGTCGCCACTGCGGGTGTTGCAAACAGAAATCCAAAGTGAGCTGGGTGTTGATATCAATGAGCGGCCCATCCATTGGTTGCAAATAAAAATGGGTAAAATCCAGGTGTTCGTAGCGCTCTGGTTCTGCGTCAGCTTGCGGAAAAACCAGTTTCAGCTCTTGCCCCTTTTGGATCACTAACTCCGTATGCGCTTTGGGACTCAAACAGATCCAGTCAATTCCAGCTGGTGCGGCGACGGTACCGTTCGTTTCTACCGCTACTTCCAATCCTTTTTGGTGAAAAGCATCAACCAGCGGTTCATCGAGTTGCAGCAAAGGTTCGCCTCCAGTGCATACCACATAGGGTTTACCCACCGAAAGCGGGGCCGGCCACAAACTGGCTACCTTTTCCGCTAAGGCTTCAGCGGTTTCAAATACACCGCCATTGAGCCCGTCCATGCCTACAAAATCGGTATCACAGAATTGACAAATGGCTTTATGGCGATCCGCTTCGCGCCCCGTCCAGAGGTTACAGCCCGTAAAACGGCAAAAAACCGCAGGTCTACCCGCCTGGGCGCCTTCGCCTTGGAGGGTGTAAAAGATTTCTTTGATTTTGTAAGACATAATTTTTCCCACAAATTTACGACTATTGCGTATTATTGTTCTTTAGATATTATGTCAATTTAATTGCTAGACTAAAACTTGGTCTTTTCACCTTGCTTTTCGTTTGTTTTTTCGTCCGTAGCGCTACTACGCACTCAAAAACAAGCCTCAATCAGGGCAAAAATTCCTAAATTTTAGCTCAAGCATTAAATAACATAATCTCTTATGTCAATTCAAACGGATAATGCAATTTATATACCCGGCTTTTTTGTGGGCCTTATTGACCCTAGCAATACCTGTAATTTTACACCTTTTTTACTTCCGTAGGTTCAAAAAAGTGTACTTCTCCAATGTTCGCTTTTTGAAGGAAGTCAAAGAGGAAACCAGTGCCCGTTCTCGGTTGCGCAATCTATTGGTATTGTTGATGCGATTATTGGCCTTGTTGTTTCTCATCTTGGGTTTTGCCCAACCTTTTTTGCCCAAAAAAAGCACTGAAAAACAGGGGGTCAAAGCTGTCAGCGTATACGTTGACAACTCCTTTAGTATGAGCGCGTTAAGCCAAGACGTACCCTTGCTGGAAAAAGCCAAACAACGGGCACGCGAGATCATCAGTGCCTACAATCCCGACGATAAATTCCAGGTACTCACTAATGATTTTACGGGGCGGCAGCAGCGCTTGGTCAATCGAGAAGATGCTTTGGCGATGGTCGAAGAAATTGCCACCAGCCCTTCCGTACAACAACTTTCCAAGGTTACTGCTCGTCAAAAACAAGCACTTTCCAATGCCAAAACCGATAATCAGATCGCCTATTTAATTTCTGATTTTCAACGCAGTACAACTGATATCGCCAAATATCCGGATACCATCCCGCAGTTGAACTTGATTCCCTTGCAGGCCGTACAGGAAAAAAACATCGGTATTGATTCCGCTTGGTTTGAAGCGCCAGTTCGCATGGTCAATCAAACCAACCTCTTGTTTGTTAAGGTTCGAAATTTTAGCGACGAGCCGGTAGAAAATGCCCGTCTTTCTTTGAAATATGATGGACAGATCAAGCCGCTGGGGGTTATCGCCATACCTGCACATTCCGAGATTACGGATACAGTAAACATAACAATTCTAAGAACCGGCTGGCATCAAGCGGAACTCACTGTTACTGATTTTCCGATTCAGTTTGACGATAACTACTTCTTTACCTTTCATGTAGCTACCGAAGTCAAAGTGTTGGCCATCAATGATGCCGCGCCGAACACTTATTTGGAAGCAGCCGTAAAAGGTATTCCCTACTTTAAAATCGTCAATGCCAATAGCCAAAGTCTGGATTATTCGCAGTTTGGAAGCTATCAACTCATTGTGCTCAATGATTTGTCTAACGTCTCTTCTGGTTTGAGTACCGAGCTACAAAACTATGTAGAGCAAGGCGGAAATTTACTGGTCTTCCCGGGGCGCAATGCCAATCCGGCGGCCTATAAAAGCTTTCTCCAGGGATTTAGAGCCAATGAACCCCAAGAATTTGAGACCCAGGAACGGATTGTGGGTGAAGTCAATACCTCGGAGTTTGTTTTCAAAGATGTTTTTTTGAACCGCAGCAGCAACTTGCGATTACCCGCTACCAAGGGCAATTTCCGTTTTGGCCGGTTCAACGCCCGCGCCGAAGAACGCCTGCTCACCTACCGCGATGGCAATCCTTACCTTTCTAAATACCGCAAAGGCAAAGGCGATCTGTTTATATGCGCGGCGCCATTAGATCAGCAGATCAATAATTTGGTCAACAACGGGGAAATTTTTGTGCCCATGTTGTACAAAATGGCCATTTCAGCGGGTAGCGATCCCCGGATCGCTTATACCATTGGTCGGGATGAATTACTAGAAGCCAACCACCAAGCAACCAGCGGTGAAATGGTGTACAAAATGAAAGGCGAAAGCGAAGAATTTATCCCCGAGCAACGCGTGGTGGGTTCCAAGGTTTTTCTCAATGCCAACCACCAAGTGCGCAAAGCAGGATTCTATGATCTTTTTTTAACCCGCGATAGCTTACTTCATCAGTTTGCTTTCAATTACAACCGCAAAGAATCAGCGTTGGAGTATTTCCGACCAGAGGAATTGAGTACTTGGGCTGGCGATAAAGTCAACATCATCTCCGCGCTGGATAATTCGATTTTAACCGCAAGGATTCAAGAAAATAGTCAAGGTATCGTTTTGTGGCGTTGGTGCATACTACTGACTTTGCTATTTTTGGGCATTGAAGTTTTGTTGTTGCGTTTTTGGCGGATATAGCATTTTTTGTGGCGACCTCAAAACAGTAAAGCTTCAAAACTTATCAATTGATCTAGAATTGATCTCATTTCGACGATATTTTCTGATCCGTAAGATCAATAAATTTAACTTTTCCTTAACTTTAGACTTATGGCTATGCAAGCCTACTGATTTCAAAAAAGCATTTGAAATCAGTAGGTTCGGTGATAAGTCTAATCATCCTACAAATCTTTCAGTATGAAATTGCTCATTCGGAAAGCAACCATCATCGACCCCAATTCACCGTACCACCGCAAGTTGGTGGATGTGTTTATTGAAAACGATAAAATCACTTCCATCGGCGCGGCGCTGAAATTGAAAGCCGATCAAACCGTGGAAATGGATGGTGCTTACCTATCCCCTGGTTGGATAGACATTGGCGTACAAACGGGAGATCCGGGATTTGAACACCGCGAAGATTTGCGTTCGGTATCAGCAGCGGCAGCAGCAGGCGGTTTTACTTGTATTGCTGCTCAGCCCAACTCCGAGCCCGTTGTCGACAACAAATCTGGGGTGAATTATTTGCTGCAACAAAGCAAAAATCAATTGGTGGATGTGCTACCGATTGGCGCTATAACCGTGGGCTGTAAAGGCAAAGACATCACCGAGATGATCGACATGCGCCGTTCAGGAGCTATTGCTTTTTCGGATGGGGATCATCCGCTGCAAGACAATGGTATGATGCTGCGTGCGCTGGAATACGTAAAGGCTTTTTCTGGCATTGTGATCAATCAGCCGCTGGATCAAGCCATTGCGCTAAATGGGGAAATGCACGAAGGCGTGGTCAGTACATCGCTGGGACTCAAAGGAATCCCCAATTTAGCGGAAGACCTGATGGTACAACGCGATATTTACCTAGCAGAATACGCTGATTCGCGGGTGCATTTGGCCAATATTTCTACTTCGCACTCGGTGGAATTGGTTCGTCGCGCTAAGGCCAAAGGATTGCGGGTAAGCTGTTCGGTTGCCGCACTTAATCTGGCTTTCGACGATCGCTCTTTGATGGGTTTCGACAGCGGATTTAAAGTGATGCCGCCCCTGCGTGCGCAAGAAGATATTGCCAGTTTGATGCAAGGACTAAAAGACGGGACGATTGATTTGATCAGCGCCAACCACGTGCCATTGGAGGAAGAACAAAAGAAATTGGAATTTCCTTACGCGGGTTTTGGCGCAATCGGTCTTGAAACCGCTTTTGCCATGGTCAATACCCGTTTGGAAGGATTATTGAATATGGAGGAAATCATCGCAAAATTTGCGTCCAATCCGCGCCGACTTTTTGAACTTCCTGAAGTAACCATTCGGGAGGGAGCAAAGGCCAATTTGACGTGGTTTCATCCCACGTTGGCTTGGACTTTTGATCGCAAAAACATATACTCAAAATCACTCAATACGCCATTATTGGGGCAACAGTTACAGGGTCGAGTATTGGGCGTAGTGAATAATGGAAAAGCTTTTTTCAATCCATCAATTTAGTTCTATAACACTATAAAACCTCTTGAAAATGAGTACATTTGACCATCAAATTAACGATGCTCCAAAGCCGCCGTATCGGAATACTGCCATTACTTACGGGGCGCTAACGGGGCTGGTTTCCATTGTAATTGGTTTGGTTTCTTACTTAGCTGGCTTCTCTGACCCCGCTAAACAACAAGGTGCACTGGGCTGGATCAACCAGTTGCTTACTTATGGCATCATGATTGGCGGTCTGGTATTAGCGGTTCGCAAACACCGCGATCAAGAATTAGATAGTTACATCACCTTTGGCAGGGCTTTTGGCGTAGGTTTTTTGACCATGTTGGTATACAGTCTTATTTCTGCGGTTTGGGCATATGTGTTTTTCAGTTTTATTGCTACCGATATGTTGGAGCTATTCAGACAAGTGAGCATTGATCGTATGGTGGAAAAACAGGATATTCCCATAGATCAAGCCGAAGAGGCTATGAATACACCTCTTGCCAAATCAATGATGAGCCCGGTGGCTTTGACAGGTTTTGCGTTTGTAGGTCTACTATTTATCGGAGCTATTTTTGCCTTGATTGTTGCCGCAATCATGCGCAAATCACCACCTGAAGCTACCGCATAGAAGAAATACATAGCAATATTAAAATGCAGTTATCTGCAAAAAAAGATACGGATGGTGAGCACTTACCATCCGTATCTTTTTTTGGATATCACCTATCATTGCATCCCCTTTTTTCATCCCATCTTCTACAAAGCTTTGTAAAATTGCTATTTTTGAACAATCAGAGGTCGCTAAAAAACGCTTCAATGTTGTGTGCGTTGGTTTTCAGTGACTTATAACAACTCTTCTCAAAGAAATATGAAAAACACAATTCAAACCGCCCTTTTGGTGCTGGCTGTCTTTGGTTTGACCCAAACGGCCAACTGCCAAGACATCCCGCTGAATCCCCTACCCCTAGAGGATATGTCGAATTTTCGTCCCGCCAGTAGCACCTGGAAAATCGTGGGCGATGTACAAATGGACAGCCATACTACCGATGTACAAGTAACCCCTGGAAAAGGAGTGCTGGTCAACCAAATCACTGAAAAAGACCATGCCGAAATTGAACGCCTCAATGCCGCCAAAGAATGGGACAAAGTCAATAGTTATAAATTGTTGACTACGTGGAGCCATGGCGATATTGAATTGGATCTGGAAGTGATGGTGCCCAAAGGTTCCAATTCAGGAATCTACATGCAAGGGCGCTATGAAGTCCAATTGTACGACAGTTGGGGTGTTTTGTCGCCAAAATTTAGCGATCTGGGCGGTATTTACCGCAACTGGGAAAGCGAGCCCGGAAAAATCTACTTGGGTAAAGCGCCCTTGAGCAACGCCGCCAAAGCACCAGGATTATGGCAAAAAATGCACATTGTATTCCAAGCGCCGCGGTTCAACGAAAAAGGGGAGAAAATATCAAATGCCAAATTCATCCGCGTAGATGTGAACGGCGTTACCATTCACCAAAACGTGGAGGTGCCACTGCCTACTGGCGGGCCCTTGGAGCCCAATGAAACCGCACAGGGTCCTTTGATGATTCAGGGCGATCATGGTTCTATTGCTTTTCGCAACATCAAATACCGCATGATTGGCTCAAAAAAAGCCACGCTGACCAATATCAACTACCAGTATTTTGAAGGCGCCTTTAAATTTGCCCAAGATTTCGCCAAACTGACGCCCAAAGCCAGCGGCAAGCTCAATGAGTTGACTTGTGAAGTAGTACAAAAAACCGATAAATACGCGGTTAAGTATACTGGAGATTTGAATGTTCCTGCTGATGGGTTGTACTTTTTTTCCATCGCTTCTACCGGCGGATTATTGGTGGAAGTTGATGGCAAAACCCTAATTAACGACCAACACCCGGATGGTTGGTATGGCAATCGCCCGGTGAGTATGGACTTAAAAGCAGGTACCCACCAGTTTGTTCTACATACCTACAAAGATGCCTCTTGGATGCCGCCGCGCTTGGCTTTTATCATAGAGGGTGCGCCTATTCAACGCACTGTTTTTCAGACATTTGGTTCTTACCCGCCAGATTCTAACCCTGAAGCCCCCATTTACATTACTGTAGGCAGCAAACCCAGACTTTTGCGTGCTTTTTTGGATTTCAATGGCAAAAGAGACCAGCGCATTACCCATAGCATTGCGGTGGGCGATCCAAGCGGCACCAACTACATTTACGACCTCAAAGGCGGGAGCATTGCTTGCGTTTGGCGTGGTCAATTTGTAAATGCTTCCCCCATGTGGATCGATCGCGGGGATGGTAGTTTCCGACCAGAAGGCAGTGCGCAGTACTTGTTCCGCGGACAATCAATAGCTGTACTAAATTCTCCTGAGGCCCAATTCCCGATGGAATACAAAGAAGAAGATTTCCGTCCAAAAGGATACGACATTGAGGAATCCAGCAATCGCCCAGTGTTCAAATTCTCTTACCAAGGCGCGGAGGTCGAAGACCGCATTTATCCAAGCGACGAAAACCGCAGTCTGACCCGCGAATTGAAAATCATCGGCAAAACTGCCAACCTCTTCTGCAAACTGGCGGAAGGTAAAACCATTGTTGCCTTGCCCGATGGCACCTATCAGGTAGATCAACAATACTATGTAGCCCCCGCAAAAGGACCAAAAGTTTCCGTTCGCGCCATCAATGGCCACCAAGAGTTGATCATGGCGGCAGACGGCCCGAACATCAAGTACAGCATTATCTGGTAATCGAAGTTTTTCGGTTTAAATACAGATAATTCAAGCATTGTTTTAATTCATTTTGAAAAAAAATTGCCATGAAAACGCTCTTATATACCGGTCTTTTACTAGCCGGATTGTTTTCGATTCATTTATTTGGAAGCTTTGTTTTTCCCGAGCCTCCGGCGGTTACGCCAAAAGAAGAGGACTATTACAAAATCATTACCGTTCCTGCTCCGGAGGGGGTGTTATTGGAAGTAGGCGGTATCACTACCCTACCCGATGGCCGGATCATGTTGTGTACCCGCCGCGGCGATGTATGGCTGATTGAAAATGCCAGCATGGAAAACAACAGCAAACCCGTTTACAAGTTGTTTGCTTCCGGATTGCATGAGCCATTGGGCTTGGCCTACAAAGACAATTCCATCTACATTGCCCAGCGTGGAGAATTGACCAAACTGACCGATAAAGACGGCGATGATGTAGCCGATAGTTATCAAACTGTTTATGCCTGGCCTATCTCTGGTCACTATCACGAATATTCGTTTGGCCCAAAAATCGCCCCTGACGGCAGCATGTTTGTATCCTGCAACGTAGCCTTTGGCGACGAAGAATGGTGGAGAGGCGAAAGTCGCGTGCCTTGGCGCGGATGGACGATCCGCATCACCCCTGATGGCAAAATGGAGCCTTGGGCTACTGGTATGCGCTCGCCTTGCGGTTTGGGCATGATCGACGGCGATCTTTTTTACGATGACAACCAAGGCGACTACATGGGCTCAGGCGGTATCTGGCATTTGAAAAAAGGTGCATTTAGCGGTCACCCAGCGGGACTTCGCTGGACGGGTATGCCCAACTCTCCCGTAAAATTAACGGCTAGTCAGTTCAATGCCAAAGTCGATCCTCGTCAAACTCGGAAAGATGGCGTAGCCGTAAAACCCGAAAACATCACCAATGAGAGCAACCCGAATTTGTTATATCAAGTAAAACAAAGCTTGCCGGAAATACAAACGCCAGCCGTTTGGTTGCCACACGGTGTATTGGGCATCTCCAATTCTGAGATTTTGAAAGACGATACCAAAGGCGGATTTGGTCCTTTTGCTGGTCAGATTTTTGTAGGTGATCAAGGCCAAAGTAAAATCATGCGCGTGGTGATGGAAAAAGTAAACGGCGAATACCAAGGGGTTGCTTTTGACTTCCGTAGCGGTTTTGAATCGGGCGTATTGCGTATGTCTTTTGCCCACGACGGGTCGCTTTTTGCAGGATTAACCAACCGGGGTTGGGGATCAGCCGGTACAACTACTGCGGGTTTGCAACGCTTAGCCTGGACTGGCAAAATGCCAATGGAAATGAAAACCGTCAACGCTATGCCCGACGGTTTTGAAATTGAATTTACCATGCCCGTTGACAAAGCCTCCGCTGCCGACTTAAGCACTTATGGCGGTCGCAGTTACATTTACAAATACCATCCGGTGTATGGCAGTCCGACGATCAATGAAGAAAAACTTAACATCAAAGGCGTAAAAGTATCTGATGACGGGCTAAAAGTGCGGCTTATTGTGGACAACCTCCGCCCTTATTACTTGCATGAATTGGATGTTGCCGGCATCCGTTCTCGCGATGGAGCACTACCGGTATTGCATTCCAAAGCTTACTATACTTTGAACAACATCCCAAGCGGTCCGAAATTGCAGTTGACTGAAGTGAGCACCAAACGAAGTGGACCGGCGCCAACGCCAGCCAAAGCGACTCCAGCAGTTACCAAAGGCGGAACGGCAGCCGTAAAGGCGCCAACTTGGGAAAAAATCAAACCCATCTTGGCAGAGAATACTTGTTTGGCTTGTCATAACCCCGATACCCGCCAAGTGGGTCCTTCTTACAAGGATATTGCCAGCCGCAAATATACCAACGAGCAAATCGTGGAGTTGATTTACAATCCAAAGCCACAAAACTGGCCTGATTATGCTACGCCCATGGCGCCAATGCCGCAGGTAAGCAAAGAAAATGCCATGAAAATTGCCATGTGGATCAATTCATTACAGCCTAAAACGCCGTAAACCTCGCAGATTGATTTTCTACGCAAAAGGGGCGTTGATACAGAGATGATCTGTATCAACGCCCTTTTATTTTGAGACCAATTTTATTTTTTAGAGATCTTTTTTCCTTTACTCTGCAAATCCGTTTTTTGCCCAGCAGGTAATCTTATTGATGTCACTGGCGGATAGCTTGGTACCGGTATTTGGCATTCGGCTACAGTTGCTTTCCCAATTGATCGCGCACAAAAGGGAGTGTTCGTTGAACTGTTTTTGGGAGCTTGCATAGGTCGCTAAATTCAACCCATGCGCTGGGTTTTTAGCCCCATGACATCCTGATGTGGCGCAATTGGCATCAAAAATCGCCTTAATGGATTTAGTGTAGGTGTTATTGACCACATCGATACCAGTGCAATCGGCACGATTGAAGTAGTCGGCATTGGTGAAACCTGCGCCTGCGCCGTCATCGTCGTCTTCTTTTTCACAACTATTGAACACCAGCATGCTTGACAAAAGGAAGATCGCTCCAATCTGGAGCATAAAACGAGTTCTTTTCATTTTGTTTTTGTGTTTGTTTGAGAACGTTGGGAGCGTTGGAAAATCTCGTGGCCAAAATTATTTTTTTTCTGTAATGTTTATACGGTTAAATATAAATTAGTACGCAATTAACAAAGAGTCTTGTTTCTAGGCTGTCTCCTTCCTTAAGAGCTTGCTCTTCCTCGCCTCAGAACCGCAACCCTAAAGTGTGTTTGGATTTTTAGTTCACTGCGCAATCGAGCCAAAATCCTGAACAAGTTCAAAAAAAGAGCTGCCACTGGAAATTGATCCAGTAGCAGCTCTTTTAAATTAATGGCCCTTCATTTTAATTATTGGACTGGAAATAAAAACCACCACGCCGTAACAGCTGCATCTGGCAATGCGGCAAAACCCAATTTCCCATTGTCAAAAAACAGACTTTGCCCCGTTCTCCAACGGTTTTTGATCAGGTATGTCCCTGTTGGGGTGGGTTTAAGTTCCCAATGAGCACTCCAGGCGCCATCGTGAATTAGAGCCGTAGAAAGCTGCCCGGTTTCTACTTGGAGCCGCTGATCGGGTTTCCAGAGGTTTTGGATCCAAAAGTAGGAAGTACCTGGCACGGGCACCAGTTTCCATTGAGCGCTCCAAGCACCATCTTGGATTTGGTCAAGGCTGAGGGGGCCTTTTTCGATGTTGATGCGCAAATCAGGCCTCGCCATGTTGACAATGCGCACCAATTTGTTGCTCAAAGCGTTTGCAGGGGGATTAGGTGTAACTGCTACAGTGGGTGTTGAACCTCCTCCAGCCGGAGTTCCTCCCATAGTTGCGCCAATCGACGCCCCTGCTGGGCCTGCCCCAACCAGGGCTTCGAGGATGAGCCGTTTGGCTTCGTCGGCACTGACCCGATTACCTGCTAGGTCACATACGTAATAATTGCCCGGGAAATACATCTCTTGATCCAGGTCACAGGAGTTGGTTCTGAACTTACAAAAACCGTTGTCACCCCATTGTGGGCCCCAGCTGTTTTGCACTTCCCAGTAGGCACAATCATTGTCATTGACATCTGGATAAGTAAATCCTGTTACCATTACGGCATGGCCGGTCACATCTCCTTTATCTCCTGCTCCAGATTGATAGATATTCCCTCCGTAAATCTTTTTGGATCCTACGTAGGCCGAAAAGTCTTGGTAAACTGTAAAATCCGCCAGCAACACTTCTTTTTTCAGCAAGTACTCGCGCATGCGGTCTTGCCTGCTCACTTGTGGATTTGCAACGACGGGTTTGCTTTCCAACCCCAGCGCGTTAACCATGGAGACACTGCCATCGCTGTTGATTATGTAGTAGTTATCGAGCCGAATCCCGTAATTTTTGTTCCCATTTTGAAAAGGGATGGTCACGTTACAAGCTTTTGTTAAAGCTGAGTAAATCGCCCAGCCGTATCCTTGCTTTCTGGTTTTAGGATCTGGATCTCTTAAACTATAAAACCAGGAGGCATTGAACATTGACTTGGACAGGTTCGAAACTTTTGCTCGGTCATCTGCGGATAATTGCCCCGGAGCCAGCATAGAATTGATCACTTTAGATGCAATCGCTGAGGTAGTAGAAAAAGCGACACAGGCGCCCTCACTTCCTTGGTTGGCAACTGCATCGGTACGGGTACCGTTATCGGGGTCCATCAATGTGAACCTGGCAGGCATGCCCGCCGGACGTGGTTTAAGGGTTTCTTTGCTCACCGTAGCAAAATAGTGCCCTTCGGAGGTAAATTCATTGCCAATGAGGTTATTGTCGATGTCGCTTTTGCTGATGCGGATTTCACCGATTACATCGTCGGGATTAGGATCAGGATCGTCTTCCTTGATTCGGATGATAATGTTGTCTTGCACATTCCAGGAACCAGGTAAGAGCCAATATTCTTTTTTGGCAGCATCTGAGATGGTGAGCATTTCGGCCAGTGGCGTTAAAAAGTCAATTTCAAATGCACCTTGGCTGCGTTCATTCATGGAATAGGTAGATATCGTGATGGGTGTGCCGCCATCTACAATTACTTCGAGATAAACCTCGTCTTCTCCGTCGTCGGTCGTTTCAAGGCAGTGCAAGCCATTAAAGACCAGTTTGAACGGAGCCGCCGTAGCGACAACAGGAGTCGAAATTTTAGTCAAGGAATAAGAAACATCATAGTTGGCGCCTTCCGCACTGCCTTGGCCCGTTAGATCTTTGTTGCCTACGGGGCTACTAGAGAACAACTGAATCGATCCAATTAGATCATCACCGCTGGCATCGTCAAGTTCTTTGATCAGAATGGTACAGCTGGAACGGAACGTAAAACTATAAGGTGGATACCAAGTGGCAATATTAGAGTCTTCGTTCATAGATTTGTAGCCACTGTTCCCTGGATAGCGGGTTGCAGCACCTCCATCAATCGTCACCTCAAGATAAATTTCGTCTTCTCCACCTTCAGTAGTTTCGTTGCAAAATATTTTGGTCACTTTAGCTTCGTAAGCAACCTGGGCACTAATTCTTTGGGCAAGCCCGAGTGTACAACATAAAAGCATTAGATATGCCAAATAATTTATTTGTTTTTTCATCTTAAAGGTTTTATGGATAAAAATGGATGATTGTATGCTTCAAAACTAGTTGGAAATGGATTTGAAAAAAATAACCCGAGAGGGTGAAAAAAAAGGATAAAACCTCCAATGAACTCACCCGATCGGGTGATCAGTGCTGGAACTTTATTAAGAACAGGTGAATATTAAGTGATCGCTTTAGCCGCCAATCAACTATCTTTTGAGCCGCAATATGGTGTCAGACGGGATGACCAGGTGATTTTTGTCTCTTTCTTTTTTCGTCTTGTCGCGTTGCAAATGCTCGTCGTAGCTTTTGCAACCCGACAGGACGAAAAATACACCAAAGGCGTGATGTTGGACATGGAGTATGACCCACAACCGCCCTACAAAGCAGGCTCAGTAAAAAACACCGATAATATGGTAGTCGACATGATGTTGGAGATGTATGATATGGGGTTGCAGCAGAAGATAAAAGGAAATAAATTCAATCCAGCCTGGCAATACCACGGTGTTGACAGGCTGGATTGAAAAAATTCTCAATACTTACCTTAGAATTCTCAACAATGATAGCAAACCGATAAATACCCAAAAACCGCAATGCCTTTTTATAGATTTTTGAGCAAAAGAATAGGAAATGAAAAAGAATCTGATTTTAACATTTTTAGCTTTCATCTTACTTTTTTCATCGATACAGGGAAAAGGGCAGTCATATGACCGTGTTTACTGGCCTTTAATAACAATACCCCAAGAACTGATTGGCCGCTGGTATTATGAAAGAGACCGTACTTTTATTTCCTTTACTAAATTAGGAGTACGACGCGACAGTCAAACCTGGCCTTACAATAACCTAAAAAAGCGAGGAGACACCCTCGTAATCAGTATCAATTTTAGATTTTCCACGCAAGAACTTGAAGTAGTTCAGCATGATTCAAAAACAATTCATATTTTTGCAAAACATAATATCTTTTTGCCTTCTAGTGATGATTACCCATTCACCTTTATCACTATGAAAAGGTGGAATGTTGCCCCTGAAACGCCGCTAGAATTTCGTGAACAAGCTGAAATGATTAGCCGGACGTATAATGATAATAATCCAGACGTTCATAAAAATGCACAAATCCCATTGTCGCTATTATCCAAAGAATGGGTAAAAAAAGCACGTCCATTTCATGCATTCCCCAAAGAAATGCAAGGTTATTGGAAAAACATTTTGTCTTCACCCGATGATAAAGATCAACAGAATTTAACCATATATGAGCAAGGGATTGAAATGTCTCAATCTACCAAGAATACTTATCCATTAAATTATTCTAAGCTCAAGGGCATTTACGGCTGTGACAACCTTTTCGCTATTAGTTTTGACATAGATGGCTATACCGTGTTGCGAGAGGTATTGCTTGAATTGAAAAATGACACCTTATACTTGCATAGTTTTGATTGGGGAGGCTATTTTGGCCAGCCTCCTTTAGCATTCACCTTTCAACATAAGCCCATTAAAATCACTCTTCCCAATCAGCTGTTAAGATTCTACTCAACAATTGATAACGTTACTTTTTCAAAATCTATACCGATCCGAGTTTACGAATCCGCAGGAGCAATAAGATTTTCAAAAGATGAATTGATTTGGGGTAAACATAAACTTCGTATCAAAGAAGTTTACAAAGGTTTTGTGGTCCCTTCTAAAAACCTCCTCAAACCCAACTACGATATCTTCGTGGAGGATGAATTTACCCGCCAACCCTATTTCTTGAGTTTAATCTTTGATGACTCATTTAACACCTATTTTTTGTACGCCTTCAATTTTCCTCGACAACAAGTTGACGGAACCATAAGCATATTTCCCTGGATATATATGCTCCCTAAGTTTGGAACTTTGACTTATCAACAGTTCTATTTGATCCTGTTTGGAGTCCCGATTTTACTCGTCGCTGTCATCGTTTACCTGTTCTATCGGTACCGCCGAAATCGAAACCTACGCCAACAGGCTCAACTGGCATTAAAAGGGTTACGCGCGCAGCTGAATCCCCATTTTTTATTCAATGCATTGTCATCGATACAGTCGTTGGTGAATAAAAACGACAAGGAAGGTGCCAACCGTTACTTGAGCGGTTTTTCAAAACTGTTGCGGCATACCTTGTACCATTCCGATGAAGATTTTCTGAGTTTGGAAGATGAATTGGCAAACCTTAAACAGTATTGCGAATTAGAGGCCTTGCGTTCCCCGTTTGAGTTTACTATCAAAGTTGAAGAGGGAATTGACGTATTTAACACCGAAATTCCAGGGATGTTATTGCAGCCGTTTGTTGAAAACGCTATTTTCCATGGATTAAGGGATCATAATGGTCAACCCAAATTGGAAATTGAGATTTCCCAAACAGGGAATATGCTAACTTGTGAAATCGTCGATAACGGTCCAGGAATCAATTTTACCCTTGCCAAAAAACCGGCCAACTTGGAAGACAATGCGCACTTGCATGGGATGGCATTGAGTCAGGAAAGGATCCGATTGCTCAATTTACGACTAGGTAAAAAAATCAAACTCAAGGTGCTAGATCGCCTTGCTACCGAAAATATGACAGGAACAAAAGTGATCATTACATTTTCAATATAAGAGCTAGTACATCATGATTAAGGCCTTACTGGTGGATGATGAAACCAATAACTTAGAAAATTTACGTATTCTGATCGAAAAATACTGTCCAGAAATCCAGATAATTGCCGAAGCGACTTCTATGCAATTAGGATTAGCGGCGTTCCATTTACATCAGCCAGAACTTATCTTTTTGGACATAGAAATGCCCGGAGGAAGTGGTTTTAAAATGCTTGACCAAATCAAACAGTATTCTTTTGAAGTGATTTTTGTAACTGCTTTTGATCACTACTCGCTCAAAGCGATTAAATACTCGGCGTTGGATTATTTGTTGAAACCGCTGGATATCATAGATTTAAAAATTGCGGTTCAAAAGGCTTTATTGCGGCTTTCTCATCAGGCCTTTCATCAGCAATTGGAGGTTTTACTTAGCCATGTTAACCCATCCCATAAATCAACGAAAATTGCGCTACCCTCTTCCGAGCGAATCGATTTTGTAGAGGTCAACGAAATTTGTTACTGCCAAGGAGAAAGCAATTACACCCATGTCAAGGTCGGCAGTAATCCGCCGATTTTGGTAGCCAAAACCCTCAAAGAGTTTGAAAGTTTATTGCAAGAACATCGGTTTTTTCGAACCCATCAATCCTGGTTGATTAATTTAAATTTTGTAGTCTCTTTCGTTCGAAAAGATGGCGGGTATGTGTTGATGCGTGATGGCGTACAGATACCCATTTCACAACAAAAAAGGAAGGCCTTATTACAACTGCTTTAGAGCGTGTTTGAGAAAAGAAAGCAAATCCTGAATCGCTCAATCAAATCTACCTTAAAAATCTCCGCCACATAACCCCATTTCCTAGCCAAAATTTACTTATCTTTACCTGATTTTTAATTCTTCTACTTTAAAAGAAACACCCATTGAACTTTTCTGAATTTGGATTACACCCCAAGCTGCTTGCTGGCATTGACGCGCTGAACTTCAAAACCGCAACCCCCATCCAGCAACAAGCCATCCCCTTGGTTTTGCAAGGAAAAGACCTCATCGCTGTGGCCCAGACGGGAACCGGAAAAACGGCTGCTTTTGTATTGCCCATTTTGCACAAAATCCTTGAGGCGCCCGATACCAATTTTACCAAAGCACTGATCATTGTCCCTACCCGCGAATTGGCGGTGCAAATCGATCAGGTAATTGAGGCTTACTCTTATTTTACTGGCGTTTCCTCGATTGCCGTTTACGGCGGTAGCAACGGTAAAGATTTCAACCAAGAAAAAATAGCGTTGACCAGCGGCGCCGATATCATCATCGCTACTCCTGGCCGACTCATTGCCCACCTCAATATGGGCTACGTGAATTTTTCGCATTTGCGCTTTTTGGTCTTGGATGAAGCGGATCGCTTATTGGATATGGGTTTCCAACCCGACCTAATGAAGATCATCAATAGCCTCAACCCCAAACGCCAAAGTGTATTGTTTTCGGCTACCATGCCCAATAGTGTTTCCGTACTCGCTCGCACTTTGCTCAATAACCCGGCCAGCGTGAGCATTGCGATCTCGAAACCAGCTGAAGGCGTTACGCAAGGCGCATATGTAGTGCACGATAGCCAAAAACTCAATTTGGTGGTCGATCTTCTCAAAGACAAAGTTGGGCAACGGATCATTGTTTTTTGCTCTACCAAACAAGCGGTAAGCCAACTCTACCAACGCCTCAAAGCCCGCAACTTACCTATCGGACAAATCAGCAGCGATGTGGAGCAAGACCAGCGGGAACAGATCATGCTCGACTTTCGCAACCGAAAAATTGATATCCTCGTAGCTACCGATGTACTGAGCCGAGGGATTGATATTGAAGGCATCGACATGGTCATCAATTACGATGTGCCGCGCGATGCCGAGGATTATGTGCACCGTATTGGTCGTACTGCCCGTGCTGAGCGCAAAGGCGCGGCATTAACCTTGATCTCCATCAATGATCAACAACGGTTCAAAC
Organism: Saprospiraceae bacterium; assembly: GCA_040401995.1. Classification (GTDB taxonomy): domain Bacteria; phylum Bacteroidota; class Bacteroidia; order Chitinophagales; family Saprospiraceae; genus Haliscomenobacter. Next base: position 58,232 of record JBBANM010000029.1, read on the forward strand.
GCATTGAGGCGCTGATTGGCAAAGAGATCGAAAAATTACCGGTACCTGCCTTTTTAGGACCTGCTCCCGAGTACAACCCTAGCAAACGTCCGATGTCAACGCAGGGAGGTCATGGCGGCGGCCCTCGTAAACCGCCTTTTCGCGGGCCAAAAAGCAACTCAAAGGGAGGATCTGGAGGTAGAGGAAATAATACCGGCCAACGCCCAAGCAGTCGACCAAAAGATTAACTACTACCGTTTTGGAAAAAAAGCACCCGCCTTCTGAGTTAAAAAAAGTGCTCGGCGTTACCCAATTGTGGGCCATCGCCGTGGGTTTGGTTATCTCAGGAGAATACTTTGGCTGGAATTATGGCTGGGGCGTTTCTGGTACCGTTGGGTTTCTTATCGCGACCGGTATTGTTACGGTCATGTATGTGGCCTTTGTTTTTAGCTTTACCGAACTCACTACCGCCATACCACAGGCCGGCGGGCCCTATACTTATACGCTGCAAGCTTTTGGCCCTTTGGGCGGCTTGATTGCTGGGTATGCCACGCTAGTAGAATTTTTATTCGCTACCCCACCTATCGCCCTGGCTTTGGGCAGTTATATTCATTTTTTGTATCCGGTTTTTCCGGTGCTTTATGTTGCCATCGGTGCATATCTCCTTTTTACCGCCATCAATTTGCTGGGGATTCGCGAATCAGCCTTTTTTAATCTGCTGATTACCGTGTTGGCGGTGGCTGAGCTATTATTGTATTTGGGTATTGTAGGGCCCCATTTTCAAGTACATCATTTTTTGTACAACAGCATGCCTTTTGGTTGGGCTGGCGTTTTTGCCGCCTTACCCTTTGCCATTTGGTTTTACCTGGGTATTGAAGGCGTAGCGATGGTTGCCGAAGAGGTCAAAGATCCCCAACGGGTTATTCCACGGGGCTACATTCTGGGTATTCTTACTTTGCTGGTTTTGGCCATTGGCGTTATGCTGGTTACTGGCGGCATCACCGACTGGAAAAACCTGAGCAAGATTGACTACCCGCTACCCGAATCCATCGGTATTGTGTTGGGCAAAAACAACCAATGGACCAAGCTCTTCACCGGTATCGGTTTATTTGGCTTGATGGCCTCGTTTCATGGATTACTGTTGAGCGCATCACGACAAGTGTTTGCCCTAGCTCGCAATCGTTTTTTGCCCAATTTTTTAGCGGGGCTTCATCCGCGCACCCAAACGCCAAATTCCGCCTTGTTTTTGGTCGCATTTATCGGAATTATTGGCGTCTTTTCAGGAGCTACCGATAAGTTGATTGTTTTTTCGGTATTGGGCGCCGTGGTGTTGTACATTGTGAGTATGATCAGTTTGCTGCAATTGCGCCGTACCGCTCCCGAAATGCCCCGTCCTTTTTCCGCACCTTTCTTTCCTTATTTTCCGCTTATTGCCTTATTTTTAGCCATTGTTTGCTTGATCGCAATCATGTACTACAATCGATTTCTAAGTTTGATTTTTTTTGGATTACTGGCCGTTGCAATCTTGGTTTTCAAGTTTGGGCTTCGGAATAAGTAAGCAATCTATTCACGTTTTAAAAACAGTGGCAAAATCATGGCTTACCGCTACACCGTTCGCAGCCATACCTATGTTTTTGACAGCCTAAAAACCTTATTGGCTAAGGCTTCTCCTTTTCGTTCTGGCGACGCATTGGCGGGTGTCAGCGCCGAAAGCTACGAAGAACGCGTTGCGGCCCAATTGGCGTTGGCCGATACTCCACTAAAGTCCTTTTTGGAAGAGGCGATTATTCCTTACGAAAAAGATGAAGTCACTCGGCTAATTCTCGACACCCACGATAAAAATGCTTTTGCCCCCATCGCTCATTTCACCGTTGGAGATTTGCGCAATTGGCTGTTGAGCGAACAAGCGGATACGCTCACTTTACAAAAATTGGCGCCTGGCCTTACTCCCGAAATGGTTGCGGCCGTCAGTAAACTGATGCGCAACCAGGATCTAATTGCGGTTGCGCAAAAATGCGAAGTCATTACTCGCTTCCGAACAACGATCGGGCTTCCCGGGCGATTGTCCACGCGTTTGCAACCCAACCATCCTACCGATGATCCACAAGGCATTCTGGCCAGCATCATCGATGGCTTGCTTTATGGCAGCGGCGATGCCGTGATTGGCATCAACCCTGCATCGGATAGTCCGGCAGCAGGGATGAAATTGCTAAAACTAGTTGACGACGTACGGGAAAAATACGCCATCCCCACCCAAAGTTGTATACTCTGCCACCTGACTACCTCCTTACAACTGATGGAGCAAAATGCTCCGATGGATCTGGTTTTTCAATCCATTGGCGGTACCGAAAAAACCAATAAAAGCTTCGGCATCAATTTGTCTACGCTGCAAGAAGCACATCAGGCGGCACTAGGCTTAAAAAGAGGCACCCTTGGCGATAATGTCATGTATTTTGAAACCGGGCAGGGCTCCTCGCTTTCCGCCAATGCCCACGAGGGAGTAGACCAGCAAACTTGTGAAACCCGTGCTTATGCGGTGGCGCGCCAGTTTCGGCCGCACTTGGTCAATTCAGTAGTTGGTTTTATTGGCCCGGAATATTTATTTGATGGCAAACAGATCATTCGCGCTGGCTTGGAAGATCATTTTTGCGGCAAAATGCTCGGCTTACCCATGGGCATTGATATTTGTTATACCAATCACGCTGATGCCGATCAAGACGACATGGACAATTTGCTCACTTTGCTGGGCGTGGCGGGTTGCAATTTTATCATGGGCATCCCTGGCGCCGACGATGTGATGCTGCACTACCAATCGACTTCCTTTCACGATGCCCTTTATCTTCGACAAGCATTGAACAAAAAACCAGCACCCGAATTTGAAGCTTGGCTGCTCAACCAAGGCATTACCGATGATCTTGGAAAAGTGCTGCCCATCAGCGCCAACCATGGCTTACTCAATGCCGGATGATGGAAGAAAAAAAAGTAGACAAAGTAGATCTGATCCAGGAAGATCCCTGGCAAGCCCTCCGTCAATTTACGGCAGCAAGGATTGCCTTGGGAAGAACGGGCAATGCGATTCCTCTATCTGAAAGTTTGGCCTTCCGTCTCGCTCACGCGCATGCCCGCGATGCCGTTTACTCTGCCTTGGCAACTGATGCTTTACTGGAATCCTTATCTGGTTTTGGGTTGCCTTTGTACGTTTTGCGCAGTCAAGCAAGCGATCGGGCAACTTATCTCCAACGCCCCGATTGGGGGCGAAGATTACACCCCGATTCAGTGGCGGAATTGCAATTGGAGCAAGATCAAAACTACGATTTAGCGCTGATCATTGCCGATGGATTGTCAGCTACCGCAGTCAATACCCATGTTGTTGCTTTATTGGAATTGTTGATCCCGCGTTTACAGGATCTTGGCATCAAATTGGCGCCTTTGGTATTGGCGGAACAAGGGCGGGTAGCCCTAGCCGATGAGATTGGCGAACTTTTACATGCCAAAGCAACGCTCATTTTGATTGGCGAACGCCCAGGATTGTCGTCGCCCGATAGCATGGGGGCTTATCTTACTTTTGCGCCAGCAGTGGGGCGTACCGATGAAAGCCGCAATTGTTTGTCTAATATTCGCCCCGAAGGTCTACCTTTTAAAATGGCAAGCGAAAAACTACTTTACTTGATTCAAGCAGTTTTTCGCTTGCAACTCAGCGGCGTTGCGCTGAAAGATGATATGGAAGCGAGGTTATCGGCAGGTGATGACACCCCAGCTTCTTTACTATAAATTAACCTATTTCAATTCAAAGCTGGCTTCTTTCAGGTTATCAGAGTTTGGACCTACCATCACTTTGAAATCGCCTGGTTCTGCTTCCCATTTTTTAGCAGCACTGTAAAAAGCCAAATCTTTGGTGGAAAGGGTAAAAGTAACCTTCCGCGCTTCTCCAGGCTGAAGCATTACTTTTTCAAAACCTTTCAATTCTTTGATAGGGCGTGTTACGCTACCCACCATATCCCGAACGTACAATTGAACCACTTCCGTTCCGGCTACTTTGCTGGTATTGGTAACCGTTACCGTTACTTGAATCGGCGAACCTTGACCCATAATCTTGCTGCTCAAATTGATATCAGAAAAAGTAAAGGTGCTGTAACTCAACCCAAAACCAAAGGGATATAAGGGCGCATTCTCACTATCTGAATAGTGCGACCAAAAAACTACTCCGGGCGCATAAGGCCGTCCAGTGCTTTTACGGTTGTAGTACAATGGAATTTGTCCCATATTCTTGGGGAAAGTAATTGGCAATTTTCCTGAAGGATTGTAATCCCCAAAAAGAACATCGGCAATGGAGTTGCCTGCTTCCGATCCCAAGTGCCAAGCCTCAACGATGGCAGGAACATTTTCGGCCTCCCAATTGATCAACAAGGGCCGACCATTCATCAAAACCACCACAATGTTTTTGTTCACCTTGTAGATTTCTTTGAGTAATTCTTCCTGTAAACCCTTTAAGGTTAAATCGGCATGACTGCGGCCTTCGCCGGTTTGGTAGCAATCTTCGCCGATGGCCATTACCACTACTTCCGCCGTTTTGGCTGCATCGATCGCCGCTTTGAAACCAGAACGATCCTGCGTTTCAAAAACCAAATCTTTGGCAAAGATGCGCTCGCCGATGGCCAGTTTATAGCCTTCAGCATAAGTTACTTTGGTAGTTGCCCCCACTTTGGCTTTGATGCCTTCTAAAAGTGAAACCGCTGAATTGGCTACTGCTTGTGCACGCCAGTTACCCAGAGGCGTATCCTTATCATTGGCTAAGCTGCCGATTACCGCAATGGATTTGATGTTTTTGATAAGCGGCAACAAGTTTTTTTCGTTTTTCAGCAAAACGATTGATTTTTTACCACTTTCCCTGGCAATGGCGAGGTGTTCTTTGGTGTAGATCGAGTTTTTTTCCCGCTCTGCATTCGAATAACGGAAAGGATCATCAAACAAGCCTAATTTGTATTTGACCCGCAAAACCCGACGAACGGCATCGTTCAAAGTCTGCTCGCCTACCACACCGTTTTTCACCAATTTAGCCAATTCGCCAATGTAGGCGCGGGCTTCCATATCCATATCGCTACCGGCGGTGATGGCCAAACGCGCCGCATCGTTGTTGTCTTTCGCTACGCCATGAGGGATCAACTCGCCAATGGAGCCCCAGTCAGATACTACAAACCCATCAAAACCCCATTCGCCTTTGAGGATATCGCGTTGAAGATGTGGGTCGGCAGTAGCGGGTACACCGCCAATTTCGTTGAAGGAGTTCATCACCGTTGCTACTCCCGCATCAACTGCTGCTTGGAAAGGCGGTAAAACCACGTTGCGCAAAGTATGCTCGCTCATGTCTACCGTATTGTAGTCGCGACCCGCTTCGGCCAAACCGTAACCGGCGAAATGCTTGGCACAAGCGGCAATGGTATTGTTGGCAGAAAGATCGGCGCCTTGAAAACCGTGTACCCGAGCTACTGCCAATTTAGCGCCCAAATAAGTGTCCTCACCCGAGCCTTCCATCACTCGGCCCCAACGCGGATCTCGTGAGATGTCCATCATCGGTGCAAAGGTCCAGTGAATTCCCGCCGCCGAAGATTCAATGGCGGCTACGCGAGCGCCTTTTTCCACGATGTCTAAATCCCAACTAGCCGATTCCCCCAAAGGAATGGGGAACATGGTTTTGTGTCCATGAATGACATCATAACCAAAAATGAGGGGAATTTTCAAGCGGCTTTGCAAGGCCAATTCCTGTGCTTTACGCGTTGCATCGGCGCCAATTACGTTGAGCATCGAGCCGATCTGTCCGGTACGCAGCTGATCCAATTTTTTTTGGTTGTCGTTGTCGGTAGGCAGCGGCCCGGTAAGTTCCCAGCTGCTGGTGTATTGATTGAGCTGACCAACTTTTTCTTCAAGGGTCATCAAGCGCAGCAGGGAATCGATTTTGCGTTCGGTTCGTGCATCAGTAAGTCGTGCCGAAGGTTGTTGGGCACATAAGTTGACACTGCAAAATAGCAGCAAAGTGAAAAAGGAAACTATTTTCATGTAAGTTTGTGTTTTAATTTGGCTAAAATACTAGCGTTGGCGAATAAAACCAAAGTAAATTTGCTTTAGGAACGGTCAAACAATAAGTGCTTTCTTTTGCCTTGCTCTTTCACCGCCACTCTTCCTATCTTTTTCGTTACAATGCCCCACATTGCGCCTCAAAAGATAGTTGATTGACGGCAAAATAGCGGCGGCTAAAGCAAGAACTTATTATTCACCCGTTCCTTCGCCGAAGTGACGATTGTCATGGCCAGATTTACCAGCTCTTGGCACTGTGGTTGTGAACACACCAACAGTTGTCTATTTTCACCAATGAATTGATTAAAGCGACATGCAACGCATACCCTCTTTGTTTTTTGGCCCCTCAAAAATAGGTGGCAGAGGTGTCTTCACCTTGGAAGAAGTACCTGATGACTCCTTGATAGAAATTTGTCCGGTGATTTCTCTCCCTGCCGAAGACCTGCCGGTGATCCATAAGACCAAGCTGCACGATTATTATTTCCTGTGGGGCGGCAACGACGACGAATGCGCCATAGCATTGGGTTTTGGCTCTCTGTACAACCACTCGCGCACCCCAAATGCCCGCTATTGGTGCGATCCTGACTCTGACACGATTGAAATTTGGTCGATCCGCGATATTCGACCAGGCGAGGAGATTACAGTCAATTACAATGGCGACCCTGAGATTCAAGATCCAGTGTGGTTTGAAGAAGGCGGAAGCTCCGAAAAGTAGGTTTCCTTATTCCTTAGCGGCATCACACCAAAAAGGAATGCTATTTTGTTTTTTTCGACCTTCGAGCAGGTAATAATTGGAGACGATGCGCAGTACATTATCCCCCAATTGCAAATTATCACTGGGAATATAGGTGATGATGCCCTTATCATTGGTAATGGGGTAATCGGCAAAACGATAAGTTAAGTTGGATAAGGGCTGACCATTTATCTGGATAGAGAGATACTTTTTTATGTTTGCCAAATCAAAAGCACGTCGTTTTTCATCATTCTCATACTCTGATAATTGCTTATTGTTTTTGTAGACGCCCCATTTTTTGCGAATGATGGAAAACTCTCTTTCGGGTAGCGGAATAAACACTTTCAAGGCTTCTTTGGGAACACGATCATGGGGTATCACCGGCATCAACAGGATCTGATTGGGTTCTAACTGATCTTCATAGTGCTGATTGTACAATCTTTTTTCGGAATCGCCCACTGAAAAATAGACATCCTGCTGTAGAAACAGCATTTTGGAATCCACTAAGATATAAGAATCGATGGGCATCACGATTATCATGCAAAAGATCATTACAATTGGAAACCGATAGCGATTGAGGTTGGTCAAAAAAACAAAGTTGATGTAAAAAAGGGGTTCATAAAAAACATTGAAAACGATGCGGGCAAATCTTTTTTGAAAAAAGGGATAATGAATTCTTTCTACCCATTTTTTATCACGCAAGGACTTTAAATTCATCACCCCAGAAAGAACAACGAGTGGAAAGAGCAGCAAACCCAGGCCATATAGCACAGTGGAAAAAGGGATTTGAGGGATGAGCTTGTTTATGATAAATGCGAACAGAATAAAGCCCGCCAACAAAAGCGATAAAGAGATAAAATTCATCACAATGTTAAAAGCAAAAGCAAAAACGATGCTACACAGTTGATCCAAGCGTTTGACAAAGCCATTTAGATCACCAAAGTCTTCAGTTGCTTGGCGTAAGAAGGAGGCACTATATTTTTCGCTTTGGGTATTGATGCCTTGTGGAAAAACGGACCATAACCCTACTATTCCAATCCAAACCGAACGTAGTATAAAGTGAACAAGAAAGGAGGCAATCAAAACGGCAACCGCCAAACTGAGGTAAATAAAGACAAAATAAAGCACATTCAATACTTCTTCGTTCAAGGTAGTCAATGCAAAGTGAACAAGGGAACGAAGTGCTCCTGGTAGCTGAAAGGCCCCAAAAATAGCGGCCCCGGAGATGATCATTTCTCCCTGCCAGCTTTCCAGCGCCAATTTTTCAAGCCAACTGGTGTTTTCAATTTTCTCCTCTAGCTCGGTCATGATGGATATTTGGCGAAAAAATTAGCTCAACTATGAACAAAGAATTGATTTGAGCTGATTTTCGTATTTACCATTTTTTAAGTCGCATCCAGATTAGAAGGTAACTCAATCATTAAAGACTTATCTATTTCAACCGAATCAACTCTTTCGTTATAAATTCTAAGCAGGCTAGTAATCTTTTCTTTCAATTGGTTTATAGTAAATGTGCTTAGCTCGTCAATGTTTTGGGATAAAAAAGATTCAAGAGATTCTACTGAAATTTGACCAGCGCAAAATTGATCTCCTAACTGTCTAGCCGCTGCAAGTTTAGCATCAGGGACTAACAAATAAACTTTAAATCCTTGTTCTAAATTTGCTTGACATTTTTCAAAAACTGCTTGCATTGGCGATACCGTGACATGGAACACAGTATTGCCCACTAAAAAATCACCGTTCCGATTAGTTGGCTGATCCGCAGTACTTACAGACTCATTAGAAATTGATAAATTCGGAAAACGCAACTGTAGTTTTGCACCCACTAAATGTTGAGCCACATAACCTGCTTTACCTTCTATCTTTGCAGTTTCCAATAAATTATAAATCATTTGCCAAGTAGATAGCTTGGGGTTATAAACCAATTTTATTTTTTGTCTATTATGGAAATCTCGAATTCGATCAACCAGGTAACTTTGAAAAGAAGTCAATATCTGATTTCGTTGATCAATTGGTAAGCGCTCAAGCTGGAGTTCTCTTAAAGCATCTATTAAACTCTTAATTTCTCCAACGTCAATATCATCTCCTTCATTTACAAAAGATCTATTTTCTCCAAATTCATTTAGGAGCTGGTTTAACATGAAGTCATTAACTCTTTTGATTTGAACAATGTCCTCATCAATATTAGTCAACTCAAAGTAGGGCACTAGCACTTCAAGTAAGTTTATTTTTTCGTTTTCACCTCTTACTCTACCCATAAAAATTGATATTTTTAAAACCGAATTTAAGATAAAATATAAGCCTTTAACTATGATATCAAATAATTGCTGTGTAATTAACTTGAATAACCTGTCTTTCTTGTCTTTTAAAGAGAATTTCTGATTCTAACGGATTAAAGACAAACTTATGAAACGGCTTTTCTATGAAATTTAAAACTAAAAAAAGGCAATAATGGTTTTTCAATTTCTGAGCGGTAAAATATTCTTTTTCAGTAAGAAGAATTGATCCTGATTTTTCGCTCAAGCCTTTTACTTCAACACAAAAATATTTCTCTCCATTCAATAACCGAAAATCAAAACCACACCCCATCTGGGTCGTATCGAGTAAAGTAAATTCTGAAAACACTTGTTCATTTACATAATTTTGTTTAAAATATTCTTCGGCGGATCTTCCTGTTATCAATCTTTTTGCAATGCTATTTTTTTGTTCTTCTAGTTCTATTTTTTCAAGAAAATTTTCAAATTCAAAATTTTCAAATAAGAATCCTTGTATAATGTCTTTAAAGTCATCGAATTTAACTTTATCGAAATCATTCATGACATTAGCACAGTAATCTCTAAGTTTGCGATTCCTCCAACCCTTACGAGAATTTGGGAAATAAGGATCAAATTCATCCCGATAGTTTTTTATGGAAGCAGGTTTTACCCCAATCGCATAGCCAATAGCGTTGAATGCTTCATGGAAACCCTTAAACCCTAAAGAGCTTAACCCATCTTCATCAAATTTAGATAGAAACAATCCTGTTAAAATCGCCTTTTGTCTGATGGATAAATTTACACTCCCCATATTTATTTGATCTTAAATAGTCGATTCATTTCTCGATCATCCCATACGCATTAAGCCAATACCTGCAAAAAACTCTGCAAATGTTTTAGGGAAAGTTGTATTCTGTTGAACGATCATATTAGTTTTACCTTTTTACAAAGTTAAACAACTTCGAGTAAGTACAAAGTAATTTTAAACAATCTGATTGAAAAGGAGTAAAATTGATTTTTTCCTTTGCAAGGGAAATTAAAACAATTTTTCTTCTCGATGCGTTGCCTCTTACAACAAAATTCATCCTAAATACCATGTCTGCATCCGCTACCATGCCTTATTTCATTCGGCCATCCATCAACATGGATCAGGCTGCAAAAACTGCCGCTTATCAAGCCGCAGTTGAAGAATTAGAAGCTTTGCTTACCGGCGAAACCGATCCCATCTTAAAAATGGCCAGCATCAACTCCATACTGAAATCGCATTTGACCTATTATTACTGGGTCGGGTTTTACTTGGTACGCAATGGGCGATTATCCGTAGGGCCGTACCAAGGCACTTTGGGGTGTTTGCACATTGATTTTGAACGAGGCGTTTGTGGTAAAGCTGCGCAGGAGCGAAAAACACAAGTAGTGAGCGACGTACATGCTTTGGCGCAAGGAACAGCACACATTGCCTGCGACCCCAATTCCCAATCCGAAATTGTTGTCCCCGTGATTGATGAACAAGGTACCTTGCTAGGCGTTTTTGATGTTGACAGTTCTGAATTGGCTTCCTTTGACGACATTGATCAACATTTTTTAGAACAGATTTTACAAAAACACTTCTAACTATGCCCAATACCGAGATTCAATTTTTAGAAGGCCCCCACTCCAGATGGAAGGAGTTTCGTTTTGTACTCAAAGTAATGGTTGATTTTTTTCGCGGTTTACGTGCGTTGCATTTCACCGGCCCGGCGGTAACGGTATTTGGATCGGCTCGCTTGGGCGAAACCACCCCTGAATACCAGGCCACCAGTACTTTATCGGGCAAGTTGGCGCTATTGGGTTTTACCATTCTCACTGGCGGCGGACCTGGTTTGATGGAAGCCGCCAACCGAGGGGCAAAAGCCGTTGGCGGTCGCAGTGTGGGTTGCAATATCGTGTTGCCCAAAGAACAGAGCCACAATGCTTACCTCGACAAATGGGTTAACATCCGCTACTTTTTTGTACGCAAAACCTTGCTGGTAAAATATTCCTATGCTTTTGTAGTGATGCCCGGCGGTTTTGGCACGCTCGATGAGTTGTTTGAAGCGGCTACCTTGATCCAAACGGGTAAAATCTTTGATTTTCCGGTGGTCATTTTTGATACCCAATACCACCAACACTTGCAAGAACATTTCCAAAATATGCTGACGCGGGGCGTGATCACCGCCAAGGAAATGGAATTTATTTTATTTACCGATGATGCCGACGAGGCGGTGAAGTTTATTGAAGAGCGCAGCATTATGAAATTCGAGTTGCGAAAATACCGGCCACAACGCTGGTTGTTTGAAGGACGTTAGTATTAGCATTAAAAATAGTAAAGCCCAGAACGTTACCATTCCGGGCTTTTACCAAAGAGATTTTGGATTCGTCGTGGAGACGGCGAGAGTCGAACTCGCGTCCAGAGAAAGCACTCATTAGCCTTCTACATGCTTAGTTGCTTGTTTTGATCTTGGTGGAAGGGTAGGTCCAGCAACGCACCATCCTTACACCCAGCCCTGGATCTTAGAAAGTAAATCGGGCCAACCCACTTTCCCAGCCTAGACGTTGGTTATGCACGGACGCTGCCCGGTTAGGCAAAGGGCAAACTCACATGGAGCGTGCGTCTCGTACAAAGGCTTCTAATTCCTAGAATTAGGCAGCCAAGGCGTAGTTAGACTCGCCAATTGTGGTCGATAGCGCAGTAATAACGAAGTGGGCTATCATTCTCCGGCATGCTTACTAACCAGTTCACTCTCCTGTCGATACCATTACGTCCCCAGGTTTGAGATCTGGTACTTAGAGTGTGTTTGGATTTTTTATTCGCGCTACAAATGGCCAAAATTCACCCCA
>JBBANM010000030.1:0-69894 GCA_040401995.1 Saprospiraceae bacterium
CCCATATTTTTTTAGATGCAAAAATATCATTAATTTATTTTGTCCACATACTTATAAGTCAAATTTTGAGGGTCAAGATTAAATTTAATACCGTCTTTATCACTAATAAGTGAAGGACCTAAAAGAAAAGCTTCACCCCTATATCCGTCATTAAATATTAAGTCCTTCCAAGCTATTTTTAATGGAAAATTGGTTACTCTACATTTAAAAACAATGAGCTCAAGAGAGTAAGAGTAACATTCAGGACTTATTGATTGATCTCGTTCTCCTTGGAGAAAAAAAATCCTCTTCGAAAAATTGGGTTTGTATATAAGTGTGTCAGAGTAAAGGTATAGCTTAATTTTTGTTCCAATTACCTTAAATTTCAAGCTATCAGGAAAAGCATCACTAATCTTTATTTCTCCCAAAACTGCATTGAGTGAGGTATCACAAGCCAACGAACTCCGCCCTACCAAAATCGTATCCTGAAAACCTTTAGCGTCCTTAAAAAGGTATTTGGCCTCAAGAAAAGTAGTTTGAGCATTCAAAGCAGTTTGGCTAATAATCAAAAGCGTAAAGATTATCCATTTTTTCATGGCGCCAAGATTAAATAGGGTCGCTCTACAGTAAATATTTTTCATAATAGCGGTTGTTTAGTTTGTGAACCTTAATTTGTCCCTATTTGCTGTAACATAAAAGTCTGCTAAACAGGCTTAACATTGGTTTGTCTATCTTTTGTCATTAAGAGTATGTTTGGATTTTTAGTTCGCAGGCGTAGTGAGTAAAAAAAAAGCGCGGATCAAATTTGACACTTGATCCGCGCTTTGCATTCAAAAGAATATATCCTTGCTCTTCCTTAGAAAAACTTCGAGCGATTATCTTTGATATTGGCCTTTTTCTTGATCGCCTGCATCAATTTAGTTGCTACCTGTGATCGTGTATTTGAGGCCATAGAACTTTGCAATTCAAATAAGCTAGGTGGAAGCGTTGGCGGTGTTTTTCCAACTACTTCTAATACCACCACACCGCTATTGCCAATAATCGGTTTAGATACCTGACCTTGATTCAATCGGTAGGCTTCACCCAATACTTTTGGCTCATTACCCAAGTTAGGAATAAAGCTCATGGTGAAACGCATATTCGGCAAAGTGTCGATTTTTGACTTGAACTGGCTGGCAATAGAGCTTAGGTTTTTGCTCTTGATTTTGCCGCTGATGATCTCCCCTTTTTTGTAGTTCAATACCAGTGGCTCCAATTCCTCTTTCACTTGAGCAACGGTAGCCGCTCCAGGTTTCTGAATGGTTTTAAGTGCCGCGATAACATACTTGCTGTCAAAGAATTCAACAGCATCAGTAAAGGTGTACAATTCAGGAGAAACTTGACCAAGGCTTGCGGTAAATGCCCACTTGATGATGTCGCGTACTTGCTGGCCTGAACCCAGTGAACCTAAGAAATAATCATTCTCGGTTACACCTGCGCTATTTTCCAGTTTTAGGCTTTTTTGCTTTTTAACAGCTGACTCCAAATCTTCCAAACCGCCTTTGTGAGCAGCTAAGAAAGCCTGCGCTTTATCGTAAATGCTGCGCTGTGTTTCATCAGAAGGAGTAATCGACTGACTCAAATAAGCCAAGCGAACACCTGAAGCGTTGGTAGTCGATTTCTTTCCGGTTACTTCCACTAAGTGAGCTCCAAACTGTGTTTCTACCGTATACACTTTGCCTTGTTCTGCTTTGAAAAAGATCAGATCGTTGAATGGCTTAACCATCCCGCCCAGGCCAGTGTATCCCAAATCACCGCCTTTAAGCGAGCTGCCATCTTGGCTAAATTTTTTAGCCAGATCTTCAAATTTAGCGCGACCAGCCTCTACTTCTTTTTTCAAGCTATCGACTTTCGCGCGAGCGCCAGCCAAAGTTGCAGCATCAGAAGCGCGAATCAGGATGTGGCGAGAACGCACACTATCGGCAATAACCTGGCGACCTACAATTTTTACTGCTTTAAAAGCGCCGCCATCAAGGTATGGCCCGAGAACGGTACCAACAGGGCGCGAGAAAACGCTATCCGCAATAACCGGGCTAACTGCTTCTTTTTTCACAAAAGTGCCATCAAAAATTCCTTGATTGCGCTCGGTGAAAGCCGTATCGTTTGGCGTACTGCGGAATTCAGCTAAAAGCGCTGAAATCTTATTGCGGTGTGTTGCAGAGTCCTGCTTAGATGCTTTAACATCAAAAGTTAGGAAGCTGATTTTACGCGTAGGTTTTTCAACTTCGTAGTTGCTGGCATGAGCCTTGAGGTATTGCTCATAGTCACCGTCAGACAGCGTTACGTCAGAGTTATCTACTTCGTCAAATGGTATCCGCACATAATGTACGTTCAACATTGAGGTATTCTCTTTTTGCGTAGCTTCAGCCATCCATGCTGGCGTATACAAGCCTTTAGATACCAAAGCTTCTACTTTTTTCTGCAAACGATCTTTGATGATCTCTTTCTCCTGAATGGCCCAGTAAGAGCGCGCTTCCGGTTGGAGGGTATTGCTGCTGATCATTTGCTTCAACTGCCCCAATTGCTCGCGATTTACCTGACCTGTTACTTGGTCGGTAAAACGCTGTACAATAATTGGGCTGGGGTCTGGACCAAATTGCAAATCCAGCAATTCCGTTTTGCTTACGCCCAAGCCCAAAGAGTTGGCTTCTTTATCGACCAATATTTTTTCGACATAGTACTCCCACAGTGCGCTGCGGCGTCCAAAAATATCGGCAGTAGAGTTGGCATATAGAATGCTTTCGGTACGATTGAAATCGTTGATATCAATTTTTTGGCCTTCTACTTTCCCTACGGTTGGTTGCATGCTACCAAATACACTGGTTTGCCCCACCGTCATGTCTTGAATGATAAAGCCGAGCAAGCCAAGGGCAATCAGTACAACCAATACCCATGCGCCATTTTTCCGAATTTGACTAATCAATGCCATCTGTTCTTCACTTTTAATTTCTAGTATCCATTTTTGCCCTTAGGAACGGTTAAACAATTAAGTATCAATCTTGCCTTGCTCTTTCACCGCCACTCTTCCTATCTTTTTCGTTACAATGCTCCACATTGCGCCTCAAAAGATAGTCGATTGGCAGCAAAATAGCAGCGGCTATATTGACACTTTATTATTCACCCGTTCCTTAACGCCTTACTCGTGTTGTTTTTTTGCCGTAAAAAAGTGAAAATGTTCGCTTGTTTTACCACAAATTCACAAACCGGTAGAACGCTAAAATACCCACTTCAGGGTATTCAAATAAGGGGCTGTCCTTCAAAGGCTTGCAAAATTACGTTTTCTAGCAAAATATGAAAACCTTAGACCGTTTTTCTTTTACAAAACCGACGCAAAGGTAATTGCTTTGTCTAGAATAACAAACCTGAATAGTTCATATAATTACTGGAAACTAGCTCAAACGGCAGGTAAATTTAGTCTGGACAAACAAATTGAAACCCAATTCCATGTACGTTTTCGATGCGGATGCGTTCATCTTTTTGTAAGTACTTGCGTAGGCGGGAAACAAATACATCCAAACTGCGCCCTAAAAAGTAGTCGTCTTCGCCCCAAAGTTGTTCTAAAATTGCCGCACGCCGTACCACCTGATGCCGGTTAGCAGCAAAATAGGAAAGCAAATTGGCTTCTTTTTGCGTTAAACGCCGCTCTTGGCCAAATCCATTAAGAATCAAGTTAGCGGGATGGAAATCATATTGCCCAATGCGTAAAATAGACGGCGTAGGTGCATTGACTACATGCCGCCGCCGCAAAAAAATATCAATCTTTAGCAACAACTCTTCAATACTAAATGGCTTGGTAAGGTAATCGTCGGCGCCAATCTTCAAGCCATGGATGCGATCCTCTTTGAGCGATTTGGCGGTGATGAATAATATAGGCGTCTCTTTGTCGTATTTGCGGATTTCCTCCGCGATGGTAAACCCATCTACCTCTGGAAGCATCACATCCAGAATGCAAAGATCAAACCGCTGTACACGCACTGCCTCCAAGGCTTTTTGGCCATCCTCAAAACAAGTAATTTGATAGCCTTCTTGTTCCAGATTATCTCGGGTTACAAAACTTAGGCTAGGATCGTCCTCTACATATAAAAGGTGGGCTTTCATTCCGATGATTGATTTGAGCTGTAGTAAGGTATTTTGATCAAAAACATACTTCCAATGCCGATTTCACTCAGCAAAACGATTTTATAGCCATGTGCTGTACACACCCGGCGTACGTAATACAACCCCAGTCCAAAACCTTTCACGTTGTGCACATTGCCGGTGGGCACGCGATAAAATTTTTCAAATACCTTCCCCTGGTGTTCTTTGGCAATCCCAATACCGTTATCGGCGATCGACAGATGAACCTCTTGCCCAACGATCCCTAGTTTGATGGTGATTTCGGGTATGGTGCGACAGTATTTTGTAGCATTGTCGATTAGGCTGTGCAATAAATTAGTCAGGTGGAAGCGATCGGCCCAAACCGGGCTGATGTCGTTTAATTCCAAGTGGATTGCCCCCCCTTTTTCTTGTACGCGTATACTCTCGCTCAGCGCCACTGTACGAATCAGTTCCGCCAAATCCAGTGGTTCTTTGCTCAATAAAAAGTGGTTTTGCTCAAAACGCGCTACCTGAAGCACGCGCTCTACTTGCGCATTAAGCCGACTATTTTGCTCGCGAATGATTCCGGCATACTGAAACAAACGCTGATCGGCCTGCACATGATGGTTGTTCAAAAAAACATCGGCAGCAATCTGAATAGTCGATAACGGAGTTTTGAACTCATGGGTCATGTTGTTGATGAAATCTTTTTGCATTTCCGTTAAGCGTTTTTGTCGCAAAATGACAAATAAGGAATAAGCAAAAAATAACACAGTGATGAACAAAATACCGCTCAAGATCGCCGACAATTGCATTTTTCCAAACAAATAATTAGCACGAGTGGGAAACCTAACGCCAAAATAATAGGTAAATTCATGATCGGTGGGAAAAACACCCAATTTTAAATCCCGTTTGCTTTTGGAAGAATAGCTACAGTAGTCGCCATAAACCATTTGTCGATTGGAGCAATCAAAAACCGCGTATTCAAAATCGATGTTCAAGGCCATCGCTTCCAGTTCCCTTTGTAAAAAAAACTCCAACACGCTGGGGTCGATCTCAAACTCAGTGTTGACGATATAATAGTTGTTGCTCCGTTTTTTGATGAGGTTGCGCGGCGGCAGGGTGACGCTGTTGTAATCGGCCAGCGAGCGAGCTACCCGATACAATGCCCGATTGACTTTAATGTTGAATTCCTCTTCGTTGTTGTTCCAAGTATTCAGCACCCAATATGTTTGCAAGGCAATTATGCCAAGGATGGCAATGACCCCCAATACAAACACCCGAAGAATCTGAATATCTTTCATTTGGCAAAGGTAAACCGAACTATTCATCCCCAGTAAACGGATTAACAGCTCGTTAACAAAGTTTGTTGGGCATTAGCAAAGATGTACTAACTTTGTACACCGAACATTTTCCATAAGAAAACCAACAAATCATGAGAATCGTACTTGCTTTGTTTTTGTTCATTGGCAGTTACACCTTATCACTAGCTCAAACGGAGACCAATTTGACTGCAACGCCCAATGCTAAACACAAACAAAAAAAAGCAGAAAAGAAAAAAGGGGGTGCTGTTATTTGGGACAAATTGGAACATGATTTTGGTACCATCAAACAAGATGTGCCAGCAAAGGCAGTTTTTAAGCTTAAAAATAAAACCAAATTGCCCCTTTTACTTACTACCGTACAAGCTTCTTGCGGTTGTACTGCCACCGGCTATAGCAAAAAAACCATCAAACCCGGAAAAAGTACCGAAATCAGTGCTACCTATGATGCTCATGTCAAAGGGCCTTTTACTAAAACCATCTCCGTATTGACCAATTTGAGTACCGAGCAGGTGATTTTGCGAATCCGCGGCACTGTAGAATAAGTCGGCCACGATGAAGAAATGTCGCGATTATTCAAAAAAACCAACGTGAATATTGTCGCTTCATCCCCTTTCAACACTTAATACAAGATTCTTGCTGAAAAAACACAGAAAAGATGTATTTTTGCGGCAAGTTAACTAGGGCCGCAATTTTGATACAACATCGCATTAACCGGATTATCGTTTTTTTCCTATTTGCTTGTCTATGGGGCAACACCTTATTAGCACAACAGGAGGAGAACCCTTTTGAGTTGACCTATCGACTCAAAAGGCAGATTGCTGTGTTGGATCCTGCGGTTAAGGCCAATCCATTTGAGATTCTGGTTCGACCCAATAAAAACAAGGTCGTTTTGAACCCCCAGCCTGGCGCTACTGCTTTTACTCCTCGTCCGGCCGCGCCGCGCATACGCAAGCCCATTTCGCCAGAAGCCATGTTACAACGGGTGAAATTTGGCGTTGTTACCGGAACTTTACTTTTTCTAGCGTTTTTAATGACGCTGCTGCGCAATCAAGTCCAAAAAACAGCTCAGGCATTTTTGAGCGACAACTGGCTCAATCAGCTCTTCCGCGAACAAGCGGGTAGAGGCATTTTGCCTTTTTTGTTGTTGTATAGCTTGTTCATGCTCAATGCGGGCATCTTCTTGTTCTTTTTGCTGCGCTATTTCCAGGTCAATTTACCGGGAAATTTTCTTTTGCAGATATCCGGGTGTATCGGAATTATAATTATCGCTTTTTTGTTGAAACATATCGTGATTTCGATGATAGGATATATTTTTCCTGTGCATAAAGAAACTGAGAGATACAATTTTTTGATTATAGTTTTTGGGATCATCATTGGCTTGGCACTGGTACCGATCAACGTTTTGCTGGCCTATGGGCCTCCAAACATCGCGCCTTTCCTGGTGTTTGGCGCCTTAGCGTTTCTGGGAGCAACTTATGTTTTCCGAACGCTGCGGAGTCTGATCATCGCTAATCGTTTTTTGATGTTTTACCAATTTCACTTTTTGTTGTATATTTGCACCGTTGAGATTGCACCTATTTTAGTTGGCCTAAAGTTGGCGCTCAACTTCAACTAAAGTAGATAATTTGCAATTTGCGGTAGATTACCAAAAATAATTTGCATGGCAGCTAACGTAATGGTACAATTGGAAACCTTTAAACGTGTAAAAACGATACTCGTTTCCCAACCTAAACCAGACCGATCTCCTTATTACGATCTGGAGAAGCGATACAACCTACAAATCGACTGGCGTACTTTTAGCCACGTTGAAGCGGTAGACGCAAAAGATTTTCGGCGCCAACGCATTCGCCTGGAAGAATACACAGCGGTAATCTTGAACAGCAAAAATGCAGTGGACCACTTCTTTCGCGTATGTGAAGAGATGCGCGTGAAAATGTCGCAAGAAACCAAGTACTTCTGCTTGACCGAAGCCATCGCCAACTACTTGCAGAAGTTCATCGTTTACCGGAAAAGAAAGGTGTTTGTCGGCACCCGCGTCATTGAAGATTTAGGAGCTTACCTTAAAAAACACAAAGGGGAAAAGTTTTTACTGCCTTGTTCCAACCTTGGCGCTAAAGACATCAGCAAGTACCTCGACGACAATGGGCTCAATTGGAAAGAAGCCAACATGTACAACACCGTAAGTTCTGACCTCTCCGACTTGAGCGATGTGACTTATGATGTACTGGTGTTTTTCAGCCCCTTGTGCATCCAGTCGCTGTACGATAACTTCCCCGATTTCAAGCAAAATGATACCCGCATCGCTGTTTTTGGCAATACCACCAAAAAAGCAGTAGAAGAACGCGGTCTCACTGTCAACATCAATGCGCCAGCGCCAGAGATTCCGTCGATGACCCGCGCCTTGGAGTTGTACCTACTTAAATCCAATAAGGAAGACAACCAATAATGCTGTAACCGATCGTTTTTGATCGCTTACAGTACGTTTTTCCACGCAAAACCCTGATAAATGCCTTTCGTTTATCAGGGTTTTTTATTTTCAACCTTCCCTTCCACGGTTTGTTAATGCTTTTATGAAAAACGATTTTATCCAGCTCATCGAAACGCGTCTTCAACAACCGCTACCTGGCGAAGCGGCGCAGTTTCGAATGGCACATCCTCAACGACGCACTAGTTTAGCTACCCCGCCACAAGCAACGGCTTCGGCGGTACTGGCGCTTTTTTTTCCAAAAAATGAAGCGTGGCACCTGGTTTTTATTGAACGTGAATCCAGCAACCACAACGACAAACACAAGGGGCAAATCAGTTTCCCTGGTGGCCGTTTTGATGATACGGATGTTGTTCTGGATCGTACCGCTTTGCGGGAAGCAGAGGAAGAAGTAGGCGTTGATCCCAGCACGGTTCGCCTCTTGGGTCAACTTACCGAGTTGTACATCCCCATCAGCAATTTTAAAGTGAATCCGTATGTGGGCGTAGTGGATTATCATCCCAAATTTAAACCGCAGGTTTCGGAGGTTAAATCCATTCTTGAAGTCCCTTTCCAACATTTTCAAGATCCAAAAAATGAAGGCCTCACCACGGTAACGGTTGGCAATAACTTAGTTCTGAAAGACATCCCTTATTTTGACATCGAGGGAAAAACGCTCTGGGGCGCCACCGCAATGATGTTGAGCGAATTGCTGGAGATTGTCGGAAATTCGCCCATTTGATTGTGCTTCTCATTAGGAATGGGTGAATAATAAAGTGCCATTTTAGCCGCCGCTATTTTGCAGTCAATCGACTATCTTTTGAGGCGAATAGCAGCGCTATTTAACGAAAAAGATAGGAAGAGTGGCGGTGAAAGAGCAAGGATAAAGTGGTAGTTTATTGTTTAACCATTCCTTAACTTGGCGGCAGATTTAAAAATCCCTTGCTATGACTGCCATTTCTGCCTACGTCCCCAAAAATAAGATCCGCCTCGTAACCGCCGCTTCGCTTTTTGACGGTCATGATGCGGCCATCAACATCATGCGGCGCATGCTCCAAAGCTCGGGCGCAGAAGTCATCCACCTCGGGCACAACCGCTCAGTGCAAGACATTGTGGATACTGCTATTCAAGAGGATGTGCAAGGTATTGCACTCACTTCCTACCAAGGCGGGCACAACGAGTTTTTTAGATACATGTACGATCTGTTACGGGAAAAAGGCGCCGGGCACATCAAGATTTTTGGCGGCGGGGGCGGCACTATTTTGCCTACCGAAATCGAAGAACTCCAACAATATGGCATCGCCCGCATCTACGCTCCCGACGACGGCCGACGCATGGGACTCCAAGGCATGATCAACGATTTATTATCGCAGTGCGACTTTCCGGTAGGGCAAAAACTAGACAGCGAATTGGAAACCATCGGCAGCGATAACCCGCATGCCATCGCCCGACTTATTTCGGCCCTCGAAAATTATCCGGAAGCAAATCGCAACTGGCAAGAAAAACTCCACCAGCAGGTTGCTTCCCAAAAAATTCCCGTACTGGGCATCACTGGCACCGGCGGCGCAGGAAAATCCAGCTTGGTGGATGAACTGGTGCGGCGTTTTTTATTGGATTTTCCCGACAAAAAAATTGGCATCCTTTCTGTTGATCCTTCCAAACGCAAAACCGGCGGCGCACTCTTGGGCGACCGCATCCGCATGAACGCAGTGGCGAACCCACGTGTGTACATGCGCTCCCTCGCAACCCGCCAGGCCAATTTGGCGCTCTCCAAACATGTAGGTGGCGCGGTGGATGTGCTCAAAGCGGCAGGGTTTGACCTTATCTTACTCGAAACCTCCGGCATTGGCCAGTCCGATACTGAAATTGTTGAGCACTCTGATGCGGCCTTGTATGTGATGACGCCCGAATTTGGCGCCGCTACCCAGCTGGAAAAAATTGACATGATTGATTTTGCCGACCTCATCTCTATCAACAAATTCGACAAACGCGGTGCGCTTGATGCCCTCCGCGATGTACGCAAGCAATACCAACGCGCCCATTTGGCCTGGGAAAAACCCTTGGAGGAAATGCCCGTTTTTGGCACCATTGCCGCCCAATTCAACGATCCAGGAATGAATGCCTTGTACAGCGGCATCCTCAATGTGTTGAGAGAAAAAACTGGTGTTATTTTTGCCAGCAGCCTGGTTGCATCAACGCAACTGTCGGAAAAGATCTACATCATCCCGCCCAGTCGGGTACGCTACTTGTCGGAAATTGCTGAAAAAATCCGTGAATATAATCATTGGACGGAACGGCAAGCAGATTTGGCCAACGCCTACCAGGCACTGAGCACTACCGCTCAATTGTTGCCCGAGGAGAATGACGCCCAAGCAATCATCGAAAAACTGCTGGCCGAAAAAAAGATGGACTTAGATCGTCGCAGCCTTCAAGTGTTGGAGCAATGGGAGCAAAAAAAGACCCAATACCAAGGTGAAGAATACATCTACCAAGTGCGGGGCAAAGACATTCGGGTAAAAACTTATACCGAAAGTTTGTCGCACACCAAAATCCCCAAAGTAGCCACTCCAAGTTATCACAGTTGGGGCGATCGTTTGCGCTGGGCGTTTCAGGAAAATTATCCAGGTGAATTCCCTTACGCGGCAGGCGTTTTCCCTTTCAAACGTCAAAACGAAGACCCCACGCGCATGTTTGCGGGCGAGGGCGGCCCCGAGCGTACCAACCGCCGTTTTCATTACCTTTCTTTAGGCATGCCCGCCAACCGCTTGTCGACGGCTTTTGATTCCGTCACTTTGTACGGCGAAGACCCCGATCTGCGTCCCGATATTTATGGCAAAATTGGCAACTCGGGCGTAAGCGTTTGTTGCTTGGACGATGTCAAAAAACTCTACTCCGGTTTTGACCTTAGCGATCCCAAAACCTCCGTGTCGATGACGATCAATGGCCCTGCTGCCACCATCGCTGCGTTTTTTATGAACGCCGCAGTTGATCAGCAATGCGAAAAATACATTCGCGCCGAAGGGTTGGAACAAGAGGTAGAAAAAAAACTCCAGCAGCGCTATGAAGCTCGCGGCCTACAGCGCCCCCGTTATCAGGGCGACTTACCGGAAGGCAATAACGGACTTGGGCTTTTACTACTCGGCGTCACTGGCGACCAGGTATTAGAGCCCGCTGTTTATGAAAAAATAAAAGCGCAGACCCTCTCCGCAGTGCGGGGTACCGTGCAAGCCGATATCCTCAAAGAAGACCAGGCGCAGAATACCTGTATTTTTTCCACTGAATTTTCACTGCGTTTGATGGGCGATATGCAAGCCTATTTCGTAGAGCAGCAGGTGCGCAATTTTTATTCGGTGTCCATTTCTGGTTACCATATTGCGGAAGCAGGCGCTAATCCCATTTCGCAATTGGCGTTCACCTTATCCAATGGGTTTACTTTTGTGGAGTACTATCTTTCACGGGGCATGCACATCGACGATTTTGCCCCCAACCTGTCTTTCTTTTTTTCCAACGGCGTAGATCCAGAATATGCGGTGATTGGAAGGGTAGCGCGCAAAATTTGGGCCAAGGCGATGAAAGAAAAATACGGCGCCAACGAACGCTCGCAAATGCTCAAATACCACATCCAGACCTCCGGTCGCTCGCTGCATGCTCAAGAAATTGCCTTCAACGACATTCGCACTACCCTGCAAGCTCTTTATGCCATTTACGATAATTGCAATTCCCTGCATACCAACGCCTATGATGAAGCCATCACCACGCCAACCGAAGAAAGCGTGCGGCGGGCTTTGGCCATTCAGCTGATCATCAACCACGAGTTGGGTTTGGCCAAAAACGAAAACCCACTCCAAGGTGCGTTCATCATCGAAACATTGACCGAATTGGTGGAGGAAGCGGTACTGGCCGAATTTGACCGCATCACCGAACGCGGCGGGGTGCTGGGCGCCATGGAAACCATGTACCAACGCGGAAAAATCCAGGAAGAAAGCCTGTACTATGAAACCCTGAAACACAATGGCGAGCTGCCGATCATTGGGGTAAATACTTTTTTGAGCAGCGAGGGCTCCCCTACCGTTACGCCCAATCAAGTTATTCGCGCCAATACCGCCGAAAAGGAAGAACAAATCGCGGCTTTGGAGGGACTGAAAGCGGCACAAGCCCCCCTGTCAGGTTACCCGGAATTCACGGCAATAACCCGTCAAATCCAAACCACTGCCCTACAAAACGACAACCTTTTTGCCACCTTGATGGAAGCAACAAAATGGTGCTCCCTGGGGCAGATTACCCAAGTACTGTATGAGGTTGGCGGCCAATACCGCCGAAACATGTAACCGTTTTTAGGGCATAAAAAAATTCATTACATCAACTTGTCAGGGTTGAGCTATTTTTTTTCGTCTCTACTACCAATCAAAATAATACGTATCTTTGCTAGCGCACTCCGAAAAAAACACATCATCCCAATTCCCCTATTACTGATTACCTATTGGTTAATGGCAGCAAGCTTCATTAGCGGGTTGCACTGTACTTGAGCAAGACTACTTCTTGATTTTAGGTTTTGAGACATTGCATTTCAATGTTTTAACGCTTGCTTATTCACCAAACATCAGTCCAGTTTTAAATGGAAAAAATCAAATTCGCTAGTCTCGATACTAGTCAGCGGGACTTCAGTCTTGCGCTACGCCGCAATGTTAATGCTTATTTCAAGGAGCGCGGCATCTCTACCAAAGCCAATTCGACCATGATCGTGAAATCGATCGTTATGTTGAGCGTCTACTTGATACCATTTGTATTGATCCTCACCGTACCTATGAGTCCTTGGGTTGCATTGGCTTTAACCATAATCATGGGGCTGGGCGTATCTGGAATTGGTATGAGCGTGATGCACGATGCTTTACACGGCGCTTACTCCAATCACAAATGGGTCAATCGCCTAATGGGCAGCACTTTATATCTTTTAGGCAGCAATGTTTTCAATTGGAAGATACAACACAACGTTTTGCACCATTCCTTTACCAACATCGATGGACAAGACGAAGACATAGGCAACAAAGGCCCCATCCGTTTGTCGGATCACAAACCTTTGAAGAAGATCCACTATTATCAGCATATCCACGCCTTTTTCTTTTATGGCTTGATGACCATTTTTAAGTTGGTTAAAGAATTCATCAATTTGGGGAAATACCTCAAAATAGAGCAGGCTGGCGAAGAAAAAACCAACCCAGTGGTGGAATACACCAAGATGATTGGCTTCAAGGTCGTTTACCTTTTGCTGATCATCGGTTTACCGTTGTGGCTAACCTCGTTTAGCTGGTGGCAGGTGTTGGTGGGTTTCATCGCGATGCACTGGGTGGCAGGTTTGGTGCTGAGTACAGTTTTCCAATTGGCCCACGTGGTAGAAGGCGCCGAGCAACCTTTACCTAGTCCAACCGGCTTGATGGAAAACGACTGGGTGGTTCATGAGTTATTGACCACTGCCAACTTTGCGCGCGACAACCGGTTTTTGAACTGGTGTCTCGGGGGGTTGAATTTCCAGATCGAACACCACTTGTTTCCGCATATTTGCCATGTACACTACCGCAATATTTCACCAATTGTGGAGCGCACCGCGCAGGAGTACGGTTTTTCTTACAACCTGAAACCTTCGTTTAGCAATGCACTGGTATCGCATGTGCGGAGGTTGAAGGAATTGGGACGGGAGAAGGCGTCGTGAGGATAAAATAATCGCAATGATTGCCGATAAAAAAGGGGAGGGAACCGCATTGGTTTTCTCCCCTTTTGTGTTTGAAAAGGAATTACCATTAAAAACAGCAACATTGAAAAAGATGTAGTATTTTGATTGCAAGAAAAAAATATAGAAACAGAAAGATCAATCATAGCAGCAAAGCGAATCATTCACCAAAATAAATAGCCTCCAAATGTCTAGAAAAATTGTCTCCATTGAATCCGATGACCTCGGCACGCTCTATTTTGAAGCCAATGACTACAACGTAGCCGATACTGGAAACTCCCGCGGAAGTGGTGGTTTAGAAAAAATTGGTCGCAAAGACGTCCCCGATGGCCGCTTCGAAACCGCACTGGGCACCATTAAAAAAGTAGCCGAAAAAGTGGTAGCGCAAATTCGAAGCATCGAAAACATTCCTGATGAAGTGGAATGCAAAATTGGCGTCACCTTTAGCGCGGATGCCAATGTCATTTTTTCTAAGATTGGCACCGAATGCAATCTGGAGCTCACCTTAAAATGGATCAAAGAAAAACCTGCTAAACCACAAGCTTAATGGACATTCGCCATTGTATAGTCAGAGTAGGTACGGGTAGTGGCATACTGGTACTGGGTAAAGATGATATTTCCTACATTCTTACCTGTGCGCATGTTTTGGGTGAAAATCATGAAGCTGTTGAAGTTGCATTTTGTGATGAAGAAGCCGCGTTTTCTCAAAAGACCACCACTTCTGTAATTGACTTTTGCCCAATTAAGGAGGAAGACATTGCTTTATTGGCCTGTCCTCCCATTGTACCCCTACACTATCAATCTATCAAATTATTGAATTCATTGCATGGGCGAGGCTTACCTACGTTTACCTTTGGTTTTCCAATAAGTTTTGGAACAAATGGTCGCGCTGATCGGTGCAAGATTGAAAATTTAGAGACCAAGACCAATGGCGGCTTCGATTTATTAACATTAAGTGAAGGTCAGGCACTCAAAGGTGGATTTAGTGGTGGTCCACTATTGGACGCGCAGTACCGACACTGCTTGGGCATATTGCGTGATCTCGAAAAACCTGATGAATACACGAGCGAAGCTTTAGCCTATGCCTATGCCGCAGAGCGGATTGTGGAAAGATTTGAAAAATACCTTACCCTACAAACGCTTCACCCTTACCAAGCTGAATTACGCGCCATGTATCAAGAAGTGGTGTTAAACGACTCTAAAGGCATGACACTGGCCGATGTTTATATTGAACCGCATTATGGGATCCACCAAAATGGTTTTCCTAAAGATGATGAACGAATCAAAAATTTAGATAACCCATTTTTTCAAGTTGACAAGAGCCTTCACCACGATCTCATCACATTTTTTAAAGGTGGTAAAAGTCTTCTTTCACTTGAAGTAAAGCAATCAACTGTAATCCTTCTGTTGGGCGCCCCAGGACAGGGAAAAACCTCTTTTTGTAAACGAGTGATTTATGACTTAACCAGTGAAAAAACGAATCCGTTTGGTCAAATCTACTGGTTAAGATTACGAGACATCCCAAACCCTATTGATTTAGCCATTTATCCTGAAAAAATCATCCTTGAGGAATTAAAAACAAAAGTCACGGATTTAGAAATTAACTGGAAAAATTCCTTATTGATATTTGACGGCCTGGATGAGCTTTACATACAAGAAGGTTTTGGCAGCAGTAAAATTGACGAGATTTGTAAAAGCCTGGAAAACATGGCAGAGCGAAAAATAGGGTTACAAATTTTAATTACCTCTCGGTATGGATATGTTGATTTAGAGGCCTTAAAACAAAGAAACATTTTAATTCTGCGCTTGGAAGACTTGTCAGAAACTCAGCAAGAGCATTGGCTGACAAAATACCGTTTCTTTCATGAAGAGTCACCCTTAAAAATTGCCAACCTTAGGAAATATCGAGAACACCGATCTATTCAAGAATTGTTAGGGCAACCGATATTGCTACACATGATTGCCACTTTAAAAGAAGATGCCAGCAATAAACCAAATCGAGCGGCTATTTATGGTTCATTAGTCAGTCAATTAGTCGAACGCCCTTGGTCAGCAAAAGGGCAGATCAATTTATTAAAAGACATTGATTTAGATGAAAAAACACTAAGGCATGCTCTACAAGACATAGCCCATGCCATTTTTATCTCAGGCAAGGGGTATTTACGAAAAGAAGAATTAGAAAAATTACCAAAAGTTGAAACGATTCTGAATAAAATTCAGCAGCAAAATTTAAGCAATGACCTATTATGGCGAATTGTGATGAGTGCTAGTTACATGACTGACAAAAATAGAACAGCTGCTGATTTAGAAAATTCAGAAGATCAATCGGCCTATGGCATCGAATTTTTACACAAATCAATGTATGAATATCTTTGTGCAGAAAAAATTTGGCGAGATATTTTAAACGGATTTTTGGGTAAAGGGGATGATGGACAATGGAAAATTCGTGACGGTAACAGCGCATTAAATTTAGCACATGACTTATTTTCAAGTGCCCCATTAAGTCAAGAAGTTCATGGTTACTTAGTAGAAATCATTCAAAACCATCACCCAGAAATCGATAAAAGTACACTTTCATCACGAATGCAGGATCAATTTGCATATTGTTTAGAGCGACATTTTCTATATCAGTTTCATTCAAGTTCTCAAAAGTTTCCAATCCAAATGGCAATATCAACCTTTAAAGGCTATTGGAGTATTCTTAGTAACCTAGGTCAAAAAGTCAACTATATTGATTCAATATCGATATCTTCCCAATTCATATCATTAGTCCAAACTTCTTTCTTCAATACAATTTATAAGGATAATCTCAATTTAAGCTTTCAAAAACTGACTGGTTGTGAATTAACTGGTTCAAATTTTAATAATTCAAATATGTATCATGTGGATTTATCCGAAGCTTTAATAGATCGCTCTTTCTTTTTTTCAGCAAATCTAGAAAGAGCTAATTTGAAAAAAGCTAACTTATTTCTATCTGTATTAATCCATGCAAATCTAAATTATTCGGACCTATCTAAAGCAACTTTGAATGAAACAAATATGATGAGTTCAAATATCGTTAACGCAGATATGAGAGGTACAAATTTAAGCGGTGCGAATTTATTCGATTCTTATTTAACTCATTCAGACTTAAGTAAAGCAATCTTATTAAAAACTATATTAAGTGATGCTGATCTTAGCTATGCTAATTTGAGCAATGCTCTTTTAACAAAAGCCGATTTGACAAATGCTAATTTAACAGGAGCCAAATTAAATAATGCATATTTGATTGGAACCAAATTAAGAAGTGCCATTTTTACTTTAGAGCAACTCTTATCTACAAAATCTTTATATCAAGCAACGGGGATACCAGATGAGATGAAAAATGAATTAGAAGCACTGAAGCCATCCCTTTTTGATTTGCCTCAAATAGACGACAATGAATTCACATAAAAAAGCCACTCAAGATTTCCTATCCCAAGCGGCTCTTTTTTATTTATTCTCACCTCTCTTTCTAATACCTAACCAACTTCTCCACCCGCTGCTGTCCATTCGACACCAAACGAACAAAATACATCCCAGCAGGGTGATCCAGCAGATCAAGCGGTACATCTGCCCGGCGCGTATTTGGAACTTGGGTTGCATATAAGATCTGCCCCATCGAGTTGATCAATTGCACCTGCAGGTTGGCGGTTTCTTTCAATTGCACTTGTAGTAAAGTAGTTTGACTAGTTGGGTTGGGCATCAACACCACTTTGTCGATGTTGGTTACTTCATTCAAACCCGTGATCGTGCCCACCACCGCGCGCTGCACATCCGTACACCCGAAGCGGTCGGTAACCGTTACCGTGTAAGCGCCGCCCTTCAAGCCAGTAAGTTGCTTGGTGGTAGCGCCGTTGCTCCATTTGTAGGTATAAGGCCCCGCGTAAGGATCAGCAACAACGAGTGCTGTACCGTCGAAGATACCCGATTGGCTGGCCGTTGCCAAAACATTGGAGAACGGCGAAGTACAACGAATCACGTTGATGTTGTCGATATCGATCCAGTAATCGCCTTGCCCCCAAGTGGCCAAAAAGCGCACTTGCACATACTTGCCGGAATAAGCACCAAGCTTCACGGTGAGGCGGCGCAATGCAGTAGAAGGCACATGATTGGCGCGACTAATGATCGATACCGTAGTAAATGTTTTGCCACAATCGCTGGATACTTGAATGTCAATGCGGTCATTTGCGCTTAAATCTGTAGGTGTTACATTACCAGCGCTAGAATTTACAATCCGGTACTGGAAGGTTAAGCTGTCGTTGGCAGCAAGCGGGCCAAACACCGGCGTGGTGGCTTTAGCCGTCAAACGGCTGCTAGTGAGATTAGCCGATAAAACAAAGGTAGTATTGCCCCGGTCTTTGTTAACCACCAAGCTGTTATCCACTACCCAATCGGTTGGAACGCCGCCGCGTTCAAAGTTTTCGGCATAGGGCAATGGGTAAGCAATATAAAAGGTATACACTGCGGTATCATTCAAAGGAGCTGCTTCGCCTACCACCCATGCTTTGATGGAGTAGCGACCAGGCGTGCTGGAATTGAATGGTGCGCGAAAAGTATAAGCGCGTTTGGCGG
This sequence comes from Saprospiraceae bacterium, assembly GCA_040401995.1. Taxonomy (GTDB): domain Bacteria; phylum Bacteroidota; class Bacteroidia; order Chitinophagales; family Saprospiraceae; genus Haliscomenobacter. Next base: position 18,203 of record JBBANM010000030.1, read on the forward strand.
CAATTGGAATACTGAGGTTGCCCACGTTTTCAGTTACCACGGCGCCATTGTTCACGCGGTAGGCAACGTTGAAAGCCGTTACCGGCGCAGTGCTTAGGTTGCCCACGTTAAAGGCTACTTGATCGGTAGTGCTGCCGCAAGCATCCGTTGCGGTATTGCGTACATCAGTGCCGACAAAATCGCGATCGGCAACTGAAACACTAAAGTTATCCAGCGCAATGCCTTCGTAGCTATTGGCAAAATCTGATTGCAGCACCATACGCAGGCGCACATCCTTGGCCGTGGACGTACCCGGGAGCGGGTGCGAGGCCGTGAACCAACCACTGAAACCGCCGTTACCCGTCCATACTTGTTTGGCGCGGTCGTTGTACCAGTTGATGCCAGAATCGGTAGCGCCCAATTTCGCCCAACTCTTCCCGCCATCGGTGCTCAATTCCACCCAAGCCGCATCGCAGCAACTTTCTAGATCCAACTGCATCGCAAAGGAGAAAGTAGGATCGCGCTTAATGGAAGTAAAATTGAAACAAGGCGATAACAAGTAACTTTTTTCATTGAGTTTATAGTTGCCGCTCAAGTTGGTAGTCCATACTTGATTGCCGCTAAAAGCCTGATTGAGCACCCGTTTGTTGGGGGCGCCAAAAGCCCAGGTGGAATTGACGCTATTGGTATCCACCAGCCAACCGCTGAATTTGCTTTCCAAATTGGTAAAGTAAGGCAGGGTGGAAATCGAAGGTACGCTGATGATGCGCACCCGAGTGGTATCATTCGTTTTGAGACTATCGCTTTTTAGGGCAGTCCAGGATTCGATGAGGTATTCCCCGGGGGTGGCAAAATTGGAAGTGGCATCAAAAACCGTCACTTTAGCGCTGTCTTTGCTAACAATCCCGGTATACAAGCCATCGGCAGGCATTTTCACGCCTGCTGCTTTGCCATTTACGGCATAATCAAAAGGGATCAAAGATTGCGGGTTGCCGCCATAATTGCGAATCAGCACTTTGACCGAATCGGCGGAGGTCAATCCACAACTGCTGAGGGGGGCAACTATTTTGGAAACGCCCACGTCGTTGGCCCAGAGGGTTTTGAAGAAATAAGGCCCAAGTACTCTACTGGTATCGCCAGGTTTGCAAACCACCGAGAGGTAAAACTGGTATCTCTTGTTTTCCTTGAGTTTAGATAAAGTCAGGGAGCCGAGCGGGGTGCGAATCACCTGACCCTTGCCGCGACGGAATCCCAGCGTGTCATATTCCACTTGATATACGCCATTGGTTACATTGGGCAACCAGCTAATGCGCGAGGTAAAGGCGCGTACATCTTCAATTTTTATCTGTGATACCGGCGGCGGCGCGCAAGTAGGACATACGATTTTCGTTCTGAATACCACGCCAGGCAGTGGAAAAGGGCTACCCGATACAAAAACCGTGCGGTTTTCTTGATCCACCAGGGTGTAGCTGGCTTCGGAATCAAATTTGCCTTTAAAAAAAGCGAGCTGAAGGCTGTCGTTGTTGTTGAAGTACAACAAAAACTGCTGTCGACTGCCATTGGTCAAGGTGTAATCGGTATTTACCCCATTGACTCTTACTTGCAATCGAGCACCGTTCCAGCCATCGCCTTGGGTATCTTGCAGTTCCAAAGTGTAAACACAAGGCGCAGTTTGCGCAGAAACTGCCCAGGAGGACAAGCCAATCATAAATAGTACCAAAAGTAAAGCCTTCACGCGTTGCATAGGGATGGTTTTTATTGCTTTTTCCACATGTTCTAGCCGGAGCAAGTAAAGATTTTTTAAAAGCATGCGCTGGTATTTTTTTGTTTAAAAAGTGTCTTGTATTTTGCCAAACAAAGAAACACTACCAAATTTGGCGGTGCTAGTGTTTTTGAGCCCGTACCCAACACTTTTTTTGAGTGGTTAAAAATAGCAATTATCACAAAGTGATTTTGACTAGAATGTAGGAAAACTAAAAAAGACTGAACATTTTCGTTAAGGCTCTGTTCTAAAAAAAACGCAAATTCTTCATCACCAGTATCGAAGGTAAAAATATCGCAGGTTGTGGCAGTTTATTCAATCCGAGATTTAGAGAAATTGTCAGGCATAAAAGCCCACACCATCCGTATTTGGGAACAGCGATATGGCATTATCGCCCCTAAGCGTACCAAAACCAATATTCGCTACTATCAAGATTCTGATCTTAAATTTTTGCTCAATGTAGCGCTCCTCAATAAAAATGGGATCAAAATATCGCACATTGCCAAAATGGCGCGCGAAGAAGTAGCGGAAAAGATAGCCGCCATCTCTGAAGACAACTTTGAATATAGCACCCAATTAGACGCACTCACCCTTTCGATGATCGAAATGGATGAGTTGAAATTTGACCGCATCATTTCCATCAATATTCAACAATTGGGTTTTGAGCGCACCATGTTGGAGATCATCTACCCGTTTTTGGATAAACTCAGCGTGCTCTGGCTTACGGGTTCAATCACTCCGGTACAGGAGAACTTCATCAGTCATTTGATTCGTCAAAAAACGATCGTTGCCATTGATAGCGCCCCGCTGACGACCAATCGACATGCGCCCAAGTTCATTATTTACTTGCCCGAGGGGGAACGGCAAGAACTTAGCTTGCTGTTTATGCACTACATTTTGCGCTCCCGACAAAATTACGTGATCAATTTGGGGCATGAAATTTCGATGATTGACCTCAAAGACGCGTACAAGGTGCAACGCCCCGATTTTTTATTTACCATGATCACCGAAACCTGGACCCAAGAACCCGTGCAGCGGTATATTGATAAACTGGCCGAAAATTTTCCAAATTGCCAGATCCTCGTTTCCGGTTATCAGGTAGTGGCACAAGCGGTGAATCCGCCAGTCAATGTCTCCATTCTCAGAAGTTTGGATCATACGCTGGCTTTTTTGGACGAAATGCGCCAACCTGCAATGCGAGCACTATAGGATTTTACGCCTAGTGTTACCGTCTTTTTGCTTAGTTTTACCTGGCAAAAAAATCCCTATATCATGGCATTTACTGAATCAACCATGCTGCCTGTTGGTACGATGGCTCCTGATTTTACGTTATTGGACACCGTTTCTGGTGCAATACGCTCACTCCAAGATTTAGCTTCTCCTAAAGCTACGGTCATTGCCTTTATTTGCAATCACTGTCCGTATGTGTTGCACGTGAACCCTGAATTTGTACGCATCGCCCACGATTACCAAGCAAAAGGGGTCAACTTTATCGGCATCAGTTCCAATGATGTTGTCGCTTATCCGCAAGACGGGCCTGAGCAAATGACCCTCAAAGCTGCTGAATTTGGTTATTCTTTCCCCTACCTATATGATCCGACCCAAGAAGTTGCTCGTGCGTATGACGCGGCTTGCACGCCTGATTTTTACGTTTTTGACGGGCAATTGCGCTTGGCTTACCGAGGCCGCATTGATGATTCGCGCCCCAAAAACGAAATACCTTTAAGTGGAAAAGATTTACGGGCTGCCCTCGACGCTATTTTAGCTGGCGAGCCAGCGGCGGAAACCCAATATCCTAGCGGTGGGTGCAATATCAAGTGGAAAGAATAAAAAATGGCGTCTCTTAATCGAGAGACGCCATTTTTTTTATCGATTGATTACATTTTTGAAACGCGGTCTGCGCGGAGTGATATCGCCCAGTTTTTCCTTTTTCATTTTTTCGTAATCCGAGTAGTTGCCTTCAAAAAACACCACTTCGGCGTTGTCTTCAAAAGCAATGATGTGGGTAGCCAAGCGGTCGATGAACCAACGATCGTGCGAGATCACCAAGATACAACCAGCAAAACTTTCCAGCGCATCTTCCAATGCCCGCAAGGTATTGATATCGATATCATTGGTAGGTTCATCCAGCAGCAGTACGTTGCCGCCTTCGCGCAAAGTGATGGCCAGGTGAACGCGGTTGCGCTCCCCACCAGAAAGCACGCCTAATTTTTTCTGCTGGGCATCGCCACTGAAGTTGAATTTACTGATGTAAGCACGTGAATTGACGGTGGCTTTGCCCACGGTAATCATGTCCTGCCCTTCAGAAATAACGTCGTACACCGATTTATTCACATTTTGTAAATCGGCGTGCGACTGATCAACATACGACAACTGCACAGTTTCGCCGACGGCTACTTCCCCGCTATCCGGTTGTTCCTGCCCCATGATGATACGGAACATGGTACTTTTTCCAACCCCGTTGGGTCCAATGATACCCACTACCGCGTTTTTTGGAATCGAGATATTGAGGTCTTCAAACAGTACACGGTTGCCAAACGCTTTGTTGACGTGTTTGAGGTCGATCACATTGTCGCCCAAACGCGGCCCAGGAGGAATAAAAAGTTCCAATTTGGCTTCCTTTTCTTTGCCTTCCTCTTCCGCCATTTTTTCATAAGCCCCCAAACGTGCCTTACCTTTTGCCTGACGTGCTTTTGGGGCCATGCGAATCCATTCGAGCTCGCGCTCTAAGGTTTTGCGGCGTTTGGATTCCGTTTTTTCTTCTTGCTCAAGGCGTTTGGCTTTTTGCTCCAACCATGAAGAATAGTTACCTTGCCAAGGAATGCCTTCCCCGCGATCCAATTCCAAAATCCATCCAGCAACGTTGTCGAGGAAGTAACGGTCGTGCGTTACCGCGATTACAGTACCCGGGAAATTTTGCAAATATTGCTCCAACCAGTCCACCGATTCGGCATCCAAGTGGTTGGTAGGTTCATCCAAAAGCAAAATATCGGGATTGCTCAAAAGCAGCCGGCAAAGCGCCACCCGGCGACGTTCGCCACCTGAAAGCACTTTAATCGAGGCGTCGCCTTCCGGGCAACGCAAGGCTTCCATTGCGGTTTCCAAACGGTGATCCAGCTCCCAAGCATTGTTATTTTCCAGCGCTTCCATCAACTCGCCTTGGCGGTCGATGAGGCGCATCATCTCATCATCTTCGAGGGGTTCGCAGAGTTTGAGGTTGATTTCTTCGTATTCTTTGAGTTGATCCACTACATCCTGTACGGCTTCCTCTACGATTTGGCGTACGGTTTTGGTTTCGTCAAGCATAGGCTCTTGCTCCAAAAAACCAATTTTGTAAGACCCATCAAAGTTGATTTTGCCTTGATAATTGGGCTCTAAGCCGGCAATGATTTTCAGCAGGGTCGATTTACCAGAACCGTTAAGACCCAGTACGCCGATTTTAGCGCCATAAAAAAAGGATAACCAAATGTTTTTAAGAACCTGTTTGGTAGGGGGGTAAGTTTTGGTAACCCCCTCCATTGAAAAGATAATTTTTTCTCCGGCCATATTGCAAATTGTTGGGAATGTTGAAAATGAACTCAAATATTAATACGCATTGGGATTTTTATTTGTACATCAAAAAAAATCCGAACCCGCTCTTACTTGTGGCGGGTAAATATCGGGATTTTGCTTTGAATGATAAAGACGTTTTTGCTTTTAATCGTTTTTCTTTTGGCTGGCGCGTATTTTGTATTTTTGCGCACGTCTTCCCAGGTATTGAGGAACGGTCAAACAAACGAATATGAACCAAAGACTACGCATTTTTACATGGTTACTGCTCATTCTTGGGTTGAATGGCTGTGTAAGTAATAAAAAAGTAGCGGCATTGACTGCTAATTATCAGGCTGAAATTGGTCAGCTCAACGAGCAATTGCGCAATGCTCACGACGAGCTGTCGCGCCTGCAGATCAAAATTGCCGAAAGTAAAGGCGCTAATGATGCGCTTTTACTGAGCCAAGACAAATACCTCAAACGCATCGATCAATTGGAAGATGAAATTGACGTAGCACAAAACAAAGCGGTGAATCAGCAATCTTCGCTGGGTGATGCCATCTCGCAACGGGAAAAAAAGATCAACGGCTTGGAACAACAGCTTGCGAGCGTGCGCGATGCCTTGAAACAACACGACACCGACAATGATAAACTGGCGCAAATGCTCCGCGATTCTTTCATAAATCTTTCTCCTGCCCAGTACAATATTGCCATTGAAGACGGACAAGTGGTGGTGGCTTTTACCGAATCGCTGTTGTTTCGCAACGGTGCGGCCAATAAATTAGAGCCTTTGGGCTTGGTATCGCTAGCGGTGTTGGCGCGGGTGCTCAATGCCAATCCGCGGGCTTTCATTCAGGTGGTTGGGCATGTTGATAATTTACCTGCTTCCCGCAAAAATCAAGACAGCTGGGATTTTACCGCTTTACGGGCCGCAGTGGTCGTTCGGCATTTGGTCAACAACTTGGAAATTCTTCCCAACCGCGTTTTGGCTGGCGGAAAAGGTGAATTTGATCCCGCTACTTCCAATGAAACCAGCGAAGGGCAATCGCGAAACCGCAGGGTAGAGTTCAATATTTTTTTCCAATCAGAGCAAGTGATCAAGCAAATCAAACAGCTTACCGATCGTAAGTAAAAATTTAGCGAAAATTCGCTAAATTCTGTAAAAAGCCGTAGTTTCGGGGTGGAAATCGATTTTTTTAGAACCAATACCTACGGTCATGATATTCAGTTTATCGGAAGAGCATTTGGCGGTACGCGAAGCCGCAAGAGAATTTGCGCAAAAAGAACTTAAGCCAGGCGTCATTGAGCGCGACTCCAAAATGGAATACCCCTATGAGCAAATACGCCGCATGGGCGAGCTGGGTTTTTTGGGGATGATGACCTCCCCCGAATATGGCGGCGGCGGAATGGATACGCTTTCCTATGTATTGGCCATGGAAGAAATCTCCAAAGTAGACAACTCCTGCTCGGTCATCATGTCGGTCAACAATTCTTTGGTTTGCTGGGGGATTGAAACCTATGGCAATGAAGAGCAAAAAGCGAAATACCTTCCAAAGTTGGCCACTGGCGAATGGATTGGCTCATTTTGTCTTTCCGAGCCAGAAGCCGGAAGCGACGCCACTAGTCAGCGCACAACTGCTGTTGACATGGGCGATTACTACCTACTTAATGGTACCAAAAACTGGATTACCAACGGCAGTACTTCGAAATTGCACTTGGTTATCGCCCAAACCCATCCTGATCTAGGGCATCGCGGCATAAATTGCTTGATTGTTGAAGCAGACTCTCCGGGGATAGCCATTGGCGCCAAAGAAGACAAATTAGGCATCCGCTCATCGGATACGCACTCCATCATGTACAGTGATGTTAAAGTACCCAAAAGCAATCGCATTGGCATCGACGGGTTTGGTTTCAAATTTGCGATGTATACTCTAGCTGGTGGTCGTATCGGTATCGCTGCACAAGCTTTGGGTATTGCTGGTGGCGCCTATGAGCTGGCCGTAGCTTATGCAAAACAACGAGAAACATTTGGCAAACCCATCAGTCAGCACCAAGCCATCGCTTTCAAATTGGCGGACATGGCGACGGAGATTGAAGCAGCCAAATTGATGGTTTACCGCGCAGCCTGGTTGAAAGACCAACACATGGATTATACTAGCGCCGGAGCAATGGCCAAATTGTTTGCTTCGGAAGTAGCGATGCGCCATACCGTTGAGGCGGTACAAATACATGGCGGGTATGGTTTTGTAAAAGAATACCATGTGGAGCGCCTGATGCGCGATGCCAAGATTACGCAGATTTACGAGGGCACTAGCGAGGTGCAACGCATCGTTATCTCCCGGGAGTTGTTGAGTAATCATCTGTATTTGCCAATTGAGGAAGCTGTTGGTACCGCGCATTAAAACAATCAAGGCTTAAAAAAGTAGACTTGTGCAATTAGGTGGAGGAAATTCATTCAACTCTCTTCATTTATTCTTGTTTATTTATCTTGGCAGCTCCATTTTCAGAGTGTGTTTGGATTTTTTTATCATGCTGCTTTAAAAATAATTGAATGAAGGGCTCCTTCACGATTGCTCGATTGTTTAGAATTCCGGTTAAGATTCACTGGAGTTTCAGTCTTATATTTTTGTACTTGGGTTACATTGGCTATACCGAATCTTGGGATACGCCAACCATTGTGATTTCAGTTAGTATTGTGCTGTCGCTTTTTGTGTGCGTTGTGCTGCACGAGTTTGGGCACGCGCTCACTGCTCGCTTGTACGGGGTACAAACCCGCGACATCATCCTATCCCCCATTGGCGGCGTTGCAAGATTGGATCATTTGCCAGAAAAACCCTGGCAGGAATTCATGGTAGCAGTAGCCGGCCCAATGGTAAATGTGGTAATTGCCGCCTTGCTATCGATTCGCTATTTCGCCTTTCCATTGGACATTCGCATACGTTTGTTCAACGGCCTGATGCATCCGAATAGCAATACATTTTTGCCCAATTTATCGCAGTTTGATTTTTTCCTGATCATCCTGTTGTTTTTGAATGTTACTTTGGCTTTGTTCAATTTGCTACCCGCCTTCCCAATGGACGGCGGAAGAATTCTGCGGGCACTGTTGTCGCTGCCTTTGGGTCGCTTGCGGGCTACGCACTTGGCGGCGCGCATTGGTCAAGCAATGGCCATCATGATCATTTTGGTGGGCATTTTTTACCGCCCAAGTTTGACGTATGTTTTGGTAGGAGCTTTTGTTTTTGTCACGGCTGGCAATGAGTATCGAATGGTCTACATTGAAAGTTTGCTAGAAGATTACAAGGTCAATGCATTGTTGCGAGGGCAATTTACCCGAGTTTATGCCACCGATCAGTTGAGTGTGTTATTGCCAGTGTTACATTCAGGGGTAGAAAAAAACTTTTTGGTTTTTGATCAATGGCAAAATTTGGTAGGCGTGTTGCCCGAATACCGCATCCTTGATGCACAACGCAAGAATGATACAACCGCGTTGGTAAGTAAATACATGCTTCCTGAGCTTAACCCATTGCTGGGAAGCGAATCTTTGCGCCATGCCTTTTATACCCTCCAATCTTCAAATGTAGGGGCTTCTCCGGTTTACAACCAATTCAATCGCCTGATTGGCATGGTTGATGCCCGTGAAATGACTTCTTTTTTGAAGTCTAAAACCCGGAAATTGTGGTGGAAGAGGGCTTAAGGAACGGGTGAATAATAAAGTGTTATTTTAGCCGCAGTTATTTTGCCGCCAATCGACTATCTTTTGAGGCGCAATGTGGGGCATTGCAACGAAAAAGATAGGAAGAGTGGCGGTGAAAGACCAAGGCAAAAGTGATACTTTATTGTTTACCCGTTCCTAAATTAAGCTAGTGATTTTTTCACAAAGAACGGGCTGTTTTCAAATTTAATGAAAACAGCCCGCTTTTTTTCAACTCTTTTCAGCTTTTTATTTTGCTACCCTTATCATTTCAGCATCGTTGAGGATGTACATCAATTGATTCACATCGTTGCTATTGAGTTCCAACTTGCCTTTGATGATGATGGCTTCGGTAGTGTACTTAATGGCGTCTTTAGCATACACCTCCATGACCGATTCTGGACCAGCGCCGCCACAGAAGAAACACATGTTGTAAGGGAAAGCGGAAAAAACAAATTCTTTGCTCCCCTTATACCCCTCCACCGGGATGATGTACCCCTTAATTTCTACCAATTTTCCTTGTAAGTTTTTTATTTCTGGACTAAAAATGGGGACGTCCACTTTAAAACCCAGCATATCGTCGTACTGTTTTTTAAACGTGACTTTACCCAAAGTACTCCAAAGGCTTTTCGCATCTTGCGCATTCCCACTCGTAGCTATCGTCAGGAACAGGAATGAAATAAATCCCGCAAAAAATATTTTTTTCATGCTGTATGCTTTTTATTAAGGAACGGGTGAATAATAAAGTGTCATTTTAGCCGCCGTTATTTTGCTGCCAATCGACTATCTTTTGAGGCGCAATGTGGGGCATTGCAACGAAAAAGATAGGAAGAGTGGCGGTGAAAGAGCAAGGCAAAAGTGATACTTTATTGTTTACCCGTTCCTAAGCTACTAAATTAAGCTTTTTTGGGTGCTTATCGCCTTTTTATAAACCTGCGTTTATTCCTTGACTTATTTCGCCCATTTTGTTCCTCTATTTCACCAAAAACGACATTCAAGCCCAACCTTACATTAGCTGAAATATTATTGAGTTTGAACAATGCTGGCAGATTATCGGTAGCGCCAATAAGCTGTATGGGGCCGAGTTTTAGTTTAAAATTTGCCCCAAAATTATTGTACGCATTGTTGCGAATGGCGTAGATCCCGCCAATGGTTAAAGTTTCGCTTAAACGCATCGACGCACTCAATCCGATGGCCGGCGAAGTGATACCCCGATAACGGTCGCTGTACAACAATGCGCCCAATCGCCAGTTTTCTCCAAGATTAAAAGCGGCGCTCAAATAAGCCGTAAGCGGTAGAGATGTAATGTACGGAGATTGGGTTTGCACCACTTTCACCTTGGCTTCCAAGGTGTCAACTATTTTATTGAGGTTAAAACTGTCTTTGAATATTTTCGGAAAAATGTCCAAGCCATCATAGTTATAATTTCCCCTTACGGTTAGATTGGAGACATTGTTTTGCCAACGAATGCTACCCAAATTCAGCACACTCCCCGAAATATCCAAGGGACCAAATTTACCTGAAAAACCAAAATCCAGCGCGTAGCCATAGTTGGAAGTCCAGGCACGACTGCCAGTAAAACCGCCAAAGTCGATTTTTGGCGTAAAACTGGAAAAGTTTTTGAACCCCCAATCGCCAGTAGCATTCATGGCAAAATCGGATTGCAAACTGATTTGATAAACATCGCTGCTAGTCGTCAATCGCAAATCATTACGAATGGAAGAAACGTCGCCAAATCCATTTAAGACCTTAAATCGTGCGCCAAAAGTAAACATCGGGCTGGGTGAATAAGCCAATCCTAGGGCAATTTCATGATAGCCTTGGTTGACAAAATTGGGGGCAATTTGAATCGTTTGCCCAATAAATTGTGCATTGCCTTTCCAAGCCAATTGCGCCAATTCGCGGGGATATTGTACAAAAGAATTGAACCGAATGGTATGCCCCGCCGAAAAAAACCACTTTCCAGCGCGTACGCCTATGCCAATTGTGCCTACGTCCAACCGGTTGCGGATGTAGTTTTGGGCAGCTAGTTTACTGATGGCATTGTCGATATTGAGTACGGTTTTTCCTTGAGCATTTTTCGATACCAAATCTCCGTACTGAAAACCGGTTGCTTGCGTGTACCCATATACGCTAGGCAAGGCGATGGTCACTTTTTGATCGGGCAACAAGCTTGGATTGGTAAGATTGGCTTGCCAAGTTCCTTGCAAAAAATGGGAGCCGAGATCCAATTGTGCTTGCAATGAGGCCGAAAAATAAAACAGAATGCTTAAAGAAAGTAGCGTTCTTTTCATGGGTTTTGTGTTTAGTAAGCAGAAAAATTAACTTTCCGATTTTGGGTTTTGAATAGGAAGTCGAACGGTTCATTTCAAGTGAGCTTCCTATTCAAAAGCTTAGGAACGGTTGAATAATAAATTACCACTTTACCCTTGCTCTTTCGCCGACACTCTTCCTATCTTTTTCGTTACAATGCTCCACATTGCGCCTCAAAAGATAGTCGATTGGCAACAAAATAGCGGCGGCTAAAATGTCAATTTATTAATCACCTGTTCCTTATCAAAAAATCGGGAGTTAATTTTTTGCGTCATAGTTAGTTTGATTTTACGCCGACTATTGCGCCAACTTTTACTTTTACCAATTGATCAGCTAAGGCTCGTACTGCTTTACCTGGGTTACTCAATTCAGTAGAGAGCGACAAGGAAATTTGAACTTTTTTGGCTGCACGAATTTTTTCAAAGCGTATGGAATCCACATTGGCAAAGGTAGTTTTGGTTATGCTGGTAGTCGCAATCCCTTGGGAATTGGCTGGCGCCCCTTGCAAAAGTCTTTGAGCGCCCATCAAAAGCGAGTCGATGGTTTTTCCTTTGGAGTCCAAGAAATAGGCTTGTACTGTAGCATCAAGGGGCAGCGCATTTTCCGTTACCACTTTAAATTGTACTCGATCTACATTTTTAAGCTTACTCAAATCAAGCGCAACATCCGTTTTGTAGGCAAAATTGCTCACTCTACCATATAAGGGTAAGTCAACCAACACTTGGGCTAAGTAAAATCCATCGTCGGTTACAAAGCCTTTGATATTGCCATTCGGATTGGTTACGGCATCGATATTAAAAACGACCTTAACGGGACTAGAACCAAGTAGATCGATAATATTGGAATTATTGCGGTCAAAAAAGAAGGTATCGTATTTTACTTTTCCGCGTTCACTAAGCAAAGGATAGGGCAAATCAATACCATTTGCAACGTAATCACTCACTAATTTAATCTGACTGCCATCAAAGTTGATTACCTGAAAGTCTTTGACAATTGTTTTTGCTGGCACGCCGAATGAATTTTGAAAATAGAACGTGGCCCGGGGGTCAGCAAATCTAAAATTACCCTGTAAGTAGCTTTTGAAAAAATCAATGCTAATGCTATCCTTACCTCCGGTGTAAACCAATGTGCCAAAAAAGCCCTCGGCGTAGCTAAATGCCAGATTTGAAAATTTGTAGATAAACAACTCAGGTTTGACGGTTTTTCCGCTGCTAGTTACGGCGGTATAATTGAGGTTGACCACACCTTTGTCGGGGATAAAAGCATATCCACTCATAGATACAGGAGCATTCTGATTGGTGCCAATTGGTTTTTGACCACTACCACTGTATGCTGGCACATCCTTAACAATGGTAAAAGGTTTGCCATTATTCAACAATTGCGGAATGGTGATGGTCACCTTAAGCGGTTCGTTGGAAGGGTTTTCAAAATAATAAACAAAATCGCCTGATTTCATATCAACCCGATCCAGCCTTACACCGGTTGGCAAAGAAAAAGGCAACTCCAAACTAGGAGACAATGCTGGGATGATAGGCGGAATTGAATTTCCGATGGTGGAAAACACTTCATTGCTGGTGCGCTTGATGATGTCACCACGATACTGAAACCGAATTGAACCGTTGGGGTTAATGAAGACATCTTTTAAATTGGCAACATTATTGATGATTTCCCGTGCCGTCGTTTCGGTATTGATAATCGAAAAGGCCAAATCGCTTTGATAGTTGAGCGGCTCAACATCTTTTAAATCTTTAATTTGTTGACATCCTAGTAGGGATAATAAAAACAGAATCCACAGCGTACTGGTAATCTTCATTTGTTTGGGATTGAGAGCAATGAAAAAATGAACCATGAATGTGTTCAAAGCATTAAACGTTTTTTTAACGACAAAGGGTGTAATTTCGTCCTTCAAAAATATTTGTTATTGAAATATCATTTGTTGACATGAAGGTCGTAACTCGTTTCACCTTTTATTTCGATAGGAAAGCAGTAATATTCATTCAGCAAATATTTTGTACAGGAAAAAACAGTAACTTAAATCTGTTTTTTAATTTTTATACTTCTGCACGATAAGAGTTGTAGCACTTATGCAAAAAAATATAGTCCACGCAGCCGCTAGTTTTGTCCGTAAATTTTACGACGAACATCAGGATGCGCGCTTGGTTTTTCACAACTATCAATTGGCGCACCAAACTGCGGCTTTGGTAGTCGAAATCGCCCAAGCTGACCACATTTCTGCTGAAGAAACCGAAGCAGCTGCATTGGCTGCTTGGTTTTTGCCATTGGGATTTACTTTGGATTATCGCCATCCGCTCAACGCAAGTTTGCAGGAAATGGGTCGCTTTTTTTTGATTCATCCTTATCCCGATGCGCAACGCATCAAAGTTGTACAGACTTTACAAACGATTGGCAACACCCAAACGCCGGCCAGCGCGGAAGAAAGATTGCTTAATGATGCATTTTTTATTGCTGCTTACTTGATCGATAGCGAAAACCGTAGTGCTTTGCTAAAATTAGAATGGAAACTCGTAGAAAAACGAGAATTCAAAAAAATGGACTGGCTGGAACTTCGAATCCAGCAGTTGTTGACGATCAAATTGCAAAAACATTATTCCAAACTGACTTACGAACCCCAACTTGCGCAGCAATTGCTAGCATTGACGGAAGCACAAAGCAAAGCGGAAAAAAAACAAGTCAAAAAGGGCGACAAAACTCGATTCCAATATGCCGAAGAACCTGATACTGCCCGGCAAGCACAATCTTTTTTTCGCATCAACTACCGCAACCACATCAATTTAAGCTCTATTGCCGACAATAAGGCCAATATCATGATCAGCGTAAATGCTATCCTGATCAGTGTGATGATTTCATTTTTATCGTACCGCAATGCTGCTGCTACCAACCCGATGATTCTGCTGCCGGTGGTGATTTTTTTAGTAACGGGGTTGGCATCGCTGATCTTTGCAGTTTTATCAGCTCGCCCAAAGGTAACTAACTTGAACTCGAAGGCTGGTCTTAGCAAAACTGAGATCGTCCGCAACGTGGTATTTTTTGGCAATTTTGTGCCCTTGTCGATAGATGATTATGAAGAAGCGATGGATACGGTATTCCGCAATAGCGAATTGTACATCGGCAATCTTACCCGAGATTTGTATTTCCTGGGTAAGGTGCTTGACAAAAAATACCGATTCCTGACGGCTTCGTACAATATTTTTATGGTGGGTTTTGTAGTTACAGTGGCTACTTTTTTGTGGGTATTGTTTGCTTGAATCAATAATGCAGCAACCAAAAAACATCGTTTACGTTAAAAAAAAATTAATATCAAAATGCCTGATATTTTTTAACTTTCGCAACCCGTTGAGCAAGTGAAAATATGAAAACCCTCTTATTATGAAAACGCGTATTGGTTGGACTTTTCTTTTTTTGGTATTTACGCTTCCTGCATGGGCTCAAATGCAGGAAAAAGAATTGAAATTGGCTTATATCGAACAATTCAAACTGCTGGCGGTAAGCGAAATGGAACGTTCAGGAGTGCCGGCTAGCATTAAACTGGGTCAGGGCTTGCTGGAGTCGCGCTGGGGTACCAGCGATCTGGCTTCCAAGGCCAACAACCATTTTGGGATCAAATGTGGCGGTATTTGGGATGGTCCTACCTACTACAAAAAAGACGACGATACCGATGCCAATGGCAATCTCATCAATTCTTGTTTTCGCAGCTATGCAAGTGCAATGCAATGTTTTATGGATCACTCCAACTTTTTATTGGATCCCCGCAAAGTAGAACGGTATGGTTTTTTATTTGAATTGCCCCGTACCGATTATCGCTCTTGGGCAGAAGGACTAAAAAAAGCGGGGTATGCAACCGATGGCACTTACCACCATAAATTGATCAAAATCATTGAAGAGTTTTCTTTGTTTCAATACGATTCGCTGTCTACTGCTCAGGTGATGGCCTCGATGGGAACGATCCCTTCGGGCACTTTGGCCATGGAACGGCCGCCAATACAGCTCAAAAATAGCTCCGTTCTTGTGTTCAATGATGTAGAATATGTGCAATCCGTACCTGATCAAACCATCCGCGATGTCGCTACTAGGCACTCTATTTCAGTAAAAACACTATTGCACTACAACGATAATTTGTATACAGCTGATGTCCCCTTGCCAATTGGTTCACGGGTGTTTTTGCAGCCCAAACGCAAGAGTTTCCGTGGCAAAACCCGTTTTCACTTGGTGAAAAATGGCGATAACATGGGCTCCATCTCCAATCTTTATGCCGTTTCTTTGGATGCGCTTTATCAACGCAACCGTATGACGCCCGGAGAGGAACCGTTATCCGATGAAAAAATAAAATTACGGGGTGGTAAAGGTAAAACGCCAAAATTGGATACCCCGGCAAAACCACCTGTTTTTTCACAACCCCCTGTTTATAATCCTACTTTAAATACTGGCGGCGGCTCAAATCCAATGGGCGAATCGACCAGTAAACCGATTCCTAGCAAACCCAATACCGAACAGGCCCAGCCTACCAACCCTTCCAATAGTGCGATTGCGCATCCGGTAACAGCACCGCAATATTACTTGGTGCTACATGAAGAAACGCTGGATAGTATTGCTCAAAAACTCAATACCACAACTGATACCTTGCGAAAAATCAACAATCTAGCTCCCGATGCCGCTGTACGCCCAGGCATGAGAATTCGAATTAGATAGACTAAAGATCCCAAAAAACCATTATTTTTGACTGACCTTCACGGTGCACATTCAGTAACCTACATCAACACGATCATGAGCGATTTTCGTCCCTGGCTTAAGTACTACCCGCATGGCGTTCCGGCCAATATCAACCCTGAGGAATACCTTACCCTGGTTGATCTTTTTGAATCTTGTTTTGAAAAATTCAAAGACAAGATGGCTTTCTCCTGCATGGGCAAAGAAATTACTTATGCTGAAGTAGATCGTTATTCAGCTCATTTTGGCGCTTACCTACTAAGTCGTGGTTTGGAACCGGGCGATAAAATTGCGCTCATGATGCCCAATTTGTTGCAATATCCGATTGCTTTGTTTGGCGCTTTGCGCGCGGGTTTGATTGTGGTCAACACCAATCCGCTGTATACGCCCCGCGAAATGAAACATCAATTTGTAGATTCAGAGGCGAAAGCAATTGTTATTGCTGAAAATTTTGCCGCGAATTTGCAAAAAATCATCGCCGAAACGCAGATCAAAACGGTGATCACCACCAGTATTGGCGAAATGCTGGGTTTTCCTAAAAAACTAGTGGTCAATTTCGTTATTCGCAATTTGCGCCGCATGGTGCCTCGCTACGAACTTTTTAATGCGGTTTCTTTTACCGAAGCGCTTACCCAAGGCAAAAAATTCAAATTGCCTGCGCACCCTGGCAAACCTGATGACGTAATCCTGCTGCAATATACGGGAGGGACTACTGGCCTGTCCAAAGGCGCCATGCTCACCAACCGCAACATGGTTTCCAATATGCTCCAAATTCGGGCTTGGGCTTCGCCTTACTTGGCAGAAGGCAAAGAAATTGCCCTTTGCCCGCTGCCCTTGTACCATATTTTTGCCTTCACAGTCAACTGTTTGGCCATGATGAGTTTTGGAGCGCTATCGGTGCTGGTAACCAATGCGCGCGATATCCCTTCGGTCATAAAAACCATGAAATCCTACAAGGTTTCATTGATGACGGGAGTGAATACGCTTTTTAATGCATTGATCAACAATCCAGAATTTGCTAAGCTTGATTTTAGTAGTCTGAAAGTTGCGTCGGGCGGTGGGATGGCAGTACAAAGATCAGTTGCCGAACAATGGCAACGCATTACCGGTTGCGTGCTTTCTGAAGGGTACGGCATGACGGAGTCCTCACCCGTTGTTACGACCAATCCTTATGATAAATCGGGTCAAATTGGCACCATCGGCATTCCAATGCCATCAACTGATGTACGCATTGTCGATGATCAAGGACATATAGTTGGCCCCAATCAGATCGGCGAATTGCAGGTGAAAGGGCCGCAGGTAATGAAAGGGTATTACAACCAACCTGCCGAAACCGCCAATACCATTGTGGATGGGTGGTTGCTAACTGGCGATATTGGCTTGATGCAAGAAGATGGTTTTTTCCGCATCGTCGACCGCAAAAAAGACATGATCTTGGTTTCTGGTTTTAATGTATTCCCCAATGAGGTGGAGGATGTCATTGCCTCCCACCCAAAGGTGCTTGAAGTGGCCGTTATTGGAGTTGGAGATGCTAAATCGGGGGAGGTTGTCAAGGCTTTTGTGGTAAAAAAAGACAAATCCTTGGACAAGGACGAGTTGTTGGCGTATTGCAAAGAAAACCTGACGGCTTATAAAATCCCTAAGCAAATTGAATTCCGCACTGAATTACCCAAAACGAATGTAGGTAAAATCTTGCGGCGTGCCCTCAAGGAAGGGGAAGCTACTCAAGAGGCTTGATCTCAAGTATAAAACGCCACAAAAAAAATTGCACATCAAATAGGATTGCCTTATCCGATGTGCAATTTTTTTTCCTGGATCCAAGCTTTGTGATCAATACTGGTCAGAATTTCCGATTGCTCGTGCGCAATTTGCAAAAACGTGCGATCTGGAGTTGCCAAACGGGTGAATAGCTTTTGCACCAAGTTGGTTTTTTCTTCATCCAGCCCTTGAAAAGGCTCATCCAAAATAATCACCGGAGGGTTCAACACCAATGCTCGGGCAATCATCACCAATTTTTTTTCACCTGCCGACAGCTGTCCGAGGCTAACTTGTTCAAAAGCGCTCAATCCCAAAGCGGCTAAAAGCGTATGGATATAATCGTTTTCTTCGTCCGTTGCTCGGCGCGTGAGCACCTGCGTACCCGTAAGGCCCGACCGCGCTACCGCCCACACCGTAGCCGTTTGCGGCCAATAATTTTGAACTTCGGGGGATACCAGTCCTATCCGTGATTTGATTTGCCAGATGCTTTCCCCCGATCCGCGTTTTTTGTCAAAAACCGTAATATCATAGCCATAAGCGCTGGGGTTATCCGCGTAAAAAAAACTAGTGAGCGTTGTTTTTCCTGAACCATTTGCCCCTTGCAACAGCCATTTTTCTCCTTTCCGGATTGTCCAGTTTACATTTTCAAGCAATGTTTTTCCGCCTACCATGATGTCGGTATCACGGATTTGAAAAGCCGTTTCAAAATCTGCCTTAAACCCTGAAATGATCGGAAGTTCTACCGGTTTGGATAATCCGGTGCGCGAATGGAAAGGAGCTAAACGTATAACCTGAACATTTTCATGGGGTTTGAAATGGGATTTTACCGTTAACACCACCAAGCAGACGTTTTTTCCCTGATGGAATTGCTGCAAAAAATTCGAAAGCTCCCGGGCAGAAGCGGTATCTAAACCCGTAAAAGGGTTATCCAGCAGATAAATTTGGGCAGGCTTGAGGAGCGTTTTGGCAATGAGCACTTTACGTGTTTCGCCGCTCGACAAATCGATCAGTTCACGTTGCAACAAGTATTCAGGAAAACCCATTTTCACAAAATCATCCGCTGCTGGATTCGCTTGATGCCGCTTGAGAAAATCGATCACTTTGATGGATTCACCGCGAGCGCCCGATTGGTAGCGCTCTTGGTAATAAGATTTGTCGTATTGAAAAACCGAGCCATCCGCAGTGAAATCGGTATAGGAAATATCCTTGAAACTTAGGTGCCGGATCACCCTGTCAGGAGTGAATACTTTTCCACACAATACCCTTGCCAAGTAAGATTTTCCAGAACCGTTGGGGCCTACAATTTCGTAGAGCCGATTGGGCTCAAGGCGAAAAGAAACCGGAGTATCCCCCACCTTGAGCTGATCAACTTGAATGAGTGGCGTCATTCTATTTATCCTCAATGGCTTTGTCCCAACAATCGATGATGGATTTCAAGATCACAAAAATAGGTTCGCGACCTTCTTTAGTGACAAAGCTTTCTTCATCTTCTTGCAAGGCATCCTCCAAAAAAGCCAACAAATCTTCTTGGTTGGCGGTGTCGAAAAAAATGTCGAGGCGATCTTTGAAACGCTTAGCTTCTATATGCTCCAATTTGCTCCAGTTGACTTCTTCTGCTTCAGCGATGGCTTCGGCAGAAATTTCGGGCATATTGGGGTGAACCCGGCGAACCGCGTCCCACATGATCAATAACAAGTAATGGATGTAGTCCAGTTCTTCTTCGGTGAAAGCCGTAGAATCATCGTCATTCAGATAAGACAGTATGGCGGGTTGTTTTTGCTCTAAATCGGCAAGTACCTCATCGTACTTATCATCGTCATCGCTGATTACATCTACCGCTGCATCGATTAATTTATCGTCAATGTATTTCATGGCAAAAAGAGTTGATGGGTGAACCAAACTGCTGACACGTAAAAACGTTTTTGAAGCATTCTTGGCACATTGAAAAAATATCGCTGCAAATTACCAGGATTTTGTAGGATTAGTTATCCTTTAGATCAAAAAACATCACTTCAACCCTTTGGTTTTTGCAACGCGCCTGTACCGTATCATTTTTATCGATCTGGTTGGTCTTGCCCAAGCCCCGATAATGCACCCGAAGGGGATCCAAACCCCGATTAATGAGTTGTTCGGCAAGTACCTGTCCACGCTCGGAAGTAATAGCCGATGCAAATTCATAAGTTAGATTGTTGTGGGTATAAACACTGAGATTTACACCAATGCGAGGGTTAGCTTTTAAATACTCAATCAAGCGATCGAGCTCGTGAAATGAGTTGGTGTCCAAAATGGCCGTATTGGCTTCAAAAAAAATATTTTCCATCAGAATAGGTCCCCGGCGACTCAAAGAATTGAGCTCTACATCCAAGATCTGATCGTTTTTTCCCACCACAAAAAGCGTATCCTGATCCGCTTTTTGTTTTGTAGTAACTCCATTACCTACTATCCGGCGCAATTGTTTTTCGATGTTTTTTTGCGCTTCAAGCTTCCCCTGCAGGTTATTGCTGGCAAAAACACGTTCAATTTTTTTGTAATCCAATTCAACCTGTTTTTTCAAATAGGTATCCATCGAGGCTCGAAATGTTTTGATTAGCTCCTTTTCAACTTTTGATTTGATCAGGTCATTTAGTTTACGGGCAAAGGGCTCTTCCCAATCTTGGTACTTTGGGCGTATAAATCGATCAATGAATATTTCTGTCGAGGCATTTAAGGGATGCTCCTCTAACTCATTGAGTGCTTTGATCAGCCAAGGATTAAGCGTACTCAACTCTTTGGCAGTAAATTGTTTTTCCTTAAATGACCGAAAAGCATCTGGTCGTAGTTCTTTGGAAAACTTGAGTAGCGTTGGGGTTAGCAATTCAAGACGGATTTGGTTTTTTATTTTTTTATAAAACCCTTTGAAATCAGCTTCCTCGCTGACTTTACTCAATACGGGGCTTTTGGTTGATCCATGAAACTCTAAAGCTTCTTGGGCAAAAGTGGCATCGTATTGCTTTTTTAGCCCTAAAATCTCTTGATCAAAATCTTGGGTAACGTCCTCCCTGTTTTGATTGGCAATGATTTGGTTTTTTTTATTCTGGATATTCGCCAGGCTAGATTCAAAATCTTTCCCGAATAAGTCGATGTCTTTATCTAGGCCATCAATAGAGAGTTGCAAGCTTTCAATTTCTTTCTCACGAATTTGGTAGTTGGGGTCTTTCTCCTGCAACTCTTTGAGCTCTTCCGAAGTTCGGTCTTCAGTTTCAAGTACAATGTTCCCTGGGTTAAAGGTGTAACTGGTGGAGAAAAAACTGTCTTGTGTTGCATACAAACCTATCGCAACCGAAGGCGAAAACACCATTTTGTACTTGCCATCTCGACCCACTGGAAGGATACTTTCTTTTATTTCGCCGCCGTTGGTTTGTAAATTGTAGAAATGCAGTTGCGCCGCCATGGGTAAATGGGTATTTTTTTCTCTGACAATGCCTTCAAGCAAAATTACTGGCTGAGGCCGTAGCAACTCAGGAATGGCATTTTGAAAAATCATGGAGCTACCCTTCTTTTCTTGAACAGAAAAAATGCCGATCTCTCCGGCTACATCAGTTGAAAAAAACGCTTCGTCGGCAGGCGAATTGATGCCAGCTCCAAGATTGATGGGCATGCTCCATTTTTCCCAGCTATTATCACTCCGGCGGCTCATGAAAATATCTTGACCGCCCAATCCATCTTTCCGGCCATTGGAAGAGAAATATAAGGTGCTACCATCTGGAGCAAAAAAAACCGTGCTTTCATCGCCTTCAGAATTGATCAGCGGACCCAGGTTTTTCAACGTACCCCAATTCAGGTGATCCTTGCGTTGCGCGATGTAAATATCGGTTTTGCCCCAGCCATCATCCGGATAATAGATACAAGCAAACAGCCAGTTTTCATCGATGGATACAAAAGCATGTCGGATTTCAGCCAACGAATCCAGGTTTTCGATAGACATTGTTTGTGGATACTGCCAACTGCGCCCGTTTCTTTCGGTTAGTGCAATTTCTGTTTTCCCTTGTTGGTTTTTTTGGCATAAAAAAAGCCGATTTCCATCCAAGCTCACCGAAAAAATCTGATTTTCCGACTCGTTATTGATCGGCGGGCCTAAATTGAGCGCATTCCGCCATTGTCCATTGTAATTCAAATCCGACTCCCAAATATCGCTTAGGTCATCAAACCCAAAATTAGCGGGATGCCCGCCGCGCGAGAAAAAGATGGCGTCTCCTGCGGGGATGATCAAGGGTGCATATTCGCTATACGTAGAGGAAAAAATGGGTGTTCGGGAAGAGATGGACGGCGTATATTGTCCGCTTAACCGAATGGACAGCAGACAAAAAAGCAGCAGTTTTTGTATTAAATTTTTCCAACCTTTCATCAAAATAAAGCAATAACCTACTTACGAAATCCAATTTACCTTATATATATTGAGCCCAGTGTATTTAAGGAACGGTTAAGCAGTAAAGTATCCATTTATCCTTGCTCTTTCATCGCCACTCTTCCTATCTTTTTCGTTAAATAGCGCTGCTGTTCGCCTCAAAAGATAGTCGATTGGCAGCAAAATAGCGGCGGCTAAAACGACACTTTATTATTCACTCGTTCCTAAGACTCTAAATAACTACAATCTGCTGTATGGATTGGCGCAATTGAAAAGATTTTTATATAAACAGGGTTGGCGCAACTTCGTTTAAATCGTATTTTCGAGGCAAAAGCCCTAGTTTTAGAGGTTCCTAATTTTTCCATCGGATCAATCCTAAGGTTAAACAATATGAGTAAACCATCAAAAAGTAGAAAAATACCCGTTGGCTCAAGAACGCCCAATACGCCAAAAATCACCCCAAAGCCAAAGGCTCAACCTACCGCGATCATACCGGAAGGTTCTGAAATCCAACTTACCCGCTTACACCTGATGGTTATTCTGTTTTGGAGTGTGCTGCTGTACATCAATACATTGGGGCATCAATTTGCCTTAGATGACGCGATTGTATGGTATGATAATGAGTTTACGCTAAAAGGTTTCAGCGGTTTGCCTGAAATTTTTTCGAATGATACGTTTCGCGGTTTTTTTAAAGTGGAGGGAAAGGATTACCTAGTAGTGGGCGGGCGTTACCGACCACTTACCCAGGCCATGTTTGCCATCGAGTTGAGTTTGTTTGGCAACTCGCCTTTTTGGGGGCATTTGTTCAATGTTTTATGGTACAGCATCACCTGCTTGGCCATTTACCAATTGCTGGTTCAATTATTTGCATTGCGGTTTGAGCGATCTTTTTCGGCGTGGCTGGCTTTTGCCATTACCCTATTGTTTGCCGCTCACCCTACTCATACCGAGGCCGTGGCCAACATCAAAGGGCGTGATGAAATCATCGCTTTGCTTGGTTCTGTTGGCGCGTTGTATTGTTCCATCCAAGCTTTTCAGCGTAAAAAAATCTATTGGGAGTTTCTGGCTGGAGGAATTTTTTTCCTCGCTTTGCTGGCTAAGGAAAATGCCATTACTTTTTTGATGATTGTGCCCTTTACTTTTTACTTTTTTACCGATGCAAAACCACTTCAGATTGCAAAACATGGATTGGCCTTTGTCATTGCCGCTGCTGTTTTTTTAGTGCTGCGTACCTCGGTTATTCCCCTAAAATTTGGCGTTGCTACCAATGAGCTGATGAATAACCCCTTCCTTAAATTGGTAGGCAATACCTATGTGCCCTTCACCAGCGGAGAACGTTTGGCTACTATTTTTTATACCCTAAGCAAATATGTTCAATTGTTTCTGGTACCCCATCCCCTTACCCATGATTATTACCCCAAACAGATTGCCATGATGACTTGGGGCGATAGTAAGGCTTTGCTGGGGTTTTTCTTGTACGTAGGCATGGGCGTGTATGCGACGGTAGGATTACGGAAAAAAAATATGATTGCCTATGGCATCTGGTTTTATTTGTTCACGCTTTTCATTGTGTCCAATTTGCCATTTGCCGTGGGTACCAATATGTCGGAGCGTTTTTTATTTATGCCTTCCTTAGGACTTTGCTTGGCATTCGTGATGGCGGTCGTTCAAGTTTTTTATGGCAAAAATCCAAGTTTAGCGGGTGCCCGACCTACCGTGCTTTTAACGGTTATTGGTTTGCTAGCGGTAGGTTACAGCGTAAAAACGATCAGTCGAAACCCAGCCTGGAAAGACAACTTTACGCTTTTTACTACGGATGTAAAAACCTCGCCCAATAGCGCCAAATTGCAAAACGCGATGGGTGGTGAATTGATCACTCAAGCCACCACCAATGGAAAATATGCTGCCCAAAAAACCCAAATGCTCCTTGAAGCAGAACAACACCTCCAAAAAGCGGTAAGCATCCACCCTGGTTACAAAGATGCTTTTTTGCTTTTGGGCAATTGCTACGTTTTTTTGGAACAATATGAAAAAGCGATTGCCGCCTACAACAACGCGAGGAGCTTGACGCCAAACGACGCTTCGGTATTGGGGAATCTGGCGCTAGCTTACCGCGCTGCTGGTAAATACTACGGCGAACAACGCGGTGATGTGCAAAAAGCGTTTGGCTTTTTGCAACAAGCTTATGCCCTTAATGCCAAAGATTATGAAACGATCCGGCTACTGGGGGTGGCATATGGCGTTTCTGGTAATGCGCAAAAAGCGGTGGAGTATTTTTTGAAAGGCGTGGAAATGCAGCCCAAAAATGCTTTTGCCTGGTTTGAATTGGGAGTAGGGTATCAAAATGGCGCCCAGCCGGCTAAAGCAAAAGAAGCTTTTGACCAAGCCAAAAAATTGGATGCCGATATCGAGCAAAAATTCTATAAAACACCAGCCAAGAAATAGTCTGGTTGTATAGGAAAACGCACCAAACAAAAAGGGCAAGATTTCAGCTGAAACCTTGCCCTTTTACTATTACCAAAATACTCAAGTACTAATTAAGCACTTAGACCTTTACCATGGCATTGCTTGTATTTTTTACCGCTTCCGCAAGGACAAGGGTCGTTGCGACCAATTTTGACTTCCTTCCGTACGGGTTGTTGTTTTTGTTGTGGCGTAGTAGCGCCTGCTGATTCCGCAGCGCGGCGACGGGAATTGTCTTCTTGCTCGCGTGAGCGGTTGGTCTGCGTTTTGGAATAATTGGAGCGTTGTTCCCGAGCCTGTTCTAGGGTTGTGCCGTCAGAAAAAACCAAGGTTCCTCTTGATAAGTACGACGTCACTTCCAAGTTGATGTCCATGATCAAAGTCTCGAACAAGTTGTAAGCCTCCAATTTATACACCACCAAAGGATCTTTCTGAGCAAAAGAAGCAGATTGTACCGATTCTTTTAGTTCATCCATTTCACGAAGATGCTCTTTCCATTTTTCATCGATAATGGCCAATGAAACCGCCTTTTCGATGTCGGTGATGATTGATCTACCATTGGATTTTACAGCGTCTTCAATTTCGGCAGTGATGACGAACGGATTGGTGCGGCCATCAGTAAACGGCACCATGATGCGTTTGTAAATGTGCCCTTGGTTTTGACTTACCTCTTGGATATGCGGCAACAATGCTTCAATGATGTGCTGGCTTTTCCGTTGGTAGTACTCGTAGAATTGATTGTAAAAAGTAGTGCTCAACTCCGCAACAGGTGCTTCCGCAAAGTAAGCTTCGCTTATTTCTGGATCAATTCCCAACACCCCAATACTTTCTCTTCTAAACGTATTGAAGTTACCAGCCTGTCGGTGATCGCGCACAAGACTATCGATCATAGATTCAAACATGGTATTGAGATCCAGCGCCAAACGCTCGCCGGTAAGGGCATTATCGCGTTTTTTGTAGATGGCTTCGCGCTGAATGTTCATCACGTCGTCATATTCCAAAAGACGCTTGCGAATACCAAAGTTGTTTTCTTCTACTTTTTTCTGGGCCCGCTCAATGGATTTGGTCACCATAGAGTGCTGAATCATTTCACCGTCTTTATGCCCTAGGCGATCCATTACTCCGGCAATGCGCTCGGACTGGAACAGACGCATCAAGTTGTCTTCCAATGACACATAAAACTGCGAAGAACCGGGATCCCCTTGACGACCTGAACGACCGCGCAACTGTCGGTCAACCCGCCGTGATTCGTGGCGTTCGGTACCAATGATGGCCAAGCCGCCCGCTTGTTTTACTTCTTCGGTCAACTTGATATCCGTACCACGACCAGCCATGTTGGTAGCAATGGTAACTTTTCCGGGTCGACCCGCTTCGGCAACAATTTCGGCTTCGCGCTGGTGCTGTTTGGCGTTCAAAACGTTGTGATCCAATCCGCGCAAACTAAGCATGCGGCTCAGTTTTTCAGAAATATCTACCGTAGTGGTACCCACCAATACCGGCCGTTTGGCATCGGTCAATTTGACAATTTCGTCAATAACTGCATTGAATTTTTCGCGACTGGTTTTGAAAACCAAATCGTCGCGGTCTTCCCGGATAGCCTGCTTATTAGTAGGAATAACAACTACATCAAGTTTGTAGATTTCCCAAAGTTCACTTGCTTCGGTTTCCGCCGTACCGGTCATACCGGCCAATTTATGGTACATGCGGAAAAAGTTTTGCAAAGTTACGGTAGCATAAGTTTGCGTATGCTCGCCCACTTTCACATTTTCCTTGGCTTCCAAGGCTTGGTGCAAGCCGTCAGAATAACGACGGCCTTCCATCAAACGCCCCGTTTGCTCATCGACAATTTTTACCTGGCCATCAATAACTACATATTCTTCGTTGATTTCAAACAAAGTATAAGCCTTGAGCAATTGATACAGGGTATGGAGGCGACGGGTTTTGAGAGCAAAATCTTGAGATAGCTTAAGTTTCTGCTCTTCTTTTTCCTCCTTGGCGAGCTGCTCGTGTCTGTCAATTTCGATGAGTTCGCTTGCCAAATCTGGAAGGATGAAGAAATGGCCATCGGTACTACCAATTGAAAGGTAGTCAACCCCCTTATCAGTCAATTCAACGGAGCGGTTTTTTTCATCGATTACAAAATACAATTCCGCATCGACCAAGTGCATGTTGCGCGATTGCTCCTGCATGTAGTAGTTTTCAGCTTTTTGCAGCAACACTTTTACACCGTCTTCGCTCAAAAATTTGATCAAAGGCCGCGTTTTTGGTAAACAGCGGTAGGCACGCAGCAAGGCCATACCTGCATTGCCTTCATCGACGCCAACTTTACCAGCAGCATAGAGTTTTTTGGCCTCAGCTACATATTCAGAGGCGAGTTTTCGCTGTACGTTGATTAGTTTCTCTACATAAGGTTTGAGCTCAATGTATTCCTGGTCTTCGTTGGCCTGAGTTACTGGACCAGAAATGATGAGCGGCGTACGCGCATCGTCAATCAAAACCGAGTCAACCTCATCCACCATTGCGTAGTGGTGCTTGGTCTGTACTTTCTCGTCGATGGAGCGCACCATATTGTCGCGCAGATAATCAAAACCAAACTCGTTGTTGGTGCCGTAGGTGATGTCGCAGTTGTAAGCGTTGATGCGGTCGTCGGAGTGGGGTTGGTATTTATCGATACAATCTACGGTGAGGAACAAAAACTCAAAAATGGGGCCTACCCATTCTGAATCTCGGCGCGCCAAATAGTCGTTAACAGTAACGATGTGTACGCCCAATCCTGCCAATCCATTGAGATAGGCCGGTAAAGTAGCCACCAAAGTTTTACCTTCACCGGTAGCCATCTCCGCAATTTTACCATCGTGAAGCACCATACCACCAATCATCTGCACATCATAGTGCACCATATCCCAGGTGATGTCGCCACCAGCGGCTTTCCACTTGTTTTTCCAAGTAGCTTGATCCCCTTGAATAGTGATATAGAGATTTTTACCTGGTCGAGCAGCTAAATCGCGGTCGTGCTGGGTAGCAGTAACAATGATTGTTTCATTTTCTTTAAATCGGCGAGCTGTTTCACGCACCACTGCAAAAGCCTCGGGTAAAATCTCTTTCAGTACGATTTCCAGTTGCTCATCGCGTTCTTTGCGAATATTATCGACCTGTAGGAACAAGACTTCTTTCTGATTGAGGTCTTCTTCTTCCATAGCCTGATTGCGAAGTCCTTCAATTTCGGCATCGATTTCACTCAAAAAATGAGAGATGCGCTCGCGGAATTGAAGCGTTTTGCCACGCAATTCATCGTTGCTTAAGGTCTTGAACTGCTCTTCCGCTTCAAGAATCAACTCGACGTTATTGGCATATGCTTTAACATCGCGCTCGTACTTGGTACCGAAGATTTTTTGGATAGATTTCCCGAGAAAACCGAACATATCTGTTGTCTTTAATCTTGAATTTCTGATGAATGGGGCTGGGATTTTTGATTAGGCTATCAACCTTATAAAAAAACCATGCACTCCAAATTTGCCCGCAAAGATAACATATATTTACCTTGTGGGGTAAGAGCTTGTTCAGAATTCTGCTTCGAGCTACAAAAGGCCAAAATTCACCCCAATTTCGTTACAAAAATGCTAATATAGCGCTGCCACACTCCGCTTTTTGCGCCTCATTGGTGCAAATTTTTGCTCATTTTCGCCATCGAACCAGAATCCTGAACAAGCTCTAAGTAAATCATTACGGACTACAAAAGAACGCCTAAATTCATACCAATCATCTACAAGGTTTATTTTGCTGTCACATTGGCAGCTATTCAAAACAATTGATGGCCTCGTTTGGTTGTTTTGGTCTATAAAAATTACAGTTTACTTGTTTTTAAGCGCCTATTTGACATGAAGCATTTTTTTTCAAAGTTATTGTTCGTTGGATGTTGCGCCTTAGCGTGTACATGTGAGCGGGCGCCGGAAGGTAGAGACATCCGGGAGTATTATTTCCCCCTTAAATCACTGACCGATGGGGTGGTTTATGAATTCCACCCGGTTCATAATGATACTTTGCCCACTGCATATTGGTATTTCAGATCCATTTTGCAAGGCGACGGGCATTTTTTGACCGCTACATATTATGATGCCAAGTTAATTCAGCAGCAGCACACCCGTGAACGCTTGGTGGACAATGGCGTTTTGCTGGACGACATGTACGTGTACGAAAAAGACTCCACTCAAGCCTCTGGTCAGATTCAAGTACCCATTAAAATCATCGCGGGGAATTTGTTCCCTTTTTTCATCAAAAAAACCAACGGAGTTTGGCTGTATCGAGTAGAATGGGACTCTAAAACCGATATTGGCGCACACTACTCGGTGATTCGCAATCGTAGATTTGCGGGCGACACCACTTTTGAAATGAATGGTACTACTTATCCCGCTATACAATTCAAGTTGAAAGAAGCTTTTGAATACGATAAAGAGGGCGTGCTGGCGCCGCCGCCTTATACTGGTTTGGAGATTTATGCAAAAGGCATTGGCTTGGTATATTACCGCAAAGAAGTAAGCACCACCGATGTGTTGGAATATCGACTAGCCGAGCGCTATGGTATGTCAAAATTAGAAAAGCAGTTTCGCCAACAAATAAAAAGGAATGAGCAATAACTTCAATATGGGATCACGATAAACCGCTGCCATTCCGTGTTATTTTTGCTGTACAGTTGCGCCCAATAAACGCCTGCTGGCCAGTCACTGACCAATAGTGCAGGAATGTTTTTTTGCTGCACCATTAAGCGCCCCCACTGATCATAAACCCGGATATCAAAATCTTGATTCCCGGGGGCGTCAATGTGTAGTACATCCTTGACCGGATTGGGGTAAAGGTAAAATCGCCCTATGTTTTGGACTTTTTCTTGTACCGCAGTGGTGGTTGGAAAAAGTGATCCTAAAAAAAGGTCAAAACTGTTTGCTGATGGCAAATCATAATTTCCCAATTTTGCAAACCCTTGATAAGCACCGCCAACCAGTAGCGAGTCGAATCCAATGGCTGCCAAACCATAGGGGTAAATGCCCGCGCTGGCTGTAAGCAATTGCAGCCATTGTCCTTTTCCAAGGGTATCCAATGCGGCTATAAAACCTTGAAACTGATCCCCCACAGTGATTGAAAGGTTATCAACTTTTAGACTTCCTTGAAAATACCCACTCAAATACAAGCGCCCCCGAGAAAGTGACAATTGGGTGATTTG
The DNA here is from genome assembly GCA_040401995.1 of Saprospiraceae bacterium. Lineage (GTDB taxonomy): Bacteria > Bacteroidota > Bacteroidia > Chitinophagales > Saprospiraceae > Haliscomenobacter. The sequence goes on from JBBANM010000030.1 coordinate 48,024, forward strand.
TTGTACCAATTCTCCACCAATTACTTTGGCACGTAGAGGCACCCCGCTACTCGAATACTGGGCAATAAAAACATCGGCGTTACCATCTCTACTTTGTACGTTGATGTTATTGCCAAAACGCAGTACCCCCACTATGTTTCCGGCCATAAAAAGATTACCGCTGGCATCGCTTTCCATGCTTATAGGCGCGGCATCATATACGCCGCCCGCTTTTCGCGACCATTGCTCTTTCCCGTTTTGATCCCAACAAGCCACAAAAACATCCTGATCATTGGTATTGGCAGTGAAAGTTGTATCCCGAAATTGAATGGTTTCATCAAAACTACCCGTCATGCCGATGCGCGCTTGCGGGAGCATGGCCAGCGCGGCGGCACGTGTATTGCCTTTGCCATCTAATGTTTTGACCCATTGTAAATTACCCTTGCTGCTAAATTTTGCTAAAAAAGCAGCACTTAAAGCTGCGGTATACAATTTTTGATTGGCTATTTGTAAGGTATCATTAAAATACCCGCAGAGATAAAAACTTCCGTCTGGCGCCAGCGCCAAATCTGTTGCGTTCTTGATTCCACTTCCTTCAATGTTGGTAACCCACAGCAATTTGCCATTGGCATTGTAATTCGCGAGGAATAAGGCCTTCCCACCATTTTTGGTTTCTGATACAGGACCTTCTAATATTAATTTGCTCCAATAAGACCCGGCACAAATCAATCCGCCACTGGGCAAGGCAATTTGTGCAGCAATTTCATCATCTTGTATGCTCCCGCCGTGAGCAAAATAACGGTACTGCCCCGCACGGTCGCGGCGCAACAACAAAATATCTTCGCCGCCACCGCTGTTTAGAACATGGGCATCAAACACCAATTGTCCCCGAAAAGCCATGCTCGCAAAGCAAATCGATTGGTCATTGCAAGCAATATTCGTCAGCAAATCATTTTCTTTGCTGCCAAGCGTTTGCGTTTGTTGCCACGTTTGCGCATTTACTGGCTGGATCACCGCTTGCAACAAAACCCAAAACACAAAAACAGCTCTTGCGTGCTTACTCATTGGTTAAATTTCGAAGCTATATTTGCAAAAAAATATTGACATCATCATGAAAAATAAAGGATTACTCGGGATTTGGTTGGTCATTGCCCTCACAATCATCGGTATGGGTTGTAAAAAAAAGGAAGCCGAAGCAGTGGCCATTGCCCCGACCGGCAATTCGTCGATCGATAAACTATCCGTAGCTATTGCCAATAACCCCAACGATCCAAAGTTGTTTTTTGCTCGAGCAAAAGCATTTTATGACAACGAGGGCTATGACGAAGCCATTCAAGATTTGCAACGCGCCCTCCGCAAAGATTCTACAAATGTGGATTACCTCCATTTGCTAGCGGATGTTTATTTGGATTATTTCAAGTCTTACCAAGCCTTAAAAACCATGGAAAAGGTGGTGCGTTTATATCCTGAACGAATTCCATCTTTGCTAAAAATGAGCGAATTTCAGTTGATTTTAAAAAATTCTGATGCTTCGCTCAAAACGCTAGATCAAGTCCTCAAAATTGACCCGCAAAATGCCGAGGCATATTTTATGCTGGGTATGAATTTTAAGGAAAAAAAGGACACCGCGCGTGCCATCAATAGTTTTCAAACTGCCGTAGAAAACGATCCCGATTTGGTTGATGCCTGGATCAATTTAGGGCAACTACACGCCGGACTCAAAAACGACATCGCTGCCCGCTATTTTGAAAGCGCACTTCGCATCCAACCCAATAGTTTGACCGCCATTCATGCTAAGGCTTACTATTTACAAGAAAAAGGCGATCTTAAAGGCGCATTGGCTTTGTTTAAAAAAATGGCCGCCATCGATCCGCAAAATGAAGTTGCCTATTATAATGCAGGATTGCTTTATCTTGATTTGGATTCTTTGCAATCAGCTTATCGGCAGTTTGATTTAACGCTAAAAGTTGCTCCATTGCACATCCGTGCTTTTTACTTCCGCGGATTGGCTGCTGAAATGCTCGGCAACCCCAAACAAGCAAAAGCAGACTATACTCAGGCATTAAAATTAGCGCCCGATTACATCAAACCGAAAGAGGGGCTTGCACGTTTGGACAAAAAATAACCGACTTAAAATTTATTTCCTCTGCAACCTTTTTTAACATCTCCTGTCCATTGAGGGGTATGAAAAAATAAGGTAACATGGAAAGTAAGACCCGTAAGGCGCTTTCAGCAGCAGGAAAAATATTGCCATTGGAGGCGGGCGCCAAAAAATCGGGTCATTACCAAACCCATAAGATCGTACCATTGGATTACAACAACACACACCGAGAACTGGTAGAAAAATGCAAACGAGGCGACAGACCGTCGCAATTCGAGCTCTATCGTCTTTACTCAAAGGCTATGTACAACGTTTGTTTGCGCATGCTAAGAGACGAGTCTGACGCGGAGGATGTGTTGCAAAATGCTTTTATCGATATTTTCACCAAGCTGAGCAGCTTTAAGTTTGAATCTTCGATAGGGGCATGGATAAAAAAGGTGGTGGTTAACAACTGCATCAATTTTTTAAAAAAACGCCGGCTTCAGATTACCGAAATTGAAGAAAAACACGGGCACATTATATCAGAAGAGGAAACCCATGGTGATGAATTCTTTGGCATGAATGTAGAAAACGTCAAAAAAGCCTTAGGTTCTTTACCAGATGGTTATCGGGTAGTTTTTTCTTTGTATTTGCTTGAAGGGTATGATCATCAAGAAATTGGCGAGATACTTGGGATTAGCGAAGCTACTTCTAAGTCACAGTACAGCAGAGCAAAACAAAAATTAAAAGACCTACTCAACAACCAGCGTCAGGTATCCAACTACTAGCCTACTGCTGATCTTGGAAATCAATTCCAGATTAGCAGGTGACTACAAAACAATTGCGCCATGCAAAGGGACAATTTAGAACAATTTATTTTTGAAAATCGCGAATCCTTTGACGATTCCACTCCAAGCCTCAAGGTTTGGGGAGAAATCGATCGGGCCATAAGCGCGCCCAAACTAAAAACCATGAAGCTGCGGTCTTTAATGCGTATTGCGGCAGCCATTGCCTTACTCCTGATCACCGGAGGCGTTGTTGGAAGCTATTTGTCTCGGTCACAACACGAAGACACAGCCACCATTATTGACGCGGTTGCCCCCGAATACATGGAAATGGAACAATACTACCAGGATCAGATCAATACCAAGGTGAAACAGTTGACTCAGTACGATCCCAACTCACCAGTACTCAAAGACCTGAAACAGATGGATCAGGCCATGACGGAACTTAAAGATGAATTGAAAAACGCGCCGAAAGGCAAAGAAGAAGAGATTGTGGCAACCATGATCCAAACATACCAAACCAAAGTGGCCATTCTTGAACGCGTACTGGAATACATGCGCCAAGCAAAACCACAAAATTCAAAATCAACGAGCAATGAAATCAGCATGTAATTGGAGCGGGATACTTTTAGGGCTAGCGTTGACCGTATTGGCTCTTCCAGCATGGGCTTTTGGCGAATACACCAAAACCATCAAGAAAGAATTTGATATCAACGCCACAGGTACAACCTACTTGATCAACAAATACGGCAAAACAGATGTGAAAATCTGGGACAAAAACCGGGTAAAGATTTCTGTTACCATCGTTGTTAATGCCTCAACAGAAGCTAATGCTCAAACTGTTTTTGATCGCATAAAAATCAATTTTTCAAATGCTGCAGACTACGCCAAAGCGGAAACCAGTATTGAATCTTCTTCTCGGAGTTGGTTTTCTAACATGACGAACAATGGCAAATCCGACTACCGCATCAATTATGAGGTATACATGCCGGCCACCTGCAATTTGAACGTCAATCAAAAATATGGCGATCTCTATGCTGCCGCTATCACTGGGAAAGCCGATGTGGAAGTAAAATATGGCAATTTCAAATTGGAAGAAGTAGGCGATGATTCAAAAATTGTTCTCGCTTATGGTCACGGAGCTGTTGTAAAAGGCAAGGACTTGAATCTAGACATTAGCTACGGCGAGCTCAATGTTGGTGAAAGCGCCAATATAACCCTCGACTCTCATTATTCAACTTTCAACTTGGATAAAATTGGTTCTGTCTCTGGTGATACCAAATACGACAACTTCAACATTGGCAACATGCAAGGGCTAAAATTGGATGGCCAATACGATAATTTTAAGATCGGCGAAGCTACTACCGTGGAAATGAATTGTCAGTATACTCAGGTTTCGGTAACTAAGATTTGGAAATCGATTGATTTGGATTTGAATTATGGCAGCGCCAAAGTACGCTTGGCAAAAAATGTAAGCAGTGCCAGCATCAACGGTAATTATACCGACGTAAGCGTGACAACAGAGCCTGGCGCCACCATGCAAATGGAAGTCAACTCTAATTATGCCCCTATCCGTTACCCCAGCGAGTTTGAGGCCACTACGGATTCCAAAAAAGGCTCTACTCATTATGTGAAAGGCTTTATGGGTAAATCATCTGGCGGGGTTGTGTTAAAAGCTACCCTCAATTATGGAGGATTTAAGTTGATAAAAGAATAATGGATTGCTTTTTGGTTATATTCGTTGCGGATCGTGATTTGTAAAAAATGTAAAAGTTTGGGTCGCTCACATTTCGGCCAAAAAAGGTCAAATTTTAGCCATTCTTCGCCTCTTTTTTCAGCCGATGCCCTGCATCACCTTCAAAAAGGAGGCTCGACTGCCAAAAATTTGCCTGCTTTTTTGGCTCGAAACCGCTGACCTAAACTTTTACTAATGAATATAACCAAAAGCATACCCTATGACCATTAAATTTTGTGGCGCAGCTAGAGAAGTTACGGGCAGTTGTCATTTAATTACGCTCGATAGCGGTTTTACTATTCTACTGGATTGTGGTTTGTACCAAGGCCACGATCATGCTTTCGAAGATTTCAATAACAAATGGCTTTTTGACCCTAGCACACTTAATTGTTTGGTGTTGTCTCATGCCCACATCGACCATACCGGTCGCATTCCTAAATTGGTAAAAGATGGATTTACCGGTAAGATCCACAGTACTCATGCCACGCGTAGCCTTTCCAATCTCATGTTGCTTGATAGCGCAATGATCCAAGAACGGGAAGCGCAATATCAAAACCACGACAAATCTGGCCAAAGTGAAGATGAGCAAAGCGACGCGCCACTTTATACCACCGAAGATGTAAAAAATACGATCGAACTTTTTTCATCCTATCCTTATAATGAATGGTTTCCCATCCACGAGAACGTGGAGGTACAATTTAGAGATGCCGGCCATATTTTGGGTAGCGCCAATGTAACCCTCCGCATTCAAGAAAATGGCGTTACTAAAATGCTTGGATTCACCGGCGATATTGGCCGCCCCAATCGCCCCATTCTTCGTGATCCACAACCCATGCCTGAGGTAGAGTTCTTGATCAGCGAATCCACTTATGGCGATCGGGAACATCAAAGCGCTCCGGAAGAGACGGAACACTTTACCAAAATCATTCTGGACACTTGTGTGGAAAGAAAAGGAAAATTATTGATTCCTGCCTTTAGCGTGGGTCGCACCCAGGAAATCGTTTTCATACTCGATAAATTGGCATCAGTCGGGAAATTACCCCATATCCCTGTTTACGTAGACAGTCCCCTGGCCGTAAACGCCACCATGATTTTTGGATCCCATCCCGAATGTTTTGATGACGACCTATCTTCTTATATCCTTACCGATCCCAATCCTTTTGGTTTTAACGGATTGCATTACATCCAAAAAGTGGAAGATTCTAAAGCTTTAGCGGAATCACATGTGCCTTGCATCATCATCAGTTCTTCGGGTATGATCAATGCCGGTAGAATCAAACACCATGTTTTTAACGAGATCGACAAGCCGAACAATACCCTCTTAATCGTTGGCTATTGCTCTCCTGAAACGCCATGTGGCAGACTACGCGAGGGGGCAGATCACATCAAATTATTTGGCCAAACCAAACAGGTACGCGCCAAAATCGAGACCATGGACTCTTTTTCTGCGCACGGCGACCGAAAGGAAATGCTGGCTTTTTTGCAGAATCAAAAAAACAGCGCCAAAAGGATTTTTCTCGTTCACGGAGATTACAAAGTTCAGCAGTCCTATGCTGATCTGCTTCTAAAAGATGGTTTTGCACAGGTTGATATTCCCACCTTGGGAGAAGAGGTTAAATTGTAACCCCGATTGCCATGAATCCATATGTTGAAAAATTGTATCGGCTTGCGGGAAAACCATCACGCAATATTATCGGGTTGATGTCTGGTACTTCCTTGGATGGACTTGACGTGGCTCTTTGTGAAATTAGGGGATCTGGAAGCGATACTCAGGTTGTGCTTCAGCAATTCACCACTGTTCCTTTTGATCCTTTCATCAAAGCAGAAATTCGCAAAGTTTTTGCCCAGCGCCACATTGATTTTCAACACCTTTGCTTGCTGCATCCTTTTATTGGCAAGGTTCACGGCGAATTGATCAATCGATGTTTGGCAAAATGGAATATACCCGCCGAACAAATCGATTTGGTAGCCAGCCACGGCCAGACGGTTTTTCATGCTCCAAAAATTCAGCACCAAATCGAGGGCTATGAAAATGCCACGTTACAAATTGGCGATGGCGATCATGTAGCTGTAACCACGGGTATTATAACGCTTAGTGATTTTCGGATGCGACACATCGCGGCAGGAGGAGAAGGAGCGCCATTGGCGGTTTACGGGGATTATTTCGTTTTTTCCAAACCTGGCGAGGATCGTATTCTGCTCAATATGGGCGGCATTGCCAACTTTACATTTCTTGCTGGTGATATGGATGCCAGCAAAGTATTCACTTCGGATACTGGCCCTGGAAATACCCTGCTTGATGCCGTGACGCGCCGTTTTTTTCCTGAAAAAGATTATGATGAAGACGGCAAATTGGCATTTGCTGGCGAGGTTTTACCGCAATTGCTTGCTGCTCTAAAAGATCAAGAGTTTTTTGCAGTACCATTCCCTAAAACTACTGGACCGGAAGTGTTCAATATCGAATTTTTGCAGCGCGCTCAGGCGATCACGCATACGCAGGATGCACGCCCGCAAGACCTTCTCCGCACTCTTGTGCAATTAAGTGCTGAAACCATTGCGGCTGGTATACAAGCCACCATAGGCACCAAACCTACTCAACTCTTTATGAGCGGCGGCGGCATGCACAATCCAGCATTAGTAACATCCCTGCAAAAATTGTTGCCGCAATGTATTTTTAGAAAGACTGACGAGTTGGGGATCCCTGGAGATGCCAAAGAAGCTGTATTATTTGCCATTTTAGCCAATGAAACCGTAGCAGGAGGCACTACATCTTTTGGAAATCGACACAAAGTCCCTTCCGTATCGATGGGGAAAATATCTTGGCCAGCCTAGAATGCAAAAAGGATAAACTCAAACGACAATCAGCTTGCCTATTTTGAACTTATCCTTTTTACATCAATTATAAAAAGTGCTGATCTTCTAATCTTTCTTTTCGCTTTGAATACGGTTAAGTACCAATTGCGCTTTGATCAAAAAATCGGAATGGTGGAACATGTATTCGTTGTGAATCATCATCAAGCGTGCTGCATCATAAGCTGCCGATTTAGGAACAATCTGACGGGCAGCGATAGGGTGGAGCCAATATTCTAAGTTGTTGGAACGCAAATAAGAACGATCCATTTCGAAATTGGTCACTACCGATAACTTGTTCAAGGAGAAAAGGTAATCCGTTTCCTTGTTCATGTCTTTCTGCAAGTCGATGATGTTGTATCGGTCGAAGTGTGCACCTGAGCGTTCGCAGAGAAAGATATCCCGGCGACCATCAAAAACGACGACATCCCGAAATTTGTACTTTTGAAAGTTTTTCAGGAGGAAATTTTTGATTGGCATCTTTGAAGATCGCAGCTTGTTGAATTCTTCTTTCAGCTGATCTTCGTTCAACTTAAATTCTTCATCGTATGGACGACGACGGTTGGTGCGTAGATTGATTACTTCCTTACCCCGCCCCATGGTGTGGCCCAGCTCATTGACCTTGGAAAAAACGCTAACGATGTCAACGTTGGCCTGGTTCTCCCAGCTTTCCAAGAAAATTTTGTTGCTACCCGTTTCAAAGACCAAAAGCGCTATCTCGCTAATTGCGTAGAAATTAGGGTAACCACCGTAGATGTTGCCATACTTTAGTTCTAAAAATGCTATACTTCTGTTCACGGTCAAAATAGGTTAATTGGTCTAGTAATGTTTAATCCCTTTGTTTTGTTTCCTCTGTCGGCTAAAAATAGCTTTTCTCGTGGTAATTTCAACGAAAATACAACAATAACTCATTTTGGAATGCAAAGATAGCATTGCCGTTAAATTAAAAAGTGCCCATTCTCATATATTTTTACCCCATCGGTAAATATTTGACCGCCATTTTTCATGTTGGTGATCATATCCCAATGTACCGCCGACTCATTTTTGCCTCCGGTTTGCAAATACGATTGCCCAATGGCCAAGTGCACTGTACCGCCAATTTTTTCATCAAATAAAATGTTTCGAGTCATTTGATTGATGTCGTAATTGGTACCGATGGCCGCTTCTCCAAATCTGCGCGTTCCTTCAATGGCAAATACTTGATCTAGGATTTCTTTGCCTCTTTTGGCTTCCCACTTCTCAATATAGCCATTTTTCACCCATAAAGTAGCTTCTTCTACCTCATGGCCATGATACAAAGCGGGAAAAGAAAAACGCACTACTCCATTGACTGAGTCCTCTACAGGCGAGGTATAAACTTCACCGGAAGGCATGTTGGTTTGGCCATCAGAGTTGATCCAGGTACGGCCTTGGGTAGAAAAAGTAAGGTCAATTCCATCACCCAAATATCTTACTTCTTGGCACTGATTTAAGTGCTTCACAATATGTTCTTGCGATTTGCGCACCTTAATCCAGCTTTCTATGGGGTCGGCATCATAAAGTTTACAGGCGCCAAAAACAAATTTTTCATATTCCTCCAGCGACATACCAGCCTCCTGCGCGCTCGCAAGGGTAGGAAACTGGCACAAATTGCGCTTTAACTCGCGGGTAGCGGTGCGTTGGAAATAGAGGGCGGATAATTTTTTATGCGCAGCTTGAGTGATGCGCGATTTAGCGCTGTCGACCCCGGAGTCGTCTTTGAGGTTGTAGGGTGCGCGGATGTACAAATAGGCATTGTACGTCTCCATAGCCGTCTTGTAAAGCGGCGAGATGTGCTCCAATTGTGCGCCACTTGACTCTTGGAAAAAAATACGGTTCTGCTCCCGAAAATCCAATTCAACATCCACCAATGCTCCAGCACGCAAAGCACTGCGGTAAACTTCACGCACCAAGGGCTCGGCTAGCAAAGTAGATCGGATAAAGAGTTTTTCGCCAGGCCGAAGTTCCATGCAATAATGGGTCAAAAGAGCGGCGTATTTTTCAAGTATTGTGTTCATTTTTGGGCCGATTAAATCTCAAAATGTATTACCAGTGCTGCGACTGATAAGGGTAGCGAATATGATATTGTTTTTTGATCAATTGCAAAACCTGACTGCGTAGTTCGTCAATATTTTCCTTGGTAAGCGCCGAAACAAAAATATTATCATGGTCAAAAAGGTGCTTTAGCGTCCCTTGCAACCCTTCCTCAATTTCAAATTTAGCTTCCGGTTCTAAAAAGGGATCGTAATAGAGCTCACGGTAACGGTCGATCTTGTTAAAAATAAACAGCGTGGGTTTGTCGTAGGCATTTAGTTCCTGCAATGTGCTGTTAACGGTGCGAATATGGTCTTCATGCTGGGGGTGCGAAATGTCGACCACATGCAATAAAATGTCGCTTTCCCGCACTTCATCCAGTGTAGATTTGAAGCTCTCGATCAAATGGTGCGGCAATTTGCGGATAAACCCTACGGTATCGGACAGCAAAAACGGAACCCCTTCCCAAGCTACTTTGCGAACGGTAGTATCCAGGGTGGCAAAAAGTTTGTTTTCTGCAAAAACATCAGATTTGGTCAACAGATTCATCAAAGTGGACTTGCCCACGTTGGTATAACCCACAAACGCCACACGAATCAATTCTCCGCGATTTTTGCGTTGCGTGGTATTTTGAAGGTCAATTTTGTCCAATTTTTTCTTCAAAAACGCAATCTTATCGCGAATGATCCGGCGATCCGTTTCGATTTCTTTTTCACCGGGTCCGCGCATCCCGATACCACCTCGCTGACGCTCCAAGTGCGTCCACAAACCACGCAGGCGGGGCAGTAGGTATTGCATTTGCGCCAATTCTACTTGCGTTTTTGCCTGAGCCGTTTGGGCGCGGGTGGCAAAAATATCCAGAATCAAACTACTGCGGTCAATGATCTTGACCTTTAATTCTTCTTCCAGGATATTGGTTTGTTTGCCGGTAAGGTCATCGTCAAAAATGACCATACTTACTTTCGGGTGGGTTCTGACGTATTGCTGAATTTCTTCCAGTTTCCCTTTTCCGATAAAAGTTTTGGAATCAGGTTGCGCCATTTTTTGTACAAACCGCTTGATGCTTTCGGCGCCTGCTGTTTCGGCCAAAAACTCCAACTCATCGAGATATTCTTCAATCAGCGCTTCCGATTGTCCCTGCTGAATGATACCCACCAGAACCGCTTGTTCGGGTTCTTGTTTTATCCCTGTTTTCTTCTTCTCTCCTAAATTCCAATCGCTTCCCATAAATATTTTTTCGCTACACTTCAATCCTTAGGAATAGTTAAGCCATAAAGTATCCATTCCTTACACAATTAACAAAAACAGTTGACGCAGCTTAATGTTGCTCCAACCAGCTGGCGGGATTCAATCTTTGTTTTTCCCGCCACACCTCAAAATGAATTTCGGGTTTTTCCGCACTCACTCGACCAATTTCTTGACGGGCATTGATGGCTTCCCCCCGTTTTACAAAAACCTCCTGCATATTAGAATACACCGTATAATATTGTCCATGCTGGATGATAACGATATGTTGATAACCCGGTATAAATTGTGAACCAGCCACTTTGCCATCACAAACGGCCTTCACTTTCCCTAACCCCTGCGTACGGATATCAATTCCATTGTTGGTAACTTTAACATCTTTAAACTTGGGATGTTGAAAAGTCCCAAATCCGCGTACCACCTGGCCTTCCAAAGGCCAGGGAAGGCGACCGCGCTGTCCGGAAAAGGCAACACTTACGCCTGTTTCAGGTTCTAGAGGTTCATTTACCGGGCGGCTAGGAGCAATGTTTTCACTACTTCGTTCCCTAGTTTTTTCTCTATCTGCTACTACTGGAGTAACCGTTTCTACCGTTCGCGCTTTTTTCTTTTTGGCCGAAATTTCTGTTCGAATCACATTCTCGATAACCGAATTGAGTTTATTGTGGGCCGTTTCTTGGGTATTCAACTCGTTGAGCAATTTGCGTTCGTCGGTTTTTAAAGCTTTTAGAGTTTTGTTTTTATCATCGAGTTCGGTAGTTAAGCCTTTTTTTTTTTGCTCCAAACTGCCCAATAAATTTTCCTTTTCGGCTTTACGAGCATTCAACTGTTTCATTTTTCCCTTTAAAGCAATCAGGGTTTCGGCAATTAACTTTGCTTGTTTTTTTCGGTAGCGCCCATACTGCCGAATGTATTGCCAGCGGCGCATGGCATCGTTGAGGCTTTTTGCCGAAAAAAGAAAAACCAAATAGCTTTGGTTCAATTTGTGGCGCAGGGCAACACGAACCATTTGAGCGTACTCCGTTTTGAGCTGTACCACATCATCGTTAAGCGATTCAACAACTTCATCCGTTTTTTGAATGCTGGCCTCGGTGAAGTCAATTTCTTGGTGCAGAGTATTGATGAGCTGTTGGCGTCTTTTAACTTGACCTTGCAGGGTCAAAAAGACACCGAGCATGGCTTCTTTGTTTTTCCTTGTTTCTTGAAGGCGGGAGTTGGTTTGATCAATCTCGTGAATAAGACTGCGCCGTCGATCTTCCAAGTCTTTGCGACTTTGGGCAGGAAGCCATGACCCAATACAAAATAGGCCGATCAACAAGATCCAAGCGGGCGGTGTATTATTTCCCTTTTTTAAATTTAGCCGGAACATCGAAAGGCATTGTCGTTGGAACATTGAGCGTTACCTGTGAAAATTGAATACCTATTTCTACCTTGCCAGTTTCCTGGCTATTGAATGATAGTTTACGAAGATAGGAAAAATCTTGCTTATCTGGCGTTTGATTGTACTCTTCAAAATCCAAATTTAGCTGCCGATCTGCTGCTGGTTCAATGTATTGCATGTTGCGCAGGCGAAAAGTTGCCGACTCTAACGAATAGCGCACTTCTTTGTCGGTTGATTTATCCAAAAGTTCTAATCGATCTCCGTTGGTATTGCTACTAAGATTGCGGGATAGAAAAAATGGATTGCCCAAAAGAATTTGCTGTAGGATGGTAAAGCTAGGCGGTAATTGGTATTCTTTGGCCAGGTATTCTAAGCCATAAGAAGCATAATCATCGTTGAAGCGATCAAGAATGTAAACGGAATCAGGAGTAATCAGCGCTCGGGCCACTTCAAAACCTAGTTTGCGCAATGAAATCCAAACGGCGCTGTCTTTTTGCATTTTGATCAAAGCGGTGCCTTGAATCGACAAGCTAGTGCTATGAAAGTCAATTTTTGCCTTTCCATCCAGCCATTTTGCTTTGACCTGTTGCGTTTCAAGCTTGCGCAAAATTGCTTGGGTTGAGTTGGGGTTTTCTTCCGTTTTAGTTACTTTTTTGATGGTATTGCATCCCATCAAGCCTAAGGCGGCAAAAAAAGCAAACGCGTAAAAAAGTCGGATCGAGAAAGACATAAGGTTATTCATATAGTTTTTTATCGGCTATTTTTTTCTTCAAAATGGCGGAAAAACTCCCGTTTTTGATGGCTTGTTCCCATTGCAATGATGCGCCATTGGTATCGCCTAATTTATAAAGTACATCTCCAAAATGCTCCAACAGCAGCGGATTGGCTTTATTTACCAAAGGTTCCAGCAAGACTTTGGCTTCTGCCAGGTTGTTGTTTTTGTATTTTGCCCGAGCAAGATATTGTATAATTTCTGCTGATTGCCCATCCAATTCGTAAGCTTTTTGAGCGATGGTCAAGGCTTGTTCTATTGAATTGGCGCGCATGCTGAGGCTATAGGCTTGTCGGGCGAGCGTAATTGCCGAAGTGGGGTTGAGCTGCAATGCCTGGTTAAAAAGCGGATCTGCAGCCGTGAAATTTTCTTGCGCGCTAAAAACCAGGGCTTGTAAGCTGAGAATTTGTTGCCTCAAGGTCACATCTTTAGCACTAATGGGCAATGCCTGATCCAACCAATCGGCCGAGGCGGTATAATTGCTCAACAAAAAATTGGCCCACCCGGCCATTAAATACGGATAAGGCTTATTGGGGAAAATTTCAGTTGCTGCTGCACATTTTTGGGCTAATGTTTTGCAATCTCCAAGAGCTTGGTAGCATTGCAGTAATTTTTCCCAAACGGGATATTCGGCATCATCGAGCTCTAAAGCTTTGAAGTATTTTTCTGCTGCACTCTTACTGTTTCCGCCCATCCGATACACATCACCAGTGATTGCGAAAGCTTTAGCCTCAGAGGGGTGTACGCGTTCTAAAACAGCCGCTAAATCCAACAGACTTTGATCTGGCGTTTGAACTACTTTCAACAAAGGCTGTAATTTGGCTATTTTCAAATTGATGGCTACCGATGGATCTTCAAAAGAGGCCAGAAGGTTATTTAAAGGGGTGGTTGCACTGTTCTTAACCTCGGCAGTCAATGCCATTTTGGCGCGCGCCGATTTGGGGTCGATGTTTAAAATGGATTGATAAACAGATTTGGCTTGTGCTTTATCACCAATTTTTTCAAAAAAATCGGCCAAAGCATAGTGATAGTCAATATTTTTTGGAAAAGCAGTCACGAGTCGCTGCAATTCTTTAGCTGCTTTTTTGTTATCCCCTAAAGCTGCATAGATCGCATGTTTTTGACGCAGCGCTTCAGCATTTGTGCCCGTACGTTTTTCTAACTCATCTAATGCTTTGACCGCTGCGGAAGCTTCACCTGCTTTTTGCAACAGTTCAGCCCATTTAAAGTAATAGCTGGTTTGGGTAGGATATAACTTGATAAGTTCCTCATAAACTTTTGCCGCATCGGCTGATTTATCCATTTTCTGGTTGATATCAGCTACCAACAGGCGGTACCAAACGTTGGTTGGTTCAGATTGAACAGCTAGCTGCGCCAATCGCAGGGCTTCTTCGTAATGTTGGGCGTGCAAGTGTAGGCGTGCTGACTCGTAAGCAGCAAGAGCGTCATTGGGAATACGTTCTATTATTTTTTGATAAATACCTAGTGCTTTTTCTTCATTGCCAAGCATTTTTTCCCTGCTGGCTTCCACGACTAGTTTTTCAATCTCGATCCTGTCTTTACCAGGCTCGGTGACTTGGGCAACTAGTGTGCCTTGAAAAAAGATTACCATTAAAAAAAAGATTAAACCGCTGAACTGCTGCTTCCTACGCATAAGACCATCATTTATCCCTGAAACTTGGCGCTTATAAAAAGTAATTTTTCCATAAGCGCCAAGCAATATACAACAAGCAGCCAGCTGATTAGGTTGCTTGCGTATTATTTTTGAATCACTGTAAAGTCTCCAATGCTCAATTCTTGAAGGTGCGCCAAGTAATGTACCTGATTGCCCACCATCGATCTTGACAAAGTAGCAGAAGTGATTACCGTATCATTTTGTATAACGCTATCTTGTACAACCGAATTTTCTACCCGGCAATTGCTTCCCAAAGATACAAAAGGACCAACTACCGTATTGACCAGTTTGGTGTTGGCGCCAATGTGGCAAGGCGGGATCACCACACTATTTTCCAATACCACTCCAGGTTCCATTTGATTTTGGTCGCCTTGTTTCAATTCTAGTATTCGCCGATTGGTATCCAGAACATTGTCTTTGTTGCCACAATCTAGCCACTCATCAATGATAGCTGGACGAAATCGAGATCCTAGGTTTTTCATATTTTCCAAAACCGAAGTTATTTGGAACTCGCCTTTATCCCGCAAGTTATTATCGATCAAATATTGTATTTCCTGCCGAAAATAGTCGCCATCGCGGAAATAATAAATCCCTACAATGGCCATATCCGATACGAAGACAGGAGATTTTTCTACAAATTCCGTAATCACGTCATTCTCATCTACTTGAATGACCCCAAAGTTGGCCGGATTATCCACCCGTTTTACCCAAATGATACCATCTTCTTCTTGGTTGAAAGAAAAATTAGCTTTAAACAAGGTGTCAGCAAAAACTACGATGGTTGGCCCGCTCAGGCTTTCTTTGGCACAATAAATGGCATGTGCCGGACCCATAGGATCTTCTTGGTGGTAAATGGAGCACTTGGCGCCAACCCCTTCGGCAATTGCACAAAGCTGTTTTTCTACAGCTAAACCAAAATCACCAATCACAAAAGCGATTTCATCTATTTGAACATCCAAGGAGGCGCTGAAATCTTCAACAATCCATTGAACGATGGGCTTTCCGGCAATGGGAATGAGCGGTTTAGGTACAGTCAGGGTGTGAGGGCGAAGTCTGGAACCACGCCCAGCCATGGGAATAATAATTTTCATACGTGATTTGAATTTAATTTAAGCGTTCTGTAAAATGCAGTTTTTTTGGTCTTGAACGATGTATTTTAATTAGAGTGTGTTTTGATTTTTAGTTAGGAAGCGAAAAAGAGTCAAAATTTGCAGCGCGAATAAAAAATCCGAACACACTTTAAATTACCAAAGTGTTTACGAATAATTTTTATAACTGTTTGATTTTCGCGGATAAAATAGTGGATAAAAACGGGATTATTTCGCTACAAAGGGCTTCCCAATATAATTTATCCCAATTTCCATGCAACAAGGACAAAAAAGAAGATGCCTTTGGAATCAAAACGAGTAGACTCCAAAGGCAAAAATCTTTTCAAACCCTTATTCTACAATGGTAACTTTCATCATATTGGTACGATGTCTGCGTTCCAACGGCATGGTTGCCGTGTTCACAACGATATCGCCTACATTAATAATCCCCTCATTTTTCAAGATTTGTGTCACATCCGTTATGGTTTCATCCGTAGTTGTAAAGCGGTCATAGTAGAAGCACTTCACCCCCCACACTAAATTCAATGTGGCCAGCATGCTCATTTTATCTGAGAAAATGTAGATGCCCGTAGCATTATGAGGACGGTAGCTCGACAATTTGAATGCCGTGTAGCCAGAGCTCGTCATCCCAATGATGGCTTTTGCTTTAATATCTTCGGCTGTTTTAGCAGCATTGAAACATACCGCATCAGAAAGAAAAGTTCTAGACTTTGCGGAAGGAACCGGACGACGATCAGCAAAAGTGAAAAATTTCTCTGCTTCCTTGATGATTTTCACCATCGATTCCACCACTACTTTCGGGTGTTTACCTACTGAAGTTTCGCCGCTGAGCATTACGGCATCGGCACCATCCAATACCGCATTGGCAACGTCAGTTACCTCCGCACGGGTTGGAGTAGGACTGGTAATCATGCTATCCATCATTTGTGTGGCAACGATTACCGGGCGGGCACGTTGGATGCATTTTTTTACAATCATCTTTTGCAAACCAGGAACTTGCTCGATGGGTACTTCAATCCCAAGGTCGCCACGAGCTACCATGATACCGTTTGAAGCTTTGATGATTTTATCGATTTTCTCGATTGCTTCTGGTTTTTCGATTTTGGCAATGATCTTGGCTGGGTGACCGCGTTCATCCAAAATATTACGCAACTGGCGAATATCTTTTGCTGTGCGTACAAATGAAAGCGCGATCCAGTTGATCGGTTGTGTGAGCATAAACTCAAGGTCGATCAAGTCTTTTTCTGTCAAAGAAGGTAATGAAACCTTAGTATTGGGCAAGTTTACCCCTTTCCGAGAAGAAAGTGTGCCGCCAAAAAGCACTTTGAGTTTTACGGTGTCCACCCGATTGGTCTCCAATACCTCAAAAACCAGCTTCCCGTCGTCTACCAGAACCTTTTCGCCGGGCTTAACATCTTTGGGAAATTCCTGGTAACTCATATAAATACGCTCCATATTGCCTTCGCATTTCTCATTGACGAAGGTTACGATGTCGTTTTCCTTGAGTTCAAGCGCATTATTTTCAATCACGCCAACTCGAAGTTTTGGTCCTTGCAAATCGGCCAAAATGCCTACATGCATGCCATACTTTTCATTGATGTAGGTGATGTGGTTGATTACTTGCAAGTGGTCCTCATGTGCGCCATGAGAAAAATTGAGCCGGAAAATGTTTACCCCAGCTCTAGCAAGCTCAAGTAAGGACTCATAAGAGCTGATCGCCGGGCCAACTGTGGCGACAATCTTGGTGTTCTTTTCGTGTGCTGGATTTTCCATTAGTGCAATTAAAAGTGTTGAGTTTTTGAAAGGTCAGATGTTTCGGCTGCCAAGAAAACAAATTGTTGCTAACTAAGTGTAAAATATACAATAATTCTTTCGTAAAAGTAAGTTTATATCCCTTAAAATCAAATAGTAGATACCCCTGTATTGTAGTTCCTGGAAAAAAAACCTTAAAAACTTTGTTTATCAAGGCAGTTCTATTTTACTTTGCAGGTGCATTCGTAAACCAATAAAGCAAGTTTCTTATGTCAAGCATTGCAGAAAGAGTAAGCAAAATCATCGTCGACAAGCTAGGTGTAGACGAATCGGAAATTACCCCAGAAGCTAACTTCACGAATGATCTGGGAGCTGACTCTCTGGACACGGTTGAGTTAATTATGGAGTTTGAGAAGGAATTCGATATTGCAATTCCCGATGAACAGGCTGAAAATATTCAAACTGTTGGTCTAGCTATCAAGTATCTGGAAGAAAACCAGAAGAAGGCGTAATTCATTACACTTCGTTAAATCCACGAGCTCATTTGATTATGTGGCTCGTGGGTTTATTTTTTCAAGGATGTATTGTATTCTCAAGCTATTCTATTCAGCCCCACAAAAGCCCGAATATGAGAAGAGTTGTCGTAACTGGTTTGGGGGCGCTTACTCCCATCGGTAATACCCTTAATGAATACCTTTATGGCCTTCAGAATGGTGTAAGTGGCGCGGGGTTAATTACCCTTTTTGATGCAACCCAGTTCAAAACCCATTTTGCCTGCGAAGTCAAAAATTTTGATCCTGAAGTTTTTATTGATAAAAAAGAAGCGCGCCGGATCGACCGTTTTACCCAGTTTGCACTGGTAAGCGCCGACGAAGCCATTGTTGATTCTGGTTTGGATCAGATTTTAGATCAACTTGATGTCGATCGGATTGGCGTTATTTGGGCATCTGGAATAGGCGGGTTGCGCTCATTAGAAGAAGAGATTGAAGGATTTTCAGCCGGCAATGGTACGCCGCGCTACAATCCTTTTATGATACCTAAAATGATTGCAGATATTGCCGCTGGGCAAATATCCATCAAATATGGTTTTAGAGGTATAAACTATGCTACCGTTTCTGCTTGTGCTTCTGCCTCACACGCCATTATGAATAGTTTCGATGCCATCCGATTGGGTCGGAATGATATCATCGTCACCGGCGGATCTGAAGCTGCAGTTACTAAAGCAGGAATTGGTGGGTTTAATGCCATGAAAGCACTTTCTACTCGTAATGATAATTTCAAAACGGCTTCTCGTCCTTTTGATCTAGATCGCGATGGTTTTGTGCTTGGCGAAGGAGCTGGTTCCTTAATATTAGAAGATCTGGAACACGCAAAAAAACGCGGCGCCAAAATATATGCCGAAATCGTAGGCGGTGGTGCTACTGCGGATGCGTATCATGTAACTGCACCTCATCCCGAAGGATTGGGTGCTCAAAACGTGATGCGGGTAGCTTTAGCCGATGCTCATTTGACTATATCTGATATCGATTACATCAACGTACATGGTACTTCAACACCATTGGGCGATGTAGCCGAAGTTAGAGCTATTCAAAAAGTATTTGGCGATCATGCTTATTCGCTCAACATCAGCTCCACAAAATCGATGACGGGTCATTTGCTGGGCGCAGCTGGCGCCATTGAAGCAATTGCCAGTATTTTGGCCATTGTGCACCAATTTGCCCCCCCTACTATCAATCATTTCACTGATGACCCCGAATTGGACAGCCGCCTAAACTTGACCTTTAACCAAGCTCAAGAGCGTAAGGTTAAGGCTGTAATGAGCAACACGTTTGGCTTTGGCGGCCACAACTCTTCAGTAGTATTCAAACAGTTTGAAGACTAACGCTTGCTTGCTCCAGTAGACCGAATTTTATTATTTATTCGTTCTACTGTTTTTATTGAGCGCAATGTTCGGTCTTCATTTGATGGTATAGGTTCGTATTTTTCCCATGAGGCGGCTTCTTAATTCGAAGCCGCCTCATGGGGTATGAATTGTTGTGAACTGACTTAACTGATTACCCTTGCGTTCTTTATTTCGTTTTTACAACCGTTTTTTATCTGAAGATCGGGATTTTGTAGATAGGTTAAGACCCATTTTGGGATTTACCCCCGTCAACACCGGAATCTTCCGCTTAGCGTTCTCGCACAAGTCGTCCAATTCAGATCGGACTGCTTCGGTGCAAAACAATGAACGCTTAGAATACCTTGGCGATGCCGTACTCGGAACCATCGTTGCGGAATACCTATTCAAAAAATACCCGGATAGCAACGAGGGTTTTTTGACCAAAATGCGCTCTAAATTGGTGAAACGTAAGTCGTTGAACCGATTGGGCGATAAGATGGGGCTAGACATGCTTTTGTCGGAGTACAATAATACCCGTCTGAGTAGGTCGATGTTGGGCAATGCCGTTGAAGCATTGGTAGGCGCCATTTATTTGGAATGTGGGTATCCCAAAACCAAGGATTTTGTGATCCGCCAAATGCTGCGCAAGTACATCGACATCCACGAATTGGAGCGTTTGGACGACAATTACAAAAGTCAATTGCTGGAGTGGTGTCAAAAAAACGGTCGTACCGTAACCTACAAATTATTGGCGCGTTACAAGTTTGAAAAACGCGATCGGTTTAAAGTGGCGGTCATGATCAATGGCAAACGTTTTGCAGCAGCAGACGATTTTAATAAAAAAAGTGCTGAACAAAAGGCTTCAGCTTTGGCATTATACAGCTTAGGCATCAAATTAGAAGAAGAAGAGGAGGACGATGATGATTGATCCTAACTTGCCCCAGGAAAATGACAACCTTTCTTTATTATCCATCGATCGAACTTTAGAAAAACGCATTGATCAAATGCTCGAAGGCGCACTAGAATTGCGCCAATGGCTTTTTGATGTTTTTCGCCAAGGACTAGGGAATCTCCAAACCCAACCTGATAGTGCCTGGGAAGCCATTGCGGCTGGTATGTCAAATGCTAAATTAACTGCCATTGCTCGCCGAATTCGCAAACTCAAAAAACTGAGTACCCTTCCTAATTGGCCAGCTATTTTCCTCCAAGAACTTGCCGATTATTATTTGTTTGCCGAGGCTTTTACTCGCATCCGCGAGCTACCTTCCAATTACCAAGAAGAGTTGCTGAACCAGGGTGGACGAACACCCAAAGAAAAAGACGTCTTTGAAACGCAGCAAACCGTTGAAGATCACTGGCTCATCGTTGGCCAAAAACTGGGTCACGATGAAGATTTGCGGTTTCAACGCACTTGGTTGTTGGGTAATCAATCCGCTCAAACCGCCTTATTACTGGAATATGCCTGGCGCGATACTCCTTTTAAATACGAATGGAAGGTTGGCTCAGCGTTAACGGGTAAAATGACTTTTTATCCCGGACTTTATCCTTTGCGAGCGGCGATTTCCGAATTTCAGCCTTCATCCGATCCGTTTACCGGGCTTTTACCGCATACCGCTTTTGCTGACTTTGCAGCTTTGTATGCAACTGCCGTAGGAAAAAACCCTTGGATTGGCGTTTTTCCTTGTTTATTAGAAAATGTAACGGCAATAGCTAAAAATGGCGACATATGGCTGGTGGATCAACAAAAAAATTCAATCCCCGTAGCCTCAATAGGAAATACAGCTTGGAAAATATTAGCGCATAGTGGAGGATTTCCAGTGACTATTTTTGGCGAATGGCGGGAAGGATTGTTTTCAGCCTTATCGGTAATTGATAATGGAAGTATCGTTTCATTATAAGTTTGATTTATATTGTCGCATCGCTTAAATTGAATCATTAAAACATAAACCATCATGAGCGAATTTGAACAAGTCATCAAAGAAGGCGCACAATCGGTAGGAAAACGTGCAAGAAGATTGCTGATTTGGTTACTTTTTTTGGGTATTGTCATTCTAGCCGGATATTTTGCGGTGTGTAACTTTACCTATAGCAAAGGTAGTCGGGCAGGATACTTAGTAAAAGTGACCTATAAAGGCATTGTGCTAAAAACCTTTGAAGGCACCTTGAATACCGGAGGTCTGGCCATCAATGGTCAAGGAGGCGCCGTTTCAACCAACTGGGATTTTTCAGTTTGGAACAAGGAAGTTTACAAGGAGCTGGACGAATTACAAGGAGAGAAAGTGAAATTGTACTATCGTCAAAAACTCAAAGCCATGCCTTGGCAAGGAATGACCGACTACTTTGTGTACAAGGTGGAAAGGGTCAAAGAATAATTTTTTTGCTTAAGAGCGTGTTTGGATTTTTTATTCGCGCTGCAAATGGCCAAAATTCACCCCAACTTCGTTGCGAAAATACTCATGTAGCGCTGACCTGTCCTCGACAAAGTCGGGATACACTCTTTCCGATATCATCGGAACTTTTCAACGTTTTTCGCGCCTCGTTGGTGCAAATTTTGACTCATTTTCGCTTGCGAACTAA
>JBBANM010000031.1:0-65338 GCA_040401995.1 Saprospiraceae bacterium
GGTTATTTGGAGTATAGACTTTTCGACAATATAAAATTTTTGAACACGCTCTTAGTTTTTGGTTTTTATCTTTTCTTCGGGTATCGCTGTAAGATTTAGCTCAACTAGAAAACCTATACCTGGTAATCAATTTGCTTTCAGCGTTTTAATCCCAAAAATATTTATTATGAAGAGTTTTCTTAGTGTAATTGCCATCCTTTTACCATTGTTTGTGACTGGGCAAAAGGCAGATGTTGATTTTGGTATAACGGGGGCAATTTCTCTTTATAGTGGCGACTTATCTCCTAAAGAATTTGGTATTTACCTCAAAGACATTGGCATTAGCGGCGGGGTATTCCTGCGGCAACGGTATTCTCGGGCATTGGCATTTCGTACTGGTTTGTCCTACATCTCTATCAAAGGGAATGAAAGAAACGGAGGTAATCTTTTGCGCGGATTGGCTTTTAGAAACAACATCATTGAGTTCTCAGCAGTTGGTGAGTTGAGTTTATTCCATTTTGGCTACGATCGATCAAAGACCACTTTCGGCCCCTACTTGGTGGCTGGATTAGCAGCATTTTATTCTGATCCACATTATGCTTCTAGTGGAGGATGGGTTCAAGCCCGCAGCTTGGGTACTGAAGGACAAGGTCAACCGGGCTACAATGCCCGATCTAGCCCCATTCAATTTTCAACACCCTTTGGTTTAGGTTTGCAAGTCATCATTCGCGATCGCTGGACGATTGGTTACGAGGTGGTATTGCGGCGGGGGCTAAGTGATAACCTAGACGATGTAACCAGCAATGCAGTCAAATATGGCGATGTAGTCAAAAATGGCAAAAACGCTGCTTATTTTAGCAACCCACTTCTTGAAAACAAACCTGAAAACTACGGGAATACCTACGTTCGCGGCGGACGGTTTGTAGATTATTATTACCTGTCTTCTTTAAATATTGCTTACCGAATCGTGAATATGGGGCGTTCAAAAAGTAGGTACATGGAAAAAAACGCTTGCCCAAGATTTTATTAATCCACTGTTTTTGGAATCTGACTCGGGTTCGTCTGGTATGAAAATAAAAATACTTAACACCCTGCACTGGTTTTAAGCATTTAAATTAACTTTGGGTTGAGTCAACCCTGAGTTTTATGTCTAGTGCAAAAAGATTATTGATAGCAAGTCATTCTATAGGCGGTTGGAACCACATCATTACCGCTTATCTCCGCTGTTATGTCAATCAAAAAGCATTGTTCAAAAGTGCGGTACGGGAACCTCATATGACCAACGAATGGGCGGTCAAGGTCATGGCTGAGGACAACATCGATATCTCCAATTATCAACAAGTGCTGTTTGCTGATTTGACCAATGAAGTCTTTGATTACGCTTTAATCATTAAACAAGAAGGCGAGCCCTCCGCGCCTTTGCCTGAGCATACCCGGATTACAAAGAAAATTCAAATCGCAGTTGCTTCTATTTCAGAATTGGATCAGGATCAAATTTTGCATTTCTATCGAGATAACCGTGAGCGCATCAAAAAACGGGTGTTGAAGTTTATTGGTCAGGAGTTGATGTCTTCTTCGGTTGAAGAGTAAGGAGGATTTTTTCTATAATTCCTATCCATAAGTTTACAGCAATTTAACCTTGTCGATCACCAAAGTCTGGGGAAAAATACATTAATTTGAAAGATTTATGAATAGGATGATAAAGAGGAGGTTGATAGCTTACTTTATTCCTATCCTAACTTCCCCACGATAAGGAAACCAATGGAGCAAGCACCTTACCACAAAAGAGATACCAGTTGGCTAGCGTTTAACCACCGCGTACTGCAAGAAGCGAAAGACGCGAACGTGCCTTTGTATGAAAGAATTAAATTCCTAGCCATCTACAGCTCCAACTTAGATGAATTTTACCGCGTTCGGGTTTCGGCCATTCGTCATTTCAAAGACTTAAAAAGGGAAGACCGACGGGAATGGTTGGATGTGCGCCCCAAAAAAGAGCTCAAACACATCCAAGCAGTAGTTCATCAACAGCAGACGGAGTTTGGCTCCATTTTTCGAAGTCAGATAATTCCTGCTTTACGGCAAAACCACATTTCATTACTCAATGATTACCAGTTGTTCACGCCTGATCAATTGGAATTTGCTAGCGTGTATTTTCGCGAAAAAATATTGCCCTTTTTGCATGTAACCTATCTCAATGAAGAAGATGAGGCGCCGTTTTTAGAAAATCAGCATTTACACTTTGTAGTCGAATTAGCATCGAAGGAACATCTAGGATTGGTCAATATTCCAACTGGCGAACTGCCCCGTTTCCTGGTTTTGCCCAGTGAACCCGGGCAATTTGTGGTTACATTTTTGGATGAAATCCTGCGTGCAAATCTTAAGGATATTTTTTTGGGAGAAGCAACCCATGCCTATTCTATCAAAATATCACGCGATGGAGAACTGTACCTCGATGAAGAATATGCTGGCGATTTGGTGGATAAGATAAAAGAGCGTTTGAATGATAGGAATTCGGGTTCACCCACTCGTTTGTTGTACGACAGCGCCATGAACATTGCTATGACCAAAAGGCTTAAGCAATTGTTTCAACTCAAAAAAAACGATCTGTTTCCAGGGGGGCGTTACCATAATTTCAATGACTTTTTTGGCTTTCCAGCTCCTGAGGATGCCACTGGATTTTATGATGATCCCATGCCGCCTTTGCCCCATCCAAAGGTTGTGGAAGGAATTCCAATGCTGGCTATTTTGGATCAACAGGAATTGTTGTTTCATTTTCCTTATCAGCGCTATGATTATATAGTCCGCACCTTGGAAGAGGCCGCAGTAGACCCAGACGTAGAATCCATCAAGATAACCCTTTACCGGGTCGCATCGCAATCGGCGGTGGTGAAAGCACTTATTTTGGCGCGTCAACAAGGGAAAGCGGTTTTCGTTTTTGTAGAAGCCAAAGCCCGTTTCGATGAGGCTTCTAACTTGTTTTGGGGACAAGCCCTGGAACAGGCCGGTGCAACCGTTCTTTACTCCAAACCTAAAATCAAAGTCCATAGCAAGATTTTTTTGATCCGCAAAAAAACGGCCACGGGTCATCGCGACTACGCCTATTTGGGCACGGGTAACTTTAATGAAAAAACCGCCAAAATCTACGCTGATCACGCTTTGCTGACTGCTGATCCCCGCTTAACGGAAGAAGTTGCAGGCGTTTTTGAGCTATTGGAAGACAAAACACCAACCAAGCCCTTTGAACGGCTTTTGGTTTCTCCGCTCAACACCCGATCAGGTTTTGTTGCGCGGATTCAGCGCGAAATTGAGCATGCCCAGGCCGGAAGACCAGCCTACATGATCATTAAAATGAATAGCTTGGAAGATCTAGCGATGGTAGATCAGCTTTACGCCGCAAGTCAGGCTGGAGTAAAAATTCAGCTCATCATTCGCGGAATCTGCTGTTTGGTAGCCGATGAGCCTGGTTGGAGCGAAAACATTGAGGTCATCAGTGTGATCGATCGCTATTTGGAACATGCCAGGGTGTATATTTTTGGCAATGGTGGCGAGGAAGAAATGTTTTTGGCCTCAGCAGATTGGATGACGCGCAACTTGGATCGGCGGGTGGAAGTGGTTTTTCCAATTTATGATCCGCTCATGCAGCAGGATCTTCGCCACATCGTAGAATTACAGCTGCAAGACAACACCAAAGCTCGCTTCATCAACGACGCGCTTACCAATCCTTACAAAGAAAGATCGTCAAATACCCCTAAAGTCCGATCTCAAACCGATACGTACTTATTTCTGAAAGACAAATTGTAAAACTAAATTCAACTTTTTTGTCGATCAACTCCAGTTCTTTCGCATTCATATTCCGATGTATTTGCCGCTTTGCGATCCAAATAATTTCTTAACTTTGCCCGGAATCGCGTATTAAGACTTTTTATTTTGAGCGTTAATTTTTTGATTTTCAAATTTTTAACTTAAAAAAATCAAAAGTCTCCCCATGAAACTTTGGCCAAACGCAACCAAGACTACTAAAACTTTCCCCCATTCAAATCAGTCAAAAAACAAAACAAAAATTCTATTGTGAAAAGCGTAAACCATATTCGAGATTGGGTATTTCGTCAGGTACACGGTAATAATTTAGTGTACAACACCTGCTGGGAAGATCCCCGCTGCGATCGCGAATTGATGCAATTGGATTCCAATAGCGAGGTAGTGATGATTACCAGCGCTGGTTGTAATGCCTTGGATTATCTGCTCGACAATCCGAGCGCTATTCATTGTATCGATATGAACCCGCGTCAGAATGCTTTGTTGCAGCTGAAGTTGGCTATTTTCAAAAAAGGAGATTTTAAGCACTTGTTCCAGATGTTTGGTGAAGGTGCACTTACTGAAATCAAGGAATACTATAAAGAGACTTTACGCCCAACTTTGCCGGCTTTTGCGCAAGAATATTGGGATGATAACCTGAATTTTTTCAATGGCAAAGGCATTCGCAAAACCTTTTACCATTACAGCACTTCCGGTACTTTTGCTTGGGTCGCCAACAAATACCTCAAAGGCCGCAAAAACCTGTTCCGCAAAGTTCAGGAAATGTTTAGCTCCAAAACGCTGGAGCAACAAGCGGCTTTGTATTACCAGGTAGAAGAAAAAATCCTCAACAAACTGGTTGAATTTGTCGTCAATCGCCATTTTACCATGTGTTTGGTGGGCGTACCGCGCAGCCAACAAGAGTTGTTTGTGGAAAAATACGATCGTGGTGCTTTGGGCTTTTTGCAAGAATGTTTGCGCAAGGTATTTACCCGTCTACCTACCAAAGACAACTACTTCTGGCGTTTGTACCTCAATGGCCAATATACCCATGATTGCTGCCCTTCTTATCTGAAAGAATCCAATTTTGAGGCCCTTTCCGAACGTGCCGGTCAAGTTCAAACACATACATCTACCATTAGCGACTTTTTGAAAAACAATCCTAAGGCCTACTCGCATTATGTGTTGTTGGACCACCAGGATTGGTTGGCAGCCAATAACATTCAAGCGTTGGAAGAAGAATGGAGTTTGATCCTGAAAAACAGTCGCCCAGGAACAAAAATCCTGATGCGCTCAGCCGCACACGAGGTAGATTTCTTCCCGCAATTTGTACTGGATGCGGTTGAATTTGAACAAGAAGTAACCGCCAAAACGCATAACTTAGATCGCGTTGGAACTTACGCCAGCGTCTATCTGGCGATTGTAAAATAAACCAACTATCGGACGACTAGCTGCTGGTTGAACTTTCCAGCAGCTAGTCGTCTATGATGGTAAAGTCAAAACACACGAAACCAACCTAACATGTCGAATATCACCGAAAAGTTTGAGCAACTCACCGAGATTGAGCAAAACCAGAATATTCAGCGCTATTACCGTTTGCAATCCAAGATCTACGATGCAACCCGTTGGTCTTTTCTTTTTGGCCGCAAACAAATCATTCGGGAAATCCCTTTGCCTGATGATGGCGCTTGGCAAATTCTAGAAATCGGATTTGGCACGGGGTATAACCTTGGTCGTTTGGCTAAACGTTTTGCGAAAGCTCAGTTTTTTGGTCTCGATGTGTCGGAAGACATGCAGCGTTTGGCTACCAAAAACCTCAAAGCTTACGAAGATCGGGTACATTTGGAAGCACGCCCTTACTTATATGGCGAAACCGCTTGGCATGGAAAATTTGATGCCATCTTATTTTCGTACTCTTTGACGATGATCAATCCACAATGGAAAGACCTGATCTTGCAAGCCAAGGAAGATTTGAAACCCGGCGGTTTTATTGCGGTAACGGATTTTCACGATAGCCGCAATCAGTGGTTTAAAAATCATATGGCACTCAACCATGTGCGTATGGATAGCCATTTGGTTCCCATTTTGGAGGAGCAGTTTCAGCCAGTGGTAAACGAAGTAAAATCAGCTTACTCTGGGATTTGGAATTACATGGTATTTGTAGGGCGCAAGCAGTAGAAATAAACCGCTATGATCCATTACCAAATTGAAGCGGATCTAAGCGTTGAAGCTTTTATCCAAGTCTTAAAAGCTTCAACTTTAGCCGAGCGGCGTCCCGTAAATGAGCCCGAGCGCATCGAAACCATGTTGCGCCAGGCTGATCTTATTGTAACCGCTCGCACCGACGAAGGGGAGTTGGTAGGTGTAGCACGCAGCGTTACCGACTTTGTGTATTGCACTTACCTCTCAGATTTGGCGGTTAGCTTGTTGCACCAAAAACAAGGCATTGGAATTGAGTTGATCCGCCAAACCAAATTAGCGGCGCCGCAAGCCAACCTTATTCTGTTATCGGCGCCGGCAGCAGTCAATTATTATCCAAAAATTGGGATGACGCATCATCCGCATGCGTTTTGTTTACGCAATATAGAAGACCTTGATAATCCCCCCGCAGTCAACATTTAAACCGCTATTCAGCTGGTTCACGGACATTTGGTGTTGTAAAAAAGGCAAAAAATGGTAGAACATTCTCCCTTTTGACCACCTTATAATAGCATTTTCATACTATCTTTACACACCTTTTTGAAAAATACCCTAACCGCCAATAAAACTGCTAATTCCACGTGTCTTGTTGCGACAATTGACCGGAGGGTGCAGCTATTTCACAAAATTCATTTTAGCAATAGATAAAAACCAGCATTATCATGGCAAAACTTAATTTCGGTGGCGTTGAAGAAAACGTGGTAACCCGCGAAGAATTTCCACTCGAACATGCAAGAGAAGTATTGAAAGAAGAGACCATTGCCATCATTGGCTATGGTGTACAAGGACCAGGTCAAGCGCTTAACTTGCGTGACAATGGCTTCAAAGTGATCATTGGTCAACGCGAACCATCTACTTCTTGGAACAAAGCGGTAGAAGATGGTTTTGTACCTGGCGAAACGCTTTTCAGCATTGAAGAAGCTGCAGAGCGTGGCACCATCATTCAATACTTGCTTTCCGATGCCGCCCAAATTGCCGTATGGCCTACGTTGAAAAAATACCTTACTCCAGGTAAGGCATTGTATTTTTCACATGGATTTGGCATCACGTATAAAGAACGTTCTGGCATCATTCCACCCGCAGACGTAGATGTGATCTTGGTTGCTCCAAAAGGTTCAGGCACCAGCTTGCGCCGTTTATTTTTGGAAGGCCGTGGTTTGAACTCAAGTTTTGCTATTTTCCAAGATGCTACTGGTCGCGCACATGACCGCTCAGTTGCCCTGGGAATCGGAATCGGTTCTGGTTACTTGTTCGAAACTACCTTCAAAAACGAAGTATACAGCGACCTTACTGGTGAGCGCGGCACCCTGATGGGCGCCATCCAAGGTATTTTTGCTGCACAATATGATGAACTCCGTGGTCGTGGTCACACGCCTTCAGAAGCATTCAACGAAACGGTAGAAGAGCTTACCCAAAGCTTGATGCCATTGGTTGCTGAAAATGGTATGGACTGGATGTATGCCAATTGTTCAACTACTGCTCAGCGCGGTGCTTTGGACTGGTGGAAAAAATTCCGTGATGCGGTTGCTCCGGTTTTCAAAGACCTATACGACAATGTAGCGGCTGGCGAAGAAGCACAACGCTCCATCGACTCCAACGGCCAGTCAGATTATCGCGTGAAATTGGAAGCAGAACTAAAAGAACTGCACGATAGCGAAATGTGGCAAGCCGGACAAACCGTTCGTGGTTTGCGTCCAGAAAAACAAGGATAATCATCCAAACGATTGCTTGCGGATGCTTAATTTTTAGCATTCGCAAGCTCCTCGTTCTATTCAAATCATCCAATGATCAATCTTTCTCCCGGAACATCTTCGGCGCTGGTAAGCGTTGAAAACATCTACAAAGCTAAGGTGCGCCTCAAAGGGGTGGCTGAGCAAACGCCGTTGCTGTACAACGCTAACATTTCTGATCAATTTGGATGTAAAGTATACCTCAAACGGGAAGATCTTCAAGTTGTACGTTCCTACAAAATCCGCGGTGCTTTCAATAAAATGGCTTCTTTGTCAAAAGAGCAGTTGTCGAAAGGCGTCGTATGTGCAAGCGCGGGCAACCATGCCCAAGGCGTAGCTTTTGCCTGCCAAAAGATGCAAATCCCAGGCGCTATTTACATGCCCAGCGTTACTCCGCTGCAAAAAGTCAATAAGGTTAAGCTATTCGGCAAGCAATATGTAGATGTGATCCTCACCGGAGATACTTTTGATGATGCTTATGCTGAAGCTTTGGCTTTTTGCAATAAAGAAGGTAAGGCGTTTATCCACCCTTTTGACGATGAAAAAGTTATTGAAGGTCAGGGTACAGTGGGGCTAGAAATTCTGGAAGAGTGTCCCGATCCCATCGATTATGTTTTTGTAGCCATCGGCGGTGGCGGACTTATTTCTGGACTTGGCAGCTATTTCAAGCAAATCAGTCCAGCAACCAAGATCATCGGCGTTGAACCTACCGGCGCGCCTGCTATGAAACAAGCGCTTTTGATGGGTGAAGTGGTCACTTTGGATCAAATTGATTCTTTTGTGGACGGCGCAGCAGTAAAAAGGGTAGGGGAGAAAAATTTTAAGATCGCCCAAGAAGTAGTCGAAGAGGTAGTTTTAGTGGACGAGGGCAAGGTTTGTACTACCATTTTGCAATTGTACAATGAGGAAGGCATCGTGGTAGAACCCGCAGGAGCATTAGCGATTGCGGCTTTGGATCAGTACCGCGAGCAAATTAAGGGCAAAACCGTAGTATGTGTAGTCAGTGGTAGCAACAACGACATCACCCGCACCGAAGAAATTAAAGAAAAATCCTTGTTGTACGAGGGTTTGAAACACTACTTCATCATCCGATTTCCCCAACGGGCGGGGGCCTTACGCGAATTCCTCAACAACGTACTTAGCCCGACTGATGACATCACCCATTTTGAATACACCAAAAAACACAACCGGGAATCTGGCCCCGCTTTGGTTGGTATTCAAACGGAACGCAAAGAAGACTACGAAGGCTTGATTCAGCGCATGGAGCAATACCGAATCAATTACCAGACCCTCAACGACCAGAAAATGCTTTTCGACTTATTGATATAAGTCAACGGGCTAAAGCCCATTGCTACAACATGTATCGAGGCTACGCCTCTTTTACCTGCCCATAACTATGTGTATTGTAGGTTTTAAAAAAGCCTAATGTTTGGCTATTCGTTGGAATCGATTCTTCATTTAGCTCTACCACAATGCCAAGGAGCTTGGAAGAGCCATCGGCTCGATCAAATGTTGTAACGCCGGATTTCAATCCGGCGAGAATGGCCAAGTTTGTAAATGAGTGCCATCGGCACGGAACATATAAATCACCTTAGGAGCGATTAAATAACAAATTAACTCACTGAATCCAGACTTGAATCAGCGGGTTGACAATTGTTGTATTGTTACGTTGCAGCCTGAACGAAAAATCTGCTATGGAGTTCAACAGCCCTGTGGCTACTCCCAAGTCGTTTCTCCCAATTCCAAAATTTTTTCAAATTCCGCTTCCGTCACTGGCATAACCGATAAACGGCTTTGGCGGATAAGTCCAATCTGTTGCAATTCCGGTATGGATTTGATTTCTTTTAGCGTTACCGGGCGTTGCAAGCGTTTGAGCGGCGCTACTTCTACCACCGACCAATCTCCTTCAGTTGCCGTTGGATCTGGATAATGCTCATGAATAACCCGACAAATGGCCACTACTTCCAATCCTTGTTGACTGTGGTAAAAAAGTACCGGATCCCCTTCATGCATCGCGCGGAGGTTGTTGCGGGCGGCGTAATTACGCACCCCATCCCACATGGATTTGCCAAGGCGCTCTAGGTCGTCGTAGCTAAAGGCATCGGGTTCGGATTTGATTAACCAGTAACTCATGGTGTTGATTTTTTTAAGAAAATTGTCTACTCCCGAAATTTCCATTGCCGGAACAATTCCCAAGTTACAATTCCTATACAAACTGCAATGTTGAAGGAATGTTTAGCACCATATTGGGGCACTTCGATGGCCCCATCTACGATTTTCATCACTTCGTCGCTCACGCCGACTACTTCATTGCCGAATACTAAAGCTATTTTTCCATTCTCTGGGAACGAAAAACTTTCCAATGACTGGCTGTTTTCGGCTTGCTCTACCGCCCATACTTGCCAACCTTCCGCTTTTAACGCAAGAACCGCTTCAGCTGGATCGGAAAAATATTGCCAATCAACTGATTCTGTTGCACCGATAGCCGTTTTTAGAATTTCTTTGTGCGGCGGCGTAGCAGTAATGCCACAAAGGTATATTTTCTCCAGGGCAAAACCGTCGGCAGTACGAAATGCAGAACCGGTATTTAATCCCGAACGCACATTGTCGAGTACCAACGCAATGGGGGTTTTTGCCTGTTTTTTGAATTCGACAATGCTGATCCGTTGCAGTTCCAGCAAGTTTTTTTTGCGCATACTCAATCCACTTTTTTGAATAAAATGGCCGATAAAAAGCCTTGGCGGAATACCACTTCCTGCCGCCAGTCGTGAAATAGAGTGTTCAACTCCGCATCCGAAAAATCATTCATGGTACGAAGGTATAAAATGTAGGATTGCTGGTGGAGGTCTTTAGCGACAAATCCGGTTTGGCGATTCGAAAGATCGCGCCAACCCACAGCGCCAATTTCTGGAAAAGCGGTTCCAACGGCGTTCAAGGAGATCTTTTTCGCATCCAGGTAAGCAATCATTTTTTGTCGCAAAGCGTAATGGGGCCAATGTGCTAAGGTGGTGTCCCAACTTTGGGCAATATGCCGAGGATAAATCCAAAGATGACCCGTTAAAAGCCCAAATGTTACCAAAGCAAGCAAGAAAGACTTCCACCGATTGTGCAAACAACTTTTAAGCAGCACGACGACAAACAGCAGATCGGTACTCAAAAAAAACGGCAGCAAATACCGGTGAAGGTTAACCCCTTTAAATGCTAAAAAACTATACCCTTCAACTATGATCATGACCAGCGACAAAATGCCAAGCTTACCCACGAATTCGAGCTTCCAAGGTGCTTGCCAAGTCCGCCAAACAACGATTGCCGCAATACCTATTGACAACCAAAGAAAGATACGGCCATAATCCAGGATGCGCCAAATGAGAATGGCGCCATTGCGAGCTAGCCCAATGCCATCAACCCGTTCAAAACTTAGCGCCCAAGGTGAATCAGCATGATACCCGACCCAACCTCGATAATGGAAATGCAAAGCCAAAAAAGCCAAGGCAAGTAAACCAGCGGGAAGGTAAGTCGCCATTTTTTTGAGCCAAAAACGCCAGTTAAAATCTGATCTTGAAGCCGATAAAACCTCGAAAAAATACAGTCCAGCTGTGGCCATCATACCACGCATACTGGTAGCCGCCATCATCACCGCTCCCAGCATCAACCAGATTCGTTGATTGGTCCAGATTCCATAAAGTCCTAGAAGAAATCCAGCGGCGATAACATTATCTGGGCTGACGAGCGTGTTTTGGGTAACCCAAACTGGATCAACAAAAACTAGTAAGGGCAGCCAGTTTCCCGCTCGCGGGTGCAAGCGGTCGCCCAATTTTTCCAATACCGCAATCGATATCAAAATAAATGGCAATACCGCAAAATGACTTACCGGCAATGATTTTCCAAAAATGAACCATAACATTGCCAGGTACATTCCAAAACCCGGCGGATGCCCGCTGTCGATAACAGCGGGCAACAGCAGGTATTGGAAACGATGATCAAAAAACCATTGTGCTTGTCGCGAAGCCAACTGGGTCGTATCCCAGAAAAAAGGATGGTTACGGGATAAGTAAAGTCCTAGAACAGCCAGTGCGGCATATATCCAGAAGGAAATTTTCATTTCTGTTTTTTGTACTCCATGGCCGCTTTAACAAAATCAACAAAAAGCGGGTGTGGATTCTCAACTGTACTCTTTAATTCCGGGTGGAATTGCACCCCAATAAACCAGGGATGCCCTTTTAGTTCAACAATCTCCACCAAATCCGATTCTGGGTTGATACCGGTAGAAATAAAGCCCGATTGCTCGTATTGCTCTTTGTACACATTGTTGAATTCAAAACGATGGCGATGGCGTTCGCTGATTTTTAGTTTGCCATAGATCTGTGCGGCTTTTGATTTGCGGCGCAGTTCGCAATCATAGGCGCCTAAGCGCATGGTACCGCCTTTCATAGTGATTTTCTTCTGCTCCGGCATCATATCGATAACCGGGTACAAGGTTTCTTCGTCCACTTCGGTAGAGGATGCTTCAAGCAATCCAAGAACATTCTGAGCGTATTCCACCACTGCACACTGCATGCCTAGACAGATGCCAAAAAATGGGATTTTGTTTTCTCGTACGTGCTGAATGGCGCGAATCTTGCCTTCAATCCCCCGCAAACCAAAACCTGGAGCAACCAGAATACCATCCAAACCCTGAAGTCGCTGGAGGAACTCTTCTTGGCTGCCTTCCAAATGCTTGGAGTGAATGGGATCAACGATCACTTTACACTCGTTCATCGCTCCGGCATGGATGAACGACTCGTATATCGATTTATACGCGTCTTGGAGCTCATTGTATTTACCCACTAGACCAATGCGAACAGTATAGACGGGGTTTTTGAGTTTTGCCAGGAAGTTTTTCCAGGCAGAAAGATCGGGCTCGCGGCGATCTTGGAGGCGAAGTTTGGTCAGCACCGTAGCATCCAAACGCTCTTTCAGCATCAGCAAAGGCACATCGTAGATGGTTTCGGCATCCATGGCTTCGATTACCGAGCCTACGTCGACATTGCAAAAAAGCGCCAATTTGCGACGAATGTCCATGGTCAATGGGAATTCAGTACGGCAGACGAGGATATCGGGCTGAATTCCAGTATTCAACAATTCTTTAACCGAATGTTGGGTGGGTTTGGTTTTTAGTTCTTTGGCCGCTTTGAGGTAGGGGATCAAAGTAAGGTGAATCACCAAACAATTGTCAATCCCCAGTTCCCAGCGCAATTGGCGCAAGGATTCCAAATAAGGCAAGGATTCAATATCGCCAACCGTACCGCCGAGCTCCGTAATGACGATGTCGTGTTTTTGCCCGTCGCCGAGCAATTGCACCCTTCTTTTGATTTCATCGGTGATGTGAGGTACCACCTGAACCGTTTTTCCCAGATACGCGCCGGCTCGTTCCTGATCGATTACCGTTTGGTAGATCCTACCGGTGGTAACGTTGTTCGCTTGCGAAGTTGGCGTGTTAAGAAATCGTTCGTAGTGGCCGAGATCAAGATCGGTTTCGGCGCCGTCGTCGGTGACGAAACATTCCCCGTGTTCATAGGGGTTGAGCGTACCAGGATCCACGTTGATGTAAGGATCGAATTTTTGGATCGTTACGGAGAAGCCTCTGGCTTGCAGTAGTTTGGCTAAGGATGCGGAGATAATGCCTTTGCCTAAAGAAGAAGTTACGCCGCCCGTAACAAAAATATACTTGGTCATAATTAAAAAAGCTTGTTACGGATCACAAAGTTAGGTAAAACAGAACAGGAAAGAGCAAGGAATTAATTTTTCGCAAAAAAAAGAACGAATTACTTGCATTTAATGTTAATTATTTGTAAACTTAAAGTTACTTAGGTGTAAATAATTTTCAAACCATCCTGTAAAGGAACAAAATCGAAAGCAAAAAATGGGCATGATTCAGAAAATGGCAGTTTTTTGGGGTGTTTTTTTTACCCTTAGCGCCTCTTTTGGCCAAAGCAAAGTGGCCTTTTTAGAATCTGAAGGAAAAAACTCAGGGATCAATTCAAAAAATCTACTGACTTCTACCAGCGCGATACCTTTTGTTAAAGCAGGTAATTTACTTTTGGTGAATGCGGAATTGGGTGCCAAATCAGGCGTTTTTATACTGGATACTGGCGCGCCTACCCTCGTGATCAATTACGGGGGTAGACGCAAAAAAATTCCAGCTCAAGGCGTAACCGGTTCATTGATGGTAGAAGATACCCTGGTTAAGGAATTTCGCTGGAACAATACCGAATGGAACAATGTCAATGGCCTAACGGTAGATATGAAGCATTTTGAAGACGTTTCAAGTAGAGATTTGAAAGGTCTCATCGGCTACGAGATTTTGAGAAACTACGATATGGTGGTTGACCCTGCCGGGCAAACGATTGAATTATTTAGCAGCCGAAAAAATTTGTCTTACGACCCAGATCAGGTGTTGACAATGATCCCGATGGTACAACAAGACCATCTTCCAGTTGTAGAAGTGCAAATCAACGGCAAAAAAGTTTTGCTGGGGATTGATACGGGGGCGGAAATCAATTTTTTGGATCAGCGTTTGATCGACGGCGGAGAATTAGGCCCAAGCGAGGCGATTGGATCAAATTTGATCAAGGGGCTGGACAACAATGAAAAACGCAATCAGAAACTGCTTTTTGATTCCGTTACAGTAGGCGGGATCGTGATGAAGGATCAAATTTTTGCGATTACTGATTTGAGCAAGCTTTTCCCAACCAGTAACGGTTTGAAAATTCAAGGATTAGTAGGCAATGCTTTTTTGAACCAGTTTCGCTACAGTATGAACTATCGCAGAGGAACTTTTTCGATTATAAATTTTGTAAGATAATTGAGTAAAATTAGTACGCTGTAAAAAAAACGGCGCTTAAGATTGAACTTGAGCGCCGTTGTAGTTATATGTGTTTGGGTTAGAAACCCTTGCTTTTAAGCTTATTGAACGATGAAACGCTGAGCGTGATCTTCGAACTTCACGATGTACATACCTTTTTCAAGGCCTTCCAAAGTAGCGTGGTCAGCTTCAAAACCATAACGGATCAATTGACCGTTGATGTTGAAGATACCGTAAGAAACAACTTGCTTACCGAAGTTCAAAACGCCGTTTGCTGAAACTGGGTTTGGATAAACCGGGTTAGCAGCAGCAAGAGCGCGCTGGATTTCACGCAAAGAAGTAGTCAAGTTTACCAAAATTGGGTTGTCAGTAAAGTTAGCACCAGCAAGAGCTGGAGAACCAGCTACTGGACGGAAGTCAGGAGCGGTAGAAGAAGCCAATGGATTAACCAATACCGTACCAGCCGTGAAAGCTACGGGGTTGATGTTGTTGGCCAAAGGACCTGTTTGACGCAAACCAGCATTAACAGCTGCAAATTTTGCAGTACCTCTTGAGATTCTAGCGAATTCAAGCAAACCGTTAGCTGTAGAGTCAACTGGTGAAGAGGCAGCAGCAGTGTTTACGATCAAGTTATTGGTAAAGAAGATTTGCTTCTTCTGTACATCAACTGCCGTGTTTGGATTTGTCAACGCATAAGCAGCTGGCAAATTGGTGTTGCGTACGCAGCTATCTCCATCAATCATCAAGAAGTTGCGGTAACCCATGAAAATAGTGTTGACGATACGTAGAGAAGAGTTTCTACGGATACGTGCACCACGACGGAAAGCAGCTCTAGCAACTGAGTTTAACTGAGAATAAGTAGTTCCAACAGGAACTGGTCCTACCATGGTGTAGTTTGAGAAAACTGCAGAAGTGAATGGGAATCTCGCTAAGCTGGCAGTACCCGTTGCTTCGTTATCACTCTCAAAACCTTCTGATGTTGAAGCGCCTGAAGGCAACGCATAAGTACCATCGTAGTATGCAGAGTCGCGAATAGCAATACCAAACTGGTTCAAACCAGAGTAACCGTTATCAGTATCAAAATCGTCGTCTGTACCTTTAAATGCAATCAAGTTATTGCTGTTAACTGCACCACCAAACCACTCAAAAGAGTCATCGTTTGAAAAGGAAACTTGTACGTTTCTTACTTCAGTAGCAGAGCCAACAGCTCCAAGCGTAAGACCGTTGATTTCTTGGTTTACATCGAAAGCCAAACCGCCAAATTCCAAACGAAGGTAACGAATGATACCTGAGTTATCTGTGTTGTCAGTTCCACCGATGAAACCAATGCTTGGGTCGAAAGTAACTTTGTTGAAACCTTCTAATTGTACGTTGTTGTTGGTAGTACCGTTCAATAGGTTGTGGATACCACGACCACAAATTACCAAACCGCCCCAGTCAGCACGTTCCCGTTTTCCAGCATCTTTAGCTGAAGTGAATACAACAGGATTAGCAGCAGTACCAGTGATTTCAATTTGCGCACCACGTTCTACTACCAATGTAGCATAGTTTTTTGGGGTAGTTGCCAAATCAGCAGTTGCACGAATTACAGTACCAGCAGGGATAGTCAATTTTGCACCGCTTTTAACTACGATAAAACCTTTCAAAAGGTAAACCTTAGTAGCGTCAAGTGTCAAATTTGAAGTGATAAATCTTTCACCACGAACAGGTAACGATGTCAACATACCATTCAAGGTAGTGGTGTCGGTTGGTGCGGGGTAAGTAGTAGTTTTTGGATCAAAATTGGTCCAACCTTTTGTCCAGTCTTTTGCTGCGTCAGCATCCAATGCACCAACGTAGCTAGTCTTTACAAATCTAAAGCCTGACTGTGCAGACAAAGAAGGCATGCAAAAAACAGAAAGCAAAACCAAAGTAAAAAGTAGATTCTTCTTCATTTTGAATAGGTTTTTTATAAAAATTATCACAAAATTCGTCAAATAGAATTAACTGTGTGTTAACCCAGTTTTACCAGTTCATTAACGAATTTCTTAAAGCCGATTTTGATTGTAAATTTTGGTGTTAGTCGGTTTGAGTTTATGGAAAACTCAAACCAGCAAACTTCCGCGTAAATGGCTCAGCCATTATGTCTTATCTAGAAAGTATAGCTAAGTGCTAGGTTAGCTGTATATCCATTCGTGAATTGAAACAAAACCCGGTCACCTTCTTTAGAAAACTTTTTATCATTATTGGCATCTTGATAATAGACTAAGTTTTGCTTGAGAATGTCGCCGATGGTCAATTTGGCATTGAGTTTGCCAATTTTTTTGCCTACTTGAAGGTCAATCACCGAACGTGGTTGCTCGTAAATATCTTGACGGGTATCTCCAAACTGAGGATCTACACCTACGTAAGCAATACGACGACCTACTCTGTTGAATACTGCACTGGCAAACCAGCCATTCTCTTGGTTTTCGTATTGTAAACCGATGTTGATTACGTAAGGAGATTGACCTTGCAATGGACGGTCACTCTTAGCCTGAGACCCAGGGCTAAAGCTTAATTTTGACTTAATCAAAGCCAAGTTAGAGAAGAAAGTAACATCGTGGAAAAATCCAGTTTCTTTATTGCCACCTAAGAAATCCAAGTTCTTTCTAACCTCAAACTCTAAACCATAGACATTTGCAGATTTTTCGTTCTCAAAAGTGAAAGTGGTGAACGGTTGAGTAATATCGATACTAAATTCGACAGGATTTTTGATGGTTTTGTAAAATGCGCCAGCTGAGATAAGTTGAGAACCAGAAGGGAAAAACTCCCAGCGTACATCAAAATTATTCAATTGAGCGATCTGGAGATTTTTGTTACCTCGGATTTCAGCGTTGCGGTCAAATACAAAGAAAGCAAATGGCGCCAATTCACGGAATTCTGGGCGGTTCACCGAAGCGTAATATGCTGCGCGCAAGTTAGATTTTTCGCTCAAAGAATAAGACAGGTTCACCGATGGCAATGCAGAACCTTTCTTAATCCGAGAAACATCTGATCCGATTTTTGGATTGGTTACATTGATATCGATGTATTCGTAACGTACACCATAAACTAGACGCAACTTTTCAAAGTATTTTTGATCGGCCATAAGATAAAAAGCGGTAAGATTTGATTGGCCTTTATAGTTGGCAATGTCATCAGCGGTTTTTTCAACTAGATACAATTTTGAGCCGCCAATGCTACTAGCACCTAAATCTGTTGCTGGGTTTTGGCTTGAACTAGGTGGCGCGCCATTGTAAACAAAACTGCGGCTGGTAAAATCACGGTTACGGTTTTGGTAGAAAAAGCCAGCTTTCAGTTCCGTTTTTGTACTTGAATTTGGTGATTTTAACTGTTTGCTTAATTCAACAGTTCCTCCAAATAGAGATTCTTGCAAATTAGATGCAAAACGACCCGTACTGGTATTGAAAAAATCGCCAGTTGATAACCGGTAGTTATTAACGTCAGAAGCACGATCAGGGTTTGCGTAGTTGACAATGCGGTAATCAGGTATGTTTCTGACGATATTGGAGTAATTCACCGATGCATTAAGCGTAAATGCGTTTTCACCAATAATTTGCTTCAACGATAGAATGGAGTTGTACAAACGGTTGTAGTTGATAAGATTGGCAAAGTTACGTACCAATACGTTATCACTAACGTTACCAACACCAGAACGAGAAATGGAGTTGTTGTCGGTATTGGCATTGAGTAAGTTGCGGAAATTAATTTGAGTTTTCCCGGCAACATAATTTACATTAAGTAGACCGCCCGTGCTGAAGTTTTGGATGTTGATTTTATCATTGAAGTTAGATACCAAACCGCCGCCATCATAAGTATTGATGACGCCTTCAGAGAAACGACGCGTATTGGCATAGTTTAATGCAAAAATCACTCCAATTTTACGGTTTTGGGCCAAACGAATTGGAAAACCTAAAGAGTAGGAAATACGACTGTTTGGGCCAGCCTTAATCGTCTCATTGGACCAGTCGTTATTGAATTTCTGCGTGATCTCCGCAAAAGATGTCTTTTGCGCAGCATTTAGGAATTGCGTGTTTGATTTCAGGCCATTATCAGCAAAAGAAGGCAAATCACGTTTGTCGCTTGGGAAGTTTAATGCCTCGCCAGAATAGCGTTTGAATTGGAAGAAGTCCTTAAAGCTAGTTAAAGAGTGTGTTTGGGCGCCAATAGAAAGGGTTTGGGTAAACTCTTCTGGAATGGCTTTGGTGTTGATCTTGATGATACCGCCGCCAAAATCGCCAATTAAATCAGGTGTACCTGCTTTGATGATTTGCAAGTTATCGAGCAAGCTGGCAGGAACCACGTCAAAGGCAAAGGCCTTACGGTCGGATTCGGTAGAAGGCAACAAAGCGCCATCCAAATAACCGGCGTTATAACGGTCGTTCATACCGCGGATTACTGCAAATTTGCCTTCCTGGATAGAAGCGCCAGTTACGCGTTTCAATACGTCAGAAGTGGTGCGGTCTGGAGTTTTACGGATAAGATCTGCAGAAATACCATCCGATACTTGCGCAGCGTTTTTGCGTTCGGTCAACAACGCCAGTGCGCTTGACTTCTGAACGGTATAAGTTACTACAACTTCCTGTAGCGCATTGACTTCTTCATCCATTACGACGTTCAAGAAGGTGACTTCGCCAGCCTTTACGTCAACTTGGATTTTTTGGGTTTGGTAAGAAATGTAGCTACAAACCAAGATATGAGTACCTGGATTGAGGCTCAGATCAAATTTACCCTCAATATCGGTAACTGTACCATTGTCGGTACCTTCTACTTGAACGGTAGCACCAATAAGATCTTCGCTAGATCCTTTGTCGATTATTTTTCCGGATACAGATCCTTGCTTTGTCTGTGCGTCAAGGCTAAGCGAAAATCCTAAACCAATGGTGATGGCAATTCCGAGGATTGCATTTTTAAGCAAAATTTGGTAGTTGTATTTCATGAAGCTGGTTTTTTGCTGCAAAAAAAATATGCTGATTGAAAAAAGTGGCTGCAAATTGGATTCTATGGTTGGAGGAAAGAGCAAGGCTCTTTTTGCGCATGGGATGAATAAATCGGAAAATTGTTCGTTTGCTTTGATCATAGAGAACGCGTCAAATACAGCGCAAAGGAAACACAATCCAGGCGGCTTGGAGTAGAAGCGGCGTTTAAGTTTGGTTTAACTTTATGTAAACCAGAAGTTAATTTTCTGCAAATTGAGCGTAAAATAAAATGTAATTATTTGATGTATAGTGAGTTGAATGAAAGTGGAGGAATTAACATTGGAAAAGTTAAGCGTATTGAGTTGAAGTTAAAATAAATTACTTATTGTAAATATATTGATGTTTGTATTTTCAAAAAAATTGATTATTAATGCTTTAAATCTATTTTCCTTGCAAATTTGATAGAAAAAAAACATTTACATTGTAGTAAATAAAAAGTTAGAAATAGTAAAAAAGGATTTGGGGCTAATTTTTTAAACATATTTTCAGCAGATTCCCAAATTCTTGAACGATAATTTTCAGACTCATACTAGAAAAAGAGACTTCTTCACGAAGCTTTAAGGGAAGATACTCAAGGCTAATATTTTTACTTCTGCTACTCAATACTAAAAATTCAGCATCGCACAAAAACCGATTGATGGTGGTGCGTAGGAAAATAGCCCGCCCCTTGGCATTGAACCCCTTTAACCCCGATTGCGTATCTGGATTGGGCAATCGCAATAAAATACCATTAAGCATTTGCGACATTTTTGAAGTAATCCAACGTTTCCACGACAAATGGGTGTAATATTCATCGTCTCTACACCCCGCTACCACATCGGCGCCTTGTTCCAATCGCTGATACATCTCTTGGATATGACGCATTTGGTAAGGAAAATCAATATCAGTAAAGATCTGGAAATCACTACTGGCTGCTGCTACGCCATGTCGCAAGGCATATCCTTTGCCTTGGTTGGGTTCGTAACTTAGAAAGGTGAAATTTGGAATTGCTGCATGGATGAGTTCAATGGCCTCTGGGCTAATCAGTTTGATCGAACCATCATTCACAATGATCAAATGGATGGGAACTCCAGGCAGGAGTTCACACAATTCAGCAAAATAGTACACTGTATTTTTATCCCAACCCAGCGGCGGGTTGAAACAAG
Source organism: Saprospiraceae bacterium (assembly GCA_040401995.1). Taxonomy (GTDB): domain Bacteria; phylum Bacteroidota; class Bacteroidia; order Chitinophagales; family Saprospiraceae; genus Haliscomenobacter. Next base: position 20,693 of record JBBANM010000031.1, read on the forward strand.
GCTGGATGATGTCGAGCGAACGCATTGACTGTTGTTTAATGGAGCTGTTGAAGTACCAAAATCAGGAGCCAAAATCAGCAACCGGAAGATTCCTCTCAACAGCCCAAATGAACTGCAAAGAAGAAGATTTTTTGAGTAGTTTCAAAAACTTCTTTTAAACACAACACCTGAGGACACCACAAATGTGTGCTCAGGTGTTCTATTCACCAAAGTTTGGAGGAAAGAAAATTGTTATTGTACCAAGGTTACATCGCCATAGAATGGCACTTCTTCACCGCCATAAAACCGAATCACCGTTTTGTAAACAAAGACAGCCGAATTCATGTGTTGGCCTTTAATCGTCCCATTCCAACCAAAGGTGGGGTCACCAGGAGCAAAGTTTTCTTGACGAAATACTTTTTCCCCCCAGCGATCAAAAATCTCCAAAAACAATACCTTTTCTATCGATTTGTTTGGGAAAACCATAAATACATCATTGTACCCATCGCCATTAGGTGAAAACGCATTAGGGATGTAGACTTTTCCTTGGGCATCAACATTAATGATTATATCGTCAGTAGCTACACAACCTGCGGTATCTTTTAAGGTGGCAAAATAAGTGGAGGTTTTTACCGGTCGAACGTTGACTTTGTTCAAACAGGTATCGCAGTGTAAGGAGGTATCCGTGGTTTGGAATTTGATTATTTTTATTGCCGTCACAGGGCGATTGGTTACGCCCCTAATAACCGCAAAATCACCCAAGGCGATGTTTTGATCTGGCCCCAAATCTAATTCCAAGCGATTGGGTTCGGTAATGGTAATTTGTCGGGTAGTTTCACAACCTCGGGAATCTTGAGCAAATACTTTATAGACCCCAGGAGCAAGGTTGGTAAACTGAGACAAAGTTGTAAAATTGGCTTGTTTGCTGAGTCGGTAAAGAAACGGTCCTTGTCCGCCTTTAATACCGCGAACCCGAATAGCGCCATTGTTTTGTCCAAAACAGGTGACATTCCGAGCATCTAAAGCCAAACTATCTGGTTTCGTTCCGTAAAGAGATACTTTGGTGGAATCCACATTTTTGCACCCATTGTCGGGATTTGTCAACTCTAAAAAGTAAACTCCAGGTTGGAAAACATTGGTTCGGATCGTTGTAGCGCCAAAGGTAGGGTCGCTTTTACTAAACCAGCGTGCCGAATAACGATCATTAGGGCGAACCCCCGCCAATTGTACTTCGGTGATGATACAATCCAATTCTAAGTTGGGTCCAGCGTCTACCAGCGGACGTAGGGTGTCTTTACCAACGGTAGCCGAATCCTTGGCCATACAGCCATTGCGCAAATTGGTAACCTGCAAGCGATAGACTCCAGGTTGACCAATGGCAATCGTGCGGCCTTGTTTGTTGAAAGAACTATTTCCACTCCGGAATGTCCAGGTATATCCATATAATTCACCAGGCTTGGGGATCTGACCAATCAAAAAGATGGAATCCCGCGCGCAGGTGAGCGTGCGGTCACCCAAAATTTGGGGAACGGGAAGGATAGAGTCCCTCTTTAAAACAATATTGGCCTGTCCTTTGCAGCCTTTGAGGGTATCTAAAATTTGCAAACTATAGGCGCCAACTTTATTTACCGTAATCCTGGATTGGCTACTACTGGAAATCAAGCGCCCTGAGGCATCAAACCATTGATATTTGTAGAATTTCCCAATGGCAGTATTGATGGTATCCAGTGCGATCGATTGAGTAATACAATCAAAGGTATCCAATGGATGAATACTGACCTGCGGGGTATAGCTCAGATCTTTTAACTCAATTTCTGGCCCGATGGAAACACATTTGTGAATGGTATCCGTGACTTCTTGGCGGTACTTACCTCCTTTGGTGACCAATGGTCGGAACGAATTTTGATTAGCAGGCGTAATGCCTGGGCCAGTCCAAAAAACGGAATAAAAGCTATTTATCGGAACCCGCGAACCGCCTAATATCAAGGAAGGACGGGTACATGTAAAGGTACTGTCTTTGAGCGGATCTATTGGAGGCAGTTGAATTTCTTTGATGGCAATGGTATCAATTTGTTGGCATCCAAAGCTGTTTCGCACTTGCACCTTGTATTTTCCTGCAACGGTAATAACCCGGCGATTGATGCTGTCACCATTTTCCCAGAGTACCTTTTCAAAACCCGGTGGTATCTCGAGTACCGTTTGGGTGTTTTTACAAAAATAAGGCACCCCTTTTATGGCAACGACGGGCGGTGGTTCGGAGCGGAGGTTAAAGGTGTCAAAACCAGGGCAGTCATTGGTGTCGCGTATTTCCACCGTATATTTTCCTGCTGTATTTACGAGGATGGCTAGGGCTTTACTGCCATTGCTCCAGGTAATTTCAGGTTGTGTTTTTTCAATAGACAAAGAAGCAAACTCACCTTGGCACAGGTAGGGTGGAGCGATAATTTTGACTTTGGGAGATGGATTTCTAATCACTTTTACTTGGGCACGACCATTACAGCCAAGGTCATCTTCAATGGAAATGCCGTATATTCCAGGATTAACAATTTTGATGACGTTGGTGGTGTCTCCAGTTGTCCATCGATAGGATTTAAAACCGCCAAGTACTTCGAGGGTTAAGGTTTCATTTTCACAATAAAAACGATCGCCATCAATGATCGGGTAGGGGATTTTGGTTTGTAAAACCTTGACTTGATCACTCCCTATACAACCGTTGAGCCCCACCAATTGAATACCATAAATTCCGGGTTTTTTCACTAAGATGGTACTGGTAGAGCGCCCGGTTGTCCACAAAATAGCGCCAGTAACATCGCCCTCAATACTTAAAAAAGTAGAATCTTCTCGGCAAAGTATCGTGTCGCCAATAATTTGCACTTTGGGTGAGATTTTTTCCAAAAGATCCTGACGATCACTTGCCGAACAGCCATTGCCATCGGTAATCGTCAAAATATAAGTCCCTCCTTTGGTAACGGTTATTTGATCCGTGGTGTCGCCCGTTGACCAATTGTATTTTGCGAATCCAGATCCAGAGAAGAGAAACACTTTTTGCCCGCTACAAAATTCATTGGCGCCAATGATTTCCACTTTAGGCAATGAGAAAACATTTGTACGGAACAAAATCTCGGTTACACAAGTATTGCTATCCTGAACGATAATCCCAAAGTTTCCAGATTTGGTTACATTAATAGAGCGGGTGGTTTCCCCGGTAGACCAATTGTATTTTGAATATCCAGCACCGGCATCGACAATTCGGGTTTCCCCTTCACAAAAATTGAGTGGGTTGGGCAATTTTGGAAACTTTGGTATTCGTTCTAGTACACTCAACGAATCGCGGTTTTTACAACCATTGCTATTGGTGACGATTACGGTGTAAACTCCTCCATTTCCAACTTTTATAGTGGGCTGATTTTGTCCATTTGACCAAATATAATCCGTGAATGTTTGTGGTACAGTGAGCGAAATTAACTTACCAGTACACAAAGGGGCTGATGCTTTAATAGTTGGCTTTGGGTTGGGAAATGCAGAAACTAGGGCGGAAGTATCGGCAATACAGCCATTGTTATCGGTTACGGTCAGGAAATAGTTTCCACCTTTAGTAATTTTTATTTGCCGTATGGTATCACCAGTAGACCAGCGATATTTGAGATAGCCAAAATCGGCAAAAATTCGGATAGAATCGTCTTCACAGAAAGGTTGTATTCCGAAAATTGCGGGTTGAGGATTTTGCACAGAGCGAACCAAAACGGAATCAGTATTGCTACAATCATTCTCATCGGTAACAACTACAAAGTATTTTCCGGGGGCATTCACTTGTATGGTCGGCTTAGTTGCTCCACCTGTCCAACTGTATAATTTGTAGTTCTCGGTTAAATTTAAGGTACTTTTTTCTCCAGGACATAAAACCAAATCCCCTCTGATGTCGGGGCGAGGCAAAGGGAAAATAGTCAACTGTGTTGAATCTTGTGCGCTACAATTTCCATTAGAGACCGTTACGCTATAAACACCTGTTTGAAAAGGCGATATCGTAGGCGTGGTAGCTCCAGTTGACCATTTGTAACTGATGAAATTTCCAGGATTGAGTTTTACGCCGCCGCCTTGACAGAGCGCCTGAGAAGTTGGCAAAAATGGTTTTGGCACTGCAAAAGTGTCAGTCGTCGCAATGGCTCTCCCCTGACAACCAAAAGCATCGGTAACTGTAACTTGAAAAGTTCCAGGGCCTGCTACACGAATAATTGATATGGTATCATTGGTAGACCAGCGGTATTTGCTAAATCCAGCGGAGGCATTCAAAAGGGTGCTGGTATTGGAACAAAACTTAAGTATACCAGCAATTTGGGGAATGGGATTTGCCCGTTCGGTTACAAAGACGGAATTGGAGTTGCTGCAACCAAAATTGTTGGTTGCTGTAACCGAATAATTACCTGGACTTGAGACCGGTAATACCGCAGTTGTAGCGCCAGTAGACCATTTGTAACTGGTAAAACCGGCTTGGGTTTGTAAGTTGACGCTACCGCCAGCGCAATAAAACAAAGCTCCCTGAATAGTGGGAGGGGCAGGAGCGGAAAGCGTAACGTTGAGTTGTCCAGTAAATGAACAATCGGCTTTATCGGTGATGGTTACGGTGAAAAGACCACCCGTTTTGACGGTTATTTTGGGGGTGGTTTCATTTGTGGACCATTTATAAGTCTTGAAGGTATCGACAATGGATAAAACTGTTGAAAAACCTGTACAAATCACCGTATCCCCAGTAATTAATTTTGCTGGCGCCGTACGTCCTTTGATCTGAATTTGCGCCGAACCAATACAGCCTTGAGTAGAGGTGACCGTTACAGCATAGGTACCCGGCCCCGGAGCTGTAAATGTGGAATCGCGTCCGCCGCCTGGCCAACTGTAACTCCTAAACCCACCATTGGCTTTGATTATAGTGGTTGCATTGCTACATATTATGGTGTCGGCTTTTAATTTGGGTTTTGGCAAAGGAAAAATTTGGAGACCCACGCTTTTTTCCTTGACGCAATTCCCCTCTGTTACGGTAAGCTTATAATTTATGTTTCCCTCAAAAGTGAGAGGAATCCGCACGGTGGCAAAGGGAATGGTATCTTTTTCAATAAACTTTACAGCAGTGGATGGAGTAGAGGTCCAGGAGTATTTCTCTCGTCCTGCCGTTTTACTGACTTGCCCTTGAATAAAAAAAGTAGTGCCTGGGCAATCGGCTTGGTCTTTTCCTAAGTCGATTTTTACTTGATCGCAGTTTGGATTAGCAATACAGTTGAGGTACTCTTTTGCATTGCCACCCCAGGACATCGTGAAATTTTGTGGGTTAATGGTGTCAATACCAGAACCTACCCCAGCAAAATAGTCGATGAGCAAAAAATAACCCTCGCCAGGTTGGACAATCATGGGTTTTAAAAAACCGTCGCCGGTTAGATCTTCAGTTGTATCAGTTCTGGTACTATCTAAACCGGTATTGATGGTTGTTATGGTAGGGTCTGACTTAAGACCTGCGAAAGAACAACGTCTGGGTTTACCAAGACTATCACAATTGAGATTGGGTCCATAGACAGCGAAATCATAATCTGCCAGAGCATTGGCGCGTGTAGCCGACAGGTTAAACAAAATCTGACTATTCTTCGGCATATCCTTTCTAAACTCAAAATAAAACCATGCCGAATAGTTTTCCCTTCGCTCCAGACAGCCTTGGTTGTTTTTGGGATTTGCAAAATCGTCGATTCCTCTCCCTTTGGGAATGAATGAAAACTTTTTATCACTACAGATGACAATAGCCGTTCGGCAATCTGTATTGACTTTTTGCCCCCACGTTAAAACAGGACAAATAAATAGTGTGAACCAAATCAGGTTTTTGAGATTATTTAACCCCATAATGTTTTTTTTTGTTGCCCCTCACTTTTGTAAAACAAAGATCAAATGCACTCTAGATCTTTTGAAAAGTGCCAGTGGTTTTTCTGGAAAAATTACGAAAGCGAAAATCAAACTGTAAGTCTACAATTGTAAAAACTTAACAGCTCAGAATAACCCCTTAACGTAAACCTGAATTGATCGCAAAATAGTATCTTATCAACAAAAATAACGTATATTTTTATTGTTCTATTAAGCATTAATGTAAGCTGTGAAACAAATACGAAATGATTTGGAGTTGCCTAGATTTGTTCAAAAGGGACTCATTTACTCTCCTTTCGACAAGGATATTTAACGAAGATTGGCTTGCAAAGTTGCAAAAAAGCAGGTACAAGCAGCAATAAAAATCACGATTTAAGATTTAATATTACTCAATTGTGGGGGTGTCAGAAGCTACTGCCTTTATTTTACTAGCGATTTTTTGATCGTTATTGCTCTCGTAGATGGTGTAGCTTTCGTACTTAATCGGATCGCGTTCTGCCCAGATGTCTTTACCAATATTGCAAAGCACTATCAATTCCTGGTACAGTTTATTTCCCTGTTCCGTACGGCGTTCTACGGCAATATCGCGGTCGGCAACCTTATCTTGTTGGATGTTTAGCGCGTTTTCAAAATCTTGGGTGGCATCCACCACGCGCTGAATCAGATTGTCGTTAACGCCTACTTCTGCTAAAAAATCAATTTGCTGACGAGCTACGCGCACTACCCGGCGACCGCAAAAAAGCAGTTGCGGATCCGTCATGTCGCCCATCTTTGAAGTGCCGAATTTCCGATAGCGACCAGAGCGATTGTTAAATTTAAGCGCAACCCGCGTCATTAGGCTTCTAATGGCCGTCTTAAGTTTTTCTGATGCAGTATCTTTTTTCTCCGTCATCAACATTTGATCGCCTACCAATTCATCATCGTCGGGGAGAGCCTGGAATTGCTCGCAAAGGTTTTTGAATCCTTGTAACCGCCCCAAAGCATAGCCATACTGCTCAAAAAATTGAATATCCAGGTGCGCCATCCGGATCCGATCTCGGCATTGTACATACAAATCGGCGTCCGGAAAATTATATTGGCGATGTCCAGTTTGTTTCTTCATAGTGGGTTGATTATCTGTGTATATACAAATATATGGGAATTAATTTGAAACGAAAAATTGTTTTGCGATAATTTTTTGGTTTGGTAATTTTATTTTCATTTACTCAGATGAAAATTTCTTGGTATTTTTTGATTTAAAAAAACAAAAGAATGAATAGCCAAAAGGGAGAACTTCTCCTTCAAACACCCTCTGATCTTAAGATTTTAGACCTTCATGACCAAAAAATGTAAGAAAAAGCTATCTTCATCCCTACACAGAATAGCAACCTAAAATCAAATGTATTTATGGATTCGCCTACACCAGATCAAATCAAACCTTACGTTGCTGCAACAGACAACAGCGTAAAAGAATTCACCGTACGCGCTGTTGTGATTGGCGCATTATTTGGCATCATTTTCGGGGCCGCCACCGTCTATCTTGCCCTTAAAGCGGGTCTGACCGTATCTGCTTCCATCCCCATAGCGGTACTGGCTATTTCTTTAGGCCGACGTTTCCTAGGAACCACCATTCTTGAAAACAACATCATTCAAACTACCGGTTCGGCGGGGGAGTCCATTGCTGCCGGGGTTGTTTTTACCCTCCCTGCATTTCTTTTCTTGACTGATCCAGCGGTAGGCGATCAATATTTTAAATACACCACAATCCTGATTTTAGCCATATTTGGCGGCATCTTGGGCACCTTGATGATGATCCCATTGCGCCGTTCATTGATCGTAAAAGAACACCACAATTTGCCTTATCCTGAAGGTACTGCTTGTGCTTCGGTACTAATAGCTGGGGAAAAAGGCGGTGATTTTGCTCGAACCGCTTATCAGGGGCTAGGGGTTGCTTTTTTGTATGCCTTCCTACAAAAGGTCTTTCATGTAGTGGCCGAAACGCCGACTTATATGACCAAACTCAGCAATAAATATTTTCCTGCCGCCACTATCAATGGCGAGATCACGCCAGAATACCTGGGCGTGGGTTTCATCATTGGCCCCAAAATCAGCGGGGTATTGGTAGCTGGCGGGGTATTGGCTTGGTTGGGGCTGATTCCTTTACTGGCAAGTTTAGTACCTTCAGAGGTGATCGCTAATCAGCTTATTAAATTGGGGTATTTGGCGGATTTGGGTACTGCTGGCGGACCTGGCGGTTGGAATCCTGAAACCCACACTTTTGGCAATATTGCCACGGCTTTGTACCGGGCTTACATTCGCCAGATCGGCGCTGGGGCGGTAGCGGCGGGCGGTTTTATGACCTTGATTAAAACCTTGCCCACTATAGTTTCTTCTTTCCAAGAGAGCGTTGAATCATTTAAAAATCGCGCCAGCAGTGGAAGTAGATTGCGTACCGAACAAGACCTATCAATTGCGGTAGTGGCAGGCGGAAGCTTGGCCTTGGTGCTGCTTATGGCTATTTTACCGCAAATACCGGGGAATTCAATCTTAGGTAAACTGTTTATTGGCATACTGGTCATCGTCTTTGGCTTCTTTTTTGTCACCGTGTCGAGTAGAATCGTGGGGTTGATCGGGACGAGCTCCAACCCCGTTTCCGGTATGACCATCGCTACCTTGATGGGTACTGCGTTGTTGTTCATTGCTTTTGGCATGACCGGACGTATCTTTGAACCCATGGTATTGGTAGTAGGGAGCATGATTTGTATTGCCGCAGCTACCGCTGGGGCAACTTCGCAAGATTTGAAAACCGGTTATTTGGTTGGCGCTACGCCCAAATACCAGCAAATGGCACTTTTTGTTGGCGCTATCGTTTCTTCCGTTGCCATTGGCGGAACCTTACAAATTTTGGACATACCCACCACTAAAATGGCCGCCGAAGGCATCAAGCACGCCATTGGTAGCGATTACTACCCAGCGCCTCAGGGCACATTAATGGCGACCTTGATCAAAGGTTTGTTGTCCTTCAACTTGGACTGGCAGTTTGTTATCGTAGGCGCTATTTTATCGATTACGGTAGAATTATGCGGCGTAAAATCCTTATCGTTTGCCGTAGGAGCTTATTTACCTTTGTCCACCACATTACCGATTTGGATTGGCGGGGTAGTTCGCGCTGCTGCTGATCAAATAGCCAAAAAAAGAGGCCAAACTGCAGAAGAAGAAGACTTGAGTAAAGGCAGCCTTTTTGCTACCGGATTGGTAGCTGGCGGGGCATTGATGGGGGTAGTTGTTGCGTTATTATCAGTTAACCCGATCATGAGTGATTTCTTGGCTACTTTGAATGTAGAAGAAGCGCTAAGCGGTATACTCGGAGCAGGCGGTTTTCAAATATTAGGCGTTATTTGTTTTGCTGCAATGGCATTTATTTTGTTTCGAGTGGCATTGAAAAAATAGCCGATCTTTCATCATACTACTGGATATTTTAAATTTTAGGGATACGTAAACCTTCCAGGTCTCGAAGACCTGGAAGGTTTGACGAGTAATCAATGCTAAAATGTCCAGTAATATGATCTTTCATCCATCTTTTAAACCCCTTGTGGTACAATGATTGAATTTCAGAATAGACTGCTCAAGATGTACAAACACATCAGCAAATGGGCGCGCCGACAAGGTGTTACTTGTTACCGGGTATACGATGATGATTTGACGAATTACCCTTTTGTCATCGATTTATATGAAGAGGCTTTGTATGTTTCCGAATACCAACGCAAACACAATTTGGGGGAAGAGGAACATGCTTTTTGGCTAGAAGAATGTAAGGAGGTGATGGCTCAGGTTTTTGATCTGCCAATTGAGCGCATCTACCTCAAAAAACGCAAACGCCAAAAAGGATCGCAACAATACGAAAAACTAGATCAGCAAAAGAACCGGTTTATGGTACGCGAAAATGGGTTGCGTTTTATCGTCAACTTATCGGATTACCTAGATACCGGGTTGTTTTTGGATCACCGTGCCACCCGCCAAATGGTGCGCACCGAAGCGGAAGGGAAAAGGTTTCTGAATCTTTTTGCCTACACCGGGGCTTTTTCAATTTATGCTGCTGCGGGCAATGCCGCCAGTACCACTACCGTCGATTTGTCGAACACCTACTTATCATGGGCGCAAGATAATTTCGCCGCTAACGGCTTCGGTGCCGATGTAGGCACCAAACACCGATTGATTCAGGGAGATGTGAAGCAATACTTGGATTCGTTGCCGCAAAATGCTTTTGACTTGGTAGTGATGGACCCGCCAACGTTTTCGAATAGCAAAAGGATGTTGGACATCTTGGATGTGCAACGCGATCACGTGAGTTTGATCAATCGTACTTTTAGAGCCATGACCAAAGGGGGCACCATTTATTTCTCTACCAATTACCGCTCTTTTAAATTGGATGATTCTCAATTGGATGCTTCTTCCATCAAAAACATCACGACGCAGACAATTCCTAATGATTTTCGCGACAAAAAAATCCACCAGTGCTACCAACTGATCAAATAAAAATTTTCCCGATCAAGTAGGTTTGCGCCGAGCCGCCCAAGTGGACGCGATCACCGTGTAGGGAACAGTGCATATGTCCTTGGCGAGGACCTCCTTGTAATGCGGTGATTTCGTTTTTGCCTAGTATTTTTGCCCAGTAAGGCGTCAGTAGAGTATGTGCGGAGCCGGTGACTGGATCCTCATCAATACCAAAGCTTGGATAAAAACAGCGGGATGCAATGTCGGTATGGGTTCCGGGCGCGGTGACAATAAGCCCGCGTGCCGGCAAGGAAGCGATCAAACGCAAATCAGGCGCGAGCGCTAGCAATTCCGTTTCGGAACCAATGCGGACCAGATAATCGTCCAAACCCCGAGCATAATCCATAATAGGTATTTTCAATGCCTCCTGGATCAATACTTCTGGAGCCAAAGTTTGCGGCGGATCATAAGGGAAATCCATCACGTACTTTCCACTTTCGTTTTTTACGGTCAATTCTCCTCCTAAAGTCTTGAATACCGCAACTGACTTGGCATACCCCAAATGCTGAAACAGCACATGCGCGCTAGCTAGCGTAGCATGACCGCATAGGCGAACCTCGGTTGCGGGTGTGAACCAACGCAAGTGCAAGTAATCGCCATGGTCGATAAAATACGCAGTTTCAGAAAGATTGTTTTCAGCAGCAATTGCTTGTAAAATCGCATCTGGCAACCACTCTTGCAGTGGAATAACCGCCGCCGGGTTTCCCTGAAAAACCGCTTGGGCAAAGGCGTCTACTTGGTATATTGTTAATTCCATGCTTGGAGGATGAATTTGTTTTTCTTACCGTTTTCAATCATCAGGTACTGACCATGTAAGAGCGATTCATGATTGATCACTGTATCTGCAGAGCTGATTTTTTCTTTATTCACGCTAATGGCATTGCCTTGAATGGCGCGGCGTGCTTCGCTTTTGGAGGCAACAATCTGCGTATGTTCGCCCAACAATTCAGCAATATTTACGCCTTGTGCCAATAGCTCGCGTTTGATGTTGAAAGTGGGAATCTCAGCGGCTACGCTACCCAGTTCGTCTTCGCTAAGGCTGAGGAGCATGGCCTGATCAGCATTGCGACCAAACAACAATTCTGAAACTTTGAGTACCGATTGGTACGCTTCGTCAGAGTGGATACGGATGGTAAGCTCTTCCGCCAGCAGGCGTTTGAGTTCACGCGGGTCGGCGGCATGTTCGGCTTCCATGGCCAATACTTCCTCTTGATTTTTTAGCGAAAAATAGCGGATGTATTTGGCCAAATCGGCATCATCGGCATTGATCCAAAACTGGTAGAACTTATAAGGTGTAGTCAATTTGGGATCCAACCAAATATTGCCCTCGGCTGATTTGCCAAATTTGGAACCATCGGCTTTGGTCAATAGGGGAGTGGTGATGGCGTGGGCTTTCCCCCCGGCATTGCGGCGAATGAATTCCGTGCCAGAGGTGATGTTGCCCCACTGATCCGAGCCGCCCATTTGCAAAACACAGTCATATTTCTGGTACAAGCATTGAAAATCGTAAGCCTGTAGCAGTTGGTAACTGAATTCGGTAAAGGAAATACCAGTTTCTAGGCGTTTTTGTACTGATTCTTTGTTCATCATATAGTTGACGGTGAGCGTTTTTCCCGCTACCCGCAAAAACTCCAGGATGTTCATTTCTTTATAAAAATCGAGGTTGTTAACCAGCATCGCCCGGTTGTCGCCTTCTTCAAAATTCAGTAATTTTTTGAACTGCGCTACCTGATGAGATAAATTGTGATCAAGCTCCTCGTAAGATTTAAGTTCGCGTTCTTTATCTTTACCCGAAGGATCCCCAACGCGGCCAGTAGCGCCGCCCATCAAAACAATAGGTTGATGGCCAGACCGTTGAAAATGGGTGAGCAACATGATTTGAACATAGTTGCCGATGGTAAGCGACGGTGCGGTAGGGTCAAAACCGATATAGCCAACAGCTTTACCTTGACGGAGTACTTCGTCTATGCCTTCGGTTTGTTGGCTAAGCATGTTGCGCCAAGTAAGTTCGGTAATGAAATCCATGAGCTGCTAGTTGATTTATGAAAAAAGATCGAACTCTTTTTCAAATAGTGATGAAATTTTCACAAGTGGCGCAAATTTAAAAAACAAAAGTACCATTCGCCGACTAAGGAACGGTTAAATAATAAATTAACACTTTTGTCTTGCTCTTTTACCGCCACTCTTCCTATCTTTTTCGTTACAATGCACCACATTGCGCCTCAAAAGATAGTTGATTGGCAGCAAAATAGCAGCGGCTAAAATGTCAATTTACTATTCACCCGTTCCTAATGGATAATTTTTCTGTTAAAACCTAATTGAAACCTTGAGTGCTCTTTTAAAATTCCTTAAATTGCCCATGTTTCCTCCCACCTTATGTTTTTTTAACTAACAAATTACAAGCCCATATCATGATCCTATCTACCGCTTTTGGGGCAGTGAAGCCTTCAAACCTTTTTACGTTTTTTGCCTTTTTCTGTTGTATTTTATTGGGAACCAACCTAATGGCTCAATATGGTCCGCCAATGCCGACCGATCCTTATGGTTCATACGGGAAAAAAAAAGACAAATATGTTCCTGCCTACGACATCTGTTTTCCCGCCGATGAGATCAGCAACAACTGCGTCAAGCCAGCGGTAAAAGACATCTACCTCGACGAAATCAACGAAGATATTTTGGCCGTAAATGTCACCGACAAAGTCTATAACACCGGCTTTGAAGGTTGTTACAAGGTTTTTCGGACGTATACCGTGATCAACTGGAAACTCTATAATGAAAAATGCCAGCTTGATCCTATGTCCAATCCGGTTGTAATCAATCGGTATAATCCAAAAACAGGAAACAGCGGCGAAGGCATTTGTGTTATGGTTCGGGGCAATACTGCTTTTCTAAGCGAAGATCAAACCTTTGATCTAATAGAAGACGGAAATGAAGGTGAAGAGGACGAAATCCTGGAATTGTATCCCACTTGTCGGGCCAATGGCGGGTGGCATTTTCGGGGTTTTATGTATACCCAAATCATCAAAGTTTATGACGATGAGCCGCCAGTAATTGAAAAGCCAGCTGCCCAGACTTTTTCCTTGGATCTGTTGAAATGTGTAGGTACTGCCTCTTTGAGTTTTAAAACCAGCGATAACTGCAATTCTAAAGTGAAATTTGAACCCACTTTAGCGGCGATTGTCCCCGCTTCAGGTAATGGACCATTGCGCAAACCGGCTGATTACGACGCCAATTGGACTTGGAAAGATAATGGAGATGGCAGTTTTTCGCTTAAAGTTGCCAATCTGCCCGAGGGGAAATATGAATTTTTAGCCGTGGTTCGCGATGGCTGTGGGAATTTGTCGCTCGCCACAGGTATTCCATTTGAAATAAAAGACCTTTCCGCCCCGGCTCCAATCTGTATCAATGGCCTATCGGTGGGCTTGATGTCGGATGGCAAAGGCGGGGCAACTAATACCGTTTGGGCCAGTGAAACCATTGCCAGCCCAGCTTATGATTGCAATGGACAAGGCCCTGAACGCAATGCCCAAGGCTTGCTGAAGATCACCAAATACTCGATCAATCGGGTAGGAGAGAAGCCTTCACAGGATCAAACCAGTTTGGTGCTCACTTGTGCGGATGCCGGTAAGCAAGTAAAAGTGGAAGTACATGCTTGGGACAACAAGGGCAACCACGATTTTTGCCTAACTTACTTATTGGCGCAAGACAATAGCAAAAATTGCCCTACCGCACCTTCCATCCTTGGTAACATAGCCACTAGCTCAGGTATGGCCATTCCAAACGTCGTCATCAACATTACCGCTCCCGATCAAAAAGTATCTTCACTGACCAATCAACAGGGTTTGTACACTGCACTTGATCTCCCTGGGCCAAAAACCTATACCATTCAGCCGGCTCTAAAAAAAGGAGATACCGATGGAATTGGCCTGGCAGACTTGAATAAACTGTTCCAAATGGCAATAACCGGCGTGGTTCCCAATAATACTAATCCTTATTTGTTGTTAGCGGCAGACATTGACGGTAATGGTGAGGTCAACATAGATGATCAATCGCTTTTACGCCGAATTATTTTTAAACAAGACAGCTTTCCTGGCGGAAGTGCTTGGCGATTCATTGATGCATCCTTTCAATTTCCTGATCCCAAAAAACCGTGGTCGACTTCTTTGCCCCAAACTATTCGTTTGGACAGCCTACGAAGCGCCCGTACCGCCAGTTTTGTCGCCTATAAATTGGGCGACCTAGATGGCAGTTTTGAGCCCAATAGCACCTATTTTAATGCTGTTCCAGATGGCCCTAAACATGTTATGGTAAAGGTGATTGCCCCGCCAACATCCACCGAAACTTCGGCTGAAGATGCAAAGCCAGTAGGCGTATCCCTACCGGTTACAACAAAAATAGACGGTCAGATCAGCGGTGAATTGACGCTGGAAGCGGTGCGCCCTAACCCATTTGATAACCAAACCACTTTGAACTTTTATTTACCGCAATCAGAAATGGTATCCCTGGTGGTTTGGGATGTTCAAGGTCGTCAGGTGCTAACCCGTGCCGCACGTCTTGATGCTGGCGCACAACAATTCATTTTGACAGCTGAAGACTTTGGTAACGCCCAAGGTTTGTTGTATTACGCAGTGCAAACGCCTACCCAGCGCAAAGTTGGGAAAATGGTGCGGGTGGGTGGCCAATAAAACATACCAAAAAAGCCAGTAAAATATTGTAAAGGAGAGGGTGTATAATTCGAAGATGAAAATTCGATTTATATGCCCTCTTCCATTACCTTTGTCGCTATGAATTATCCATTTTTCATAGCCCGTAAAGTTGCAGCCGAACGAGAGCAATCTTTTGCCCGTGTCATCATACGCATTGCTATAGTCGCCATTGTACTCAGCATAACCGTAATGATATGCGCAACTTCGCTGATTGCGGGGTTCAAACGCGAGATCAGCAGCAAAATTTTTGGCTTTTGGGGGCATATCCACATCACTGGCGCCGACATCTACCAAAGCTTGTTGGAAACCGCTCCCATCGACCGCAACCAACCCTTTTATCCTTCCATTGAAAAAATCGGTCCGATAAGTTATCCCGTTACGGAAAATTGGTTGGGTAAAAAAATCGAGCGCGAATACCATACCAACGGAGGGATTCGACACATCCAAGCCATCGCACTCAAGGCGGGCATCATCAAATCTAAGGATGAGATTGAGGGCATTATTCTAAAAGGAGTAGGCAAAGATTTTGACTGGCAATTTCTTAATCAATACCTGGTGGAAGGGAAACCGATTAGCCACCCCGACGCCGAACCATCCAACGACATCCTCATTTCCCGTCAAACGGCTAATCGACTGAAAGTAAAGATTGGTGATTCGTTTCGGGTGTACTTTGTCCGCAATGGCGAACAATTGGCGCGTACTTTCCAAATATGCGGCATTTTCAAAACAGGGTTGGAAGAATACGACCGTCAGTTTGCCCTTTGCGATATTCGCAGAATCCAACAATTGCTAGAATGGCGCGAAGATCAAGTAGCAGGGTTTGAAGTCTTTTTGGACGATATCCACGACCTTAACCCTTTTAGCGAGTATATCTATTACGAAAAACTGCCTACTGGCCTTTACGCGGAGACGATCCGGCAAAAATTTCCTGAAATTTTTGAATGGTTGGACTTGCAAGACATCAACGAGATCGTCATTTTAGCCCTGATGATCATTGTAGCCATCATCAATATGGTGACTGCTTTGATGATCCTCATTTTGGAGCGCGCCAACATGATTGGCACCCTTAAGAGTTTGGGAGCCAGCAATTGGAGCATCCGGAAAATCTTTTTGTACTATGCTGGCTACATCATTGTAACGGGTTTGTTTTGGGGGAACGTGCTTGGCATCGGATTGTGTTTGATTCAAAAATATGGGAAGGTGATCAAGTTATCAGAAGAAAACTATTACCTCTCCGTGGCGCCCATTCATTTCGACTTTTTCACTATACTCGCCCTAAATGTAGGTACTTTGTTGGTTACGCTTTTGTTCCTGATTTTTCCGTCCTACTTGGTTACGCGGATTAGTCCAGTGAAAGCGATGAAGTTTAGTTAGAGCTTGTTCAGGTTTTGGATTCTGGGCTCCATGAGGCAAATTTTATTTCGGACTTCGTTAAAATTTTCGCCGTATCGCCCACATACGGCTGCAAATTTTGCCTCGTCTGAAATAAAATTTGCTCTCCTTCGCCTCAGATCCAAAATCTGAACAAGCTCTTAAGGAACGGATGAATAATAAATTACCACTTTTGCCTTGCTATTTCACCCCCACTCTTCCTATCTTTTTCGTTAAATAGCGCTGCTATTCTACCTCAAAAGATAGTCGATTGGCAGCAAAATAGCTGCGGCTAAAATGTCAATTTATTATTCACCCGTTCCTAGTGCTTGTTCATGCTCCGCATAAATTGTATGTTTGTGCCGTTTGTAGCGAAACGACAGGCAATCGTGCCCAGGATCAACGGTTTTTAAAATTTTTGCGGCATGGTTAGGTATTATTTTAAAGAAAAAGGAAGACTAAACGAGCTGGAGCTACCGCAGCCTGGCTGCTGGGTGAACATCACCCCGCCTTTTAGTCAAGAAGAACTGGAGGAGGCGGCTCAGCGCTTCGATGTGCCAATCGACTTCTTGACTGACTCCCTCGATATTGATGAGCGTTCGCGTTACGAAATTGAAGAAGAAGCCCGCTTAATTCTGGTCAATACGCCTATCCTGAATCCTACCGAAGAGGAAAATGACGCCATTTACATAACCGTTCCAATTGGTATCATCTTAGCGGAAGAAAACGTGATCACCATCACTTCCAGTGAAAATCCAGTCTTGCAACGTTTTTTGGACGGCAAGGTCAAAAATTTTGATCCGGTTGACGAAACGCTGTTTATCCTCCAAATTCTAGAGCACAACGTATACCGCTTTTTGACTTGTTTGAAAAAACTGGATCTCAAACGCAACTTGATTGAACAAGAACTTTACCATTCGAGCCGCAACCGAGAATTGAAACAATTGCTGAGCATTGAAAAAAGTTTGGTATACTTCCTTAACTCGCTGAGTGCGAACGATCTGTTGAACCTAAAAATGAAGCGCATCGATTTTCTCAGCATCCGCGATGACGAGGACAAAACCGATATTTTTGAAGGCATCGTGATCGATAACGGTCAGGCCTTGGAAATGGCGAACGTGTACAGCAACATCTTGAGCGGTACCATGGATACTTATGCTTCCATCATTTCAAATAACATGAACGTCACCATCCATCGATTGACTTTGGTGACCATCTTTATCGCAGTTCCTACCTTGATTGCCAGTTTTTATGGCATGAACGTGCCCTTACCTTTTGGTCAAAGCAAGTATGCGGTGTATTTTATCATCACCTTGGCGCTTTTGATCAGTTTACTGCTGGCTTGGTACTTCCAACGCAAACGCTTGTTTTAGAGTTATCCACATTTTACTTGGGTTATCCACATGTTTGTAACTTTTGATTTTCTGTTAATTTTTTGAAAAACAACTAATTAGAACCTGTTTTCCACAATTGTGGATAACTTTGGTTTTTTCCATGTGAAGATTGCGTTTAAATTTGAACTCAAGCAATCAAAGAAACCTTTTGTTTCCAATTCTGGAAAACAAACAAGGATCTCCTAAAGCACTATAAATAAGACAAGATGACCGCTGAGGTTGGCAATTTGCTTTACCTCCTTGGCGCAGCTATGGCAATAGATGGCTTGGAGCCCCATTTTTAGAGCTTGTTCTGGATTCTGGTTCGAAGGCGTAGTGAGCTAAAATTCACACTAATGAGGCGCAAAAAGCGGAGTGTATCCCGATTTCATCGGGAGACAGGTCAGCGCTACATGAGCATTTTTGAAACGAAATTAGAGTGGATTTTGGCCATTTGTAGCTCGAAACAGAATCCAGAATAAACTCTTCACCAAATTAATGTACACATAATATGACTGAACCAATTTTGCAGGAAAACTCCCATCGGTTTGTCCTTTTCCCCATCGAACACAACGACATCTGGGCTTTTTATAAAAAATCTGAAGCCAGTTTTTGGACATCCGAAGAGATTGATTTGTCGCAAGACATTGCCGACTGGAATGATAAACTCAGCAATGATGAGCGCCATTTTATCAAACATGTACTGGCTTTTTTTGCCGCCAGTGATGGGATCGTCAATGAAAATCTAGCCGAGAATTTTGTTAGCGAAGTACAGTACACCGAAGCAAAATTCTTCTACGGTTTTCAGATTATGATGGAAAACATCCATTCCGAGACCTATTCGCTTTTGATTGATACCTACATTAAAGACCCCATCGAAAAAGACTTTCTGTTCAATGCGATCGACACTCTGGATTGCGTGAAGAAAAAAGCAGATTGGGCCATGCGCTGGATCAAAAACGGCGGTTTCGCCGAGCGATTGATCGCATTTGCCGCTGTGGAAGGTATCTTTTTCTCTGGCTCGTTTTGCTCCATTTTTTGGATGAAAAAACGTGGTTTACTTCCTGGTTTGGCTTTTTCCAATGAACTGATCTCACGTGATGAGGGCATGCACTGCGATTTTGCTTGTTTGTTGTATAACGATCACATTGTCAATAAACTAGATCCATCGACTATTGAGGCGATCATCCTTGATGCGGTGGCCATTGAGAAAGAGTTTGTATCGGATGCCTTGCCGGTAAACCTAATTGGCATGAACGCCGACTTAATGTGTCAATACATTGAATTTGTAGCTGATCGCTTATTGGCGGCGGTGGGCAATGAGAAAATCTATAACGTAGAAAACCCATTCCCTTGGATGGATTTGATTTCGCTGCAAGGGAAGACCAACTTCTTTGAAAAACGTGTAGGCGAGTACCAGAAATCTGGGGTGATGACCGATAGAGATAAACAAGTTTTTTCCTTGAATGAAGAATTTTAAATATGCAAGTAGTAAAACGGAGCGGTAAGCGGGAGGAAGTAAGTTTCGATAAAATCACCGCCAGAATCAAAAAACTGTGTTACGGTCTTGAACAGACCTATGTAGATCCGATCGAGATTGCCAAAAAGGTGATTCAAGGGCTTTACGACGGCGTTAGCACCACCGATTTGGACAATCTTGCTGCCGAAACTTCGGCCAGCATGGCGGCTATTCACCCGGATTATGCCTTGTTGGCTGCGCGGATTGCAGTGTCCAATTTGCACAAAAACACCAATAAGTCGTTTGCCGAGACGATGAAAGCGCTGTACGAATACATTGATCCTACCACTGGCGAAAATGCCGGGTTGATCAGTGAAGAGGCTTTTCAAGTGATCTGGCAGCACCGCGATCGGTTGGATTCCGCAATCATCTTCGACCGCGATTACGAATACGATTATTTTGGGTTCAAGACCTTGGAGCGTTCTTACTTGCTGCGCATGAACGGCCAGGTGGTAGAGCGCCCGCAACACCTGATCATGCGAGTAGCGGTGGGCATTCATGGTGCTGACCTGGAAAGCACATTGGAGACCTATCATTTAATGTCGGAAAAATGGTTCATCCATGCTACTCCGACTTTGTTTAACGCCGCCACCCCGCGTCCGCAGTTGTCTTCCTGTTTCTTGTTGTCGATGACCGACGATAGTATTCCGGGGATTTTTGATACCCTTACCCGTTGCGCTAAAATATCGCAATCAGCCGGCGGAATTGGCCTCAGCATTCACAACGTACGCGCCAAAGGAAGTTATATCCGCGGTACTGGCGGCACTTCTAATGGAATTGTGCCGATGTTGCGGGTATACAACGACACCGCTCGTTATGTTGATCAAGGCGGTGGCAAACGCAAAGGGGCATTTGCCGTATACATTGAACCCTGGCACGCCGATATCTACGACTTTTTGGAATTAAAAAAGAACCACGGCAAAGAAGAGATGCGGGCACGCGACCTATTTTACGCGATGTGGATTCCGGATTTATTCATGGAAAGGGTAAAAGCCGACGGCGAATGGTCATTGTTTTGCCCCAATGAAGCGCCTGGTTTATACGATTGCCACAGTGGGGAATTTGAAGCATTGTACCACCGTTACGAGCGCGAAGGGCGGGCGCGCAAGGTCATCCGTGCGCAAGAGTTGTGGTTTGCCATTTTGGAATCGCAAATCGAGACCGGAACGCCCTATTTGCTATACAAAGACGCAGCAAACCGCAAATCGAACCAGAAAAACTTGGGAACCATCCGTTCCAGCAACCTTTGTACCGAAATCATGGAATACACTGCACCGGATGAAGTTGCAGTTTGTAATCTGGCGTCGATTTCCTTGCCGAAGTTTGTACGCGAAGATCGGAGCTTTGATTTTCAGCGCTTGTTTGACATTGCGCGGGTCATCACTAGGAACCTCAACAAAATCATCGACATCAACTATTACCCAATTGAAGAGGCGCGGAATTCCAACCTCCGCCACCGTCCGATCGGTATTGGGGTACAAGGTTTGGCCGATGCGTTCATTATGATGCGCTTCCCTTTTGAAAGCGCCGAAGCCAAACAACTCAACAAGGATATTTTTGAAACCATTTATTTCGCCGCGCTCACCGAATCGAATGTTTTGGCGGAAAAATTGGGGACTTACTCCAGCTATGTTGGTTCGCCAGCCAGTTTGGGCGAGTTGCAGTTTGATATGTGGGGTGTACAACCGGGGCCGCGTTGGGATTGGGCTGGATTGAAAAACAAAATACAAACCAAGGGATTGCGCAATAGCTTGTTGCTGGCGCCAATGCCTACTGCTTCCACCTCACAAATCTTGGGTAACAACGAATGTTTTGAACCTTATACCTCGAATATTTACAACCGCCGCACCTTGTCTGGCGAATACATTGTGGTCAACAAGCATTTGCTTAAAGACCTAATTGGCTTGGGCATTTGGGACAATGAGATGAAACATCACTTGATGGCCGCCAATGGTTCGGTTCAGGAGATACCGGGGATACCTCAAGATTTGAAAGACTTGTACAAAACCGTTTGGGAAATCAGTCAAAAAGCCATCATTGACTTGTCGGCTGATCGGGGTGCTTTTATCTGCCAGAGTCAGAGTATGAACCTGTTTGTCGAGAACCCCAACTTTGGGAAATTGTCTTCCATGCATTTTTATGCTTGGCAAAAAGGCTTGAAAACCGGGATGTACTATCTCCGTTCAAAAGCGGCTAGCGATCCAATTAAATTTACGGTTACCCAAGAAGCCATCAAATCGGCACAAACAGCTGCGATAGCTAGTGCGGTAGTGGAAGAAGAAGGACAGGCTTGCAATATGGATGATCCCAATTGTTTGATGTGTGGAAGTTGAGTATTTGATTTTTAAATGAGTATACATTGTTTTTAATGTAAAATATAGGGTTCTGAAACCCTCCTATTGTTGCTTACTGATACTTGTAGCGAACCATGCAAATGGTTCGCTTTTTTATTTTTTGGTAGTTTTGAATTAGAATAAGGTTGTTTTAGTAAAGAAACGGATCAAATTGTTAATTTTGATAGGTGTTCGTACGCTTTTTCTTAAAATATCGTTAATGAATTTGTCCTTGTTAATTTAATGTTTTCAGCGCAGTAATAAAGTCCTTGTAAAACGGGTATATAAGAGCTTGTTCAGATTTCAGATTCTGGGCTCCATGAGGCAAATTTTATTTCATACTTTGTTAAAATTTTCGCCGTATTGCCCACATACGGCTGCAAATTTTGCCTCGCCTGAAATAAAATTTACTCTTCTTCGCCTCAGATCCAAAATCTGAACAAGCACTAAACCCTAATTTCTATCCCCACACGATCGGAAATAAATAACAAATTAGCGTCCTGTGAATAAACTGAATGTTGTATGAGAAACTACATTCTTGCCTTGCTTTTGTTGTCCGTAACCTGGACAATGGAGGCACAGGTAAAATGGGAAACGGGTACTTTTGTTGGTGGTGCGGGTTATATGGGTGATTTATCGCCTGGCCGTTTTCCATTAGCAAAAACAACACAACCGGCTGTGGGCGGATTTGTACGCTATTACGTAAGCCCAAACTGGGCGATTCGGACATTAGGATTGTATGGTCAATTAAAGGGAAGCGACGCTAATTCCCCTACCGAAAACAATAGGAACCCCAGAAATTACTCCTTTCAAACGCGTTTTTCCGAAGTAGACTTCAATATAGAATGGGATCCCTTTGGGAAATCCCATTACCCCGAGAGCAAACACCGTTATCGGGCGCGCATTACCCCATATTTTTTACTTGGATTTGGAATAGCCCATTTTTCGTCGAAAACAAGTTACAATGTTCCGATTGATGAGAATGCCGACCCCAAAATTCTTCAGGATGTTGCCAGTTCTACTCCGCACTGGATTCCAGTGATCCCAATGGGCGCCGGAATCAAATTCGATATGGGAAAAACCAGTACGCTGGCTTTTGAAACGGTATTGCGCTATACCAAAAATGATTACATCGATGGGGTTAGTCAGACGGGTAATCCTAAAGCCAATGATTATTATTCCACAATTGGCGTCCATTATTCTTTTCGGATTGCCGCTCGGGATAGCGATGGCGATGGAATTATTGACAAAATGGACCGCTGTAAGCTATTGGCTGGTGTAGCTACCGCCAGGGGGTGTCCGGATCAAGACGGTGACGGGGTAGAAGACGCTGAAGACATTTGCCCAGGAATACCCGGTTTGCCAGAGTTCAGCGGTTGTCCGGATACCGATTGCGACGGTTTTATGGATTCAGAAGACAAATGCCCCTTTGATTTTGGTTTTGAAGACACCGGGGGCTGCCCAGATGGCGACAATGATTGTGTACCTGATTCGGCAGATGTGTGCCCAACCGAGGCTGGTTTAGCCCAGTTTTTGGGGTGTCCGGATAGCGATGGCGACAATTACCCCGATAAAGATGACCCCTGTCCGTTCGATGCCGGTATGCCCGAGTATGGCCCTTGTCCTCCGCCAGATACCGATTGTGATGGATTGATTGATAAATACGATCGTTGCCCAGAGATAGCTGATACCACAACCACCAGCGGTTGTCCTGATACCGATAAGGATGGCCTCATTGATCTGGATGATCGTTGCCCGAAGGAGGCTGGTGTGTTGGCGCGCGGCGGTTGCCCCGAAGTAAAAAAAGAAGATTTGATGATTTTGATTCGTGCTCAAAAGGAAGTGCGTTTCAAAACCGGTAGCGCAGTATTGTTGCCGAGTTCCAAAAAGATTCTCGATTTGATAGCTGATATGATGACACGGTATCCATTTTACCAAATGACGATAGTAGGGCATACGGATAGCCAGGGAAAAGACGCGGCAAATATGGTGTTGTCAAAAAAACGGGCCCAAGCTTGTAGAGATTATTTGCTGGTCAAAAAAATTCTAGCTTCGCGAATGGAACATGATGGCAAGGGTGAAACACAACCTATAGCGGACAATAAAACGGCGAAAGGTAGGGTGCTAAACCGGAGGGTAACTTTTGATTTGGTTTTATTGGAAGCAGCCCCGAAGAAATAGCGGAAAATAATATAGGTAATTATATGACCGTTGTGCTTTATTTTAAGTCTTTTTTTCCTTAATTTTATTTTCGTAATTAATTTTGTACACAAAATGCCGAATTAAGTACACGAAATTCGTAATTTGTAGCTTAATTGGAGCTATTTCTATATGTTGAACGCTAAAAACACTTCACAATGAACGCTGTAAAATTACTCTTGTTGGTTATTCTTATGCCCTTGTCCCACCTTTTTTCCCAAAGCATTAGAGAAATTGAAGGAGGGGTAATTCTAGGGGCTTCATCTTATTCTGGGGATTTAACCCCGTCAGTCACCCCATACAAGAAAGACATTGCGCCATCTTTCGGTATAGCTGCGAGAACGGCGCTGAGTCAAAAGTTTAAATTGCGTGCTTCATTGACCGCATTTAAGCTACAATCAAACGATCTAAACTTCCCGGAGCGAACCAGTCGCAATTTCAATTTCAAAACCAATTTGTATGAATTGGCTTTGGTTACAGAATGGGAGCCTTTTGGAAAAGATCGGTATTATGGAGATGCCAAAGGCAGTCGGGTTTTTCATCCATTGATCTCTCCTTATCTCTATTCTGGGGTCATGTTGGGTTTTGCCAGCGCTAACCCTAATTTCTCGGGGTACAAAGGTACCAATACGACTATCTTGAATGGCATAGTTAAAGACAAACAACACGGGTCATCATCTTATGTGTTGGCGATTCCGATTGGAGTGGGCATAAAATATGACCTCACAGAGCGAATTGTTCTTGGTTTGGATGCTTGCATGCGGATTACTACTTCCGATTATATCGACGGAATATGTAATTCGGCTAGCCCTTTTAACAAAGATTCTTATAGTACCATTCAACTTATGGCGTTCTACCGTTTCAAAAACAACTGATTTGTACTATGTTGCATTCCAGTAATAATTGAGCGCCGAAATTTTTGATGAATTGGGTAACATTTCCAAAGGTTTCGGCGTTATATTTTTTATTCGTATATGTTTTCCTCGTTATAAATAAAATACCCTCCCTTCCCAATTGCAGCTACCAATGGTAGTCCCCGCTATGGTTATAAATTTGGCTGGTTTAATCAATTTTTTGCAAAATCGAGTTACTACTTGATCATTTTCAAGTCAAGATATACACATTGGTTCCAACGCCATGAAAATTGGTAAGGCATTGGTGTGCATTTTTTAACAGCGTTCTAACACCAAATTTTTAGCGATGAAAGTATTCTATGGACTTTTTTTGTGTGTCATGATCCCCCTTACAAGTATTTTTTCTCAAACTACTGATGTTGAAGGCGGAGTTATACTTGGAGCTACGTCTTATTCAGGAGATGTGAACCCATCCATAACTCCTCGATTCAAAGACATCGGCGTTACGTATGGACTTGCAGCAAGAGTTGCTCTTACCAACAAATTCAATTTCCGTTCTTCTTTGACGAGTCACCATTTTCAGGCTGACGATAAAAATTACCCAGAGCGCAATGGTCGTAATTTCAAATTCAGTACCAATTTGTATGAGTTGGCATTGGTTGGCGAGTGGGAACCGTTTGGAAAAGAGCATTTTTATGGCGATGCTCAAGGAAACAAACTTTTTAAACGTCTGATCTCGCCTTATTTTTACACAGGCGTAATGGTCGGTTTGGCTACTGCTAATCCAGATTTTTCAGGGTACAAAGACAATAATCCGGCCATGTTAGCAGGTATTCGGCAAGATTTGTCCCACGGTAGCGCCAATTTTGTGGTTTCAATGCCTTTGGGCTTTGGCATCAAATATGATCTTACCGAAAGGATGGTGATTGCCCTTGACGGCTCAATGCGGCTTTGCTTTTCAGACTACATCGACGGCATCAGCAAATCAGCTGGGCCCACAAGAAATGATACCTATAGCTCCATGCAGGTGATGGTTTTCTACAAATTAAGAAAGCGATAGACCTGTATCTTTTACCTTTTGCCAGCTTTCCTTGTGTTTTTTCAAGGAACTGGCAAAAGGTTTATTAACTCATTTTTTCCTTATTTCTGGTCTTCCAAAATCATATCCGCGCCCTTTTCGGCAATCATAATCGTAGGCGCGTTGGTATTGCCAGAAACCACTTCGGGCATAATCGAACAGTCGATCACGCGTAGGCCTTCGATCCCGTGTACCCGCAAGCGCGCATCAACTACTGCCATTTCGTCTTTTCCCATTTTACAAGTTCCGGCAGGGTGATAAACGGTTTCCACCCGATTTCTGATGTGTTGCGCTAAGGCATCATCCGAAGAAACATCGCTGGGAACCTCAAATCGTTTCATAACATCAACCAATCCTTTGCTGTGGGCAATTTCTAGCGCAAGCTTAGTCCCTTCCACTAAAATTTTTAGATCGTATTCTTCGCTTAAAAAATTGGGCTGAATGATCGGCGCATCATAAGGGTTGGTGGAGCGCAGGGTTACATAACCTCTGCTTTTGGGTTTGAGTAAGGTAGGCAAAATAGAAAAACCGCTTTCAAATGGAATAGTCGCCGCCCGGTGAATGTCGGTATCATTGGTGCCATAAATTGGGGCAAAATGCAGCTGCAAATCTGGTTGCGGATTGTCTTTGAAAACATAAGTAAAGGCATTAGCTTCCAGCGGACTGATCGTCATGGGGCCAGTTTTGAACAACCCATATTCCAATAAGTATTTCAATTGGTTGAGTGGTTTGAGGGCGTCATTGCTGGTCTTAACCGTAGTAGTTGCCGAAATGGGGCAAAATAAATGGTCTTGCAAATTTTTTCCCACGCCGGGCAATTCCTTTTTAACCGCAATGTCCAAGCGTTTCAACTCCTCGGCATCGCCAATCCCCGATAGCATCAGCAATTGAGGGGAGAGGAAAGAACCTGCCGATACAATGACTTCCCGCTTTGCTTTGGCCGTTTGTACCGCTTTTTTATCCTTTGAAAAAACGACCCCGGTAGCACGGTCATTTTCAATCAAAATCTGTTGTACCGCGGCACCAGTAATCACGGTTAAGTTAGGACGAGCCAAAACAGGTTTTAAAAAAGCCACCGCCGCGCTATGTCGTTGTTGATTCTTGATGGTGAATTGAAAATACCCGGTGCCTTCCTGTTCCGCGCCATTAAAATCATGGTTTTCTGGAATGCCAACTTGGGTGCAACTTTCTACAAAGGCGCTGGCTACTGAAGTGCGGTATTTTTGGGCATAGGTTACATGAAGCGGCCCATTGTGGCCATGAAAAGCGGGATTGACTTCGCCAATTTGCTCATTGTGTTCGGATTTCCTAAAATAGGGCAAAACATTGGCGTATCCCCAACCTTCGTTACCCAATTGTGCCCAGGTATCGTAGTCTCTTTTATTGCCGCGAACATAGGCCATGGCATTGGTGGAACTACTACCGCCCAGAGTTTTTCCGCGCGGCAAAAATATTTTTCGATCGTTTACCTGGGTTTGCGGCTCGGTATAAAAAGCCCAGTCTACCTTGGAATGGTGGAGCTTAACATAGGCGGCAGGGATATGGATTTCCATTTTTCGATCTGGCGCACCAGCTTCCAGCAACAAAACGGAATTAGCAGGATCAGCAGAAAGCCGGTTGGCCAATACACAGCCAGCAGAACCGGCGCCAATAATGATGTAATCGAAGGTCATAGGAAAAACATTTAGGACTGTTGACAATCGCCCTGTTTCTCGGCTACTTTCGAAGGTTACAATTGGCGGTATTACACACCCGAGTATTGTTTTATGATCCGTTCAAAAGCGCTGGGAGAAAGGATTTTTTTGAGGACTAAAGATAACTTTTGCATTGGTTTTCCTAGCGGATAAGCTTTTTTTATTTTTTGCTTTTCTAAAATGGCTACAATTTGTTCCGCGATGACGGTTGGCTGTACGCCATGATCCACTTCTTCGTTCATCGTTTTGGCTACTTTTTCAAAGGTTGCGCGGTAAGCATTATCCGGATCATTGTATTCCATAATGCGGTGCTCGTTGATCTCGGTGCGGATATCGCCAGGCTGGATCGAGCACAAATCAATGCCAAAATGGGCAACTTCCATCCGCAAAGCCTCCGTCAATCGATCCACCGCCGCTTTGCTGGCACTGTAAATGGCGCGGTAGGGTAGGGCAATTTCGGAGGCTATGGAACTGATGTTGATGATGCGGCCACCCCCTGTTTTGCGCATGATCGGCAAAACGGCTTGCGTGGTGCGAACCACGCCAAAGAAATTGGTATCCAG
The DNA here is from genome assembly GCA_040401995.1 of Saprospiraceae bacterium. Taxonomy (GTDB): domain Bacteria; phylum Bacteroidota; class Bacteroidia; order Chitinophagales; family Saprospiraceae; genus Haliscomenobacter. The sequence goes on from JBBANM010000031.1 coordinate 48,793, forward strand.
TACTTCTTTAATATTGGAAAGTTGTAAATTCTCTACTGGGCCAGCGATGCCTATTCCAGCATTGTTGATGAGGATATCAATGCGCCCACATTGCGTAACGATTTGGTTAATGGCATGTTGTACGCTTGTTTCATCTTGCACATCCATCCGCAAAAGGGTGAAAGCATACCGCTCTGGGTTGGGATTGCGACTGGTTCCATAAACCGTATATCCTTTTTTGTGCAATAGGTTTGCCAATGCTTTACCCAAACCGGAAGATGCTCCAGTGACCAATACTACTTTTGCCATTTTATTATTTTTCGCCGTAAAGATAGAATTTTATTCAAGGTGCTTGCCGCAAAGACTGAAATGCCTTACCCAAATTGTCGATGATATCGCTGGCAATGAGTGCCTCTTGACCCAATTGTTCGGCGGCGATGTCGCCTGCTAAACCATGGACATACATACCCAATAATCCGGCCTGAAGCGGGGTGTAGCCTTGTGCTAACAATCCAGTCAAAATTCCAGTCAATACATCGCCGCTGCCGCCAGTTGCCATCCCCGGATTGCCGGTTGAGTTGAAATAGCAATGCCCCATTGGATCCGCAAAACAGGAATAAGCGCCCTTGAGCAAAATGTGAATCTGTAGACTTTGCGCTTGCTCACGAAGGAGTTCGAGTCGCTCGAATTCGTTGGCACTGGCGCCAAAGAGGCGCTCAAATTCCTTGGGATGGGGCGTTAAAATGGCATTGCTAGGAATCCTTTTTTGCCAACCTTGCGCGGCAATGATGTTGAGCGCGTCGGCATCTAGAACCAGCGGTGCGGTGCAGCGGTCTAAGAATTGATCTAAAGCACTGATAACGGTCGTTTTGCTGGAAAGCCCTGGCCCAACACCGATGGCGGCATATTTATCCAACTGAGGCGCCTCTGACCACTGAAATTCATGGTGATCTACGCTGACCATTGCCTCCGGGATACTAATTTGCAAAATCGGATAACCGCATTTTGGACTATGGATGCTGAGCAAACCAACGCCGCTTCGCAAACAGGCCTTGGCGCTCAATTGGGCAGCCCCCATCATGCCAAAACTGCCACTTATCAAAAGGGCATGACCAAAAGTGCCTTTGTGAGCATGTTTGGATCTTTTTTTGAGCAATGCTTTTGCGGTGGATGCATCGACATAATAATTCGCGGTTTTTTCATCCTGAATGAATACAGGATCAAGCCCAATGCTGCGGATCTGCCACTGACCGATCCGCCGTTCGTTTTCGGCAAAAAAATAGGCCAATTTGGGCAATTCAAAACCCAAGGTGTAATCCGCTTCAAAACTGATTCCGGTGGTAGGCGCGTCGGCAAATAAACCGGAGGGCACGTCGATGGCCACTTTAGGACCAGAGTGCTGATTCAAAAATTGCAGTAATTCGCCCCAGTAGCCCGTTAAGGGGCGATTCAAACCTGAACCAAAAATGGCATCAATCAACACCGCCGAAGGGTCAATTACCGGAAAAGGAGCGCCTTCTTTTAATTCCTGCACAACCAGTTCATTCCAGCGGGGCAGTCGCTCCCAATTTTTACGAAAATCAGGGGAGGTTCCATTACCGATTGCGCAATAAACAACCTGCACGACATAAAACCGTTGGTGCAATAGTCGAGCCACGGCAAGTCCATCGCCGCCATTGTTTCCTGGACCACAATAGATGGCAACACGCTGTGAAGAATCTGGAAAAAGTGCCACGAACCATTCTACAAAAGTCATTGCGGCTCTTTCCATCAAGTCAATGGAAGCGATAGGTTCTTGGGCAATAGTGGATGCGTCTAAATCGCGTATTTGGCGGGTATTGAATATTTTCATGTAGGAGGTCGGTTTTAGTGAGTTTCTAAAGTTACACGAAAAAAAAGAAAATGAAAACCCTATTGCTGGAATGCTTGTTGGGCTTGCGAATTATTTAGTTATTTATGGATGGGATTGTTACAACTATCAATCCTTGATTCCCTAACCTTTACAAATACCACCTCATGCGGAAATTGCTATCTATTTTAGCCATTTTGTGTATTGCTTTACCTTTTTTTGCCCAAAAAACGATCGCCATCAAATGCGGCAATCTCTTGGATGTACGCAGCGGCAAGTTGTTGCCCAGTAAAGTCATTCTCGTCAAAGGCAACAAGATCGAATCGATTACGGACGCGGCTTTATTCAAACAAAAAACGGATACCACGATTGATCTAAGCGGGTATTATGTGCTGCCAGGGTTGATCGATAGTCACACCCACGTGTTGCTACAAGGCGACATTACCAGTGAAGATTATGATGTCCAAATCTTCAAAGAATCCATTCCTTACCGCACCATTCGCGGTACGCTCAGTTGCAAACAAGCTTTGATGAATGGCTTTACCACCATTCGCGATTTGGGAACAGAAGGCGCAGGTTATGCTGATGTCGACCTGAAAAAAGCGGTTAACAAAGGCGTCATTCCTGGCCCGCGGATGTTCGTTTCTACCCTGGCCATTAACACCACTGGGCATTACCCGGTGTTGGAACGCGATTACGCTTGGGAGCTCAAAGTTCCCAAAGGTTTGCAGGAAATAACTGGTGCAGATGAAGGTCGTAAAGCGGTGCGCGAGCAAATTGCTCATGGTGCCGATTGGATCAAAATCTATGCGGATCGCGGCTATCAAAAACTGCCCAATGGTACTTACCGCAGTATCAGCAATTTTACCAAAGAAGAAATTGAGGCCATTGCCGACGAAACCATCAAAAGTCGTAAGAGACTAGCTGCTCACGCCGTTACTCCGGATGGCATCATTTATTCGATCAATGCCGGCGCAAAAAGCATTGAACATGGTTTTGGGATGAATGAAGAATGCATGAAATTGATGGCCCAAAAAAATGTATTCTGGTGTCCTACCATTTATGTCAATGAATTTGTAGCCGAAGGTCGCTTCAAAGCTGGCAGCCCAATGAACAAGTACTTTGCAGAAAGTGAACCTGAAGTATTTAAAAAAGCCATGAGTATGGGCGTTCGCATTGCGTATGGCACCGATATTGGCGGCTATGATTGGAAAGAACCGCAGACCAATGATTTTGATTTTTTCATCAAATATGGCATGCAGCCTATTCAAGCCATCCAAACCGCTACCATCAACGGTGCTGAATTATTGGATCAAACCGGCTTAATCGGTGAGGTAATCCCCGGAGCATTTGCTGATCTGGTTGCTGTAAAAGAAAATCCATTGCTCAATATTAAAGCATTGAGCCAGATTAAGTGGGTGATGAAAGACGCCATTGTATGGAAAAATGAAAAATAATCTTCCCAACCTGGACGCTCCGTTAGCAGGACTGAAAATTGTAGAACTGGCTGGCGTACTCGCCGGGCCAGCGGTAGGTATGTTTTTGGCGGAGCTAGGCGCTACCGTAATTAAGATCGAAAACAAAGCCACCAAGGGCGATATGACGCGGCATTGGAAACTGCCCAGCGAAGATCCCCAGTGGCCGTTTTCTGCTTATTACTGTAGCGTCAATTGGGGGAAAACCGCGCTTTTGCTGGATCTAACCCTGGCGGAAGATTTACAGCAAGCGCTGGCTTATATCGCTGAAGCCGATGTGGTCATTAGTAATTTCAAGATCACATCGGCTCAAAAAATGGGTTTAGACCCTGAAACGCTGCGAAAAAGGCATCCGCGATTGATCTTTGCCTTAATCACTGGCTATGCTGATGGGGAAGATCGTCCGGCGTTTGACGTAGTGCTGCAGGCGGAGGCCGGCTTTTTGTACATGACCGGCGAACCTGGCGGTAAACCGGTTAAGATGCCGGTCGCCTTGATCGATCTTTTGGCAGCGCATCAATTGAAAGAAGGTATTTTACTGGCCTTACTGCATCGCGAACGCGCGGGTGAAGGATTGTTGGTGCAAGTCTCTCTTTTTGCGGCGGCAGTGGCAGCGCTGGCCAATCAAGCTACCAATTGGTTGATTGGCGGCCATATCCCGCAACCCATGGGAACCTTACATCCCAATATTGCTCCTTACGGCGAAATTTTCACTACCCTTGATGGATTACAGATCGTGTTGGCCGTAGGAGTTGATCGCCAATTTGCGCAATTGTGTAAGGTGTTAGGAAATCCAGAATGGGCAGCATCACCGCAATACCGTAGCAATGTTGATCGGTTGCATCACCGGGCTCAACTGTTTGAAATTTTGCAAACGGAAATAAGCAAGTATACCCGGCAGTTTTTGTTGGATGAATTTCAAAAGCAAGGTGTACCTGCTGGAGCGGTTTACAATATGGCCGAAGTGTTTGCCCAACCTGAAGCAGCTGATATGGTATTGGAATGGCATTTGCCGGATGGCACTGCGGTAAAATCGGTGCGTTCGGTTGTTTTTGAATTGAAACGATGAAATTCATGGAGCGCATGATAAATCGGGAGGGATTTCCGATTTGGGTGGTTAAGGCTCCGGTGGTGTAGAGACACATTGCAATGTGTCTCTACGACATTGTGCTCAATCACAATGCTTTAATACAATTTCGAAGATGTTACTTTGTGGGTTTTTGGAAGATTGAAGCAATTTAGCGGATAACAAAATCAGGAAGTATTTCCAATTTGGGTGGTTAAGGCTCCAGTGGTGTAGAGCCACATTGCAATGTTTCTCTACGACATTGTGCTCAACCACCAAATAGGCTTTTTTGTGAGATTTTTTTTACAATAAAACCAATTGCTGATAGCCGTCATTTCGATTAAAAATAAGCAAGAATCAAAGTTCGTTTAAGAAGAAAAGTAGGTGCATGCACTTTTTTTCTACACTTGCAGTTGTTGGTTTGTTATTGATTTCGGTTGGCCTTTCTGCCCAGCAGAAATTCTATCTCGGCATTCAAGGTGGTGGCTGGCAAGGCAATATCGAAATCCAAGGTGCCATTCAAAGTGAATTACAAACCTCTGCTTCCACCTCTTACTTATTGGAAGCAGCATATGTGCGCCGCGGCAATCCTTTTCTAAACAACCGCATTCCCTCCAACTTTCGTTACGTTCATTCGGTATTGAGTTAATCGGAAGTCAATTTGCTGATGAAATATGGCATAACGTCCTAAGGTATGCGTTTTTTTGCGTTGTTTGGGCCCTCCGTAAGCAGAGGATTGCGGTTTACTTCGGATTATAAAAACGAAGCACAAACCTACATACGCGATCAAATTGATTGGAAAAAGGCAGTGTTAAATCCCTGGGAACTCGGTGGGTATTTTGGGTGTGGTTTCGAATGGTTGAACAACCACGGACAAAAGCTGCACATCAATTTCCGGTATTATCTTGGATTTACGGATATTGATTTAATGGCAGGGAAGCAGATCTTTAATCAAGGAGCATTGTTGGGGATTGGTTTTTCCATTCCGTTGAATCGATCGTAAGAAGGTTTGCACGCAACGTCTTGCAAATGGAGTAAGACGTTGCGTGCGAGATGTTGCAAGACGTTGCGTGCAACGTCTCTACTTCTTTTGATCAGCTTTAACAGACACGTCTGCGTATTGCGCATCCAATGTTTTAGGCGGTATTGGCGTTGCGTTCAATTTTAGCTTTTCCCCGATCATCTGCGAGGTAGAAAATGAAGCAATCATTTGCGACAACATATCATTGGCGGCAGTAGGTGCATTGGGCAACAATATCAAATTGCTGTTGGTATGCTGGCCTATCTGCTGTAGGGTATCATAGTGTTGGGTAACTACAATCAGCGCCGAAGCTTCTTGTGAATTGATCCCTACTTTATTGAGCAAATCAACCGACTCCTCCAAACCGCGGGCAATTTCGCGCCGCTGATCGGCAATACCTTGTCCTTGGAGACGCTTGCTTTCTGCTTCGGCCTTGGCACGGGCTACGATGCGAATCCGTTCTGATTCTGCTTCATATTCGGCGGCCAATTTTTGACGTTCGGCAGCATTGATGTGGTTCATCGCATTTTTTACCGCCTGATCAGGATCAATATCGGTTACCAGCGCTTTGAGGATGCCGTAGCCGTATTCGGTCATGGCTTCTTCCAATTCACGTTTGATGGCCAAGGCAATATCGTCTTTGCGTTCGAAGACGTCATCGAGGCGCATTTTAGGTACTTCAGCACGCACCGTGTCAAAAACGTAAGCGGTAATTTGCTCGTGTGGGTTTTGCAATTTGTAAAAGGCATCGTAAATGGCGTCTTCTAATACCTTGAACTGCACCGAAATTTTGACCTTGACAAACACGTTGTCTTTGGTTTTGGTTTCCACAAGTACATCCAATTGATTGATTTTCAACGTAACACGACCAGCAGTGCGGTCAATCAACGGAATTTTGAATTGTAAGCCGGAATGCCGTACGCTGTGAAAACGCCCCAAGCGTTCAATCACTAACGCAGTTTGTTGTTTGACGGTGAATACACCCGAGAAAAAGATGAGGAGTGCTGCGACTAAGAGAAAATAGATCATGACCATGGTGTTTTTTAGGTTGATGTACTTTTACAGTGTGTTTGAATCGGCGAAGTTGTCGCAATTAGGAGCTTATTTTTTTAGAATAGCTGCAATTGCATTGAAAGATGCTCTAAAATAAGGTAAAATCTGGTATGACACATGGAAATGTGCTTGCAAATCGCCGAATAGTCATTTCGGATCGACACAGTAAGCAGAAACCAGCAACCAGTTATGCTTTCTTAAGCTTATCGGCAAATTGCTTGCGAAACTTGGTCACTTTTGGCGTAATCACAAAGGTGCAATAAGAGTTGCGACTACCCACGTTTTTATAATAATTTTGGTGGTAATCTTCCGCCGGGTAAAACTTTTCCAGCGGGGTGATCTCTGTTACAATCGGTTTGTCCCAAATGGAAGTGGCTACTTCCTTCTTTGATTGTTCGGCAATTGCTTTTTGCTGTTCTGAGGTGTAAAAAATAGCCGAGCGGTATTGTGGTCCTACGTCATTGCCTTGGCGATTCAAGGTGGTAGGATCGTGTGAACTCCAAAACATCAATAAGATCTGATCCAGGGAAACGACCTTGGGGTTGTAATTGATTTCGGCTACTTCCACATGACCCGTAAGTCCCGAACATACTGCCGTATAGTTGGCGTCTTTTTCAGTTCCACCAGCATAACCGGATACCACAGAATAGACGCCTTCCACGTCTTGCAATACCGCTTCAACGCACCAAAAACAGCCGCCGCCCAGGATAATGGACTCCAATTCGTCGGCAGGGATATTGCTCAGGTCTTTATTCATTGTTTGTTCACTCATTTTCGCTTGATTTGCAATGGAAACGCAAAATAAAGCCGGAGGGTTCAGTAGAGACGCGATTAATCGCGTCTTTGCCTATTCCCGATTTATCGCGTCTTTGCCCAGTCGCGATAAATCGCGCCTCTACAATTAACCCAATCGTGTCTCTAACTAGCCTTCGCTAATATCCCTTCGTGGTTCACTTTCGCGTCAGGAGCAAATTTCGGAAAAACATTGCTGCCCATTTTTTGCAAAAACAGATCCAAGCCCTGTTTTTTAGGCGCATCCAGTTGATAACTGATGTTTTGCGTGAAATAGGTTTTGAGGTCAAAACCGGGATGTACTGCAGGTAAAAGATACAACAGCTCAGGCAGGTGATCCAAACCCACTTGCAAAGCTTGATTAAAAGCAGCGATAAAGTCTTTGTCCAAAGGGCGATTGCTCACCCAGGCGGCAAAAACAAAGGGAAGACCAGTATGGGCAATCCAGGCCTCGCCTAGATCGTAAACATAAGGATGTCTTTCATCCAAACCCATGGTGCGGTCGCCGATGACAAGCGCTCCCGTTCTACCGCCGATGGTGGTTTCAAAACCTGGCCGGGCCGGCAGCATCTCAATATCTAGTTTCCAATATTCGCGGATGAGGATTTTAGCCAATTCAACCGAAGTACGGGAATGGTAATCCAAATAGATGCGTTTCAATTGCTCTAATGGCCGATCCGCGTAAATACACACCGTTTTTACTGGCCCAACTGTACCGATACAAAAATCGGAAATGATATGCGGGTTCGTCAATTCAGGAATAATGGCCACCGGTACCAAACCCAAATCCGCTTGACCGTTTTTGAGTTTTTGCGCACAAATGGAAGGAATATCCAATACAAGATCTAAAGCTTCTACTACTGGACTTTTGAAAATGCCGTACAATAAGGGCTTAGTATTCAAATAGCTAACTGCTGAAACTCGAATCTTGTCATTCATATTACAACTGCATGGTTTCTAATTCGGACAAATGCCGAACATCGTTTTCTAAATCTAAAACAAAATTGCCGTTCTGATAATGAACCAGGTAAAGTCCGGTATTGGAGTGGTTGAATTGTTCCATGTGTTTCAAATCCATGTTTTTGAACAAAGTCACCATACAACGCATGGCTCGACCATGACTACACACCAGCAACAATTTTTCCGGTCGGGTTTTTAGGTGATCAATGAAGCGACCCATTCGATGTGCCAATTCATGGGCGCTTTCGCCTTCTTCTAGTTTGGCATGGTAATCGCCCGCTTGCCATGCATTCATCATATGGCGATAATCTTGGTGCATTTCGGGCGTGTTATGTTTGCCTTCGTGTATGCCCCAACCCATCTCGTTGATATCGGCATGTTGCTCCCAGTTGATGCCTTTTTGCAAAAATGGCGCAACTGTTTCATGCGTACGCACCAACTTGGAGGTGAGTACCGTCTCAAAAGGCAAATGCTGGTATTGTTCAAAAAACGCTTGAGCCTGTTGTCGGCCAGTGTCATTCAAGCTGGAGTCCACACCACTGCCTTGCACGATGTGTTTTTTGTTTAACTCTGTTTCCCCATGACGGAGAATGTATATCGTTTTGTTCATCGTTAGTTGTTTACCACTGGCAGCGCCATGTAGCCTTTGAACTGGGTATCTTCCACAAATTGATGGTCGGTAAAATCCTGAACCACATTATAAAGCGTATCGCGCTCAATGGGGCGACGACCAACTCTGCGAATCAGGGTTACCAACTCTTGGGTGTTCAGCGCCGGTGTTTGCTCTTCTGAACCCGCCATGGAGTAGATTTTCGTGGTATCGTCGATGGTGCCATCGATATCGTCTACGCCAAACGAAAGCGACAACTGCGCAATATTCCGACCAATCATTGGCCAGTAAGCTTTGATGTGGTCAAAATTATCAAGATAAATACGACTGATGGCGTAATTGCGCAAGTCTTCGATGGTACTTACCTCGCCCAAATGGGATAACTCATTGTCTTGACTGCGGTACTTTAAGGGGATGAAAGTCTGGAAACCGCCGGTTTTATCCTGCAATTTGCGCAGTTCTTCCAAGTGGTGAACGCGGTGGTGGTATTTTTCAATATGGCCATACAACATGGTGGCGTTGGAGCGCATACCCAATTCGTGCCAGATTTCATGGATGCGCAGCCACTCTTCGCCGCTGCACTTGCCGCCAGCAATTTGATCGCGAATTTCCGGGTGGAAAATTTCCGCGCCGCCGCCGGGTAGTGATTCCACACCAGCTGCCTTCATGCGCTGCATGCCTTCCTCGTAGCTGATTTTGGCTTTTTTGAAAATGTAATGAAACTCAACTGGCGTGAGCGCTTTGAGGTGTAATTCCGGGCGGTGCGCTTTGATTTGGCGGAACAACGTTTCGTAAAATTCCATATCGTACTGTGGCAATACGCCCCCTACAATGTGGACTTCGGTTACCGGATCGCCGTCGTATTTGCGCACAATGTCCATGATATCTTCCATGCTGTATTCCCAGCCTTCGCTGCGTTGCTTGATCAGGCGAGAATAAGAACAGAAAGAGCAAGTATACAAACACACATTGGTAGGCTCAATGTGGAAATTGCGGTTGAAGTAAGTATTGTCGCCATTTTTTTGCTCGCGGATAAAATTGGCTAGGGTTCCCAAATAACCCAATTCTCCCTTTTCAAACAACAGTAAACCCTCGGCTTCGGTGATGCGTTCGCCATCCTGAACTTTCTGGGCAATAGCGCGAAATTCGGGAGCGAGTTGCTGGTCTTCAATCAAAAGGGCTACTTTTTTAGCGGCGGTCATGGCTACATTTTTTGTTTCAGTAAAGGTAACAATCTTTCGGAACTTTCAGTTTTGATTGAAAGAAAGTTTTTTTAAATCCCCGACAAAATACGGCGCATTTTTTTGCAGATTGTATTGATTTCTAATTTTCTTGCGTTGGTTTTGGGGCAGTTTGATTGGTAAAAAAACATTCAACCGTTCCTTAACATGTGGTGAGCGCTGGCGGACGTTTTTCATTTTCGCAAAAATCACTGACCGTGGTCTCTATTCTTATTCCGGTTTTCGATTACGATGTTCGCCCTTTGGTTAAAGAATTGCTCCAGCAAGGACGACTGACCGGTGTCTTTTTTGAAATCCTTTGTCTGGATGATGCTTCCAACGAGTCTTTTTGTGTACTAAATCGGGAAATCACTGCTTGGCAGGGTGTTCGCTACGAAGAATTGCCGGCTAACGTAGGGCGATCCCGCATCCGCAACCTTTTGGCGGAAAAAGCGCGGTTTGAGTACCTGTTGTTTATGGATTGTGATTCGGGGGTAGGGCATGCTGATTATTTGGCGCGCTATCTTCAACACCAGGAACCCGATTTGTTGCTTTATGGCGGGCGTTGTTATTCCGCGGAGCCGCCAGCAGCGCAAGCATTCTTACTCCATTGGCATTTTGGAAAAAAAAGGGAGGAAATCCCGGTTGCACAGCGCCAGACCGATCCCTATCATTCCTTCATGACCAACAATTTTTGGATACCAAGATCCATCTTCCAAACCATTAAATTTGCGCAAGATTTGCGGGAATATGGCCACGAAGACACCCTTTTTGGACAAGAATTAGCGGCAAAACAAGTGCGGATTTTACATTTGGATAACCCATTGGAACATTTGGGTTTGGAACCCGCGGCTGTTTTTCTGCAAAAAAACGAAACGGCCATCAAAAACCTGGTTTTTTTAGCACAAAAAGGTACCCCCGTGACAACTCGGCTGAATCGGGCTTTTCAAACCTTAAAAAAATTGCGGCTGAATGGCGTTTTATCACTAATTTTCAGTCCCATAGAACCTTTGATTCGAAGGTATTTGATCCAATCCAAACATCCCAATTTACTGTGGTTAGATGTATTCAAACTGGGTAAAATATGTGTATATACAAAAATTCCCTAACTCCTAATCAGCCCTGACATGCGCAACAGTTTTATCTTAACTAGTATTATTTCCTTGTTATTAACGGCCGCATTGGGCTACTTTTTTAGCCCGCAATGGCTATGGCTGTTGTTGTTGGTTATCCCCTACATTGGGCTTGGCATTCAAGACCTGGTACAAACCAAACACGCCATTCGCCGCATTTTTCCGGTCTTTGGTCGGGGACGTTACCTGATGGAATGGTTGCGGCCGAAGATGTACCAATACTTCATCGAGTCCGATACCGATGGCAAACCCATCAGTAGGATCCAGCGCTCGGTAGTGTATCAGCGCGCCAAAAAAGTAGTGGATACCACCCCATTTGGAACGCAATTGGATGTATACGCTGAAGGATACGAATGGATGAACCACTCTATTGCTGCCCTCGACAGCCACCAATTGGATCATGACCTGCGGGTAATGATTGGCGGGGCAGAGTGCAAACAACCTTATTCAGCCAGTATTTTGAACGTTTCCGCCATGAGTTTTGGCTCGCTGAGCACCAACGCAGTTTTGGCCTTAAATGGCGGCGCAAAAATTGGAAATTTTGCCCACAACACCGGAGAAGGCGGCATTAGTCCTCACCACCTGACCATGGGCGGCGATTTGGTGTATCAAATAGGTACCGGATATTTTGGTTGTCGCACCAAGGATGGGAAATTTTCTCCAGAAGCCTTTGCCGATCGAGTTGCCATCCCCAATGTGAAGATGATTGAAATCAAATTGTCGCAGGGCGCAAAACCTGGTCATGGCGGTATTCTTCCCGCCTTGAAAAACACGCCAGAGATTGCCGCAATCCGCGGGGTAGAGCCCTATACTGAGGTTTTGTCGCCGCCTTATCATACGGCCTTTACCACGCCCATTGAGATGATGCATTTGATCGCTCAAATGCGGGAATTATCAGGCGGCAAACCGATTGGGTTTAAGTTGTGTATTGGGCATAAACGCGAGTTCATTGCCATTGCCAAGGCGATGGTGGCCACAGGGATCAAACCCGACTTCATTACCATTGATGGGGGAGAAGGGGGTACAGGTGCAGCCCCAATGGAGTTTTCCAACAGCGTGGGCATGCCTTTTCGCGAGGCTTTGGCGTTTGCTTATGATGTATTGGCCGGTTTTGACTTGAAGAAAGACATCAAATTGAATGGATCTGGTAAGATCATCAATAGTTTTGATTTGTTTAGAACCATTGCTTTGGGTGCTGATTTTTGCAACAGCGCGCGGGCGATGATGCTGGCATTGGGCTGCATCCAAGCGTTGGAATGCAACAAAAACATTTGTCCGACGGGTGTGGCTACCCAAAATCCGCAATTGATGGCGGGTTTGGTGGTATCTGATAAAAAAGTGCGGGTGGCCAATTACCATCAAGAAACGGTGCGCAATTTTGTGGAATTGATGGCGGCGGCGGGTTTGGAGCAGACGAGTTTGATTAATCGCTACCATGTATACCGTAGAACGAATAGCAACGAGTATAAGACTTACGAGGAGTTGTTCCCGCATTTGTTGCCGGGTAGTTTGCTGCAGGAAAGTTCGGTGCCGGAATATTTGTTGCGGGATTGGCAGCGGGCCAATGCGCATAGTTTTCAGGTGATTCATCAGGTGTGGTAAGGCTCCAATGGTGTAGAGACGCATTGCAATGCGTCTCTACGTACATCGTGCTCAATGATAATTGGTTAGCATTGTTTTTTGTTGGTTTAAAAACCCCAGGCTCTGAAGGTTAAGGCTCCAATGGTGTAGAGACGCATTGCAATGCGTCTCTACACCATTGTGCTCAATAACAATTGGTTAGATTTTTTTCTTGGTGGTTTTAAGAAGCCCAGCACCCAACCAAATCTATCTCGAAAATCATCAACTCAAAGCCATTTCCCCCCAACGGTTTTAGCATTTTGCCCCTTTGCAAAATTAGCCCCAATGTGTATCTTTAGCCCTTAATTTTTCCTTGCTAAGATCACAAATGCCAAATGACAGTAAGATTTGCTCGCTTGTCCCTACAATGCTTAATGTTTTTGATTTTTTCACTCCCACTATCCGCCCAAGTCCAAGAGGATATTGCCGTCAAAAAAGCCTACGTCAAAAAATACGCTTGGTTGGCGATCGAAGAAATGAAGCGAACGCGGATTCCGGCCAGCATCAAACTCGCTCAAGCGATGGTGGAAACCAATTCCGGCTCCAGCGAATTGGCCAATAAATACAACAACCATTTCGGGCTCAAATGTGGTAAAGTATGGAACGGGGAGGTCAACAAACGCTACGATGATGATCGCGATAGAGATGGTTTTGTGATTGAGTCGTGTTTTCGGGTGTATCCTACCATCAAAGATTCGTACATGGATCATTCGGCTTATTTGATGAGTCCGGAAAAGATTCCGCGGTATGGTACCTTGTTTGCGTTGGAGCCAACGAATTACCGAGCTTGGGCGGAAGGCCTGCAAAGAGGTGGCTACTCCACCAATCCTGAATACGCAGCCAGCCTGATCCGGACGATTGAATTGCTGCGTTTGCATGAATTGGATCAAAAAGTAATCAAGGAGATGAAGTTGAAAAGGCCGTAGGGAGGGGAGGTAGTAATTGGAAATTTGGGTCTACATGGTAATAGATAGTCACTCTAAATAAAATAAATAATTGAATTTCAATACTTTGAAAGAAATTTGAGCTATTGTTGACAAAAAAATATTTATCGAAAAAATTATTTAATTGGTTGTTAAAGCCTTATTTATATTTTCAATTACAATGTGTAAACTACAATTGAAAATATTGAATATATCCATTACATTGCATAATGTTAGATGGATTATCCAGCTATAAGTAACAACTAAATTTCAGTACAATGACATCTCGCCTAGTCTTTGGTTTCAAAATTTTGGATAATAGGGTGTTTTCCTTCTTTTTCCGGATCATAAATCATTTCCTTTTAAATGCCTTAACTTTTAATATATCTTTTCCATTTTTGAAATTTAAAAAACATAACATTAAATTATACCATTGCCTATTTATCAACATATTTTTTTGCTATGGCCATTGCCTGGCTCAAAAAGTTGAGTTACTCAAAGAAATTAGCGCTTATGAAGGAAGTGATCCATCTAATTTTACGCTGTTTAAGGATAAGGTATATTTTAAAGCTTTAGAAAAAATAGCTTCAGGTGCTTTTGGATCGGCGCTATGGGTGACAGATGGTACTACAAATGGTACATTTAAAATTAAAGCATGTGCCCCTTCTATGCCGCTTTCAAGTCAACCTTTCATTACCACTAAGAACTTCATGTTTTTCATAGGATATGACCCTGTATACGGATTAGAACCTTGGGTTACAGATGGTTCAATTAAGGGAACTAAAATGATCAAGGATGTCAATCCAGGTGGTAATTCAAGAGTCGATGAATTGATTGCCTTTCAAGATAAATTATATTTTAATGCTAATGATGGAATAAATGATGCGCTTTGGGTTTCAGATGGAACAGTAGCGGGGACTTATAAAATAAGGGATTTTCCGCACAGCAATATTGCATATATAACCTCGCATGAATTTCGGATAATCGACAATAAATTATTTTTTAATGTTGATGATGCTCGTGGAAATGAAAAGTTGTGGTTTACAGATGGTACAATTTCTGGTACTAAATTAGTTAATCCAAATCGAAACTTTAATGCTCCAATTGGTGAGGCCTTCAAATATAAAGATAAATTCCTTTTCACCATTGGTTCAGATCTCAACATATTAGATCAAGATACTTTTTTTACCATTGGAAGAAACCTGGGGATGGGTGGGTGTCAAAGTATCAAAGACGAAATAATAATTTACCACGATACTATTTTTTTTATGAACGGTGGATCGGAATTTTATTATTCGGTAGGTACTAAAAATGGGACAAAAAAGATTACAAATGTTCCCTTTCTTTGCAAATTTATTATAGAAAATGATAAACTTTATTTTGTTGGTATTCGATCAAGTCCTGAATATATCTGGACACTTAATGCAGGCCGAACCGATATTAAGCCGCTTGCAATTACTAGTTCTTACTCGGTGTCCAATGAATCCAATAATATAGTCAACTACAATAATAAATTTTATTTTACAGGATATGAAAGACAAAAAGGAGAGCAAGTATTTGTATTTGATCCTCAACTTGATACGGCATTTGTATTCAAAAGTCTTTATCCTAAAGATTTACAAGCATTTAATTTTTTTGTTGCAAATAATCTGCTCTATTTTTACGGGACAAACCCAACTCCCCGAGGAGATAGTCAGTTAATTTATCCAGGATACGTACTATGGAATTCAGACGGAAGTTTAGGTAATACTAAGGATGTAAAACCCTTTATAGCAAATGATAGAATCCCAAATCTTAACTATTTAGGAAATATAAAGGATAAGCTTTTTTTTGGAAATAACGATAACTCCTTTTGGTATATTGAGGGGAAACAAGATTCTGCGAGATTGATCAAACCACAAGGCATAGATAAATTCCCACCTTCTACTGAGCGGCAATTTATTTTGTATAAAGACTACTTCATTTTTAGAGGGAATTTTACCTCCACCTTTTATAATGATGAACTTTGGGTATTGAAGTTGAATGACCTCCCTGAGCAAATAGATTCATCTCAATTTAAGGGTATAAACGATGTTGTAATTTACCCAAATCCTACGAAGAGTGCTATTAGTCTAAATGATTTTTCTGAGAATGATGTATATGTGGTTGAAGTTTTGAGTACGGTAAATGGCCTGAAATTGAAAAGATTTACCGAAGTCCAAAAAAATCAAGAACTAGATTTATCACAACTGAACAATGGCTTTTATATAGTAAGGTTAAAAAATTCAAAAGATGAACATACGGTTAAAAAGATCATTGTCAATCACTAAAAGCTAGCCTGGTGTAGCAGCTTTTTGAAGACGTTACGTCATCAGATTTGGCAAGGTTTTAATACATAAAATGAGGTTATGGTTAATTTGACATTTCTTTCATTTTTTTTGATCCTGTTTTTTGATTCAGGAATCTCACAGCATAATTTTTGTACTCTAACAGTCAATGGTATTAAAGAAAATTTATTGAGTAAAAAACTCAGTACCATCTCTAATCAATGGCCTTCTTGTTTTAAAGAGAAAGACGCTGTGATGGTTGATGATGAAAATGATGCAATAAATTGGAAGGCTAAATCCTATTATTCAAAAGGGAAATTAGTTTTTATAGCTGAAACAAATTGGCAGAACAAGGATAAAGTATCTAGGATCACCATAGTTGATAATAAGATAAAAACTGTTTCAGGCGTTTGTATAGGTCAGACATTTGGAGAAATTTCATCAAAGGTTTCTCCTAAAATACCAACAGAACTAGATGGCTATGTAGTGTCTGTCCATTTAGTAAAAACACCTACGCAATCTACTAAAATTCAGTAAAT
>JBBANM010000032.1:0-63900 GCA_040401995.1 Saprospiraceae bacterium
CCATCCGCCAATTTAATTATTTTTTTGCCTATTTTGGGGTGGGGAATGGCGGATCCCTATTCCCTTCACCTTGCTTCAATTGAAATCAATTACTTATATTTGAAATCGACAACCAATCAAAGCGCCTCCAAAAGGAAACCACAATGTTCAGGAATGCCAGCGTTCAACTTTTGCAAAGTTTTCAAGACGAAGAATTTAAAGCATTTGCCGACTACCTAGGGAAGGCCATCCCCAAGACCAACCAGGAATTTATCCTCTTCAAATACCTCAAAAAGCAATATCCTGATTTTAAGGAGGAAGATCTGGAAATGGGAAAAGTGTTAAAACAACTTTTCAAAAAAGAGAATAATAACCTGAATCGGAAATGGCTAAGCAACCTAATGCACAAGCTTTCTAAATTCATAACAGATTTTTTGATTGAGCAGGAGGTAAAAAACAGCCCGCGCGAACGAGATTTTTTGTTGGCGCAGGCCTATCGGCGGTTGGGGCAGCAAGATTTGTTGGTCAAATTGATTGATGATTACCAAGAACCGCCACAAAAGGGCACTTCTGAAAATGATTCCCCTAAAAATCAGCTAGATATATTGCCACAAGAGGGCACTCCTGGAAATAATTCTCCAAAAAAAGACCTAGACATATGGTCTAATTGGCATCTTCTTCGGGTCCATTTTTTGCTATACTATTCTCGAGGCACTCAAAAAACCGCACGGGAGGAGCCAAACCTCAAAAAAAGCTTTTCCTACCTGGAAAGTGGCTACTTGGCAATCAAATTGAAGCTTATCCATGAAATGGAGACTTTGCGACGCATTAATGGTATTGCCCCCCCGGCTTCCATCACGAATGAAGAACTCGATCAGCTATTTATTCAAATTAATAGCTATCCCCCCTTGATTCAGCTGTACCTGCAGGCCTACAAAATGCTGATCGATCCCAATGATGCTACTTTTTATCGGTACAAAACTTTATTATATAAACTGAGTGATCAATTAGTTCTCAGTGAGTTTAGTAATTTGTTAAATGCCCTAATCAATTATGCTGCTTTTGCTATCAAAGCGCGTAAAAATGAGTTTTATAAAGAGGCTGCAGACTTATTCCAAAAAGGACTCGAAACAAGAGCGATTATTCAAGACGGTCAAATTAGTCCTGAATTATTGATCAGTTGTGTTAGTTCATTTTGCGAAATTGGGCAAATCGAGAAAGCAATAAAGATCTTTAACGACTGGAAATCGGCTTTACCCCCTAATATGAGGGAAGAAACGATCCTTGCTATCGAGGCTCGGTTACTTTTCTTCCAGAAAAAATTTGATCAAGTCGTTGAGCTTTTTCAAAGCAATAAAAAACCTTCTAATCATTTGTTAGACATGGGTTTACGAGTAACTTTAATCCAAAGTCTCTATGAACTAGAGGATACAGATCGATTAACCCAAGAATGTAAAAATCTCGGAAAGATGTTAAAGCGTAATGAGGAATTCTTTAGTGAGCAACATTTTAATGGGTATCTTAATTTTTCTAAAATGGTATTGGCACTAGTGAAAGCTAAAGAAACAAATAAAAAAGAAGGGTTGGCAAAAAAATTGAATGAATACTCCATCATCGTCTGTAATAAATGGCTGATAGAGAAGGTAGATGCGTTAAAAGGTAAGTAATTATTGGTTTTCGGGCACTTTGAAGACAGTAGGGGATAAGTAAATTGATTCGATTAATAAGATTTATTTGTTTCTTTATTGTTGTAACACTCCAGTTTTCTGGCGCCTATTTTTGCTATTTGGGGTGAAAACATATGACTTAACGCTCACCTGTCCGGCATTTACAAGCGCCAGACAGGTGAAAACGATGTTTTAGTTAGGTCATTATAAAATAATGTCCGTTACTCCAGTCCCTGATAGAAACAGGACGAGCAATGCAATTGTAATCATGACAATCGATTTTTGGTTAAGAAATCACGTGAATCGTATGCCGATCCGGTCAGTGATATCTGCAGCTACCAGTTCCGGTGAAACATACCCGAAGGCAAAGCATTCCCAGGGCTAGACCTAGGCCTAGCCTGCCGCTAAACAGGTAATCGTTGTTGCGATGGGAAGCGTACTCAGCGTTTGAAAGGGCAAAATGAATGCTGCCCTTGTGCGCTGTTTACAGGTACAAAGATAAGCTGCTAAAAACCAAAAATCAATTCAATTAATTGATTTACAGTATTTTATAAAAATTTACGTGAATTTACATGAATCGCGAAAAGCAATTATTCAATTAGATCCAAGTGTTCCAATAGCTCAAAAGCAAACGACGCAGCGCGCGCGGCCGCCAAAGGCTGGTAATTTTGATGATCCGCTTGGACTTTGTCGTCCAATAAGTCTGATACGCCACGAATGTTAAGCGATCTTACACGCTCATAACGGTTTAATGCCAAACACCCTATTGCCTCCATTTCAATGGCCAGCGTATCGTTGTAATGGCTTTTGATGAATTTGGTCAAATCAGCTTGTGAATCAACCAATACTTTATTGCCGGAAATAATGGGGCCAAAAAAAACACGCGATGAATCTGCTTTGGGCCATTCTTCCTGTAATTGAGTGCGCTCTTGCCAGTTGTTTAAGTCCACCAGCTGGCGACTTTGCTGGATTAATCGGTGACTATAGTGGTACACTTGAGGGCGTGCTAAGAACGCATCGCCAGTTTGTTTACCTCTTTCGTAGCCATAAGCCCTTTCGCCGATGACTAAATCACCTTTTTGAACGTCTTTTACCCCGCCAGCTACGCCTACCAACAACACTATGTCGGGCTCAAATTCATGCATCATACTTTCAATGGCAGCAGTAGTTTCTCCCACTCCAGAACCACTGAGCAGGTTGTAAATTTTGTAGCGGTGGTGTCTTCCCTGGAATTGACCAACGGAGAATAGGGTATGGGTCTTTTTACTGGAATAAGGCTCCCAATGCTCCAACTGCGCCAAAACAGCTTGGCGTTCTACTTCAATTGGCGTCAAAATAGCAACAACTGCCTCTGGGGCTTGAGGGTTGAACCAGGGTGTTGCAGCTACTATTTTTTGATAAATATTGCTGATCAAAGGATTGCCCATCGCTCCGATGCTCAAGGAAAAATCAATTTTACCGCCGCTTACCGAAAAATGGATTTTGGTTCCCAATAATCCCATGGTCGCTGCCAAAAGCGGGAGTATTTCGCTGGTCGACCGGTTATTGTCTTGGGAGAAATTTTTGCTTTCCCCTTGGTAGGGTGTTTCGTTGAGAGCTTGGGCAAACCATGCTTCCCCTGCTGCCGAATCGCCAACGATGGTCAACAACGCCAAGCGCGCCATATCGCCAGAGTTGGCGTTGTTGAAGAGCTGGTTAGGGCGTATTTTATTTTCCGAAGCTGTGGCGTTTGATGTATGCGCTGTTGTCCAAAGGGCCAGATAGTACTCGGCTTCAAAATCACTGAATTGTGCAATTTGCTCTAATAGAAGGGTGTTGTTCATACGAAGTTGTTTTAATTTTTAAATTTCTTTGGCTTGTTTTAATATGGTTTGTAATGATTTCCACTGTCTTTGATACAATTCCGGCGAACCCAATTTATAGATTTCGGTAACCGGACAATTGGCGCGTTTTTCGCCGTAGATATAGCTGGAGTACATCATTTTTCCCCATTCTTGGCCGCCGTCAACCGCTAAATAATGTTGATAGGGGAAATTTTCGTAAAGAAAAATCTGCATTTTGCCAGGCAGATCTTTGCTGTTAAGCTCATCCCGTACGGACTTTAAGTCTTTCAAAATTTGGGGCATTTCAATGTAATCAGTAGCTTCTCGATCCTCTACTTTAGCCCGGTCGGCAAAATAGATTTTTGTCAAATCTGCAGCGGGATCCATCATCAAGCATTTTAAGTGAACGCCCTTTTTTAAAAGCTGAATGATGTGGTCTTTGAATTCCGAATCCCTACGGTTAATGAAATATTTACAGAAACTATTGAGGCGAATGCCCATTTCAATTACTTCTTCCTTAGCAGTTTGAATAAAGGCTATTTTATCGGCAATGGATCTACGACCTTCATCGTAGAGGCGGAGTTTGTAGGGACGCAGTTGTGTAGGCGGGCCGTCTACGGGATGATTTTCAACATCAGCCAGCGGTTCAAAGGTTTTTTGTTCAAAATTATAGACCTTCTGTTCCTGTGTAAAAATGCTGATCAGTCCTTTGGCAAAATCAATCACCGATGCCCGACCAATATTGATGTCCTTTGCTGCTGGAGTTCCAAGCAGTTTGCGGTACTTACTGTGAATTTTGTTGATATTGGCAGCTGAAAACGCAAAGTCATTTTGCAGAAGTTTTTGCTGTAATTCCACTTGTGTGTAAGTTTCACCCAGTTCTTCCAATCCGGCCTCAATGATGTTTTCTGCTTTTAGCCGGTCAATTTTTAGGTCGTTCATTTTATTTGGATCTATAGCTAAGCGCTTATGTTTTTTTAGGTACTTTTAGAATTATCCTTTTTTCCGCCACCTAAAATATTATTTTTTTTCTTTACCACCGACACCTTAAATTAGGGGATAACTTTTACCATGATAGAAACAGCAACTTTATTGCAGTATATCGACGAATTGAGAATTCAACTGGACGCATTCCGTAGCGAACTGGATAATGCCGCTATCCGTGATGCTTTGAAAATAGAATTTTTGTATGAAAGTAATCGGATCGAAGGAAATACATTGACTTTACGCGAAACCCAATTGGTACTTCAGGAAGGAATGACAATTAGCGGCAAAAGCTTGCGCGAACATTTAGAAGCTATCAATCACCAAGAGGCGATTTTATTTGTTGAAGATATTGTGGCGCGTAAAGAAGCGTTTACGGAGTCTATTCTGAAACAGCTCCATGCATTGGTTTTACATGGGATCGATCGCGAAAATGCCGGCCAATATCGTCAGGTTCCAGTGTTGACTCCCGGGAGTAGCCACATTCCACCTCAACCTTTTTTGTTACAACTCCTCATGGAGGAATATTTTATTTTTTATACCAAACATCAAAATGTTTTACACCCAGTTGTTCTTGCCGCGGAACTGCACGAGCGCCTGGCTAGCATCCATCCCTTTATTGATGGCAACGGACGTACTTCGCGCTTGGTGATGAATTTAATTTTACTACAACATGGTTATCCATTGGCAATCATTGGCGGAGATTATGATAGCCGGATGGCCTACTACAACGCATTGGAAAAAGCATCAACTGATAAATCTGAATTCATAACCTTGATTGCCAATAAAGTAAAGCAGAATCTTGAACGCTACATAAAGATCCTTACGGCAGGATAAGTCAACTTTGATCCTTTTCAACTACATCAAAATCGTCAAACACCAATGAAATTGAGCAAAACACCTATTTTCCTTTTCTTCTTATTCGGATTGATGGGTGGCAAACTGGCAGCCCAAACCACCGACGCGCTGCCGCGCAGTACGCCCGAAGCAGAAGGCATCTCTTCGGAAGGGATCTCGCAATTTCTGGACGCGGTTGGAAAAAGCCAACACGAAGTGCATAGCCTAATGGTATTGCGCCACGGCAAAGTAGTTGCCGAAGGATGGTGGAATCCTTACCGAGCAGATTTGAAACATACCATGTATTCTTGTAGCAAAAGTTTTACCGCAACAGCCATCGGTTTTGCGGTTAGCGAAAAACGCTTGACGGTAAACGATAAAGTAATTTCGTTTTTCCCTGACGATTTGCCCAAGACCATTAGCACTAATCTAGCGGAGTTAAAAATCAAAGACCTTCTCAGCATGTCGGCGGGTCAGGATTTTGATCCATCCGGCTTAGTCAATTCGCGAGATAGCAACTGGATACGGGGCTTTTTGTCAATCCCATTTGTTCATCAACCAGGCACTAAATTTCTGTACAATAGCTTGTGCACCTATACTTTATCGGCAATTGTTCAAAAAGTAACGGGTGAAAAAGTAATCGATTACCTGACGCCCAGATTATTCAAACCGCTCGGCATCACTGGCGCTGATTGGGAAGTTGATCCACGGGGCATCAATGTAGGCGGTTGGGGCTTGCGGATAAAAACGGAAGACATGGCCAAATTTGGTCAATTGTTTCTCCAAAAAGGCATGTGGAATGGCAAACAGGTGCTGCCAAAAGAATGGGTGGAAGAAGCTTCCACCACTAAGATCATCCAACACCCTGATCTGGCCCAGGAAAAGAAAGACGCCAGCGATTGGGAACAAGGGTAT
Source organism: Saprospiraceae bacterium (assembly GCA_040401995.1). GTDB lineage: Bacteria > Bacteroidota > Bacteroidia > Chitinophagales > Saprospiraceae > Haliscomenobacter. Next base: position 6,206 of record JBBANM010000032.1, read on the forward strand.
TGCTATCAAATGTGGCGTTGCAGAAACAATGCTTACCGGGGCGATGGCGCCTTTGGGCAGTTCATCATCGTCATGCCTGATCAGGATGCGGTCATTATTTTGACCAGCGAAACGGGCAATATGCAGGATGAATTCAATTTGGTATGGAAATATTTGTACCCAGCGATCAAAAAAGAAGACAAACTACCTGCTAACAAAACTGCGCTCGCTTCCTTGAAACAACAATTGGCGGCGTTGGCACTTCCTGTAACGGCAAAAGGCGTCGCTTCTCCGCTGGTAAAGGCGATTTCGGGAAAAACATTTGCTCTTGCTCCTAATGATAAGTTTATCCAAAAAATGGGTTTTCAGTTTAAAGATGATCTTTGTCAAGTTACTTTTCGCAACAAAGTTGATAGCTTCAAAATTGCTTTTGCTGCTGGGAAATGGGCTTTTGGCGAAACCAAAAAAATTGGTCCGGCGCTGACCGGCGCTGCCAAAGCGCATTTTGTTGGACTGCCGCCGCCAAAGGTAGCAGGTAACTATCAATGGAAAAACGATAGCACCCTGGAGCTGGTATTGCGGTACATTGAAAGTCCGCATACCGAGACTTTCACTTGCTTGTTCAGTAAAAATGCCATTACCGTCGATGTCCAAAACAGTTTTGAAAAAAACGTGAAAAAATCAATGAAAGGGGCAATGGCTTCAGCTCAACTGAAACCCATCCAAATCATTATGCGGGGCGACGACATGGGTTTTTCACATTCCGGTAATGAAGCCCTGGTTCAAGCTTACACCAAAGGAATTGAAACTTCCATTGAGATCATTGTTCCTTCACCTTGGTTTCCAGAAGCGGTGAAATTGTTGGAGCAATATCCCGGTATTGATGTGGGCGTGCATTTGGCAATTACCAGTGAATGGGATAACGTGAAGTGGCGGCCGCTGACCGATTGCCCAAGCATTCGCGATCCCAACGGCTATTTTTACCCAATGGTCAATGCCAATAAAAATTATCCCGGATTGGCCATCAAGGAAAATCAATGGAAATTGGAAGATATTGAAAAGGAAATGCGCGCACAGATTGAGATGGCCATCAAAAAAGTACCCCGTATCAGCCATTTTTCTGGACACATGGGCTGCAATTGGATCTCCCCAGAGGTGAATGCAATGACCAAAAAATTGGCCAAAGCTTACAACATCGATATTGATTTGGGTGAACTTGGGGTGAAAAATTTCACCTACGCAGGACCCAAAGCTACCGGAAAGGAAAAAGTCCAAAGCTTTATTGCGGCGCTAAAAAACTTGGAACCAGGCCAGACCTACCTTTTTGTGGATCATCCAGGAATAGACGATGCGGAATTACGGGCAATTTCCCATATTGGCTATGAGAATGTGGCCGAAGATCGCCAGGGAGTAACCGAGCTGTTTATGTCCAAGGAACTAAAAGATTTCATCTTGCAAAATGGAATCCAATTGGTGAGCTATAAGGATTTAATGAAAAAATAATCGGTGTAGAGACTTTGCACGCAACGGCTCTATTAAAGACAGGTATAATTTAGCACACCCATCTTCGATGGTGTGGTTTTAAAAATATAGCCACAAATTGCACAAATTTTCACAAATTAAAGCACGAACGCTGTTCGTGAAGGGTGCACAAACGACAGTTTGTGTACGAATTTGTGAAAATTCGTGGCTAAAAATTTGTTTTCCCACGCCGAAGGCGAGGTGCTGAATTATTACAAAAATAGATAATGTATGGATAAAGACGTTGCAGGCAACGTCTCTACTCGGGCGCGTGTAAAATATTTTCAATGGCTTGCAATTCCTCTTTGCCAAATGCCAAATTATCTAGGCAGCCCAGTGAATCTTGCAATTGTTCTGGGCGACTGGCGCCGATCAAAACCGAGGTTACCCTTGGATCTTTGAGTAACCAGGCGAGCGCCATTTGCGCCAATGATTGGTGTCTTTTTTGCGCCAATTCATTCAGTTTGCGAATCTTATCAATTTTCCCCTCGGTTACCGCAGATTCCTGCAAATGGCCGTGCGATTTAGCTGCTCTTGAATCGGCAGCGATCCCCGTCAAATAGCGACTGGTTAACAAACCTTGCGCAAGGGGTGAAAAAGGGATACAACCTACGCCTTCTGCTCCCAGTACATCCATCAATCCATCTTCCACCCAGCGATCAAACATGTTGTATTTGGGTTGATGAATCAAACAGGGCGTACCGAGGTCTTTCAAAATTGCAATGCACTTGGCGGTATCTTCGGCACTGTAATTGGAGATGCCCGCATACAACGCCTTGCCTTGGCGGACTATCAAGTCAAGCGCGCCCATGGTTTCTTCCAAAGGCGTTTCAGGATCAGGTCGGTGGCTGTAATAAATATCCACATAATCCAAACCCATGCGGCGTAAGCTTTGATCCAAGCTCGACACCAAATATTTTTTTGAACCCCATTCGCCATAAGGACCAGGCCACATCCAATAACCAGCCTTGGTAGAAATGATGATCTCATCGCGGTAGGCGGCAAAATCCTGTTTGAACAGTTTACCAAAATTCTCTTCTGCTGATCCTGGAGGCGGGCCGTAATTGTTGGCTAAATCAAAATGGGTGATACCCCGATCAAAAGCCAAACGCAAGATGGCGCGACAGTTTTCCAATACGTCGACGTCGCCAAAATTGTGCCACAATCCCAGCGAAACAGCCGGTAATTTCAAGCCGCTTTTGCCGCAGCGTCGATAAGGAATTTGCTCGTATCTTTTTGAATCTGCTTGGTAATACATTGGAATATAGGTGTTTGAAGGTTGAGGTAGTTAAAATCGAGTTTCCAAATAATGGGGGAGCATGGATCGCCAAGTAGGCCAATCGTGTTTCATGTCCCAACCCCAGATGTCTAGTTCATGGGGAATGCCCTTGGCGGAAAGAATCCTCGACAAGTGACGTGCCGACTCGGGATCTTCATAATCGCCCGATCCCGAAAGAAGGTGGATGTGCTGCGATTGCTGTAACCGAGAAAGAAAATAGGCATCGTTGAGATCCGGGAGGTAATGACATGGTGAATTGAAATACACGTCTTCGTCCCAGTGCCCTTTGGAGTAGGCGGTTAGATCATATACGCCCGACATAGCTATTACCCCGGCAAACAAATCGGGGCGGCGAAAAAACAAATTCGCCGAGTGCAAAGCGCCTAAGGAAGCGCCCGTAGTAATGATCGGCGTTTCCCAACTGGTGTGGTTGCGGATAAAGGGTACTACTTCATCTTCAACATAGCCATTGAACTGTTGATGGCGAAGCGATTTGCTGCGTCCATCCATCCAGTCGTTGAGCCAAGCCTCGGAATTGATGCTATTGATGGAAAAAACCTTGAATTTTCCAGCGTCAATAAATGGCGCTATAGCGTCGATGAGGTGAAATCGTTCATATTCCAAAAAATCGGCAGCGGCAGTGGGCAGCATCAGCAGAGCTGTACCATAATGACCGTACACAGCGATTTCCATTTCCTTATTCAAACGCGGACTATACCATTGGTGAATTTCTCTTTGCATGAGTTTTGATTTGGCCGTTATTTTTAGCCGATGTTGACAACAAATCTAGCAATTCCTGAATGAACTGGGAAAATTAGACTAAAAATTCAAAGCAGAGGTGTGGGTAAATCGCTTTGAGGATAAAAATGGGGTAGCTCCAAATGACGATACCGCACAAAAAGAAACATTTCCTTTTGTGCGGTAACGAAGCTAACCCGAAATAGTACGGAATCAATTATCCGGGAGGACCAACTTTACAAACCAGTTGGCTCTTCAATAGCGCGTACATGTTCGCGATGTACTGCTTTGAGGACTGTATTTCTGCGTTTAACAGATGGCTTGGTGAATTCCTTACGTCTGCGTAATTCTTTGATTACGCCTGCGTTCTGAAATTTGCGCTTGTAACGTTTGAGCGCTTTGTCAATGCTTTCGCCGTCTTTTATATCAATGATCAGCATAAATATAAATTAGTTTTTTAATTACGTGCAAATCCCGAAAACGACACTGCGCATTCGGGATTGCAAAGGTAAAAAATATCTTTTGATTGAGCAACCTAAAATGAAAGCTAAATTGAGGAAAGAATCGGATTAATAATCGTCTTCTTCTTCGCCCATGTTGCTAGGGTTGGCAGATGTATCTTCGTAAGAGTCATCATCCAGATCCGAAACTGAGCCGTAAAGAATATCTTGGTCGTCTTCAAAAAAGATGTCTTTGTTCAATGACAAGTCATCGTCTTCTAAATCTTCTAAGTCTTCGATCTCAACCTGTTTCTTCTTCGCGCCCGAAGTTTTGCGGATAACCGTAGTAATGATGCGTTTTTGCGGTGGTAGTTTTTCAACAGGTTTTTTCTCGATGACTGGTTTTTCGAGCATCGGTTTTTCCTTTTTCTCAACTACTGGTACTTGTTCAGCAACTTTTGCGGCCAAGCTTTTGGTAGTAGTAGGTACTGCCAACAAACGACGCTTGTCAATCAACTGGCCAGTAATGCTGCAAATGCCATATGTCTTGTTCTTAATCCTTACCAGTGCATTATCTAAATCTTGGATGTGCATACGTTGACGGATGGCCATGTTGTTGAGCATCTCCACATCGTTGTTGATGCTGCTATCGTCCACCCAATCCCCGCCATGCTCGTCGCTTGTATTTTCAGTAATTTCAAGAATCTGCTCTTGAAGCTCATTCAAATGTTTGGTTGCGCGGTCTAGCTTAGTTTCGATGAGTACTCGGAACTCCTCAAGCTCAGCGTCAGAATATCGGACTACTTCGTTACGATCCATTTTAACAATTTTTGAAAATTCTCAGATAAACGCTCCGGTCTCTAAATAAGTTTTCCGAATAACGAAAAAGGCTAAAGATTAGCCTGTCGATAACAATTATTTCCAACCGACAGGAGCTTTGGAAATAGTCTAGGAACGGGTGAATAATAAAGTGTCATTTTAGCCGCGGCTATTTTGCTGCCAATCAACTATCTTTTGAGGCGCAATGTGGGGGCATTGCAACGAAAAAGATAGGAAGAGTGGCGGTGAAAGAGCAAGGCAAAAGTGATACTTTATTATTTAACCGTTCCTTAACTTCAATCCAACTGCAAATATGTAAAAAAATCCAAAAAATTGAAAATCAAGTGCCTTTATTCTTGAATCGGAGCTCGTAAAGATCGCTTCTGCGGTCTTTCATCGTTTGTACGCTTCCAAATTCATGCAATTCGAGGAGCAATTCTAAGTCTACATCAGCAATGACCGTCATCTCTGTATTTGGTGTTGCTTCAGCGCGAATACCGTTGCTAGGAAATGCAAAATCAGAAGGCGTAAATATAGCTGATTGGGCATATTGAATGTCCATGTTGTTCACTTTAGGGAGATTTCCGACACAACCAGCAATCGCCACATAGCATTCGTTTTCAATGGCTCGGGCTTGTGCGCACAAGCGGATGCGGTTGTAACCGTTTTGGGTGTCTGTAAGAAAAGGAACAAAAAGAATCTGGGTTCCTTGCCGGGCGTGCCAACGTGCCAGCTCGGGGAAACAAACGTCATAGTCGATCAGGATCCCGATTTTTCCAGCATCGGTATCAAATACCTTGATCTTATTGGCGCCAACCATTCCCCACGCAGAAACTTCGGAAGGTACGGGGTGAATTTTGTAACACCCATCCCAGGTACCATCGCGCCGACAAAGGTAGGTAACATTGAGCAATTGGCCATTTTCTACAATCGGCATACTCCCCGTGATGATGTTGATGTTGTAGGCCATCGCCAACTCCATGAACTTTTGCAACAAAGGTTCGGTATATTTTGCCAATTCACGGATGGCGGTGGCCTCGCCCAAGTGATTAAAATCGGCCATCAAAGGCGCGTTGAACAAGGCTGGAAAAAGGATAAAGTCGGATTTATAATCACTTACTGCATCCACAAAATATTCTACTTGCTCCACCAACGCCTGGAAGTTGTCAAAAAGCCGCATTTGCCATTGTACCAATCCGAGGCGGATGGTCTGTTTTGGGGCATTGATGAGCTTTTCTTTTTCAAGATAGTAGATGTTGTTCCACTCCAATAGGGTAGCAAACTCCTTGGATTCGTAATCCCCGGGCAGATAGTTTTTTAAAATCTTTTTGACGTGAAAGTCATTGGACATCTGGAAAGTCAGCGTTGGGTCGTAAACTTCCTTCAACTTTACTTTTTCAATGTACTCCCGTGGACTGAACTCGGTAGAATAGTTTTTATAATTCGGTATCCTGCCGCCAGCAATAATGGCGCGCAGGTTGAGCTTTTCGCATAGTTCCTTGCGTGCATCATACAAACGGCGTCCGAGTCGCAACCCGCGGTATTCAGGATGAACGAACATTTCAATGCCATACAACACATCGCCATTGGAATCGTGGGTTGTAAAACTGTAACTTCCAGTAATTTCTTGAAAAGTGTGGTTATCGCCGTATTTGCGGTAATTGATGATGATAGAAAGTGCTGAAGCCACCACTTTACCATCTACCAATACACACAATTGTCCTTCCGGAAACAACTTCAGTAGCGTTTTGATATCGTCTTCGTACCAATAATCGCCGCCAATACCGGCGTAGGCTTCAATCATTGCCTCGCGAAGATCAAAATAATCTTCAAAGAATAAATTTCGCAGTTCTATTTTCATAACCGAAGTTTGGGTGAAAGACCCTTCCAAGTCATTTGAGATGACTAATACAAAGGTAGGCTAGATTTTTGTTTTTTAACGCCCAATATTTTATGGCTAAGAGATTTTAACGCCTTCTTTTTCAGGAATTAGACCAATTAGAAAGGGGAAAAAACTTTTCAGGGACTCCATTTTTTTAAGTCCGTAAATAGCAAGGAACCCGTGAAGCGCTACAAAGTTGTTCTTTAGATGATTTTTTAGGTTAACCAATAGTATCTTTTTTGTAAAATATTTTGCAATTTTAAAAAATATCAAAATATTAGTACGCTTATTTGAGGTAAAACGCAGCTTTATTAACTCAAAGGTAGCGCACAAAACTAGATTGATAATCGTTCAACCGCTTTGCTTTCTCGCAAATTGCATGGCTATGCCAAAGAAAAAGAAAGACATCAACAAGAAAGATCGCCGTCAGTTTGACGATACGGAATTCGTAAAAAACACGGCCAAACGCAAGAAACCGGAGGTAAAAGAAAAACCGAAATACAACAATCCCAAACAGTGGTTGTCGGAAGCCGATGACGACGAATCGGAATAAGCTTATGTTGTTTTGATGTTTCCTCCCTTCTCCATCTCGTAATCGCACTTATGTTGCGATAAAAGGCTGTTCTTTGCTTTTGCGTGGAGAACAGCCTTTTGGTGTTTTCGGCATTTTTGACCAATCTACCGCTTCAAATATTCTTTACGATATGATCGCTTCGACCAAGGAATGTCTTATCTTTAATGCAGTTTAGTGGAAAAACTGCGGGGGGATTGCATGGTTGAATCCGGCGGTTCTGACAACCAATTGATTCCCATCTACCTGCTTGCATACAATTTATCTCACTAGAGGGTGATTGACAGTTTTAGTACTTTTAATCCTTCTCCACAACCGTTATTTGTAATGACCCTAACCGAAGTGCAGGCGCTCAAGGCCGCCAAATTAATTCATCCGGATGAGTTTGAGGCCCATCGGCACTGGTACCCCAAGGCATTGAACGCTACCATCCACCCCATGGTGAATTATTTTCTCAATCTTAGCCGCGAACGCATCGTCAATCGCTATTGCCACTTGCACCCCAAAGTTAAGGCAAACGCGCTGATGGAAATGCTAGATTTTCGCTGTAAACATTTCCTTTGGGCAGGCGCCGATCTGCTCAACGTTACATCGGCCAGTGGTAGACGCCAAATGGTCATTATTGAAAACAATTCTTGTCCTTCAGGGCAAAAATCCATGCCGCTCACCGATGACCACCAAGAGCAGGGAAGCTATCGAGTATTGGTTGAACGCACTTTTAAACCCTTTGTACCCAAGAAAAAACCGGGCGCAAATGGCGCATTGGCAGTAGTGTACGACAAAAATTTCATGGAAGCCTCTGGTTACGCCGCAGTCATCGCTGACGTAATGGACGAAGACGTCTATCTTGCCCCGCTTTTTCAAGAAGACCCCAACCCTCCTGTCCGGTTTGTAGATGCAATGATGGAGGTACGTGATGATCAGGGAATTTGGCATCCGGTGCGAGCGGCGTTCCGGTATGTCACTCAACGCCCCTGGACACGTATTCCCCTTAATACTAAAACCAAAATTCTAAATCCGATTATTGCTTGTTTGTCAGGGGGAAGAAATAAAATGGTGGCGGCAAAAGCCTACGAGCAATTCAATGAAGACTCGGAAATTACCGGGCTCAAGGTCAATATGCCACAAACCATCATGGATGTCAAAAAAAATGATATCCCATTCTGGGTGGAAAAAATGGGCGGTCAAGCAGTAGTTAAAGTACCTTACAGCAATGCTGGTCAAGGTGTTTTTACCATCGTTACTGCTAATGAGTTAAATGATTTTATGTCCCGGGAGTTTCCTTATGATGTTTTCATCGTACAAAGCTTGATTGGCAACTACAATTGGGGATCAAAACTCGATAATGAAACCGGGCGCTTGTATCATGTAGGCACTATCCCAACGGCCGCCGGCAATACTTACGTAGCAGATTTGCGGATGATGGTAAGTTCTACCGAAAATGGATTAATGCCGCTGTGTATATATGCTCGCCGTGCCAAAATGCCCTTGGAAGATCAATTGGACAATTCCAGCGAATCTTGGGATATGTTGGGCACCAATTTATCGATCAAAAATGCCGATGGTACTTGGGACAGTGATACCCACCGCCTCATTTTGATGGATCGCCGAGATTTTAATAAATTGGGTATTGGACTAGACGATTTGATCGAAGCATACATTCAAACGGTGTTGTCTACGGTTTCTATCGATAAAATGGCACAAAGTTTAATCAATAAACAAGGAAAGTTCAACATGAGCCGTTTTAAAACATTGAACAACGATCCATCTCTGTTGGAAGAGATTATGAGCTAAGACGACCTAAAATATGGACCCAATCACATCTCAATCGGAGTTGCCTTTAGAGGTAATTCGAAGGCTAGACATCAATAAAGTGCCCAAAGGCACCATTCAGCGTTTTTGGTTGAGCGTCATTGCGGATGGCATGGGCAAGCCTGTTCATGTGCCGGTTATCATTGCCCGCGGCAATTTGGATGGCCCTGTTTTAGGGGTTACTGCGGCAGTACGCGGCAACGAAATCAATGGTATTCCTGTCATCCAGCGCTTGTTTCGCGAAATTCAATTGGATCAATTGCGTGGCGTTTTGGTTGGAGTACCAGTGATGAACATGCCTTCTCTGTTGTTGCGTCAACGCGCATTTATTGACGGCGCCGATTTAAACCGGGTAATGCCCGGAAGAGAGGGCGGTACCGTAAGCCAAGTCTATGCTTACCGCATTGTTGACCGCATCATCCGCTATTTTGATTATTTGCTGGATTTGCACACCGCTAGTTTTGGTCGGGTCAATGCCCACTATATCCGCGCTGACATGGACGACCCAATTTGTAGGCAAATGGCTTTATTGCAAAATGCCCAAGTAATCGTTCACAACCTGGCCAACGATGGTTCGCTGCGCGGTGCCGCTGATTCACTAGGTATTTATGGCATAACCCTGGAAGTAGGTAGTCCACATACTTTTCAGAAGGGATTTATCCGATCAGGTCTTACGGGGATCCATAACCTGATGCATTATTTGGACATGATTCCAGGCGAAATTGAAAAACCGGAACATGAACCCTACATCTGTAAATCTTCCTATTGGTTGTATTCTGATTCGGGCGGGATTTTGACGGTTACCCCCAATATTGGCGATATGATATATAAAGGTGAGGCGATTGCCACTTTGCGCAATATCTTTGGCGATGTTACCAAAACGTATTATGCTCCGGAAGATGGCATTGTCATTGGTCGCAGCATCGATCCCATCAATCAAACCGGCGGTCGCATTTTGCACCTCGGCATTTTGGCGGATGAGGATAAACAACAATAGCAGTAACAATTTTTCTTTTGGCTTTATCTAGTACTACATCATGGCATTGATCGATGTTCAACTTTCTGATTCACCGCTGGATACGCAATTAGCTATCCAAATGGCTGAAGACCCCAGTACCGGTGGTTGTGTGGCATTTATCGGTACCGTTCGCAATCAAACGCAAGGTCGGCCAGTAGTACGCCTTGATTTTGAAGCTTATCCGCCAATGGCGATCGCAGAAATGAATAAAATTGCCAAACAGGTAGCCGAAAAATGGGCAGCCCATCGGGTCGTGATTCATCATCGGGTAGGGGCTTTGGAAATTGGCGATGTTGCTGTAGTCATTGTTGTGTCTACTCCACACCGCAAAGCAGCTTTTGAAGCCTGCCAATACGCCATCGATACCTTGAAAGAAACGGTTCCCATCTGGAAAAAAGAGATTTTTGAAGATGGCGAAATTTGGGTAGCTGCACATCCTTAATCTAAAGACCAGTTATAAAACACCTAACAAACCTATGAAGGCAAGGCATATTTTGATACTTGGAGTAGTTGGCTATCTCATACTGGGCATATTAGCGGCCTATTTTTACCAAGAAAGAACCATCATTCTCGATCCATCTTTTTTGGTTTTTTCGATTGCCAAAACTGGTAATTTTGCCATTCAAGCTAATCGTTTTGGCGCCGTGGTAACTCAAGTTTTTCCATGGTTGGGCGTTCATCTGCACTTGCCGATGAAATGGATCTTGTTTTTTTATTCCGTTGGAGTGGTGTTTTATTACTTCACTTGCTTCTTCGTGGTATTCAAATGGCTAAAAAACGCCAATTTAGCGCTCGCCGTATTGCTGATCAATACCTTTATGGTGTCGTACACTTTTTGGTGGATGCAAATCGAATTTGCCCAAGGCGTTGCGCTGTCCATGGTTTTTTTGGCCTTTATGACCCAGTCCCGCCAATGGCAAGACTACAACGCGATCGAGATATCGGCCTTCTTTTTGATGTTGATCAGTCTGCTTTATTTTCATCCCTTAATGCCGTTTCTATTGGCTTATCTGTTGGTATTTGGGCTATTAGACGAAAAACTGAAACTACCCTGGAAACAATTTTGGACGGTGGCAATCCTATCAGCGGCGATTTTGTATTTTAAAAATTACGTTATGGTTGTTGCCGCATATGACGATGAAGCTGACAAAGGGATCAATAATTTTTACACTCTTCCCAGCTATTGGAACATTCAATCCAACCGCAACTTTATTGAATACCTCAAAAAAGATTATTACCTCCTGCCATTGGGTTTACTCGCGGGAGTGATCGTATACCTGTTTCAGCGCAAATGGTTGAAATTGTTGCTGCTGGTGGGCGGTTTTTTTAGCTACCTGTTGCTCGTCAATGTATCTTTCCAGCAAGGGATGCCGCAGTTTCACATCGAAAGTTTTTACTTGCCTTTAAGCGTTTTTGTCATTTTACCCTTGGTATTTGACGTTTTTCCGCTCATTAAAAAAGAGCCGATCAGTCTTAGTTTGCTGGGTGTAATATTGGCGGTTCGAATTACCCATATTGGATTGCTCCACAAGCCTTACAGCAACCGCTTAGCCTTGGAAAATCGGATACTGGATCAAGTAGAACAAATGGACAACAAAAAATTGGTACTGGATCAAAAAGATTTGCCATTGGATACGCTGATCATGACTTGGGGGTCGTCTTACGAATTTTGGCTTTTATCATCTATCCGGAACCCCGATGCCCCGCGCTCTATTGTAATTGATGAGGATCCTGCTCGTTTTGATTGGGCTTTGGGTAACAACAATACCTTTTTTACTGAGTGGGGGAACTATCCTTATGCAGAGCTACCTAAGGAGTATTTCAATTTCACCGATATTGGGTTCTATCAGCGTACAAAATTAAAATAAAGCAGCCGGAAGGAATAGGCGCAAGTGATAATGCGCTTTCAAACCGGCTGCCCGGAAAATAACTATTCAAAAAACTCTACTTTTACGTCATCTACAAAGAGTTGACTGCGAGTAGGGTTGAAGAAGAAGCAACGTACATCATTGTCAGGACCATAAAGGGTAGCCAAAGGCAGTTCCAAAGACACCTCTTTCCACTGGTTGATTCCCAATTGGCCGCCAGAAATCGGCGCAGATTGAACTTTTAGCGGAATCAATTTGGGATCCCAAACTTGGATCACCATATCGGCTGAAGATTGAGGAAACGGCATAAAGACGAAAGCAGAGAACTTCACTTTGCTGTATCTTTTTCCCGAAATTTTGTTGAATTTCTTGATGAATCCCATGCTGTACTGCACCGTAGAATCAATAACGTAGTAGCATTCGCCGCTGTGCGCTTTGCCTTTTTCTACTTTATCATTGAATCCGAAAAGGGTTTCATAATCATTGAAAAAAACATTTTCGGAGGTTTTTGGCGCGGAACTGCCATTGCAAGACCACAATCCAAAACTGAACGCAACGCCTGCTGCAATTATCCAATACTTTAACTTAGGCATGATCATAAAACTTGGTTAACAATTGATGAATTTTGCTGCAAAAATAGCCTTCTTGATTAGACTTTTTGGAACAACGGCGTTATCTTTTTGTGAATGACCCCGCTATCAAGCAAAACGCTGCCCGCCTTTGGTCTTATCTTTCCCAACTTTGGCAGAATAAATCGTCACTTCAGCATAAAAAAATAGAGAATACCATTCAAAGCCTGCACTTTGAATGAAATTATCACCTAAGGAACGGATAAAAAATAAAATGTCACTTTTGCCTTGCTCTTTCACTGCCGCTCTTCCTATCTTTTTCGTTATAATGCCCCACATTGCGCCTCAAAAGATAGTTGATTGGCAGCAAAATAGCGGCGGCGAAAATGACACTTTAATATTCACCCGTTCCTAAACTAAATGTGGGTCATGAAAAGAATTTCAATTCTACTTACTACTCTTTTGCTGCTTCCTTCCTTGTTTCTTTCGGCAACGAATGTGCAAACAGGCGGAAATATTAATGTTGATCAACCTCACAAAGGCAATCTTTACTTGGTTGGCGGCAAAATAAATGTTCATGCCAGGATAGGCGGCGATCTTATTGCTACTGGCGGTAAAGTATACATCAACGACACGTTGGCTGAGGATGCATTGATCCTGGGTGGCCAGACGGAAATTTCTGGCTACACTGGCGGGGATGTTCGTGTAGTGAGCGGTAAATTGATCATCAGTGGCAACATTGCCGGCGATCTGAATGTAACCGGCGGCCAAGTCACCATCCTATCCAACGTGGTCATTGGCGGCGATTTGCTGGTGGCTGGCGGTAAGGTGAACTTGGAAGGTAAAGTGATGGGTTCGGTAAATATTGCTGGCGGAGAACTGCATCTTACTGGCGATATCAATGGTGATCTTGAGGCTTATGGTGGAAACCTGTATCTGAATGGTACGATCAAAGGGCATTCAAAAATTGCAGCTGAACGCATCAACCTGGATGACAAATGCATTTTCGCTGGCGATGTAACTTACTGGACTAAGCATCGTAATCACCTCGATTTTACCAATCACCTATCATCTGGAGCAGCAGCCCATTTTGACAAACAGCTGATGCCCGTATTTTACAAGCAGCAGTGGAAGCAAAACATGTACCGCATTTCTTCGGGTTACTGGGTGTTTCGCCTAAGCAGCAATTTTCTCTTGGTTTTCTTACTGCTGGCATTTTTTGATAAAACATTTAACCGCTACTCTAGCCAGTTACAAGCCAATTTGGGTAAATCATTGGGTCTTGGCTCTTTGCTTTTATTATTGGTGCCACTTGTTTCGGGCTTGGCAATAGTAACCATCATCGGTATCCCGGTTGGCGTGATTGGGTTTGGCCTTTTTGCTGGTATGGTGAGCATATCTCAGGTGTTACCCGCTGTTTTGGGCGCTTATGCCCTGCGCGAGCACCAACACGCAAATTGGAACCGTGGCGCACTGTTTCTAATTGCTGGCGGTTTTTATCTGGGGCTGCAGTTTGTAAGCAAGTTTACGTTTTTAGGATCAATAGTACAGTTTGTGGCAGCAGCAATTGCGCTCGGCTTTGTCTACATGATCTTGCGGAAAAAATTGACAGTAGAACCAGTTGTAGCGTCTACGCCAGAAAGCGGAGAACAACATCCCTCAGATCAAGATTTAGTATAATAGATACTCCTATATTTTATTGACAAAAAAAGTCGCGGTTGAAATTTTCAATCGCGACTTTTTTTATGTCCTATTTTGTCGATTACCAACTTACTCCTGCGCCGCCGCCGCTTGAAGAGCCGCCGCCCCAGCTGCTACTGCCGCCGCTTGAGCCGCCGCCGCCGCCAGATGAAGAAGAAGTAGAGGGTATCGTTTGATATTCCTTCTTTTGATATTGGCAGTTTTTACATTCCATGACGACCTCGCGGGAACCAGAGCTGATGGAAGTTGCTGCCCTTACCGTGCGAGAAGATGCCTGATGGTAGGTCATATATTTGCACTTAGGGCAGGTAGAATATTCCCATTTTTTGTTGGCATAGCGCAAAATGGTAATGTCGTCTCCGGCTTCAGTGACCCATACGTCGTAATCAGCTGTACCAATTTCTTCTTCAGTGATCTGACCTTTTTCTAGGTAGGCATCCTCTTGGTCTTCTGGAACCAAAGTCATCAAAGCCCCAGTTTTTTTGCTGTAGCGAGGTTGATAACGCAATTCTTTCATCTTCCTGCCAATCCAGTACCAAATCAATACAAATGGAATGGGGAATAAAATGAGCAACGCATAATTTCGCCCTTTGCGAATGGCAAAATACTTGTCGTACACCTCTTGCTTACTGCCCAACTGGATGAACAAATAGAACAAAGCCAAAATTTGAAAAAAAGCATTGACGATAGAGTAGCCGACAAAAATAGTTCCCACAGGAGAACCACCTGGTTTGTTCTTGGAGCGTATTTCCTCCAAAACCTCAGGATTGCGGATGGTTTCACTGATTCTTTTCAAACCAGCAATCAATCCTGCTCCATAATGACCTTGTTTGAACTCGGGCACTAATGTTTCCGAACCAATGCGGTAACAAACCACGTCAGGAAGAACCGCCTCCAAACCAGACCCCGTTTCAAATTCCGTACGGCGCTGATCGATTACGGTCAGGATGAGCAAGCCATTGTCGACATCAGATTGGCCAATGCCCCATTTATTGAATAATTGAGTGGCAAAATCCTTGGGGATGTCATCGCCAATGGAGTGAAGGACAACGATGGCGACTTGGGCGGTGGAAGAATCTTCCATGCGCTTGATCGCCGCATTTAGTGTACTTTCATCCGCACTACTCAAATAATCATCGGGATCGCTGATATAGCCACCGCCATTTTTTTTGGGATCAGGTACTTGATCGACCTTGTAAGTGCGTCCAGTTTTCTGGGCGTTCAAAGTGAATGCAGTCAGAAAAAAAAGAAAAAAGACCAGATTTCTCATGGGTTGCTAGGTTGTGTCAGCGAAAGTTAAGAATTTTTAAGAAGGCAGTAGGCCTCGATTTAAATTGTTCTGGAATTCGATCTATTTTATACGGTAGAAAACAAAGTTTGCCAATCAAGCCTCCCCAAAAAAGAATAAATTTGTTGTAAGTAGGGAGTAATTTATACTGTAACGCTACTTAAAATCGGCTATAGTAACCAGTCATATGATAAACCCACTGTATTCTGAGCGCAGTCAAGCGTTCACCGCGTCAGCAAATCAACTAGGCAAAACTGCCAATCGCTGGTCGGTTTTTCGATCACTGTTTTTCTTGGGGGCGATCGCTTTGACCATTTTCTTAGCACAGCTTCACTGGAGTTTGGCGGTCATTACCAGCTTACTGGCTTTGGTTGCTTTTTTTTGGATGATCAAAAAACACCAGGCATTTCAAGTAGCAGCCATGCTCAACCAACGCCTAGCGCTGATCAATGAACAAGAAATAGCGGCCCTTAAAAACGATTTTACTGCTTTTGACCCCGGAACGCGCTATCAAGATCCACTGCATCCATATACCAGCGATTTAGACTTTTTTGGCAAAAACTCCATCTATCAATTTTGTTGCCGAACGGTTACCAGCAGTGGGGGCGATGATTTGGCTGGCTTCTTTTCTGCTCCCGCCGCGGTGCCAACCATCATCGAACGCCAGCTTGCCATCGACGAGTTGAGCAAACAGTTGGATTGGCGGCAACACTTCCGTGCACAAGGATTGGAAAACCCCGATCAAGCCCAGTTACAAGCAAAGCTTAAACTCTGGGTAACCCAACAACCTGCTGTTTTTGGCAATCAGTGGGTATATCGTTTGCTCCTTTTTTTGCCGCTTTGGAACATCGCATCGGTCGGTTATGCGGCAACGGTTTATCCTTGGTATGTGAGTGTTTTGTGCTTATTGCCTACAATTTACCTGTTACGGCGCTATTTTGTAGCGGTCAATCAGCTTATTGCGCAAACTTCCAAAGCGCAAAATTGGTTGGATCCTTACGCAAAATTGATTCTAGCCATAGAAACTGCTGAATGGGAAAGCCCGCTTTTGGCAAGGCTGCAAAAAGAATTCCTGGCTTCACAGGGTTCTGCTTCTGACGCGATTCGGCAGCTTTCCTACTGTCTGAGCCAACTCAATGTACGCAATAATCCCTTCGCCATCCTGCTCAATCTTTTTGGGTTGTGGGACATCCAGTGGTTGTACCGATTGGAAAGTTGGAAGATAACCTGGCGAGATCGCTTGCCATTGTGGTTGAACGTTTTAGGCGAGCTGGACGCTTTTAGCAGTTTGGCGAATGTGCGGTACAATTATCCCGATTGGGTTTTTCCTGAAGTACAGGCAACCCACTTGGATGAACCCTCACCGGCGATAGCTACTGAAGCACTCGGACACCCTCTCATTCCTGCCGATCGAAGAATTGGCAACGACCTCACCATGCCCAGTGCGCAACATTTAAAATTGCTTACCGGATCCAATATGGCCGGGAAAAGCACCTTTTTGCGCACCCTAGGCGTCAATTTGGTTTTGGCGCAGACGGGGGCTCCTGTTTGTGCCAAACGACTGGAAATGCCGCCTTTGCTGGTGTTTACTGGCATGCGCACCCACGATGATTTGTCGGAAAATGCTTCCTCTTTTTATGCCGAATTAAAACGGCTACGAGCCTTATTGGATGCGGTTGAAACGGCACAACATCAAGGTCCACAAGTGTTTTTCCTGCTGGATGAAATCCTGAAAGGCACTAACTCGCGCGATCGGCACAGCGGATCACGGGGTTTGATTTTGCAGTTGTTACAAAACCAGGGCGCTGGTTTTATCGCTACGCACGACCTTGAACTGGCGGTAATGGAAAAGGAATATCCGGCTCTTATTGAAAACTGTTGTATGGAAGTGGAAATTGAAGGTGGACAACTCTTTTTTGATTATAAATTGAAAAAAGGAGTAAGTCAAAGTTTTAATGCCACGGTTTTGATGCAACAAATGGGAATTGGCGTCAGCGATGCGGTTTTATGACCTAAAATCGGCGCTTCTTCGTCATGATGAAGTGACGGAATTGTTCCTCAATGGCAATGAGTGGACGGAAATACCTGTTGCAATTTGGGAGTTTACCGCCTTGCAAGTACTGGATTTGAGCAACAATCGCTTATTAGAATTATCGGAAAATATTGGGCGATTGACCCAATTGCGGGCACTGAACCTCAGTCAAAACCAGCTCCAAACGCTACCCCAATCCTTAAATGCCTTAGGCGGGTTGCAGAAGTTGAATCTTACAAACAATCGACTGGCTAAATTCCCTAAGGTACTGGCTCAATTGAATGGGATGAAGGAACTATTTTTGGCAAAAAATCAACTCGAAAGCCTGGATTTTTCCGGCACTTACCCTCAACTGCAAGTTCTAAACGCCGCAGAAAATAAAATTCAAGCCCTTCATTGGAGTAAATGCGCCTTTCCGCAATTGGACAAATTGGAGCTGGCCAAGAATAAATTGAAGGATGTGGAGCTGAGCGAGTCTTTGCTAAATTTGCGCTACCTCAATCTGGCAGACAATAAGTTGGAACAATTGCCACTAATGCTGGCCGATTCAGCATACCTCCAAAATTTGTTGGCAGCAAAAAATAAGCTGGCCAATCTGCCCGAGCAAATAGGAAACTGGGGGTGGCTGAGGCAATTGGATCTAGCTGATAACCAATTGGTCAAGTTGCCCGAGCGCATCTCCCAATGTAGTCGTTTGGAACAGCTTGATGTTTCCAAGAATAAACTTGTAGCCCTGCCTTCACTGCCTCAATCGATTCGGCTGCTCCAATTGAGCAGCAATGGGTTAACGCAGTTGCCGGAATCATTTTCCAGTTTTAATCACTTAATGGAGTTGAATTTGAGCAATAACCCCTTAGTAGAACCACCCCGGGGATTGTCGCAATTGCCTAGATTTCAGTCGCTTTCAATCGATGGAGAAACGTCTGCTGAATGGATGCTTTCGCTGGATCGACTGAATAAATTGCAGGGATGGCGAGATGCTCCAGCGCGTCAAAATTTGTTGCAAGTACTTAAATTGGCAGCGAAATACGCGCTAAATTCCAGCACCCGGGTTGCATTTTTTAACCTACTCCAAACGGCTGACTTGCAAGTAATATATCAAGTGCCGCTGGGAGATTTGTTACTTGGAATTGGCAGCGGATCTTTGTTATTAAAAACACTATTGATCCAAGAATTGAAGCAACGCGGGAAGCAATTTACCGATTTGGTTCCCTCTCGCGACCTAGTGGCCATGGTGGGAAAAACGAAATTGGCGCGGAACAATTGGCAAAAGCGACTATCTGCTCAAAACATCAAAGCAACTTTTGAGTTAACGGCTGCTGCCACTCATATTGTTTTGGGAAATGGCGAATACCTCCAGCATGAGGTCAATTCGATACAAGTTGAAAAAATAGTGTGGCTGGAAGAGCAACAACTGTTGCAATGGTTGGAGCAGGCGGAAGGGTTACATCTGGTTTTGCCAGATAAAGAACAGGAATTACAGGCTTTAAAACGTCTTTTGTTACACCGAGATCCAGTAAATACCGCAATTGCCGCCCAAACTTTATGGTACGGAGGGGTACCACCAGCCATTTTACCTTATGTGCTCATCGCTTACAAATGGCTGCCTGTATCTGCTAAAGTACGCAAAACGCTGCACCAATTGTTGGAGACACACTGGCCAATTCCTTTTGCGATGGTGAGCCGAAAAAAAATTCAGCTCAACAGAAACCAGGACGCTACTGTTTTTCAACAAAATATGGAAAAATTACTAGCAGGTACCAATCTGATAGTACCTAACTTAGCGGCAGAAGGCCTGATCTAAAATCTGAATAAGCGCTAAAACAAAGGATTATTTTGCCACCCCAAAGTGCGCTAATGTTTCATTGACAACCGCATCCAACAACTCGGTGATCGTCCAGCCAAAAGCGCGCGTTTGTTGCGGCACGATGCTGTTTTCCGACATACCGGGGATGGTATTGGCTTCCAAGAAGTAAAACGTATCGCCTACTTTGATATAATCGAACCGACCAATACCGCGGCAACCCAATGCCTGATAGATTAAACGAGTATACCCTTGGCAACGCTGGGTCTCTTCTTCGGTAAGACGGGCGGGAGTAATCTCTTGGCTCTGATTTTCGTATTTCGCTTTGAAGTCAAAAAACTCATTCAGCGGGATGATCTCAGTGATGGGGAGTACTACAATTTCGCCGTCTTTGCGCAAAACGCCGTTGGAGTATTCAATACCTTTCAAAAAGCCTTCCACAACTACTTCGTTATCATACTGAAAAGCATGAGCGATGGCTTCTTCCATCTTATCAGCTTCCGAAACCTTGGAGGCGCCGTAGCTGCTGCCATTTTTGTTAGGTTTTACAAAAACGGGTAATCCCAATTGCTTTATCTCTTCCCAATTGATGGATTGGGCTTTGCGAAGCACCACTGAAGGTGCCATGGGGATATTGTGGGTGCGTAGAAAATCCTTGCAAGCTTGTTTGTTGAAAGTGATGGCGCTAGAAAGTGTCTCGCAACCGGTGTAAGGAATGCCCAAAACCTCAAAATAGCCTTGCAAACAACCATCTTCGGCAGGGTGACCATGCAACATTTGATAAACCAGATCAAATTTGATGGTTTCGCCTTTGAAAGGGAGGGAAAAATCATTTAAATCAACTTGAGCGCCAGTACTTTGCTCGGCAAACTCGGTACCGTTGAGCTCAATGACATATTTTTCGTACTTGTTGTCGTCCAGATGTTTGCGAACGGTTTCAGCGCTTTTTAGCGATACGCCACGCTCGGCGACGTTGCCGCCAGTGACAATGGCGACTTTCAATTTGTGGGACATCTTTAGGTTTTTCGTTTGGTGTGGAATGGTTAAACAATAAAGTATCAATTTTGCCTTGCTCTTTCACCGCCACTCTTCCTATCTTTTTCGTTACAATGCACCACATTGCGCCTCTAAAGATAGTCGATTGGCGGCAAAATAGCGGCGGCTAAAATGAAACTTTATTATTCACCCGTTCCTTAGGTGTAGCCAATCCCTCGGTTGGCAAAAAAGAAAGTTCGGAAACTCACAACGGTTATCAATCAAAGGAACGATACCAATAATTGTGTGAATTTCCGAACCAAAATATCTTATACGTCTACATTTGCATATTTCGCATTCTCTTCGATAAATGCGCGACGCGGAGGCACCTCATCACCCATCAACATCGAGAATACCCGATCAACTTCCATGGCATCTTCAATCGTTACCTGACGAAGAATGCGACGCTCAGGATCCATTGTGGTTTCCCAAAGCTGTTCAGCGTTCATTTCCCCCAAACCTTTGTAGCGTTGAACCTTCACGGTAGAAGGATCTGTTGCGCCCGCAAATTCGAAAATGGCTGCTTTGCGGTCTTCATCCGTCCAGCAATAGCGTTCGTTTTTCCCTTTCTTCACCAAATAAAGTGGTGGTGAAGCAATGAAAATATGGCCTTGCTCGATCAATGGTTTCATGTAACGGAAAAAGAAAGTAAGGATCAAAGTGGTGATGTGGCTACCATCCACATCGGCATCCGTCATGATCACTACCTTATAATAACGCAGTTTATCAATATTGAGCACCCTTACCAGATTTTCGTCTTCTTCAATTCGGACTCCAAGCGCAGTAAAGATGTTCTTGATTTCTTCGTTTTCGTAAATTTTGTATTCCAGCGCTTTTTCCACGTTCAGGATCTTACCCCGTAGTGGAAGGATGGCTTGGAAGTTGCGGTCACGACCTTGTTTGGCCGTACCACCTGCCGAGTCGCCCTCGACAAGAAATATCTCAGAGCCTTGAGGATCGCGAGAAGAACAGTCGGCCAGTTTACCAGGAAGTCCTCCGCCGGTCAACACGTTTTTGCGTTGTACCATTTCGCGGGCTTTGCGAGCAGCATGGCGTGCGGCGGCGCTCAAGGCCACTTTGTCCATGATCTTCTTCGCATCGCGAGGATTTTCTTCCAAATAGTGTTTCACCGCATCTCCAACACATTGAGAAACGACTGCGGTTATTTCAGAGTTACCGAGTTCGCCTTTGGTTTGGCCTTTGAATTGCGGTTCTTGTACTTTAACGGAAACAACAGCCGTCAAACCTTCCCGGAAATCTTCGCCAGAGATACCTTCCTTGATTTTTTTGAACAAACCGGTATCATCGCCGTATTGCTTGAAAACACGGGCAATGGCCATCCGAAAACCCTTGACGTGAGTACCGCCTTCGCGGGTATGGATGTTGTTGACGTAAGAATAGATGTTTTCTTGGTAGGTGGTGTTGTATTGCATTGCCACCTCCACTTCTATACCGTCTTTGCTGGCCGTCACATAGATGGGATCATCCATGAGCGCTTGTTTGGTTGCATCGAGGTAGCGAACAAACTCCATCAATCCCCCTTCAGAATGATAGTTCTCCGTTTTACCAGTACGTTCATCGGTAAGGCTCAAGTATAGGCCTTTGTTGAGGAACGACAACTCGCGCAAACGAGCCGATAAGATATCGAACTTGTATTCCAAAGTTTCAAAGATCTCGCCATCGGGATAGAAGGTAATGGTCGTACCGGTATCACTAGCATCGCCAATGACATGTACTTCATTGATGGGTTTACCTTGGCGGTATTCCTGTACAAAAACCTTTCCTTCACGGTGCACTTCTGCACGCAACAAGGAAGAAAGGGCATTGACGCAGGATACACCTACCCCGTGCAAACCACCTGAAACCTTGTAGGTATCTTTATCAAATTTACCACCGGCGTGAAGAACCGTCATAACAACTTCCAATGCAGACTTTTGCAATTTGGTGTGCATGCCAGTTGGGATCCCCCGGCCATTGTCAACAACCGTGACTGAATTATCTGGATGGATTATTGTTTCGATGTGCGTACAATAACCTGCCAAATGTTCGTCAATGGAGTTGTCTACGACCTCCCAAACCAAATGATGTAATCCCTTCGTATCGGTGCTACCGATGTACATTCCGGGCCTTTTGCGGACAGCTTCTAGTCCCTCTAGCGCTTGAATATTATTCGCGCCGTAATCGGCTCCGTTCTCTTGAATCTGTTGCTCTTTTACAATATCCATTCTGCAAAGATACAAAAAAATGCGGGATTATGAAAGCAAAAACCCAACCTTTTGCAAGCTCAATCGAGCAATTTTTTCAAAACTTTACGGCATTTGCCGACCTTTACATAAAGGGCGAAACGAGAGGTACAATTCCCGCTTAATCAAGTAAATTTGCTGTTGGTCGAGGATTGAAGTAGCTTCATTTTGCTTATAAATTTAGGGATACCTATGGAATGGATAGCTGGGAATGCTTCCGAGATGCGTTTGATAGCGCAACAAATTTTAACACTGAATGGTCAACGCCGCAAGTTTGCCTTAATCGGCGATGTGGGTGCTGGCAAAACAACTTTAGTACAATATTTTTGCCATTTACTTGGGGTGGAAGGAGCGGTAACGAGTCCTACCTTTGCTTTGGTGAATGAATATCCACTGAAAACGAATGGAGGGGAGCAAGGCTTGGTCAATCATCTAGATTTATATCGACTCAAATCACTGGAAGAAGCACTGGAGATTGGTATTGAAGACTACCTCTACAATGATGATTTTTGCTTTATCGAGTGGCCGGAACTCATCGAATCTTTACTGCCGGAAGATATTATCCGCATTGAAATTGAAATAATGGAAGAATCAGGTCGAAAAGTCCTATTTTTGTAACACACTGCAGAACTTACTATGCGCGAAGGACAGGAACGGGGAGGAACTATCACCATACCCAAATCACTATCGGAAAGCCAATACCAAACTCAGCCGGAGATGCTGGCCATCAGGCAGCGTCCGGATAAATTGTTTATTGGTATCCCTAAAGAAACATCGCTTCAAGAGAATCGGGTGGCATTGGTGCCTTCTTCGGTACTTACTCTAGTTGCTCATGGTCATAGGGTAGTGGTGGAATCCGACGCTGGCGAACGTTCCCATTTTACCGATCATCAATATTCAGAAGCTGGAGCTGAAATCGCTTATAGCCGGGAAGAAGTTTTTAAGGCGAGTATTTTACTCAAAGTAGCGCCGCCAACTATCGAAGAAGTAGATTTGATGCACCCGAATCAAATCCTGATTTCTCCGCTTCACTTGCCAATCATTTCCGCAGAGTACATCAATAAATTGCGCCAAAAAAGGGTCATTGCCCTGGCAATGGAATACATCAAAGATGAATCCGAGACCTTCCCAGTTGTCAGGATCATGAGCGAAATGGCCGGAATTTGCGCTATGCTCACAGCATCGGAACTACTATCTAGCAGCCGTGGCGGCAAGGGGATTCTTTTGGGCGGGATCTCTGGCGTTCCCAGTGCCAAAGTAGTGATTCTTGGAGCCGGCATTGTTGCCGAGCATGCTACCCGTGTTGCTATTGGACTAGGCGCGGAGGTACGGATTTTTGACAACAACATCTACAAACTCAAACGGATTCAGAACCAAGTTGGTCGCCAATTGTATACATCGGCTTTAGATCCCTACTACTTACGGGAAGAATTGTTGACTGCCGATGTGGCTATTGGCGCCGTACATTCCAAAACGGGTCGTACGCCAATGATCGTGAGTGAAGATTTGGTAGCAAAAATGAAACCTGGTTCGGTCATCATCGATGTGAGTATTGATCAAGGTGGGTGTTTTGAAACATCTGAAGTCACTACGTTGGATCGTCCTACCTTTATCAAACATGAAGTTATCCATTATTGTGTACCTAATATTGCCTCGCGCGTACCGCGAACTGCCGCCATTGCCATCAGCAACATTCTTACACCTATACTGCTTAAAGCCAGTGGGTCAGGGAGCATCGAAGCTTTGTTGTTCAACAACCATGGATTGCGGCATGGGGTGTATACCTACAAAGGCTGTCTTTGTAATGAATACCTCAGCGAGCGATTCCACATCAAATACACCAATTTGGATCTGTTGATCACTTCAAACTTGTAGTCAATTCTGTTTTTTTAATGTCTGCTAAAAACAAAAAATGCAAAGTCGATCTGAATCAACTTTGCATTTTTTACGCTTGAAAAGGTAAGAGCTTGTTCAGGTTTTGCTTTATGGAGGCCAGAATCCAAAATTTGAACAAGCTATAAGTTTACTTCTCGATCACCAACAGTTTTGCCAAAACATATCCGGTGTAATCACGGAAACTTATTTTCCACCAATCAGCAGAGGTTTTTTCCAAAACCAATACCCGATAACCAGGAACCATCCGCAATAGGTTGTTGGAGTCGGTGTTTGCTGCTTCCTTGATAAACGTGTATTCTTTTATCGTGTAAATACCGATGGCATGAACTGGGCCATGTGCAGCAGTATTGGGCGGTACTGGATTCGTAGCAGGATTGGTTGTGGGAGTTGTTGGTTTAGCTGGCGGTGTAACCTCAGGAGTTGTCACTGGTTTTTTTCCTGGAGTCAAAAATATGTCTTTTTCGATCAGTGGTCCGCTACCCATGTCCGAAGGGGTAACGGTTAATTCTTGATCTAAGAAGCCATTTTTCTTGACAACCAACTTGTAGGTCTGGTCTTTTTGGAGCAAAGCGCCCAAATTACCGTTGTAAAAATTACGACTCAGTACCAATTCTTGACCGCCGTCATTTTTTTGCCGATAAACCTCCAAAAGAGTACTTAGCAATATTTCCTTACTTTCTTCATTCATCACTACACCCTTGAAAGTAACCGAAGGGCCGGCTGGTGGAAGATCGGTATTTCTGGCGTTGGCATTCGGCTTAGGTGTACTAGCTGTAGCGCTGGTACTCGATGAAGTTCCTGGTTTTTTATCTTCGGCTTTTTTCAGCTTTTCCTGCTCTTTCATCGCCATTTTCAGCGAGTCTTCCGCCGTTAATTTTGGCTGGAATTCTGCTAAGCGATCGGCTCTGGTTTTGCGACCAAAATTGAGGTTGATCCCAACATTGCCATGTACATTTTTGGATTGTTGCGGTTTTAGCGCCGATAGGATGTTGTCGGATGCAACATACAATTGTACCGGCCCCAGATCAACGGCTAAAGCAGTACCGACATTGGTATTCGAACGATTATAAGAGGAGAAGGTAAGTCCTGCTTGCAAAATTTTATGAATCCGAGTTTGTACATTTCCTGCAAAAGCCCAATCAACATAGCCATTATAAAAACGCGGACTAATCAAAATGCCCGCTGAAGTAGATGGCGTGAAGTAATAATTGCCACTCAAATAAGCCGTGGCCGGTAAGCGCAAACTGTACGGATTGGGTAACGAAACCGGGCCATTCGTGACACTGTCAATCACACTAGCAACCCCATCCGAAAAAGCGTTGATATCCGTACTAGAAAAAGTAACTTTTGAGTTTGAAAGAGATGTAAAGCTTAGGTCATTTTTCCATTTAATGCTTCCAATGTTGATCACGCTAGCCGAAACTTCCAATTTTGGCGATACATTATAATGCAAACCCAGATCGAAAGCAACACCAAAGTTGCCACTGCCTAACCAATAAGCAGCTGGGTCGTAAGATAGAGTCTGTATACCTGAAGAGAACAAACCCAGGGCTCCTTCCTGTTTAAACGTTTGATTTTGTGCGTCGCTCGTCATCTGGAACCCTTTGTTGAGGGTAGTTATATTCGCAATTCCCATCAGGTATTTTACCCGTCCGCCCGCTGAGAACTTGGACGTAATTTGTCGGGTAAAGCCTAGCGCCAAGGATCGATATTGGACTGCGTTGAAATTCAAATTGGACAGGGAGTAAGTTTGGTTGGAAACAACTTGATTTTGACTTACATCATTAAAAAGCTCAAAAAGCGAGCGCGGATAATCAGCCTGGATGTTAATATTCTCTGTTGCTTGAAAGCTGACATAATTCCGGGCGCCCAATTTCATTCCAAAGCCGAGAAGATTGATCGAGGCATCGGTATACAAATGGTTTTGGGGTTGGAGCACCCCAATGAAATCTTTAAAATTGTTTTTGAAAAAATTATTGTCGCCTTGCTCGTTACCATTATTGTTATTGATAAGGTTGAGATTGGCGAGGGTAAAACCACTGTTGCCATAACTTGCATTGATGCCGCCGATAATCGGCAAACTTACATACATGTTACTCAGTGGCATGCGGCCAGGATTGAGTAAGTAAGATTGTGGCGTAGCCGTTAAGTTGTAAATGGAAAGGTTGCGTTGAGCAAAACTTGAAAAAGAGGTTAGAAGGAAAAAAATCGGCAAGAAAAACTTGAAAATCATGGGATTATAGCTTGTTCCATGCCGATATAGAACAGCTAACCGAGCTGGTATTCTCATAGTGACCAATTGATTTGGGATTATAAATTTGTTTTCTCAGCCACTAAGGTAAGTAAAGTTCTATTGGTTTCAAAAAATTAAGCCCAACATGTTGCGAACGAATTTGATTTAAGGGCTTGAAACACATAGGATTAATCTTTAAATGATGACCATTTATATCTATACCTTGTACGTTTCAAGCCCTTTTTCAACCGTTCCTTACACCAAAAGATTCTGCACGCCTACGCGCTGGCGAACGATTTGCTCAATCTGGTCGATGTGAACGCGTTCCTGAATCAGGGTATCGCGATCGCGGATGGTAACGGTATTATCTTCTAAGGTGTCAAAATCGACAGTCACACAAAAAGGCGTACCGATGGCGTCTTGTCGGCGATAGCGGCGACCGATGGCATCCTTCTCGTCATATT
The DNA here is from genome assembly GCA_040401995.1 of Saprospiraceae bacterium. GTDB lineage: Bacteria > Bacteroidota > Bacteroidia > Chitinophagales > Saprospiraceae > Haliscomenobacter. The sequence continues at coordinate 33,398 of JBBANM010000032.1, forward strand.
GGCACATAAAGTGCATTTTCAAGCGATTAAAGATGTCGCGAGCAGCATTGGTTAACTCTTCTTTATTTTTGAGCAAAGGCAATACGGCTACTTTGATTGGCGCTAAAGCAGGATGGAGTTTCAAAACCACTCGGGTAGAATCTTTACCGTCGGCATCGGGAACCGTTTCTTCAATCAAGGCATCACTCATCAGCGACAAAAACATACGATCTGCCCCAACGGAAGTTTCCACTACATACGGAACATAATTTTCGTTGAGTTCAGGATCAAAATATTGTAGTTTTTTTCCAGAAAGCTCCTGGTGGCTGGTCAAGTCAAAGTTGGTACGCGAGTGGATGCCTTCCAATTCTTTGAAACCAAAAGGAAAGTCGAATTGAATGTCTACCGCTGCGTTGGCATAGTGCGCAAGGTTGTCGTGATCTTTGAAACGCAATTTACTTTGCGGCGTACCGATTTTCAGGTGCCAGTTCATACGGGTTTGCTTCCAATAGTCGTACCACTGCATTTCTTCGCCAGGTTTAACGAAGAACTGCATTTCCATTTGTTCAAACTCCCGCATACGGAAAATGAACTGCCGCGCTACGATTTCATTACGGAACGCTTTGCCGATTTGAGCAATTCCGAAGGGTATCTTTTGACGGGTAGATTTTTGAACATTCAAGAAGTTGACAAAAATACCTTGTGCTGTTTCTGGGCGGAGGTAAAGTTTACCCTCTTCGCCAGCAATATTTCCCAATTGCGTAGAAAACATCAAGTTGAACTGTCGAACATCCGTCCAGTTGCGCGAGCCAGAATCAGGATCGGCAATTTCCAGCTCCTCAATCAAGTTCTTGAGTTCTTCCATATTACCGGCACTCATGGCTGTAGCCAAGCGGTTTTTTACATCATCCGCTTTTTGCTGGTATTCCATGACCCGCGGGTTGGTGGTGCGGTACATGGCTTCGTCAAAAGAATCGCCAAAGCGTTTTTTGGCCTTCTCAATTTCTTTTTCCAGCTTGCTCTCGATCTTGTCAATCTCATCTTCGATCATGACATCGGCGCGAAAACGTTTTTTGCTGTCCTTATTGTCCACCAAAGGGTCGTTGAATGCATCAACATGACCTGAAGCTTTCCAGGTTTTAGGGTGCATAAAAATCCCAGCATCCAAACCCACAATGTTTTCGTGCATCTGCACCATAGCCAGCCACCAATAATCTTTGATGTTATTTTTGAGCTCTACGCCATAGGGGCCGTAGTCATAAACTGCGCTTAATCCGTCATAAATCTCGCTAGATTGGAAGATGAATCCGTATTCCTTGCAATGTGCAACCAACTTTTTAAAAAGGTCTGATGGCTGGGTCATTTCATTTTTGTGTTACTTGAAGTGCAAAAATGGTAAAAAAACATGTTGTCTAGTGCTAAATGAATCAAAAAATATGCGGCACTGTATAAATGAAGTTAAAACTTTCAAAAGATATAGGGGTAAAGTCCTTTCCTTCGCATCTTGATAAGTAATGGGTCAATATTAATCGACGAAATTTAACGCGGAGATTTTGGATTTAAGCGACTTATTTTTGAGGCGCAATGTGGGGCATTGTAACGAAAAAATAAGGAAGCAGAAATCCAAAAGATCAAGTTAAATCGTTGACTAATATTGACCCATTACTTAACGTTGATAACCAAAAAATACCACCATGAAACGGATTTTGTTTGTAGTCTCTTTGCTGTTTTTAATGTTGTTCAGTATGATCAACCGTTTGATGGCTCAAAAAGAAGTGTCCGTCGACCCATTTGATGAAATTGCTGTTGCCGGTAATATACATGTATACCTCGAACCTGGCGACAAAGAAAAATTAGTGCTTTACATCGAAGGGATCCCCGAAAGTGAGGTTCATGTAAAAGTAATCCAAGGCGCTTTGCGGATCAGCGTTCTTAATTCATTTGTCTACAAAAACGAAATCATCAAAGCTTACGTCACCTACAAACAACTTCGTACCATCCGCTCCAACGCTGGAGCATCCATTGAATGCAAAGCCGTACTTAGTGGCGATAAACTTGATGTGCATGTGGGCAGTGGCGCCAATTTGAATCTCGACGTCAAAGCCAATGCCTTAGATGCCAGCGCCGGCGAAGGTGGTCAGTTGAATCTTGGAGGTACAGTAGAAAGTTTGAATGTAGGGGTAAGTACCGGCGGGCAGTGCCATTGCACCAATTTGGAAGCCAAGCGCGCATACGTAAAGGCCGGTACTGGCGGGCGAGCTGAAGTAAACGCAATTGACCTTTTGGAAACTTCCGCTAATCTGGGCGGTGAAATTTATTACGCCGTTGATCCTAAAGAAAAAAGGATCAAATCGTTTTTAGGCGGTAATGTTCAAAAGATGGGAGCATCCTCGTCACCGTCAGGTAAGAAACAGAACTAATTATCCCAACACATCTTGCAGGATTTGATGCGAATGAATCGTTGGAAACTGTTCGATGTGAAAGCGGTAATAATCCAACAAGCGATTCAAAAGGAGATTTCTCTGCTGACGGTTCATTTTGATTTCATGGCAATCGGTGATGGGCAATTGGAGTAGCTGATAAACAAGCTCGCTTTGTTCCTGATCCAATTGTACCGCACTAGGAGTGGTGTTTTCAATAAAATACCCCTCTTGCAAGTCAAAAATTGGCGTGTCAGCAGAAAATTCTCCTCCGGGCATGAAACCCAAATAGCCGCAGAGGTTAAGCAAAAAACTCAAGTGGATATTGGCAGATTGTTGAGCGGTTCCGTCCAGAAATGTAAAGGTCTCGAAAAGAAAGGCATATAAAGCGGGGTTAGGCTCCTCCTCGCGGATGGTTTTTCGGGCAATCTCAGCCATAAACATCCCGACAGCTCCCTTGTGAACATCAAACGGAATAGATTGATACACATAAGCACTGCGAATTTCGCGGATGCTATGTAAATCACGCCCCTGGCGATAGTAGGCAACCAAATCAACCCACGACATGATTTGAAATAAACTGGCTTTAGTGCGTGCATTCTGACTGCGCACGCCGTGCACCAGGTATTGTTGCAGACCCTTCGATTCGGTGTAAATGTCGGCAATGATGCTGCTTTCGGCATATTTTACCGTTCGGAATACAATGCCTTTGGTTTTGATCAGCATGTGGAGCGAAATGCGTGTTTATCGAAAGTTCCTAGAAAGTTATCGAAAACCTTTGATTTAAAGCGTCTTTTGGGGAATATATTTGTCTATGAAAACACATCACCCATATATTCTATCAGTCCTAACACTAAAGATCATGAAAACCCGACTGCTCTTATTGCTTACTTTTCTTTCTGCGGCAAACCTCTTTGCAACATTACCCGCAACTTCTATTGCGCCTTCTTTCTATGCAGGCCTTTGGAAACAAGATGTGTCTTCATCTACTGCTTACGTAGAATCCGTGAAGCAAACCTTAACCAGTGGCGCCTGGCAACAATTGGACGGACGTTTCTGGAATGGCTTCCGCCTTTTGTTCGAATTTCAGGAAAATGGTCAAGCTGCGGTACTTTGCCAACAACCTGGCGAGTGGCCTGCCTACCAACGCTACCAATGGGTGGTAAGTATTGATCAGCAACAAACTATACTGACGCTCACCAGTACCAATGGCCAACAACTTCAGTATTTGTTGATCACTACAGCTAAAGGCATGGATCTAGCTCCCATCAGCGACAATCGATCAAAAATAGAAACTAACTTTATACCCGCGTTGTCCGAAACAGCCATGACGCAACTTCGCCGTCACTTCATCGGTAGCTGGGAGAACAATTTACTGGAAGGTGATAGCCACATGGTACATTGTGAATTCCGCGCCGATGGAAGCTATAGCAGAACCGTTTCCGGAGAAAGAGGCCAAGAAAAAGTCCAAGAATATGGTCGTTGGAGTGTTTCCAAAGATGGCAGCGTTCTATTGCTGATTTCGCAAAATAGCAATCAGATAGAATGCATAAAAATCAAATTAATCCAATCAGATGAGATGGTGCTACAGGAAACCTATGTGAAGGTTGGAGCACATCAACAACCAGTTCCTAAAAACTTGTATTACAGTAAGTTGTAAGTGAAGCAATATTTAACTCTAGCCTAATATTTGAAAAAGCCTTCTGACGCCAGTTGCTGTTCAGAAGGTTTTTTCTATAAAACCGTATGATCTATTCTTCATCTTCCCACTCATCCACAATTTCGGGCGAACGGTAATTCAACTTGGTAAAAGCGCGTTGTTTTTGGCGTTCCAAAATCAATCGCGCCAAACCTACATTGGCTGGTTCTGGAGCATTGGGCAAGAGCGCTATTTGAATCTTATGTTCGTCAATATCCAGTCGATACATCAAACTAAGCAACATGTCTAATTGATGCTCAATCATATAGTCCACCCGTTCAGTAAGCAAATTCAGGAGCTCTTCTTCGGTGAAAAGGTCATGTTGTTGTACCTCGGGGGCAAAATCACGCGTTACTAATGCTGCGGTTGCTTGCAGGGTCTCTTTATCCATTGTACGGTTGCTTACTGCTTATTAAACTTTGGTAACAAGAAAGCGTAATTTAGTTTTTTTGGGCTGGGTTTGCCAAGAAAAGAATGGATTCCATTATAACTGGAAACTTTATTTTTAACATATTCCGTATTGGATTGGTTGATAATTAGTGAGACGAGAAATAATACGGTGAATTTTCGCACCTCAATACATGAAATTATGTATGGGCAAACAAAATCCCTGAAATTTGCTCTCCTTCGCCTCAGATCCGAAATCGGAACAAGCTCTAAAAATGCCTACATAACTGTGTTTTTAATTTTTTTCTGCAAAAAAATGATTAGATCCTAAAAATAATCCTTGAGCGGCCAAAAATCTGTTATTTTTGAATGTTGAAAGTCTTTGAAGTTTTCCTTAGAGTGTGTTTGGATTTTTAGTTCGCAGGCGAAAATGAGTCAAAATTTACACCAACGAAGCGCGAAAAACGGAGTGTAGCAGCGCTACATGAGTATTTTCGCAATGAAGTTGGGGTGAATTTTGGCCATTTGCAGCGCGAATAAAAAATCCAAACACACTCTTAAGTGGATAGCTTCTTAACAACTTAGAATAGCATCAATTGCCAAATCCAATCTGAAGTAAGTTAATTTGCCAATAAAATTGAGCAGATATCCTTCATATTTTGGAAATGCAAAACCTGTAGCAATGGCGATTACTTTGAAGATGAATTTGAATGATAAGTTGTACTTACGCGACCCTCAAGAAACTAAACTAGGTCGTAAGATCATTCAGTACAGTATCCTTTTGATAGATGAGATCGGGTTTGAGGATTTCAATTTCAAAAAACTAGCCGAGAGAATTGGGTCTACTGAAGCTTCTATCTACCGCTATTTTGAAAACAAACACCGCTTACTGCTTTTTTTACTGAGTTGGTACTGGGAGTGGGTTAAATATCGGTTGGAAATGGCAACAATGAACATTGAGGATCCCATTCGCAAATTGAAAATTGCCATTTCTATGATTGTTGATGTTTCAGCCAGTAGCAACTCTTCTATTGAATACGTGGATGAGGTAGTTCTGAACCGTATTGTGGTTTCTGAATCCACCAAAGGTTATCATACTAAAATGGTGGATGTAGAAAATAAAAACGGTTTTTTCTTGACCTATAAAGCGCTGAATCAGGCATTGGTTAAAATCACCAAAGAAATCAACCCAGATTTTCCTTTCCCTAATGCCTTATGTAGCACATTAATGGAGATGGCAAAAAGCCAAGTCTATTTTGCTCAGCATCTTCCTTCATTAACGGATATCAAATTAAAAGATGGTAATTTCGAGGCAGCAGAAATCTTATTAGAAAACTTCGCCTTGGGGTTGCTAAAAAGTACGCATATCACAGCAAAGCCCTTGTCTGCATCTTAAGGTTTTACTGAAAATAGTTTTGCGGCCTCACCCACGCATTTGATGGCTTTTGCTACTGCATCTTGCTGACTAGATGTTAGTACAAGCGTATGTTTGAATCCTTTATAGTTGACCCGAATTTTCTCAATACGAAAATAAGTCAATGAAAACACCATTTCAATTGGGATCACACAAGTAAGGGTATAAATGCGCATGTTGGTTTGCTTGTCGAACGTACCTCGATCAGGAACCGTATAGAAGCCCACGATATCATCTTCCGGGCTTTTTTCCTTTACCGAATCCAGCGCTGCTTTGATGGTTGCATCTTGCTTATTCAACTTTGAGCCAGGTTGTTTACTGGGGTCTTTTAACTTCACCAGTACATTGTAACCTTCTTCAAAATTGTAAAAATCGCGTTCGGCCAGTCCCAAAACCAGAAAAAAACCATTAATCGAGTCATTTTGAGTATAAGTAAAGAGAATTTTTCCCTCTTCAATCATCTTATAGCCATCGGCAGTTTGGAAATTACTAGGAATTGTATACCCAACATTGATGGGTTTGGAGATGATGGTTTGAATGCTATCGAATTCATCCACTACATCCGAAGCAATATCGCATTGGGTAAATCCAAGCGTGGTTTTGAATACAACCAAAAAGAAGATGAAAAATACTTGTTTCATTGTTACGTTTTTCAGAACCTAAAAATACAACCTATCCTTTAACTCTGCTACTCTTGATACGGTAGGATGGTATTTGTTTTAAAAAATCCTGTTTTGAATTAGATCTTACATGATCAGTCGTAGTGTTAACGCAAAAAATAAAAAAACCCGTTGAGCAATCGTTCAACGGGTTTTTTATAAAGTATCGTTCTGTTATTAGGAACGGTTAAACAATAAAGTACCACTTTTGCCTTGCTCTTTCACCGCCACTCTTCCTATCTTTTTCGTTACAATGCCCCACATTGCGCCTCAAAAGATAGTCGATTGGCAGTAAAATAGCGGCGGCTAAAATAGCACTTTATTATTCACCCGTTCCTTATCGGAACAAAGTAACGTTTCCTTTTTTAGTGTAAAAGGTGCCGTCCTTACACTGGATCACTACATAATAACCATAAACGTCGGGCGGCAATGACTTTCCTTGGAAGGTGCCATCCCAGCCAATGTCATTGGGATCGGTAGAATAATACATCTGCTGCCCCCAACGGTTAAGCACTCTAAAATCAATGGTGGCAATATCCTGACCTCTTACCCGGAAATAGTCGTTTTGACCATCGCCATTGGGGGTGAAGGAATTAGGTACAAAGATATAAGGCTCGGTACAAGGTGTTAACACTTCCACTTTTACGGTGAAATCCGCCATACAATTGCCGCTGGTCACTTTAACCCGGTACTCCGTTGTTTTGGTGGGCGAAAGCGTAGGGTTACCAGATTTTGGATCGCTTACACCAGTTGTTGGCGTCCATTCAAAGGTGCAATTGGTACAACCCGTTACGGTTACTTTTGCAGATTCGCCGACTTTGATCGTACCTTTGTCCAAGGTGAACTTCACTTTATTGGCCAAATCGGCTATATTAATAGTCGAGCTCAAGGTGGATTGACAGCCAACCTGATTGGTCAATTTTACTTGGATCTGGGCATTATCTTGTCCTTTGACAATAGCGCGTGGCCCAAGTGCAGGATTGGAAAGAATCAAATTGGTTGGCGTCCAAGCGTAACGCAGCGTTTGAGTCGGATCGTTGTTCACTACGTCAACCGGTATTTCCTCGCCTGGCACGCAAGCGCTAAGTGTAGCTGGTAGGGTAGCCTGAACGGGAACGGCGTTGATTTTAACGGAATCAATCTCCGAACAACCATTGGCATTGGTTACCCGGAGGTAGTAGTACCGCGATCCAGGCGTTGGAGTAATCGTGAATGGACTACCTTGTCCCAAAGTTGGATTGAAGTTGCGGTTGAGCGACCATTCAAAACGGGTAGCACCAGTACCTTTGCCAGTAAGAGCATAAGGGCTGAGTGAACATAAGAGTGTATCTCTACCTGCATCAGGTAAGATCTGGGCGGCAATTTTTACATTTACCGTTCTTACCGTTGTACATAGATTATTGTTACTGGTGATGGTAACCGAATAGCTGGTTTCAGTAGAAGTGGTTACTAAAGGATTACCCACCGTAGTACTGCTCAAACCAGTAGGCGGCGCCCAGCGATAAGTGAAGTTGGTACTGGCATTTGGATTAAGCGGAGTAGGCGTGTTGCGACAAACGGTTAAATCAGTTGGCGGGCCTACTTTATTGATGTCTATGATGTTTACAACAGCAGAGTCGCCAGGCACGCCATTCAAGGACGTACCACCGCTTCCACCACTTCCACCACCTGGATTGCCGCCAATACCACCTTTGCCAGCTTTATAACAAACATCGCTGGTATCACGAATAGCGGCATAAAATACATTTTTACCCGCTACACCAGGCGCCGTAATGCGGTTTCCAGTTCCAATAACCTGAGTGAGCGATCGATCGCTGTACCAAGTGATTACCCCGGGGCGACTACTAGTGGCTCGTAAATTGATCTGACCCGGTGCGCACAAAGTAGTATCTGGGGAAGCCACTACCGTTGTTGGTTGACGTACAGTGACTAATATGTCTTTTGACACTGTACAACCGGTAGTTGGATCCGTTACAGTAACTTTATAGGTAGTGTTGACTGAGACCTGCACAATTGGGTTGTAAGGGGTCGTTAAGTTCAAACCTGCAGTTGGCGACCAAGTATAGCGGTATGCCGGATTTCCATTTGGATTTAAAGCCGTTGGCGAATCGATACAAACCTCTTGAGGGGAAACTAAATCCCCCGGTTTGAAATTTTCCAAGCGAACATTAACGGTATCCCGAATCGAACAAATCCCGTCGTTTCCAATGGCAATGTATTGATTTACGCCAGGTTTTGGCGTTACAGTTAAACGTGTTCCATTTCCGAGTGGATTGCCTGCGGCATCGACCCAGCTTACGGTGGTTCCATTTGCTGCCGTTGCACGTATAGTGATTGGGGCTGGCGAACAAACGACAGTATCGGCACTAGCTGCAAAACCAGCAATTTTTCTAACATTGATTACCAATTCTTTTTGAACGCTACAGCCACCATTTGGATCTACCACGGTTACTTTGTAGGTCGTGCTATTGGCTAAGGTAGCGATTGGCGCGCTCGGTGTACTTAGATTAAGACCAGCGGTAGGCGACCAAGTGTATTGATATCCTGGCGTACCATTAAAATTGATTTGAGTTGGCGTATTTTGGCAAATGGTTTGTGGCGAAGTCAATGTACCAGGCTTGAAAGGCTTAACAGTTACCACAATGTTGCGAATGGTATCGGCGCAGCCCGCTGCATTTTTTCCAATTACCGAAAATAAGTTGCGGCCAGGTGTTTGATTCACCGCTAAAGTAGCGCCTGTTCCAAAAGGATTACTAAAACCATCTCCCAAGTACCAAGCGTAAGAGTCAGCTCCTGAGGCTTTTAAATTAACGGTGACGCCTTCACAAACAGTAGTGTCCAAAGGTGATGCCTTTAAGGATACCGGGCTTACCACTACCTTTACCTCTTTGACAACCTGGCAGAGCACACCTGTGCTGTTATCGGTTACAGTAACTTGATAGGTTACACTTTGAGTTCCAGTAAAAGTTGGATTGGAGATATTGGTTGCCGATAATCCAGTTGCTGGCGCCCATTGGTAAGTATAAGTCTTGACTGCACCTGGTGCCAATGGCGTTGCAATTTTTGGGCAAACTGCAACTTGTGATGGCAATTTGGGATCAATGGCGCCAACACTTACTTTTACCGAAACGGTGTCGCGACAATTGAACTGATTGGTAACAAATCCTAAAATAGTAACTGTGCCAGAGGTGACTCTTATCGTTGGCGTTGCCGTATTTCCTCCTGCTACAATGTTGGCAGTAGGCCTCCAGCTATAGATGAGTTGATCTTCAGCATCCTGATTGGTTACTTCGATTTTTACATCCTGAACGTCGCAAAGTTTTATCTCGCCATTGGCCGGATTGGTCAATTTTACATCAACACCATTATCGGTAACGGTAACACTATCGATGGCGGAACAACCGGAGGCGTCGGTAACTTGCACAAAATATTTTTCCGCTTTGAACGGATTGACAACAATTGAAGAACCTGTTCCAATTACCTGGCCTTTATTGATCCAGCGCACAGTGCCAGTGCCAGTTATAGTAGCTGACAAACGAGCATCTTCGCCGCAAGTGCTGCGATCATCTGGCGCTTTCACACTTATCGGAGGCGCTACAACCACGGTTATTTGATCCGTAGTGGTACAAGTATCAAACCCAAACGCAGTTACCGTAACCCGATAAATAGTAGTGGTTTTTGGTTGTGCAATAGGGTTGGCAATCGTTGTACTGCTTAAATCAGTAGCTGGCGACCAGCGATAGGTCAATTTGGGATCGCCTCCAGGATTCAGTGCTATGCTTTTTCCACTACAAATTTTAATGGTATCAGGCAGGTTGACCTTGGCAAAAATGACATTTAACGTATCCACAAAAGTTGAAGTACAGCCGGTTGCATTAGTAGAGGTTAAGGTAGCAATCAATTTGCCGGGCTGGGTAACGCTTATCGATGGATTTTGTAACGTAGAAGTCGCTCCATTACTGAATTTCCATTGCCAGCTCAGGGCATTGTTAAAAGTATTGATGGTGAGATCCTTGAAAGCAATCACAGCACCATCTGCGCCACAATTTTGGTATTGCGCGCTGAACTTGGCGTTTAAAGCAGTATTGTCCAAATTGACAACCTGCTGAACTGTTGATTTACAAGAAACATTGTATTTAGTGGTCAACGTGATGGTGTATTGACCAGATTTGCTGTACACATAGGTAGGGTTAGTTTCCGAAGAAGTAGCATTGGGGTTATTTGAATCACCAAACGTCCATAAGTAACCGAACGCACTGGTGCTGGTATTGGTCAATTTTACGGTTCTTCCATCACATTGTAGAGATGCGGTAAAACCAAGTTGAATGTTTTGATCAACTACGGCAACTTTTACCGTATCACGTAGGGTGCAACCAAACTGATTTTTTATGTCGACAAAAACGGTGCGCTCACCTGGAGTGGATGCTAGAACTGGGTTCGCAGTGTCGGTGCCGGAAGCAAAAGCATTGAGCGGCGACCAACTATAAGTCAATACATCGTTGGCGTCTTTATTGGTAGCCTGAATTCGAATGGTTTCATTGGAGCATCCGGCAACCGTAGATGCTATGTCTACATTGACTGGTCCGCCAGCTACTGTAACTGTTCGGTTTTCTACACAGCCGCGAGTATCAACAGCACTAAGCTGGATTTTTTGCTCGCCCGAGACGTTGACCGTCAATTTTGCTCCGGTTCCTAGCAGTCCGCCATTTGCATCCAACCAGCGATAACTTGCGGGGTTGGTGCTGGAAGCGGTCAACATAGTCTGAGCAGCGCAAGTAGTTCCATCACCCGTCACTTGTAAACCAATTGCTGGCTGTACCAATGCCAAAACCTTATCGGTAACCTGGCAAGTTGGCTGGCCGCTTATGGAGATATTAACGGTGTAGGTTGTTGTTTGAGTAGGATTAAAAGTAGGGTTGACCGCCTGTGGGTTATTGATGCCTTGGGTTGGCGACCATTGATAAACATAAGCTGGCGAGTTGCTGGTATTCAGGGTTACCGAACCACCAGCACAAATTGAAACCGTATCAGGATAATTGATGTTGGCAATTGGCGCTACCAATACCGATCTGCTCATAGTGTCTTTACAACCGTTGGCAGCAGTCACAATCAAGGTAACATTGGTTGTTGTACCTTGGGTAAAGGAAAAAACCGGATTGCGGTTACTTGAAGTACGACCGTCGCCTAGCGTCCACAACCACTTAGCTCCAATTGTATCTAAGTTGGCGGATTTGTCGCTGAAGCGAATGGTAGAGCCTCCCAAAACACAACTTACATAATTGGTTGTAAAGTCAGATTTCAAACGTTTGCCAGTAACCCGCACCGTTTGCTTTGCAGTATCGCTGCAAAAACCGGTTGCAACCAGTTGAATGGCAAAAGTACCAGTATCGCGGAAAGTGAAACTAGGGGCAGTCAAAGTAGATTGGAACAAAGGTTGATTAGGATTCCCAACCTTCCATTGATACTTGCTAGCACTGGTTGAAGTATTGGTTGTATTTACAGTGAACCCATCACACGCCAATGAAGCAGTGAAAATTGCTTTGACTTTAGGCGAAGCCAAAATGGTAACCAGTTTGGTGAACTGGCAGGCATTAGTAGACGACGTCAAAGTTACCGTGTACGCCGCATTTCCGCTGACCAATAATTTAGGATTGATGGCATTGGGATTGTCCAAGCCACCTGTTGGCGACCAGCGGAAAGTCCAAGGCGAGTTTGCGGGGGTATTTGGATTCAACTGTACGGTAGAACCAATACATACTTTAATGGTATCGGCAATGACCGATGTAGGATCAGTTGCCGTTTGGGTGTTAAATACTCTTTCTAGTATTTGCGTACAGCCATTTTTGGTTCTTATGGTCAGTTTTACCGTTCCATTCGCGCCAAGTGGCAAACGGAAAGTAGGTTTAATACCTGTATCCGTAAATTTTTGACCAGTACTTAAAGTTACCTCCCACAAACGGCTGGTAATAACCGAAACCTTATCCGTAGAAAGGTCTTCTACCTGAAGAATGGATTCCGTACTACAGCGGAAAGCATCTGCTTTGACATTGGCTTGGATGGAATTTCTTTGCAGGAAAATATCGGTAGTTACACTGTCAACACACTGAGTGCCAGGTTCAGCAATGAGCTTTACTTTGTAACGGCCAGTATCAGGGAAAGTAAAAACTGGATCTCTAAGGATAGATGTCAACGTATTTTTTGGCGAATCAAAGAACCATTTGAAGTTATTGGCCTTGGTACTGTTGTTTTGAAATTTAACTTGCAGGGTATCACATTGAGCACTGGGGGATACAAATGCAGCAGAGGTTTTGTCGCAACGCAAAATGTTGTATTGGAAATCTCTGCGAGTAACTGATAGCAATTGTTTTGTTTTGCGATCATATTCTTGTACGCAAACGCCAACGACATATTGACCAACGTTATCCGGAAATGCGGTCATCAAGCCCGTTTTGGCGTTCACGCGTAGTGGCTGGGTGGTACCTCCCAAAACGTTATCTAGTGAATACCCACCTGAAGTCAAAAATTGAACCTCGTCATATGGCGGAGGCATAGGCGGTTGAGGTAGCGGCTGCGCGAAAGTTCCACCTTGAAAGGGTGCGCAAAGAGAATATACCAAGGAGTCGCCATCGGCATCAATAGCGCTGTGGTTGAAGTTAAAAGGAAGACCAGCACAAATATAAATTGGAGGCCAATTCTCAGAAAACCGTGGGCTGTTGTTATTGCGCAACATAGCAGCTTCAGAAAGGATAATATCATAGGTAGCGCCCGTATTAACAGGATCAACAATGTTGTTGATGGTTTTATTGCGGCAGCAACGCTGATATACAAATCGATACCCGCCTACTCGGGGGGATAAGGTAACAATTGTTACATAGCTGCTTGTTTCTACGCATACAGGCGAGCTAGATGTGAAACAAGCATTAAGCGGATTGGTTACTGGCTGGCTACCTACAAAAGGCAAAGTCAACTCCTGAAATAAAGTACCATCGCGGTCAAAAATCCCAACCGAAGCGGGATCATCAAAACCTACCTGGCCATTGATGCAATCGCGGTACACTTTAAGGGTGATTTCGTAGCGATTGTTCCCAAGAGAACGATAGTTGATTTCCCCGCCCACAATGTGGGTGGCATAAAGTCCCAAAGGTAGAACAAACAATAAGGTTAGGGTTGCGGCAATTAGGCCTAAATGGCGCCCCCAGCGGGTCATCGAGAACATATGATTATGAGTTATTGAGCTTGACATTGCTTAGCGTTTTGGGGGATTTTGATACCGATGATTTCGACCCGTCGCTCGATTGAAGCACCAAGGGAATAAACGGATGATCTTTTGTCTTTCGTTAACGATTCTGGGTCATTCCGCGTTTCTTTTGGTTCCCCTAAGGCTACTCGTTGCAATTTAAGTTGCTTGCTGGCCAAGTAAGGTTTCAAAACGCCATTCTGAAATTTACGGAAATAATTCTTTACGCAGACTATCCGCCTTTTACTTAACAACTCGTTGAAAAGCGCTGGGCCTTTTGGACTAGCGTGTCCTCGAATTTCCAATTCCAAGGCCAAGCCTTCTTTAAGGCGATCGAGCAACATATTCGCCAATCTATCTAGATCCTCAGATCCCTGTTTTATATTGCGATCAAAAAAGGCGTTGATGGTCTCCTCTTCAACCAATTTGGGTTGGCCGGTCAATTTTTCCGTATACTTGGTTATGAATTCTTGTTTTTTGTTGTAATAATTTTTGAACAACTGATCATAAGAAGTAGACGTTGTGTCGGATCGTTCACTTGTATTGATACCCGGCAAGCCATTGTCAAAATACAAGCGAAGCGGTAGAATATCAGGGATGTCAAATGTTCTTAAAGGCATTTCAAAAGTAAGGTGACGACCAAGAGTAGCAATGACATCATCATCAATAGCTAATGTATCCGTTCTAGTTACAAATCCATTATGTGAAGCTACCAAAACGTAAGTCTTGTTGTTGTCAATTTTATAAAAGAAGGAGTTGTTCTGGGTGTTGAACTTCTTGTCCAATCGAACGGTATCCCCTTTATTGGTCAGCTCATAAAAATGCAATGTACAGTGATCCAATGGAGGCAATGGTTTTACTGTTGTATCTGCAGCACAGAGCGTAAGGACTGTGAGATCAATGGAAATTGGGCGGAGATAAAGATCCTGTTCTAAAACCTGAACATCATCGTCGATGCCCTCTGCATCAATCATGGCTTCGTCGTTTTCGAAATCTGGTTTTGAGCCTTCTACAAAGTATTTCTTTCCGCGTTCGCCATTGTACACAAACTCATTCCCCTGGACATTGGTTTGTGTAAATACCGCCGTCTTGTTTTTTCCATCAGGTTGAACCTCATAAATCACAACTTTGGTTCCAACCAATTCTGTAGAGTCTAATTTATTAAAGGTATGAACAATGATCTTAAAGGTAAGGTCTATCTTCTGTTCGTACAAATCAAAACAACAGGCTTCTTTTTTGGGCTCAATGTAAGTGGCGCCCCAACGATTGGAGGCAAAAACTGCTTTATCTCCACGCTCGTTGAGCACGTAATAGAGGTCATCATAGCTGGAGTTCGTGGTGTTTGATAGGGGCTGAGGGGCTACCCAGTTGCCGTTTTTCATGGATGTTTTGTAAATATCATATCCACCAAAACGTTCCAAACCATTGGAACTAAAGTAAAGTTTTTTCGTGCGATCATGAAAAAATGGCGTAACATCATCACTGGCAGTATTAAGTGCCGAAAGGTTGGTCGCATCCGTAACGTCGCCATTGGGTTGGATTTTACCATACCATATGTCCATTTTTCCATTCCCGCCTTTGCGATCAGAGCTAAAGTACAAACAAGTAGCGCCATTTTTAGGATCTAGCCCGATGCTCGGCTGTGTAGTGGTATATCCAGGTTGGTTGATCGATAATTTTAGCGGCTGTCCATACACATTGCCTGCTTGCCTGCTGCGGTAATACATGTCACAGCGTACTTCCAAGTCGTTTATCTTTTTGCATTGACAATAATAAATCCCTTTACCATCTGGAGAAATGGCACTAAAGGCGGTATTGCTATCTGGTTGGTTGATGCTTGCTGGTAGGTATTGACCTGGTTGTTCCGGAGCTGCAGACATAAGCCGCATCTGCGTTTTGGGTGGTTTGGATTTATCTTTTTCGTCAATATAGCGGAAAGAAGAATAGTAGAGTGTGTCTTTCCATAAGTAGGGCGCAAAATCAGAATAAATGCTGTTGATCCTTTCTCCTAAGTTTTCAGGAACTTTTAAGTTGCCCGGTACAAGGCCTTTTGCTGTAATTGCCTCTTTTTGGATAGCAAAATTACAATCAGCTACACCTTTATTTGCAGCAGCAATTAATGTAGGATTGGCATTGGCTTGTTCTTGGATAAACAATTGAAAATTATCACGAGCAGCTTCGTAACTACCAAGCTTATTTTGAACTTCAGCTAGCCAAAAACGAGCCTCTGGATATAGTTGCTTATCAGGGCGTTGTAATACTTTAGTGTAGCCGTTAATGGCATATTTATAAGCGTTGAAAAGACGTGCAGATTCAGCATATTTATAAAGCACATCCGTCCGCGAAGAATCATATTGGAGCGCTACTTCATAAAACTTAAATGAAGTATAAAAATCTTTTTTCGCGTAAGCGCTATCGGCATGTGATAGCCAGGATTTTAGCGATTGCCCTTGTGCAATGCCAGCTACAAAAAATAGCAGGATAAGAGGGGAGATGTATTTGCGCATAGTTTTCTACTAAGTTCCGTTAATCAAAAAAAGCCAAAATAACCCAACTTAAATCAATGGGCATATTTTGAAAAATGGGAGTTTTTTTACTCGTTTGATGGTATACTGAATGAAAATTTCAGGTCCGCCGTTGTTGCGAGTAGCATTGTCAAATTTTGACAAATTGACGTCATAGCTCAAACCAACGCGCCAAGTATTGTAGTGGATCTCAACAGCAGGATAGATCGCGTCGCCCAATTGGTGGTAACGCATATTAACCCCAGCTTGGACGGCTAATTGTTTACCTGGAGTGCGATTTAAATGGATACGAGCAGCCACACCAGACAAGAATTCTTTGTAAGATCCCTGGAACTGCAATGCAGTATGCCCTACTAAATCGAGGTTGTCAGATACTTGCAGAACGGCCAATATATATGGAGATATTCTTCTTGAAAGCAATTGTTTACCACCACTCAAAAAAGCCTCGTCAGGACGGTTGAGGTGGAAAATACCGACTCCAAAATCGATTTTTGTCCGTTTTTCCATTAAATCAACCAAATCTTCTTCTTCCAAAGTCTGATAGCGAAAGTTAATGCCGCCAGAAAGGTCAAAAAAAGTACGGGTCAAATTGCCAAAATTTTCTCCATTGGCACGGGTAGGGACGTAAACACCCTGACTGGGGTCATATTGATTGTCAAAGGTAAGATCCCCAGTCTTAAAAGCGCGCTGAGTGGCGCCAAGCTGAAGGCCAACCGACCCATAAAGTCTTTTAGATAGTTTCTTAATGTACGACCCATTCAAATTGAGCCCAGTGGTGCTCAATTTTGAAAAACCAGCATAGTCAAAATTGTAGGAAGCGCCAATAGCAAAAAAGCCGGTAGTAGGCTTAGAACCCAATAATTTGACATCGGCACCAGCTGTAAATGTATTGTAACCAACGGGTACATTCGACCATTGATTGCGATAATTACCCATAAAGCGAATGTCCCCGCCAAATACTCCAGTCAACGCAGGATTCAGCTGGAATGGGGCAGAGTAAATTTGGGAGTAGTGGGTGTCTTGGCTTTTAAGCGAGTATCCTCCCAAAAACAAGAAGCCTGCGATGAAAAGTAAAACCAGGCCAAACTCAGGTTTGGTTCGGGGTTGGAATTTTAAATTCATAGGAGCTGCGATTATTTTACGAATTGCCGAAAAATAGCAAATGTTTTGGTAATAGATGGCAAATCAAAGCTACTAAATGGTTTAAAGTGTGGAATTTCCTGACTTATGTCGTCTAATGTTTATACGTAGCTATTGTTGGTTAGTTACATGTTGAAATAAAAAAATGTATTTTCAGCTAAAATGACAACAAAATTTAAACAAGCAAAAGATACCGTTTCCTGCTGAAAAACTACCACTCCGTAAATGCATCGTCAATCGTAGCGCTCATGGGGCGTAAAAGGTTGATCCAGCATTGCCTAGTCCAAATAAAATGCTTACCTTGTAGAAGTATTCAAAGTTCAAGTATTGATTGACGGCTTTACTTAATCTTTTTTAACCATTTTTTTGGTGCCTGAACCCATCAGGAACCATATGTTATCCAAATTTTGTGTTTTTCGTTTTGACATACTAGAATTGAGAATTGGTAAGTTGACATCTACTGCTCTTAATTCATCGATTGTTTCGCAACAATTAAAAAGTGTGCAAAGTGAAAAAGGCAATTGTTTTATTAATGGTAATTTGTGGATGTTTCGAACTGCAAGGGCAGTCGACTATCATCTATGTTAAAGCTGGCGCTAACGGCAATGGAACGTCGTGGGTAAATGCACTGGGCGATCTGCACCATGCATTGAAAGTGGCACGCTCTGGAACTCAGGTATGGGTAGCAGGCGGAACTTACCTTACATCTTCCACCGGTAATCGTACTGCTTCTTTTGTTATTCCTGACGGGATCAGCCTTATTGGTTCCTTTGCGGGTAGCGAGACGTCAATCGCTCAGCGCATCAACGGAAAAAATCCAAGTATCCTATCCGGCGAAATCGGCCAACCTTTAAACGATGCAGACAACGCGCTTACTGTAGTTTATACCCGCAATGTAACCAACTTGTTGGTTGACGGCTTTATCATCACCGGCGGTAACGCCAATTTGGAGCAAAAGAAAAACCCAGAATCTTGTGGTGGCGGTTGGTATAATGATGGAAGCAACCAAGGCGTTTCAAGCCCCAAAATCGTCAATTGTATTTTTGCAAGCAATGCAGCTAGCTTTGGTGCTGGTTTATACAATGCAGGAACAAATGGAAGTTGCGACAATACCCTAATCGAAAATTGCATCTTTGAAGACAATGTTGCTCAACTCGATGGCGGCGGTATTTATAATGAAGGTTCAAAAGGTTCTTGTAATATCAAAATTACTAACACCAACTTCAATAGAAATCTTGCAAACTATGGTGGTGGTGTTTTCAATATCGCAGAAGAAGGTCAGGCAATTACTACAATTGAAAATGCTTCATTCATCGATAATTCTTCGGTTGACGGCAGCTGCATCTACAACACTCGCGGTACTTTAAGCTTGTGTAAAGCTTACACCACAAATTGTCGTTTCGAATCTCAAGCATTATTGGACAATGTGACTACCTCGAATAAAGTTGAAGATGGCATCAAAAGCACTACAATAACTCCACGGTTGAATAGCAAATTGAGAGCTTCAACCACCTTCTGAATGAAAATTGTCCTCTTTACAAGATTATATTAATTCTTTTATAGTAACCCTCCACATCAAAAAAGCCGGTTTTACAACTGGCTTTTTTGTTTTTACTACTTCTTATTATGATTAACAACTGCCTTAAAAAGGTAGATTGTCCAAATCTACATTGCCGCCAGTAAGGATGATCCCTATCTTTTGTCCGGCAAATTTTGCTTTGTTCCCCAATATTGCCGCTAGAGGCACCGCACAAGAAGGTTCTATTATGATCTTCATCCTTGACCATACCAATTTCATTGCATCAATGATTTCTTCCTCCGAAACAGTGAAGATATCACTCAGCTGAGCTTGAATGATGGCAAAGGTCTTATCCCCTAAATTGGTTTTTAATCCATCGGCAATCGTATCCGTAGTTGGGTTTTCTTGAATAGTTCCGCTTTGCATAGATCGGTAGGCATCGTCAACAGCTAAAGGCTCAGCGCCATAAATTTTGGCATTGGGCGCCAAATAATGAACCGCTAATGCCGTACCACTCATCAACCCGCCGCCGCCAATTGGCGCTATCACTCCGTCTAAATCAATTACTTCTTCCAATAACTCTAAAGCTGCCGTAGCTTGACCTGCAATCACATTGTAATCATTAAACGGATGCACAAAAGTTGCCCCGGTTTGTGCTTGAACTGCTGCAGTGGTGGTTTCGCGCGCAGCAATGTTAGACGCACAGTAGGTGATTTTTGCCCCATAACCGGCAGTAGCTATTTTTTTTACATCAGGTGCATTTTCGGGCATAATGATGTAGGCGGGTATCCCGAGCACTTGTGCTGCTCTAGCCATGGCTTGCCCGTGGTTGCCAGATGAATGGGTGATTACGCCTTTGGTGCGTTCTTCTTTCGTTAGGCGTAGAGATGCACTAGCCGCACCGCGCATTTTGAATGCACCCGCTTTTTGGAAGTTCTCACATTTGAAGAAAAGCTTGGCGCCAGCAATCTGGTCAATGCTCTGACAAGTCAATACTGGCGTTCTATGGATCAAAGGTTGAATGGCAGAAAGTGTCTCGCGGATATCAGCCAGTGTAGGAATGGTATGTAGTTTTTGCATGCAGCAACTTGATTTTATCTTGTGATTTTAATTCTAAGGAAGGGATAAACAATAAAGTACCACATTTGCCTTGCTCTTTTACTGCCACTCTTCCTATCTTTTTCGTTGCAATGCCCCACATTGCGCCTCAAAAAATAGTTGATTGGCAGCAAAATAGCAGCGGCTAAAATGGTACTTTATTATTCACCCCTTCCTCAAGATAAAGAACTATGCTTGATCAACATACTCTAAAACTGAAAATAAATAAAAGGTACAATCTCTGAACTGGAGGTTTGGATTACCAACCAAATTACTGCCGCTAATACCAACGACTTGAGTACTAGCGGGGCTTTAATGAACAAACCATCTAGTAGGGCGTATAGGCGATCAGGTAAAAAATGCAGCAAATAACCCAATGTTATTAACCCAATGACTTGTGGGTAACCTAGCCATAGCTGTTGCCATAATTCAGGATGGAATGCACCGGCAATTTGACCAAAAATACTACCCACAGTCTCCAAAGGCGGGTTTGGGTTATTAAGGGCGCCGGCTCTGAAAAACACCCAACAAAAGGTCACAAAATGAAATACGAAAAACGTACTGACTCCTTTACTGAAGAATTGACGTCTAGTGGCCAGGTCTATTACGGATGCCAACAAGGTCAACATCAGATTAAAAGAAAGGATCAATAAATTACTCCAGGAAAGATTCCGAAAGACCGTCTCTTCGATCTGAAGGCTAATCAATTGTTGCCAAAGTAAACCTTCAAGACCTAATTGAACCAAAAAAAGGATGACAAAGGAACGCAACGCTAAGTTGTTTTTCCAAACTTTCCCCAAAGAACTCAACCAGCGGTCAACTGCTAAAGCTGCGCCGTGCAATCCTCCCCATACTATGAATACCCAACTGGCGCCATGCCAGAGCCCGCCCAGTAGCATGGTAATGGTCAAGTTCATATAGGTGCGAAAACCGCCCTTGCGGTTACCGCCTAATGAGATATAAAGGTAATCGCGAAGCCAGGACGACAGCGAGATATGCCAGCGCCGCCAAAAATCTTGAACACTTTCGGAGCGATATGGGGTATGGAAATTATCGGGTAATCGAAAACCCAGCAAAAGTGCAATGCCAATCGCCATATCAGAATACCCTGAAAAATCGCAATAGATCTGAATGGCGTACCCATAAACTCCAAGTAGGTTTTCTAAACCCGAATACAGTGAAGGATTCTCAAAAATGCGATCCACATAGTTTACACTGATGTAGTCTGAAATCACCGTTTTTTTAAATAAACCACTCATGATGAGTAGCAATGCACGCCCCAGTAACTCATTGGTCAATACTGGCTTTTTGCGAATTTGCGGCAAAAAATCAACGGCTCGAACAATCGGGCCGGCCACCAACTGTGGGAAAAAACTCACAAAAAAAGCAAAATCCATCAACTCGCGAAAAAAAGAACGTATATCTTTTACATTTTGCGACAAGGGCACAATGTGCCGGCGATAAACATCAATGCTATAGCTTAGGGTCTGAAAAGTGAAAAAGGAGATACCAGCAGGCAAAATGATATCCAGTGTTGAATACTGGTATCCTAATAGCGCATTGGCTGAGCTAATCAAGAAATTGGTATACTTAAAATAACCCAAAATCCCCAAATTGAAAACTAAGCTTAGGAAAAGGAAAAACCCCTGTAATCGTCGAGTGCGGGCATTGTAAATCAAATGCCCCATCCCAAAATCGAAAACAGTAGAGATAATGATCAAGGAAAGATACCAACCACTCGATTTGTAATAGAAAAACCAAGAGAATAGAATGGTGTAGAGAATACGCAGATTAAACTGCTTGAGCAGCAATAGGTAGATCGCATAAAAGGCTAAAAACCAAACAAAAAAAGCCAACGTGCTGAATATCAGCGGTTGGGTAGGGTCATATGTCCACAGGTAACTAAAATATTCCCAGTTAATGGCTGGTGTCATAAGCATTCATCAAAGCAGCATTCAACAATTGCGCCTGGAGCAAATACCCACTCTCAGTAAAATGTACCCCATCTGGCCTGGATAGTCCTTGGTTGCGCCATAAGCGCATAGAACCTGGTCCTCCCATGATTTGGTATAAATCCCACCAGGCAGCGTTGTATTCTCGGGCTTTGCGGATCAACAAATCACGCATCACCAGGCTATTGGGATTTTCGATAACTTTGTTACGCAAGTTGTCCGAGTTTGTCGTCACCAAGATACTCGCTTGCGGCAATTGCGCACGTATTTTTTGTAAAAAATGATCAACTTCAGCTTCAATTTGTGCGGTTGGAAAACGTGCAATTACCGATTCATTGGTCCCCAACGATACAATAACTAAATCGGGTTGTACCCCTGGTAATTGATCTAAAAATGTACCGGTATGGTTGAAATGGAAAAAAGTAGCGCCATTGACCCCAGCGCTGGCATAAAGCACTCCTGACCCGTAGCTATTTTCCAACAACACACCATATATAGTAGTGTGCCTTTGCTCGGCACTGGAGCGAGCACCGCGTAAACGCAATTGATTCGCAGGTTCGTCAAAACAAATGGTACTATAAAAAGGTGAGCCATCATCATTTTGGCCAGAAAAACGAGCAACTTCTTTATAACCGGCCGTACTAGGCGCCGGAACTGGGGTTGCAGGCATCTTCTTTGCTATAATTTTGCCTTGTTGCGGTATTTTTAGCGTTTGGCCAGGTTTTATCAGGTTGGTACGTTGTCCATTGAAGCGTTTGAGTTGTTCAACCCGCATTCCGTAGCGGTGGGCAATGGTATAAAAAGATTCACCAGATCGGACTCGGTGGGTAATGGTTGCTGCTGGAACCGGCGTTTGCCAAGGCGGAGGCGGTGTTTTTAATGCTGCAACAACTGGTTCGCCATTTTTTTCAGGAGTAGGTACTTCGGCGATTACATCAAATGATTGAGCTCCTTTCTGATAAAAAAGGGTGACACAATCAAAACGATTATCCAGCCCGTAGCGGTTTTTTTGCGAAAAAATCAACTCAAAATTGGGTTGATTGGTTTGTATGGCCATTCCGGTAATACCCGTATTTAAATCGCCGTCGTTGTAAGTACGCCATCGCCCCAACCAGGCCGTATTACTTTGGGTAACTAAATCCAAGGGATTGTGGCTGCCGGCTTGTTTGTAAGGAAAAATTAGCCCCCGACCAGCTTGTCCAAAACGGCGTTGGAGTAAAGTTCGCATCCATCCGCTCCAAAAATCAGCTTGTATATGCGAGTCACCTACATGCAAAATCCTCACTTGATGAATACGCCCAGCTTCTAATTCTCCGAGTTGGTGGTAAAAGTGTTCCAACCCGTTCACGTTGGAGACCTGGTTTTCGGCCAATTGGATGAATGGATAAGAGAGGGTGTCCAGTTCAAAAAGCGCAGGAATCTTGCTGGTATCTGGTGCAAAGACCACCGAATCTGTTGAAGCAACAGCATAAGGCTTGGGTTTGGTGGCCGGCTGACAAGCCAACAGCGCTAAAATTTGCAACAAAGCACAGCATTTTGAGGGGAAGTAGAGCATATTTAAATCATTTTCATCGCAGGTGTATGTTGGATAAAATAGAACATTAGTGCTATTGAAGCTTTTTTTGTGCATACTCGTTATAGCCATCCATTAAGTAGCGTACCAGGTACCTACTCGCTACTTTGGCGCCGATAAAATTGAAATGGGTATAATCAAGATTGGCAAGACGTGGATTGCGGTGATCAACCCATTCAATCATCGAACCCGCACCTCCCATGGCTTCATACATGCTGAAATAACCAGCGCCAGCGGTTTGTGCAGCCCGTCGCATTGCGCCAGTAATACGCGGAATACTAGGGTCGGTCATCAATACGCCTTCCAAGCGCGAGGCTTTATCAGAAGGGCCAACAACTAAAATAGCTACCCCTGGAAAGTTGTTTTGAAAACGCCGAATCACTTGCAGCATCTCCTTTTCATAATAGTCGTAATGGTGCAGCTTCGGATTGATTACGTTCAATCCGTATTGTAAAATGATGAGATCGTATTGCAAGTATCCATGAAATTGTTGCATTACCTGATCTTGTATTTTCAAAAGCGCGCTTCCTGAATTGCCCCGCATCGAAAAATTGTCAACGATTACCCCTTGCGGACTGTCTACGCTAAGTCCATAAACGGGTAAAGTAGCGGGGATTTTAAAATTCACCTTAATGTGGGTACTACTTGGCGCGTCAAGCAACAATTGGCTGTTGACCAAGTTAGTTGCAGTCAAGCTGTATTCTTGTTGCTGTCCGTTGGCGCTGACTTTGATTTTTCCGATGGGATTCGGAAAGCTATCACGTATTGGGCGGCCATAAAACAAACGGGCTTGTTGAAAAAGCTTAGATCCTGGAAAAGCTTTGGTGGTTGTGAGGCTAGTCCAACGGGTCTGATCCATGGATATTGGCGCTGGAGGAAGGGTGTCTTTTAATGATCGAGTAGAATCAAGAGTGCTAATACCGCCAGGAACTGCTGAGCGAAAAAACTCCCCAGATATACCAAAAGGCATTTTTCCAGCATTTTTTTGCGCTATGGTGCCACGATACCAGTTTTTTGAAAAATCCAATCGCACGGATTGCCGAAAACCTGGAATGGGGTTGGTAATTCCTACAAATCCAACGCCATTTCCGCCAAATCGATGCTGTAAACTATCGCGAAAACTCTGGCTGATCAAATCGCCTTCAATCGATGAATCCCCAAAATAAGCAATCCGCACTTGACTGTTGTTGGCTACCAACTGCTGAAAAAAGGATTGCAAAAAACCAATACCATTGTAATCTCCTCCTGGGTTATAGGATTCCATTGCTAGGTACAGCGAATCTTCAGCTTCTAAGCGATTAGGGGCTACCACTAGCCTTTTCCCTAAATCAGGGTTAATTTTTAGCTTTTTGGGGGTATTCAATTGGGGGATTTTTACCCAATCACTTACGGGTATAAGGTGAACGGCCTGGATTTTAGGCGCATGTTGGAGGGCTTTCCAAGCATTGTAAGTTCGGAAATGGATTTTGAAAAACGGAATTTGCTCATGTGCTAGCGGGTACAACAACAACCAAACCGCAGTAAGCAGTAAAATGGCGTATGCTTTGCTGAATCCGTTCATTTTCATTTCCCTCTCAAGTATTTTTTTGTAGTGCAATCAAGCAATCAATCCAAGCATAGGCTGAGTTTGGCCTATAATAAGGTATCTTGTTTTCATGGGAAAGTATTGTATCGATGGGATTAACTGTGGGTATAACTTCTTAGCATGGGGCAACATCAATCAAAAAAATCTGAACAAGCTCTAAAGCCCTAATCTACCTAATATTTGTTGGAACCAAGGCCCAAAATAAGGAGCAAGCACTTGTTTACCCTGAACTGCGCTCATAAAACCCACTGTCCAGAAAATAAAATACATAATGATCCCTACCACCCAAAACAACCAACCGATGTAAGGGATAACGGATAGCAGCCAAATAATGAATACGCCAATATATATACCCAAAGATTGCCGGATGTGGAAAGAACCAAATGCTGTTTTTGGACGATTCAGATAGAAGGCCAAAGGCCAGCCAATAAACAGATAGGCTAATACGCCAGTTAGAATAGCTGGAGTCTCTTCTGTTTGCGGCGATGTAGGACTGCTGTCGTATTGTTCCATTGATTTTCTTTTGCTCGGTTTTCCTATTGGTTCACTACTTACCTGGGCTAAAGCAACAG
Organism: Saprospiraceae bacterium; assembly: GCA_040401995.1. Taxonomy (GTDB): domain Bacteria; phylum Bacteroidota; class Bacteroidia; order Chitinophagales; family Saprospiraceae; genus Haliscomenobacter. Next base: position 59,157 of record JBBANM010000032.1, read on the forward strand.
CAAATCTAACCCATTACTCCGGTAATTTTGCTACTTGAGGGCAAGAATTGCAACACTTTTAAGCTTTGCTGCTTGAAAGGAATTAAAAAAGATCGGCAAATAGGAGGATAAAAAGCTTAGATCGAACCGAAAAATCATCCAGTATGAAAAAAAGCAATATCATATTATGCCGACTTTGAGAGTAGCTCGGAATTAAATTTTGCGTTCGCAACAATTGTAAAGAGGAGATAAGCAAGGTTGCACACAATCGCTAATTAAAACTGTTTTTTATTGTTAATTTTCTTTTATCGATAAAAAATGTAATTTAATCGATAAAAAATGTTATTTAGTCGATAAAATACCAAGCGCCTGTCGAGCATTTGTTTAATAAAGTTGTAGTCATGGAGCAAAAAGGACGATCTTTGCGTTGTTATTACTGAATCACCAAGACGAAGGATCTAAAATAAATTTTTTTCAACAGTCCCGAACAAAATGAACTACGGAATTAAATTTTGCACTACTGCCCTTGTTTTTGCTTTTTTCATGACTACGTTGTCTGCTCAGTCGGCAACCAACGCCAAAAAGCCAGAACCTACGGCAGCTTACCTTGCTGTTCAGAAAGATTGGCAAGCTTTTAACAACAATTTACCTTCCAAAACGGTAAGTCCTGCTCAAGAAGATTCTTTGGCAAAGGCTTATAATGATTTGGTAGATCGCCTAGAAGCAATGACCGAGCAGCGGCCATCAACGGACCCTAAAATCAAACCAGTAACTCCAGTTGTGCCGGGTGCTTCTAAAGAGCGCAAATTTTTGGAAGTTCAAAAATGAACTCCACGCAACTAATTTGGCTTGTAAGCGTATGATATAACAATTGATTTTGGATAGCTTTACTTTCAAGTTGTCCAAAATCAATTGTTATTAGGACTTAAGTGACATCCAAAAATTTCCCCCTTTTGGTTATCTTTCGACCTGCAAACCATTCAACTCCAATTTAAGGAGTTGACTTCCTTTTACCTTATAAGCACTTCTCAGCATGAGCGATCGCTTAATGATCATTGGAGCCTTTGCAACCGTTTACCTTGTTTGGGGATCCACCTACTTGGTCAATTACCTTGCAATCCAGCAAATACCGCCATTTTTAATGTGTGGCAGTAGATTTTTATTGGCTGGGTCTATTTTGATGATCGTTTCTTTTTTCTTTGGCAATCGCCTGCCAATTATGCTTCATTGGCGCAATGGCGCTATTTTGGGCTTTTTGTTTTTAACGTTGGGAACTGGCGGGGTAGTATGGTCGGAACAATATGTCGATTCTAGCATGGCAGCATTGATTGTTGCTTTTACCCCTTTAGTAATCGTTTTACTTAAATGGGGTATCCGTGGTCAAACTCCTAGATGGAATAGTATTATTGGAATTGCGATTGGCTTAGTAGGGATGCTATTGCTTGTTGGTCAGCCACGTCTTACGGCAACATCAGAAAGTATTTTAGGCTTGATCGTGATTTCGTTGAGTTTGGTTTCATGGTCGTTTGGCACCATTTATATTAATGATTTGAAATTGCCGGAGTCTAAAATGCAAACGGCGTCGCTACAAATGATCTGCGGAGGATCGTTTTTGCTGTTATTCAGTTGGTTAAGGGGCGAATATCACGGATTTTCTATTGCTCAAGTCAATACAAATGGCTGGTTTGCTTTTTTTTATCTCGTTTTTGCCGGTTCAATTCTGGCTTTTTCGGCTTTTAACTATTTGCTTGTAAAAGTGGCCCCAGAGCAGGTAACTACCAGCAATTACGTTAATCCGGTTGTAGCCATGCTATTAGGGTGGAGCTTGAACCATGAAAAAATAAGCGGGCAATCAATTCTGGCAGCTTCTTTACTACTCACTGGCGTCTTTTTTATTAACTCGCGCTTGGGAAAGCGTTTGATACAACAAAAAAATAAGCAAAACACCGAAAGCGCCAAATACGGCCAAAGCCGCATGGCCGGAGCGGATCTCGCGCAACACCCAGGAGCTGAATAAGTAACCAGCCAGTCCATAAGTGCCCATCCAAATCAGGGTACCCAAAACACTCATCAGTGCAAAGCGCCTTGGCGGGATCTGTGCAATGCCAAACATCGCCGGCAATACCACTCTAAATCCGTAAATAAAACGGTAACTCAGGAGCATTAACCACTGATTTTGAGTCAACCAACCTTGAAAATGCTGTGCTTTTTTTTGCAATCGTGGCGAACGGTTCAAGAATACTATCCCTTGTGTACGGCCAAGTAAAAAATAAACCCAATCGGCTAGATGTGTTCCCATGAAAAAAAATGCCAACATCACCGGCCATCTCAATTGGCCTGCTACACAAGCTTGGATAGCGGTGATGTAAGCAATCTCTCCTTCTAAAAAAGCGCCGATCGCGACGCTCAAGTATTTTAAGAGGTCTAGTCCATTCATACTCTAAGTTTGACGCAAAAAATTACTTCCCGATTTTTAAGGAATGGGTGAATAATAAAGTGCCCTTTTAGCCGCCGCTATTTTGCAGCCAATCGACTATCTTTTGAGGCGCAATGTGGGGCATTGCAACGAAAAAGATAGGAAGAGTGGATGTGAAAGAGCAAGGATAAAGGTGTACTTTATTGTTTAACCATTCCTAAGGAGGCTTTTGAATAGGAAGCTCACTTGAAATGAACCGTTTGACTTCCTATTCAAAACCCAAAATCGGGAAGTTAATTCTAAGTATTACCAACCTATTCCGTAATCGTCTCCGTGATTGCCGGCGCCGCCCCACATGGTACCATTTTTTTGGTCAAAATAAATGGCAGTAATTGGCCCCGCAGTACGGTTCTCTTTTTTGACTTTATACCCTTTGGCCTCCAGTTTTTTGATCGTATCTTCTGATAGCATGCTATTGACTAAGATTTCACCTGGCTTAATGGCATGATCACCAAAAGAACTACGCATTTGAAAACTGTTGATGTTTTGTGCTTCACAGGCTTGTTGAACGTTCATGTCAAACTCTACAACATTGAGGAAAAATTGCAATAGGTTTTGATCTTGTGAATCGCCGCCTTGCACGCCAAAAGCCATATAGGGTTTGCCATTTTTTAACGCCAAACTTGGGGTCAGGGTTACACGGGGGCGCTTGCCAGGTACCAGCTGATTGAATGGATTGGTTAAGGTATCCAGATTGAAACTTTGCATCCGCTGACTCATACCAATACCGGTGCTGCCTGCCACTACAGCCGGGATCCAAGCGCCGCTAGGGGTAACTGAAACTACCCACCCAGAAGAATCAGCAGCTTGAACCGAGGTAGTACCGATGTAGAAATCTTCTTTTTGCTTAAGTTCTTCTTCAATGGAAGGCTTTTTATGGTTGTACCCCATTTTCATCCCCTCAATTAAAGCTTTGTAAGGATTGGTCTTGCCTTCGAAGGGGTAGGGATCTCCAGGTCGAACAACTACCGAGTTGCGCGTTTTGTCTAGCAATTTGATTCGCGCAGCAGCATAATCTTTTGATAACAAGCCTTTAATTGGTTCTACTGGCGGGAAATAAGGGTCGCCATAGTAGAAATCGCGATCGGCATAAGCCAAATTCATAACCTGGTACAACTGGTGAATGTAATCAGGGGAGTTGTAACCTAAACTGCCTAGGCCTAATTTTTCAGCCATATTGAGCGCTTGCAGTAAAACGGGACCCTGTGTCCATTCCCGTAATTTGTAAACCTGTACATCGCGGTAGGTCGTCATCGCCGGTTCTTCCCATTGCACCTTCCAGTTGGCCAAATCTTGTGGCGTGATCAAACCGCCTTGCTCAATGCAACTCCGCGAAAACTCCTGAGCAATATCACCTTTGTAAAAACGGTCGTAGGCAGCGTAGATGGCTTCTTTGCGACTTTTTCCAGCTTTAAGTGCGGCTTGCTCGGTATCTACCAGTTTTTGCAAGGTTGCCAGCAAATCTTTTTGCCGAAAAATCTCACCAGGTTTAGGGCCTTTATTGGTTTTTTCTTCTGGGTGGACCGCAAATATTTTTTTGGAATAAGGCCAAGTACTTATGTCAGCCATGTTCTTGTTGATAGACTCTGCGGTTCCATTTTCAATAGGGTAGCCGTCGGCCATGCGCATTGCGGGCGCCAGCACTTGTTTTAAACTCAGTGTTCCGTATTCGGCAAGCATGGTCATGATTCCCCCGGGCGTTCCTGGCGTTGTAGCAGCCAATGCGCCTTTTTCTGGAGGGTAATTCATGTTTTTGGATTTAAATAATTCTGGCGTCGCCCCGGTTGGCGCTACCCCCATCGCATTCAATGCGATTACTTTTCCGGTTTTGGGATTGTAAATAAGGGCTTGGGTTTCACCGCCCCAGCTCAATACGTCCCACATGGTACAAGTGGCAGCAATCATGGCGCAAGCCGCGTCAATCGCATTTCCCCCTTGTTGGAAAATCATGGATCCTGCCGTTGCAGCCATCGGTTTGCCAGTTATGGCCATCCAATGCCGTCCGTGAATGACTGGTTTTTGGGTGGGTGGCAATTGTAAAGGAGTTTGGGCAAAAAGTGTAGCAGTGAAAGTCAGAAAAAACAGACAAGTAAAACCTTTGAATAACGTATTGTTATGGGTCATGTCATCAAATTTTGAATAAAGATTAGGGAATCACTAAAAATAGAAAATCTGGCGGAATATCGAGAATCAGATTATAAAACAGCGTTTTTTTGTTTTAGAGTGTTTTTGGGTTTTTAGTTCGCAGGCGAAAATGAGACAAAATTTGCACCAACGAGGCGCGAAAAA
>JBBANM010000033.1:0-63125 GCA_040401995.1 Saprospiraceae bacterium
ATTTTTAGAAAGTGTGCAGCTTAATTCAATTGGCGACATTTTGAATTACACCCTTCTTAACCCCAAACCGATACCTTGCCCAGTATAATTATCAACAAAATGGTAGCCAATAACGTGCGTGCCTGGCGCAATCACCTTGGTCTAAAACAACATGTTGTAGCAGATGAACTTGACGTCCGTCGCGAGTGGTATGTGAAACTCGAAAATGGGCAAACAAGCATCAAAGTAGAGCATCTGATCATTATCGCCCGATTGTTTCAGATTTCACCTGCATTGTTTTTTAAAGAAAAAACTGAATTTGACCAACAAAAAAATGACTCCCCCGGAATAGAAAACAATTTGGATCAAGTGATTGAAGAAAAGATAATCACCCTTTTCACTAAGATTATACGCAGTACAGGGTTTCAAGAATATTCTGATCCGACGCAGAGAATCAACCCTAGCAATTGATTCAAAAGATAACTCTTGCTGGTTCAATTCTTCTTAGTTCCCCCAATATCTTTACCTTTCAAGGTGTGTTTTAACACAACATGGCTAATAAAATCATCTTTTAATATGCCTATCAGAGTCGCGATAAATCGCGCCTCTACTGCACCTCAAACATATGTGCCCCCGAACCCAATTGTACCGTCAACTGATCTTTCCCCTCCGAAAGCACCATAATCCCCGCATTTTTCCATCTTGATCAGGGGTGGGGTTCAATTTTATTACCTAAATCGATATCTTTAGGAAGAATTTACCAAGCCATATGACCGAACGATTACATTTTCTCGACAATCAACGGCTGAAGATCGTTTTCCATGCCGCAGTATGGATTATGCTGATTTTTATTTATGCTTCGATTTTTAGTTATGTCTATTCGTTTGCGGATAGCCTGCTGCGGGCTTTGAGCAATATGCTGCCTATGGCGGTCTTGTTTTACATCAACCTGTATTTAGTAGATCGGTTTTTTGAACACAGTCGCTATTTGATTTTTTCCAGTTCGGTGCTTTTTTTGATTGTTGCATTGGCTTATCTGCGTATCCAACTGAATGGTTTATTGCCGCCGGTAACGCCTGCAGCGATTTTATTCAAAAGCGGAAAAGCCTTCTGGGGCGGCGCCTTGATGAGCAACTTGTTGGCGGTATTATTGAGCACTTTTTATCAGGTCTTGGAAATTCGTTTTCGCAAAGAAAGCCAACAAAAAGCCATCATCAATCAACAGAACGAAGCCCAATTGCAATTTCTAAGGGCGCAGATCAACCCCCATTTTTTGTTCAATACCCTGAACAATATCTACGCTTTGGCGGTGGCTCGCTCAGAAAAAACGCCGCAAATGGTGCTGCGTTTATCGGAGTTGTTGCGGTATGTAGTATATGAAACCCAAAAAGATCAGATTTTACTGTCACAAGAGATTGCCCATATGGAACAGTATTTGGCATTGTTTCAATTGCGTAACGAAACCCCGCAAAACCTAAGTTTTACAGTGAATGGCAACCCTGAAGGTTTATTTATTGAACCCATGATGCTCATTCCGCTCGTAGAAAACTGCTGCAAACACGGCGATTTTGAATACAATGAACATGCTTTTGCGCAGATTGAGCTGTCGGTAGCTGACGGTTGGTTACATTTTAGTACGCGCAACTCGAAAAATGATCAGAATCATCAAAAAGATCAAGTTGGCGGAGTGGGTTTGGACAACATTCGCCGTCGGTTGGCCCTAAAATATCCGCACCGGCACCAATTTGACATCTCGCAAACTGCGACAGAGTTTGCGGTGCATTTGTCGGTTCAGCTTGCAAAACAGGAAAAATAATGGAACCCTTGCGAACCCTTTTGGTAGATGATGAATACTTGGCGCTACAGCTTTTAGAAAATTATGTGGGGCAAGTTCCAGATTTGCAGTTGGTAGACAAGGTGAAGCTGCCTTTGAAAGCACTCGATATCTTGCAAACCCAACCCATCGATCTGCTTTTTTTGGACATTCAAATGCCGCTGTTGAGTGGCAGCGCTTTGCTGAAAACCTTGCAACATCCCCCACTGACCGTTTTTACCACCGCCTACAATGAATATGCGGTAGAAGCCTATAATCTAAACGTGGTCGACTACTTACTCAAACCATTTTCTTTTGATCGGTTTTTGCAATCGGTGCAAAAAGCCAAAGAAATTCACCGAGCTCGCCAGCGGGTTGTTGCCCCGGTGGAGCCTGGTGAGCCTGCTCTTAATTTTCTGGTGGTTAAAGCCGATGGGAAAATGGTCAAAATATTTTTTAACGAGCTTTTGTATGTTGAGGGCTTGAAAGAATATGTGCGTTTTGTATGTACCAACAACCGGAAATACGTGGTACTGGAAAGCTTGAAAAACCTAGAAACAAGCTTGCCAAGCCCTGATTTTTTAAGGGTACATAAATCCTATATTGTTGCCATTCAGAAAGTTAAAGCATTGGATGGGAATCAGTTGGAGATTGAGGCGCAAAAAATCCCCATCAGCAGGGAAAAACGCGAGGAAGTGGTGGCGCAAATCTTTGGGAGTTAGGCAGTAAACTTGGCGAGTTTATAGGGAATGAATCCAAAATGCAGCTCAACAACAAACAACAGTCGATCAACGACGGATTTTTTTAGGATAGTGTTGATTTTAGGTGTTTTATAAAGTCATTTGCCGGAGTTGAACATCGGTCGTTGGGCATTGGTTATTCAACGTCATGTGTCCTTTTTTCCAAGAAAAAACAGTTTATTTGTAGCGTTGAAAGGGATTTGCAACTAAAGCGGTATGAAAAAACTTTACTTTTTCTTGGTATTAGCGGTCGGAGCTATGTGTACGGATTCATTGACAGCACAAGATAGTTTGGCCATTCACATCAAACACGCCAAGGGGCTCATCAAAATAGACGGCATTTTGGATGAAGATGATTGGGATCAAGCGCAAGTTGTTGGTAATTTCTGGCAATTTTTTCCCTCCGATACTTCCTTGGCTAAAGCCCAAACCCAAGTACGCCTTACCTACGACGATCAATACGTATACTTTTCTGCGAAGTGTTTTAGTTTGCATGAGGAGCGGAATTATGTAACGCCTTCGTTACGCCGCGACTTCCGGGGTGAAGCCAACGATGCGGTAACCTTTACCATCGACGCTTTTCAAGACAATACCAGTGCTTTTCAATTTGGGGTCAACCCTTTTGGCGTACAAAGGGAAGGGTTGGTAGTCAATGGAGGCAATATCCCTACTGATTTGGATTTAGCTTGGGATAACCGTTGGGTTTCAGCTGCAAAACAGTACCAGGGTCTGTGGATTGTAGAAATGGCCATACCATTTAAAACCCTCCGATTTAAAGAAGGTGGTACCCAATGGAACATCAAATTTTACCGAGTAGATAGCGACATTGCCGAGCGTTCAGTATGGCCGAAAATGCCGCGTCAGTTTTCGATTGTAAACTTGGCCTATGTAGGGAAACTGATTTGGGATGCACCGTTGAAAAAACCAGGCGCTAATACTGTTCTTATTCCTTACGCCCTTACTAGATATTCGGAAACCCGAAAAGAGGGATTTCAATCGAATAAAAGTTTGGGTATTGGCGGCGATGCTAAGATAGCTGTTGGCCCAGCGCTGAACCTTGACCTTACCCTAAACCCAGATTTCTCGCAGGTAGAAGTAGATCAACAAGTGACCAACCTTGATCGATTCGAGATCTTTTTTCCAGAACGACGACAATTTTTCTTGGAAAATGCTGACTTGTTTGGCGAGTTTGGGGCAGTAGGGCTACGACCGTTTTTTTCCCGGCGCATCGGGGTTGCGCGTGATACTAGCACAGGGCAAAATGTGCAAAATCCCATTTATGCCGGGGCGCGTTTGAGCGGAAAACTGGACGACAAAACCCGTTTAGGGATATTGACAATGGAGACGGCTCGTGACCGCTCGATTAGTCAGCCATCAGTCAATTACTCGGTTATTGCCTTGCAACGCAAGGTATTCAGTCGATCCAATATTGGGTTGATTGCGATCAACAAAGAACCATTCAAAGACGAAGGCATCAAAGACCCTAAAAATAAAATTTATAACTACAACCGGGTTTTGGGGGTGGATTACAACTTGGCTTCCAAAGACAACAAATGGAACGGGAAATTTTTTCACCACCAGTCGTTTAGCCCAGGTAGCAGCAAACAAAGCGGGGTAAGTTCAGCATCTATTTTTTACAACAAAACCAACATCGATGTAACGATGATTGCGCAATCGGTTGGCGCCAACTACAATCCTGAAACGGGTTATGCTCGTCGGCGCAACTACCAACGCGTAGCGGGTACGGTAAATTGGAAATATTATCCCAAAAAAGGCCCAGTGCAAAGTCATGGTCCGGGGATCGATTTTGATGTATTGGGCAATAAGCTCTATGGCGTTACGGATTGGGATGCCAACCTGTTATATCAAGTGAAATTCCGCACAACTGCATTGTTTACTTTCCGCGCCAGTCATGAATTTGTTTACTTATTCTCCGCTTTTGACCCCACCAATACTGGCGGACGCAAACTTCCGATTGGCGGGGGATATGGCTACAACTACTTATACTCTAGCTACACTTCAGACTTTCGGAAGCGCGTTTTTTATACCATTACCGCGCAGCGGGGCGGGTATTACAGCGGCAACCGAACGAACGTGGACGGCTCCATTAGTTATCGAATTCAACCTTATGGCGTGATATCGGCTACGTTTAGTTACAATGGCATCCGTTTACCAGAACCTTATAGCACCGCTAATTTATTGCTGATTGGCCCAAGGGTCGATATCTCTTTTTCGCGGAGTTTGTTCTGGACTACGTTTGTTCAGTACAACAACCAGATCAAAAACGTCAACATTAATTCGCGTTTTCAATGGCGTTTCCGCCCAGTTTCGGATCTGTTCATCGTGTATACCGACAACTATATTTCCAATTCGTTTGTGAACAAAAACCGGGCATTGGTGCTGAAGTTTACGTATTGGTTGAATATGTAGGGGGTTATGGACTTCTTGTATATATAGAAAGCGATGTCAGCCGGGTGTCAGGTTAAAATAAAACCATTGGAATTCAATCGCTAGACCAATTTTTCTAGAATTTCATTGCTTAAAATGCATTATTTTTGCTTCAAAAAGTGGCAGCAAAAGATAAATATCACCACCAAGTTCGAATTGCTCTTGAAAAAGATGGTTGGATCATTACCCCTATTTTCTAAAACTAGAAGGAGTAAACTACCCTGTTGATCTTGGAGCAGAAAAGTTAATGGCTGCTCAAAAAAATAATTCAAAAATCTTAGTTGAAGTAAAAAGTTTTGTTGGCGAAAGTGTTCCCAATGAATTCCATACTGCTCTTGGACAGTATCTTGATTATGAATTAGGCCTTGAAGAGGTAGAACCCGAACGTGCTATTTTTTTGGCAATTCCTGAAAAAATCTATCAAAAAATAATGAAAATCCCCATTTTGCTTAAAGCACTTCAGCGCTATGAAGTAAAAGTGATTATTTTTGATTCTGAATCAGAAGAAATAAAACTATGGCTACGCGGGTAAAACAATATGAAAAAATCATCATTGAAGCATTACATGATTATGCTGAAATGTTCAATCAACAAAAAGATGGACTTGAAGCAACTGTAATCGTGGATAAAGATGGAAAGCATTATCAACTTTTGAACTCTGGTTGGAGAAAAGATGAGTACCAGTTTTACGTCATCTTTCATTTTGATATCATCGATAATAAAGTATGGTTACAAGAAAATAGAACAGACTTATTGATAGCTAAAGAATTGGTTGAAAGAGGAATTCCTGCAACTGACATCGTGTTAGGGTTACAGTTTCCTGAGCTTAGAGCTGAGTCAGGGTATGATGTGGCTTAATATATATTGAATTTTTATCATCCATCTATTTCCCACCCCCAAACATTTTTTCCCCAGCCTCAATTTTTATCTCTAACCAATTCTTCCGCGGGGGCAAAGGGCAATCAGACCCCGCATCATAAGCACACCAAGGATTGTGCGCCAAATTGAAATCAAGCTCCAAGCGTTGGTTTTGAATAACCGCTAATGGGATTTCGAGGTACCTACCGCCGCCGTAAGTCGTTTCGCCATTTGTCGCGTCTTTGAACGGCAGAAACAAAAAGTTTGATTTGGGTTAAAAAGCCCTTACTGCTGTGCTGCGGTAAAGCGCCAAACGCTGCTCCATACCCTGAACTGAAAAAATCGCCCAGGCATATTGCACAAAAGTTTGCGTTTTTCCACTTGAAGTAGCAAAAGTAGTAGCCAAAGAATCAGGTGTAAGCAATACATCCGCAAGTACTCGATACTGTGGATCAGGTGCATAGAAACGCAGGCCTTTCACTGATTTTTTGCTGGGCAAAGGAGAATGAGGGATTTGTAAAAATGCTTTGCCATAAGTAGCGCGCTGATCCCGTATTTTTTGAACATAGTCGGCATCCTGCGCGCTCAACAGGCACCCATATTGAAAAAGAAAAAACGACAGTAGGATCCAGACCTTCATCACTCATTATTGACCAACACAATCCGGCTGTTGTCGGGGCTCAATTCAATGCGGGTAATACGCCGAACACCAAAAGTTTGAAAATCGCCAATCTTTTTCCATGTACGATCCGACGATCCGGGTTTGAACTTGTACAAGGTGCTACCTGAGGCCATCAAAATCACCCCGTCGTTCATGATGGTATAATCTTCAGAATTGAGTAAGGTGTTGACCACCAGGCTAGATTGAACACGGATACTGGTGCTTTTGGGATCGTATCTCATGATTTGCCAAGGCGCACTTACCGATTTTTGCACAAAATAGACCATGCCGTTGTTCAGTTTTTTGATACAACGACCCACATCTAGTGCAATGATGTCTTTGCGGGGAGCAAACACATCGGTTTTCACCAATTGGCTGGGTTTTCCGACTAAATACATGACTACTTCACGGGTACTCAACCACAGGTAATAGCCCACCTTGGTCACATCGGGTAACATCACTTGGCCTTTGTTGGAGCGATCAAGTGGAAATTGCCACAGGCGTTGCACCGTATCCCGACCGGGAAATTCCATGCGCACGGCAGTAAAATGGACCCCATCGCCAAGCGGGCGCGGCGAGTATTCGCCTTCGGGGGTGTCGGTCACGCGTACGCGAGCGTTGGTGCGCAGGTTGAGCGAATAAAAATCCGGAACCCGCATATTAGGTTGTTGTACAGAAAGGTACAATTCTTCATTGCTGAAAAAATAAGGATGGTTGTTGTAACCGTTTACGTTAAAAGCGGTTAGAAAACGCGGCGCCGAAAACTGGAAAATGCTATCGTTTGCTTTTTTTAAATCAAACAGATATAAGTTGGAAATTGGAACTTGGGCGCCCATTAGAATAGGAAATCCCAATAGCCACAACAATCCGAGTAACGCTTTCTTCATGCTTTATGATTAAAAAAATGACCAATGACGCGGGTTCAAATAGGCTAATTCAAACAAGAGGAAACGGCTAGCAAGCCCCTGGGGATTTCAACTGTTTTATTTAGCTTATTACCGCTCAGGCTAATGTACGGCATTCTAAGGAACGGGAGAATAATAAATTGACATTTTAGCCGCCGCTATTTCGTAGCCAATCGACTATCTTTTGAGGCGCAATGTGGTGCATTGCAACGAAAAAGATAGGAAGAGTGGCGGCGAAAGAGCAAGGATAAAGTGGTAATTTATTGTTCACCCGTTCCTAAGTCCTAGCCATCGTAAATGCACAAAGAAATTTATGCACTTAGGTGTTGGTAATCCAGATTTATTTCTCTAAGTTTGTGCTGTTCATAAAAAAATGACCACATGAATTCTGTATTGAGCAACACTTATTTTAGCTTTTACTTTTACGCTCATCCGTAAAGGGACTGCTTCCTTTTTGCTCAAAATACAGATCAAAATAAAAAGTAGTCCCTTCAGAGGGACTTTTTTGTTTGTGGTCGTTAGAGAGTGTGTTTGAATTTTTAGTTCGCGCTGCAGATGGCCAAAATTTACCCCAACTTCGTTGTGAAAATACTCATGTAGCACTGCTACACTCCGTTTTTTACGCCTCGTTAGTGCAAATTTTGACTCACTACGCCTGCGAACTAAAAATCCAAACACACTCTAAGGAACAATAAAACCAAATTATGATGTATCCTAACCAGAGCGCTTCGGCATATCGATTTTACTATTTTTTCTTTTATGGATACCATAGAGGGACTTCCGGTTTTTTACCTAAGGTGTAAAAAAAGAGAGTGTAACACTCCGCCAGAAGTCCCGCCAAGTCGGGACTTTTTTTTTGTACGCAAATTAGAACCAATGATTTTGCCATTAGATTCAAAAGACACTTTAGTAGCGGCGGATTTAGCAACAGCGCCATTGCGGATCTGTATCCAGGGTTACCCGGGCGCTTTTCACGACATTGCCGCTCGGCGAGTATTCGCTGATCGGGCATTGGAAATTGTACCCGCGCTTACTTTTGAAAAACTGGTGGCAACCACCGAATTGGGCGAAGAAGCCGATGTCGCCTTGATGGCCATCGAAAATACGCTGGCAGGTAGCTTGATGGCCAATTACAAATTGCTCACTAAATCGAACCTCACCATTATTGGCGAAGTATATTTGCGGGTTAAGCAAAATCTATTGGTGTTGCCCGGCCAAAAAATTGAAGACCTAACCGAGGTTCATTCTCACCCCATTGCCATCGAGCAGTGCCGCGAGTTTTTCCGCAATCATCCAAATATTCGCTTGGTTGAAATGGAGGATACTGCTCTTTCGGCCCGCAACCTGCACGAACACCAGCAAGGACATATTGGCGCTATTGCCAGCACTTGGGCTTCGGAGTTGTATGAGTTAGAAATCCTGGATGAAAGCATCGAAACCAACAAACAAAATTATACCCGGTTTTTGGTGTTGCAACCCAGCGAGGTTGCGCAGCAAGTCGAAAACCCGGATAAATTTTCTATCAGTTTTGCAGTAGACCACACCGTTGGTAGTTTGTACAAAGTACTAGCGGTATTAGCGGCTTACAATGTCAACCTGACCAAAATCCAGTCAGCGCCGATCATCGGTCAGCCCTGGGAGTACATGTTTTACGTAGATTTTGTAGCCCAAGGTTTGGTAAGTCCAGATTTGGCATTGGAGGCCATTCGCCCCATTACGCACAGCTTGAAATTGTATGGCGCGTACCGCCAAGGCGAGCATTATCAGCAATAGTTAACACGACCAAGAAAAGGGATATGGAACCTATTATTTTACCGGCGCAACGCCTTGGCAACGTGGAAGAATACTATTTTTCCACCAAACTCAAAGAAATCGCTCGCTTGCGTGGCGTAGGGAAAGATATCCTCAATTTAGGCATTGGCAGCCCCGATTTGGCGCCAACCGATACTACGATCGAAACCTTGGTCAATGCTGCTCGGGAATCCAATACGCATGCTTATCAAAGTTATGTAGGTATTCCGGAGCTACGACAAGCTTTTGCGCGTTGGTATCAGGAGCATTTTGACGTGACCTTGAACCCTGACCAAGAAATTCTACCCCTGCTAGGTTCAAAGGAAGGAATCATGCATATCTCCATGAGTTATCTGGAACCAGGAGATGAAGTATTGACGCCCAACCCTGGTTATCCTGCTTATCGCTCCACCGCTTATTTGACCGGAGCTACCCTGCGAGATTACGACCTGCTGGAGGCGCGCAATTGGCAACCTGATTTGGATCAGTTGGCTGGACAGGATCTCTCCAAAGTAAAAATCATGTGGGTCAACTACCCCAATATGCCTACCGGCGCTCGGGCGGATATGGGTTTTTTCAAAGACTTGATTGCCTTTGCAAAAACCCACCGCATCCTGGTGGTCAACGATAACCCCTACGCCTTTATCCTCAATGATCAACCCATGAGTTTGTTGAGCGTAGAAGGGGCAAAAGAGGTAGCACTGGAACTCAATTCGTTAAGTAAATCGCACAACATGGCTGGTTGGCGCGTAGGCATGGTGGCCGGTGCAGCTACTTACCTCGATACCATTTTGCGTTTCAAAAGCAATATGGACTCGGGGATGTTCAAACCGGTGCAACTTGCTGCGGTGCAAGCCTTGCAAAATCCCGTTTCCTGGTATCAAGACCTCAACCGTCGCTATACCGAGCGTAGGGAGGTAGTGTACCGCATTCTTGATGTGCTGGAATGCGTTTACGATCGCGATCAAGTGGGCATGTTTGTTTGGGCTCGAATTCCGGCACAGGCGAGCAGCGGATTTGCACTATCCGACAAAGTACTCTATAGCGCCAACGTGTTTTTGACACCCGGCGGCATTTTTGGAACCCAAGGAGAAAATTACATCCGCATTTCCTTATGTGCAGAAACCGCCGTTTTTGAGGAAGCAGCACGACGGATTACCGAAATGGTAAAATCGGGAGTGAGCATTTAATTTGACAGAACAAGAAATACGCATAAAGTGGTCATTACAATTATCGGAATAGGATTGATCGGCGGGTCTTTGGGCATAGCACTCAAGGAAAATGGTTTTGCTAGTCGCATCATCGGTGTGGATGTGAGTCAATCAAATTTAGACAAAGCCATCCGGCGGCGCTTGATTGATGAAGACCTGACGCTGGAAGAGGCCGTAGCGCAATCTGACCTCATCGTAGTAGCAACACCGGTAGACATCATGACTCAATTGGTGACTCAGGTGCTGGATTTACTCAAAGACGGCCAGATCGTAATCGATGTAGGTTCCACCAAAGTACCCATAATCGAGGCCGTTAAAAACCACCCGCGTCGACGTCAGTTTGTTGCTACCCACCCGATGGCCGGAACGGAATATTCAGGCCCCGAAGCAGCCATACCAAACCTTTTTGAAAACAAATACACGGTAATTTGTAATGCTGAAGATAGCGATCCTCAGGCAGTAGCAACGGTGGAACAACTTTACCGTTCTATACCCATGAAGATTGCTTATTTGGAAAGTACCTCGCACGATGTACATACCGCCTATATTTCGCACATCTCGCACATCAGTTCCTTTGCTTTGGCCTTGACGGTTTTGGCAAAAGAAAAAGACGAAGAGCGGATTTTTGAACTGGCCAGTTCGGGTTTTGGCTCGACGGTGCGCTTAGCCAAAAGTTCGCCAGATACTTGGGTGCCGATTTTTCGGCAAAACCGCGACAACATCCTCGACGTACTGGATGAACACATCAGCAGATTGTCAGAATTCCGGACGCTGTTGATCAAGAAAGATTTTACCACTTTTTATAGATTGATTGAAGAAGCAAATCAAATTCGCAAAATCATCTCATAACTTATTTGACCATGGAAATGACTTTCCGTCCTATCATTGAGCGCACCAGCAAACGCCCGATCATCATCGCGGGACCGTGTAGCGCCGAAACAGAAGAGCAAGTGTTGCAAACAGCACGTGACTTGGCTCAGTACAAAATGGTGGATCTGTTCCGCGCCGGTATTTGGAAGCCACGTACCCGCCCGGGAGAATTTGAAGGGGTAGGTTCGATCGGTTTGCCTTGGCTCAAGGCAGTACAGGAAGAAACTGGCCTGAAGGTAACCACCGAAGTTGCTAACACTTTCCACGTTCAAGAAGCCCTCAAATTCGGCATCGATGTACTGTGGTTGGGCGCACGTACCACTGCCAACCCATTTTCGGTACAAGAAGTAGCTGATGCTTTGAAAGGCATCGACATTCCAGTAATGGTGAAAAACCCGGTTAACCCCGATCTGAAATTGTGGATCGGCGCTATCGAGCGCATCTACAAAGCAGGTATTACCCGGATTGCTGCGGTACACCGCGGTTTTTCTTACCACGGAGAAACCCAATACCGCAACGTTCCACGTTGGCAGATTCCGATCGACCTACGTCGTTATTTTCCTGATTTGGAGATCATTTGCGATAACAGCCACATCTGCGGTCGCCGCGATTTGTTGCTCGATGTAGCGCAAAAAGCAATGGATCTTAACTTTGACGGGATCATGTCGGAAGTTCACCCAAACCCCGACAAAGCTTGGAGCGACGCCGCTCAACAAGTGACGCCGGCACAGTTCAAAGAATTGGTTGACAAATTGGAATTGCGCGATACCAATTCAGAAAATCCTGAATTCCAACACCATATCCAAAACTTGCGCAACGAAATCGACGAATTAGACGAAGATTTGTTGAACATGTTGGGTCGCCGGATGAAAATCGCTGAACACATCGGCGAATACAAAAAACAAAACAACATTTCTGTACTCCAGGCTGGCCGTTGGACGGAATTGTTGACTCGCGCCATTACTATTGGCAAAAAACGCGGTTTGAGCGAAGAGTTTGTGACCGTGGTGATGAAAGCGATTCACGATGAATCCATCAACCACCAAATCCGCGTCATGCACACCGAAGAAACGGTTGCGAAATAAGGACAAAAGATTGGCGGTTTTGGAGCATGTCTTCAAGAGCTACTGATTTTTTACTGCATAAAAAAGGTTGGAGTAGGGGAGGACAGGTTAAAAAACTTTGTCGCCCTATTCCCAACCTTTTTTTAATTTTAAGCCAAACCAAATACCAACCCATGCAATACGAAAATTTGCTCGTTCAGGAAGAAGATGGCATTCTGATTTTGACCATCAACCGCCCTACTGCTATGAACGCCTTGAATACCACAACCATTCAGGAACTCAACCATTTTTTTAGTAAGGATGCTCCCCTGCGTACCCACGTCAGCGGCATAATCATCACCGGAGCAGGCGAAAAGGCTTTTGTAGCTGGCGCTGATATCAAGGGTTTTTTGGCGCTTGATGGCGAACAAGGCAAAAAAATGGCCCAATACGGTCAAGATACTTTTTTCTTAATCGAGCGTTTTTCCAAGCCAGTGGTTGCTGCTGTAAACGGTTTTGCCCTCGGCGGCGGCTGTGAACTGGCGATGGCTTGTCATCTACGGGTTGCCAGCGAACTGGCGCGGTTTGGGCAACCGGAAGTCAACTTGGGTATTATCCCTGGCTATGGCGGTACCCAACGCCTGATTCAATACGTTGGCAAAACCAAAGCCACCGAGTTGATCATGACTGGCGATATGTTTGGCGCCGAAGAGGCTTTACGTTTAGGTTTGGTCAATTATGTGGTTCCGGCAGGTAGCGAAGTTGCCAAAGCCAAAGAATTATTGAAAAAAATTGGCGCCAAGGGCCCGATCGCCATCGCCAAAGTCATCGAAAGCATCAATGCTTATTTCCAAGACGGGGAAGATGGTTTTGCACGCGAAATAACCGCATTTGGCGAAACCACTGCAACGGAAGATTTTCGTGAAGGCGCCACCGCATTTATTGAAAAACGCACCCCAAATTTTCAAGGTAAATAACATGGACATCCAACTCGCTACTGTTGATCTACCCGAATTTGGGTTGCCCACTGAAGCACCTACGCTTTCTGCACAATTGTACGAATTTCGTCTGGAGCGATTGCGCTGGCGTATGGACGACGCTGGACTCGATTTCCTGATTATCTACGCCGATCGCGAACACCAAGCCAACTTGTCTTGGGTAAGTGGGTATGATCCCCGTTTTGAGGAAGCTTTGCTTATCGTGGATCGCCGCCAAACTCCGCTACTACTCATTGGTAATGAAGGCTTTGGATTTGCTGATTTAGCGCCAGCCCCTTTGCGTAAACTGCTTTACCAGCCTTTGAGCTTACTCGGACAATCACGTAAGGAAAGTTCCAATTTGAAACAAATACTCCAAAATGAGGGGATTCACACCGGCGTAAGCGTGGGGGTTGCTGGGTGGAAATATTTTTCTCATGAAGAGTTTGCTGATGCACCCTTCGTTTTTGAAACGCCTTCTTACCTCATCGATCTCTTGCGGCATCTAACCGGCGATGTTCACAAAGTCAGCAATGCTGGCGATTTGTTTATGAATCCTGTTGATGGTCTCCGCATCATCAATGAGGCCGAGCAATTGGCAGCTTTTGAATTTGCGGCCTGTCATTCTTCCAACGGATTGAAACAAGTGCTATGGGGAATGGAACCCGGTATGACCGAGTACGAAGCTGCTGCGCTTATGGGCGTCAATGGTATTCCGCTTAGTTGCCATTTGATGTTGAGTTGCGGGGCTAGAGCGGCTTATGGGTTGCCCAGTCCGTCTTTGAATCGCTTAGAAGAAGGTCAGCCGTTTACCATGGCGCTTGGGTTGTGGGGCGCATTGAATGCTCGCGCTGGTTGGTTGGTGCGCGATGAAGAAGGGTTGCCAGCCGGCGCAAAGGATTACTTGCAAAAATTAGCCATCCCTTACTTTCGGGCGGTTGCAGCTTGGTATGAAAAAATTGGCATTGGCGTTACCGGCGGCGAATTATACGACACCATCCACGGCATTATCGGCGATCCTTTTTTTGGGGTATCGCTCAATCCTGGACATTATATCCACCTCGACGAATGGGTGCATTCACCGGTAGAAAAGAACTCTAAAATTCAGCTTCGCTCCGGGATGGCGTTACAGGTGGATGTGATACCGGCTACCGGCTCCATCTACCATACTATTAACATAGAAGACGGAATTGCTTTAGCAGACGCCGAGTTGCGCCAGGAGTTGGCTACTAAATTTCCAGAAACCTGGCTACGCATCCAAGCCCGTCGCGATTTTATGGAGCAGGTTATTGGCATTCGACTCAAGCCAGAGGTATTGCCCTTTAGTAATATTCCGGCATATTTGCCCCCGTACCTATTGAGTCCTACCCAGGTTTTGGTGGGTAAAAAAAGCGGTTAAACCAGCGCTGATCGCTGTATAAAAAAGAGAAATGGGGTCTTGGTGGTTCTATGGGCTAGAATATCTCGCAGCAGCAGTCATCGGACTACTCCTGTTAGGCAACCTTTTGACTGGAGTGTTTCAGGCCTCCTTTATTTTTCGTCCCCGACGGTTGAAAAAAGACCATGTTTATCATTTTGAAGCGCCAGTTGAAGAGCTTTTTCTACCTACTGAACACCATGGATTGCTTAATGCTTTGTGGTTCAAAACTACACCAATTGAAACTCGCCGCGGTGTAGTTTTGTTTTTCCATGGAAATGCGGGCAATCTGGCACGTTGGGGGCATTTGTACCACTATTTTGCCCAGTATAATTACGATTTTTTCGTTTACGATTATCGTGGATACGGAAAAAGCAAAGGATGGCGCAACCAGACTTTACTTTATGAAGACGCGGAAGCGATGTATCAGTACGTTCGACAGTTTTACGCCCCCGATGAAATAGTATTGTACGGCCGTTCGATGGGCTCGGCATTTGCGACCAGAGTGGCGGCAGCGCACCCTGCCAAAACATTAATTTTAGAGACACCGTTTTACAGCATGCGCGATCTGTTTTATCAATACTATCCTTGGTTGCCCAAGTTGTTTTTATTTCGTTATCCCTTGCCTTCCTACAAGTATTTAAGCGAAACCGAATGTCCAGTACATATTTTTCAAGGCACCCGAGATTTTGTAGTGCCATTTGCTAGCGCCAAAAAACTCCGCGGATTGCTCAAACCTGACGATACTTTTGTAACGGTAATTGGCGCCGGGCACAACAACTTGCTGTTTTATGACGTGTATAACCTGAAGGTCAAAGAAATTTTAACCCAAGGGGAATAAAAAATAGCGCACTGTACAAAGTCCAGTGAACTTGACGCTCCAAAAACTGCTACTTTTGTTGACTTGTTTCGTCCAATTATTGATTCGCCCAAAATATCGATTATATGAATTCAAGATGGTTTTGCTTGCTATTACTATTTGTTGTAGCCCGTGTTGAAGGGCAAGACCTATCGGGTCGTTGGGAAGGTTCAGTTACACAATCTGGAAAAAACCTGACGTATACTTACCAAATGGATGTCGTTCAGGAACAGGATAAACTGACCGGTACTGCTACCGCTACCACCAGTGACGGGTTAGCCACCGCGCAATTTAGCATAGCCGGAGTTTGGTCTAACGGGCGTTTGGTGCTGCAAGAAGTGTATCAAATTGATGCCAAGGGCTCCACCTGGTGTTTAAAATATGCCACTTTACAATTAGGTACTGGCGGCGATGGCGCTTGGCAGCTACAAGGCTCATGGGAAGCCAGAGGTTGTGCGCCGGGCACGATGAAATTGCGAAAAGCTAAAGAGGCCGATACTCCTGGAGCTGAAACCCCGCAGTTTGGTGTTTTGGGCGTTTGGACAGGCCAAATTGATCAATCCGACCGCGATTATACTTTCCTATACGAAGTGAGTTTGGAGCAAGGTGGTAAAGGCATTGCGCGTATTGTTTCAGAATCAGCAGGTGGAAGTGGTCGTTTGGCTTTGGATTGGGATTTTAACCCTGCCAATGATTCCTTGATAATCCGCGAAGATCGGGTCATCGAAAAAACTGATCCGCAATGGAAATGGTGTTTAAAAACCTTGCGAATGAAACTGGAAAAAGACAGCAGCCATTACGCTTTTCGCGGAAGGTGGACGGGTTTTATTGAAGGTACGACCGCACGCACGGGCGCCTGCGCTCCAGGTAAAGTGTATTTGGAAAAACCCATCTTGGACGCCGACCTACGTGCTAGCATCCAAACATTGCAAAAAGAAAGTCCCAA
This sequence comes from Saprospiraceae bacterium, assembly GCA_040401995.1. Taxonomy (GTDB): domain Bacteria; phylum Bacteroidota; class Bacteroidia; order Chitinophagales; family Saprospiraceae; genus Haliscomenobacter. Next base: position 16,519 of record JBBANM010000033.1, read on the forward strand.
TCAGCGCCGCATCAAATTACAGCGTACCATAGAAGTTAGTCGTCCGGAACTTACGCTGCGGGTATGGGACAATGGCACGCTTGATGGCGATGTGATCTCTATATTCCTAAATGGACAACCTATTGTGCAAAAACACCGATTGACAAAAGACAAAGCGACTTTCAAAGCGAATCTGGCACAGCAGGATAATTTTTTAATCGTGTTTTCAGAAGATCTGGGTGAAATTGTGCCAAATACGGTGGCCATTTCAGTGGAAGATGGTAAACGAGAGCAGGTACTGATCTTGAGTTCGGATTTGAAGGAGACTGGGGCGGTGCTTATACGGCAGTTCAGGGTTAATTGAAGTGGATTCGGAAGGGATTTTTTTTGGAACACGTATTGGATGGATTGGACATGGATCTTTTTCGCCTGCGGCGTGGGGATTTTTTGGGAACACAGATTAGACGGATTGGACACGGATTAAAGGGATTGAACACGGATTTTGGAAGGTACAGGTGGAACAAATGAAAACCGGTACCTTCCAAAGAGACGAAAAAATGATTTTATTCCCTATCGATAACACAATCTGGGAAATCCTGTTGAGCATAAAAAGGCGGCGCAATTACCGATTTGTCAGCGATGGAGCGTGAATCATAGGCTCTCACCATGGTATTGGAAGCCTGAAAAGAACCGCGTTTATCGGAAATTCGACCCGCTTGTACTTCTTGATAAATAGCATCGGCACGTTGACGAGATTTGCTCATCGGCGGATAAGTTCCATCCGTGTAGGTTTCACGGACATTGAGATAAGCTGCAATAACTTGCTGCTCCTGTTGATCAGACCAAGCGAAAGGATTGGTTAGGTTGGTTTGTACCATCGCTTGTTCCACACAGCCTTTCACCCAAGAGGGGCGATTGACGTGGTTGTCGAGCAACAAGGCTACTCCATATGCTGAGGTAATCACCAAATTCAGTTTATTACCTAAAACGGCAAAATTGTCTTTCCAATAAAAATTCTTCAAACGCCCCAAGGCATGTTCCACTTCCACGGATTGGAAAGACGGATCTTGTGCGGCGCGCCAAAAACGGTACGCCCACGCTGGATCACGGAACTGATCTTTCAAATCGGGCGTATTGATGGGTTGACCATTGTAAGTCAGAAAGCCATAAGTTGTATTGGTATCTTCGCTAACATCGATGCCAAAATTGCTGAAAAAAGCAGCAAAAGCGCTGGGATAAGTAGATTTTACCTTTTTCAATAAAGCGGGTAACTCGCCACCGCGATCATCGCGACCGAGGGTCCATTGGTATACTCCCACACTAAGGAAGCCTTTATCGTAGGTGTTGATGGCGTCTAATCGGCCTTCGTTTTTGGATACGGCTTCTATCACTTGCAACGCGGAAGGCGTCAGATCCAGATCCATTAATTGATCCTGGTTCTGATTGACGAAATTGGTTACTAACTGGGTGCCTCCAGTAGCTACGCCTAAGGGCTGCATTTTGCGAAACTGAACCTGTTGTACGCCATCACTCACCAACAAACTTGCTCCTTGATCCAACACCTGCAAATTCTTGTTGAGAATGGGTTGATCAGGATTGGAAACTGGCGGACGATTGATGACTGGATTGTTGGGGTTGTTATTAGGATTATTTCCATTATTGTATCCACCATTATTACTGCCATTATTTCCACCATTATAAGGCGGGGCAGTTTGTGGCTGTAGATCATCGCCAAAAAACTGGCTAATGTCGCTGAGTAGCGCACGTGCCAACGGTTCACTCAATTGACGGCCATCGGAATTAAGCCCTTTGCGCCGGGCATAATCACTCAGATTGCCTTGAAAGGTTGGCTCTTTGATGTTGAGCATATCCAGCATCAACGCCAGTTGTTTTACACCAAAATTATTGGAATCATAAAAATCAAAATCCGAGGCCAGTGAGCGATTGTTGATTGAGTTTTGGAGGAGTTTAACGCCTTCAACAATCTTATACCGTTCCAGCATGGTGATGGCCTGAAAAGGGGAAATGACCAACCCGTCGGCATCAAGTCGATTGCGCTGTGCAAAAGCGCGTACAGCAGCTACGGTTTCTTCATTGTAAGCATCAATGGGACCTAGTCGGCGCCAATCCAATTCTTTACTAAAGCCTAGTTCATTGAGCAATTCGCGAAGATTTCGGACATATGCGTTGCGGGCGCGCAAGAGCAGGAATTTTCCGATGGAATTGGTGCGTAGCAGGTTTAGAATAGGTTCCGTATTGATCATTATCGTAGCACTTTGATGGGGTAACGGGCAAAGATGAATTAATTTTGATGGCGAAATCAAAGAACAAACGTATGATTCGCCTTACTTCTTTTGTAAGTTAAAATTAAAGATGTATCGTTTTTTTAAAAATTCCAAATGTTCTTGGGGGTAAATAGAAAAAGGCGCAGTAAAGTGTTGACTTTATTGCGCCTTTAGGAACGGGCGAATAATAAAAGTACATTTTAGCCGCCGCTATTTAGCTGCCAATCGACTATCTTTTGAGGCGCAATGTGGGGCATTACAACGAAAAAGATAGGAAGAGTGGCGGTGAAAGAGCAAGGCGAAAGTGAACTTTAATTGTTTGACCTTTCCTTTAACCAGTAAAAAGACCGAATGATCTATTTTACAACATCCACGATGGTTTTGAAAGTTTCGGGATGGTGCAACGCTAAATCGGCCAATACTTTCCGATTCAACGCGATATCGTTTTTATCCAACCCATGGATCAAGCGCGAGTAAGACAAGCCGTGCGTGCGAGCAGCAGCATTGATACGAGCAATCCAAAGGGTGCGGTAAGCACGTTTTTTTTGCTTGCGGTGAACAAACGCATAACCCATTGCTTTGTCAAGGGCGTTTTTTGCTACCGTAATCAAGCTGCGACGAGCGCCGAAATAACCTCGAGCCGCTTTAAGAACTTTTTTTCGCCGTTGCCGTGAGGCAACCGCATTTACTGAACGTGGCATTGTTCAAATTTTAGTGCAATACAGGGATCTTCCTCATCGGAGATGCTTCTGTTCCTGCATTCTCGTTAAAAAATGTTTTCTTAAGCTTTGCACAACATGCGCAATACGCGTTTTTCTTCTGAAACGTGAACCAGTGTGGAGTCTCTCAACCGCAGTTTCGCTTTCTTGCTCTTGCTTCTCATTCGGTGAGAAGTGTTTGCTTGAAAACGCTTTACTTTTCCTGATCCCGTAATTCTGAAGCGCTTTTTGGCACTAGAGTGCGTCTTCATCTTTGGCATATACACTCGTTTTTTATGACAGGATGCAAAAGTAGGTATTACTGAACAACCAGCCAAGAAAAAGCTACTTTTTCTTTTTCGGCGTTACAATTACAATCATTCGGCGGCCTTCCAATTTTGGCAAAGATTCGGCAGCGCCTAAGTCTTCCAATTCTTTTAGAAAGCGTAGCAACAATAACTCGCCTCGGTCTTTAAACACAATGGTACGACCGCGGAAGTTGACATAAGCCTTTACTTTCGAGTTTTCCTCAAGGAATTCGCGGGCGTGGCGCACTTTGAATTCGAAATCGTGATCGTCGGTATTAGGTCCGAAACGAATCTCCTTCACCACTGTTTTAGCGGCTTTGGCTTTGATTTCCTTTTCCTTTTTCTTTTTCTCGTAAAGGAATTTGTTGTAATCAACGATGCGAACAACAGGAGGTTTGGCGTTGGGGGAAATTTCCACCAGATCCAATTCCGCTTTCTCAGCCCATTCGCGGGCATCGCGGGTGGCATACACTTCACCAGATTTGATTTCTACGCCTAAGAGGGCGCTTACCGCTTCCATATTGTCGCCTACCAAGCGAATCTCAGGAATGCGAATTTGTTCATTGACCCTGAATTGGTCCTCTTTTTCTTTACCAGGTTTTACAAATTCTCTCTTTGCCAAATGCGATTTTTTTGGTGAAATAAAGCAAAAAGTACATCATACAGATTTACTGTAGATGTACTTTGTATGCAAATATAGAAATATTATTTACTCCTTGACGTCAGTATTTACTTCTTTTGCCAAGGTAATCTTCAATTCTTCGCCATTTTCGTGCATTACGGCTTCTAAAACAGCTCCTTCTTGCGGATTCTCGTTAAGAATGAACTCCGCCAAGGGGTCTTCCAGGTATTTTTGGATGGCCCGGTGAAGTGGACGTGCACCAAACTGAGGATCAAATCCTTTTTCCGCCACAAATTTTTTGGCCTCATCACTGAGTACCAAAGTGTACATCATGGCCGTCAAACGCTTGTGCAGGTCTTTCAACGAGATATCGATGATCTTGAAAATCTCTTCCTGACCCAAAGAGTTGAAGATGACCACATCATCGATCCGGTTGAGGAATTCAGGAGAGAAGGTACGCTTCAATGCGTTTTGAATCACGCTTTTTGAATGTTCTTCGGCCTGATCTTCCCGGGCTTTGGTGGCAAAACCAACGCCTTGACCAAAATCTTTGAGTTGACGTACGCCAATGTTAGAGGTCATGATGATGAGGGTGTTTTTGAAATCCACCCGGCGACCCAAACCATCCGTGAGCTGGCCATCGTCAAGCACTTGCAACAAGATGTTGTACACATCAGGGTGCGCTTTTTCGATTTCATCCAGCAATACCACACTATATGGTTTGCGACGTACTTTTTCTGTCAATTGACCACCTTCTTCGTAACCTACGTATCCTGGAGGCGCTCCGATTAAACGGCTTACAGAGAATTTCTCCATGTATTCACTCATGTCGATGCGGATGAGGGCATCATCAGAATCAAATAAGTAGCGCGCCAAGGCTTTTGCCAATTCCGTTTTACCTACCCCGGTTGGACCTAGGAAGATGAACGAACCAATCGGTTTGGAAGGATCTTTCAAACCCACCCGGTTGCGTTGGATGGCTTTGGTGATCTTCTTAAGTGCTTCATTTTGGCCGATAATGGAGTCCTGCATGTCTTTTTCCATGTTCACCAGCTTGCGGCTTTCGCTTTGGGCTACACGCATCACAGGGATGCCGGTCATCATAGAAACTACTTCGGCAATGTCATCTTCGGACACTGGATAGCGCTTAGTTTTGGACTCCTCTTCCCACTGTACTTTAGCAAATTCCAATTGGCGAACCAATTTGGATTCGCGATCGCGCAAATCAGCAGCTCTTTCGTATTGCTGATTTTTGACGGCTTGATTTTTCAGTTCCTTCAATTCCTCGATTTGCTTTTCGAGCTCTTCGATATGTTTTGGAACGTGGATATTTTTCAAGTGTACACGGGCGCCCACTTCGTCTAGGACATCAATCGCTTTGTCGGGCAAAAAGCGGTCGGTGATGTACCGGTCGCTCAAGCGTACACAAGCGCGGATGGCGTCTTCAGCGTAGATGACGTTGTGGAAATCTTCGTATTTCGACTTGATGTTGTTCAAAATGTGGATGGCTTCATCGGCAGAAGGCGGATCAACCATTACTTTTTGGAAACGACGATCAAGTGCACCGTCTTTTTCAATATGCTGACGGTATTCGTCGAGCGTTGAAGCGCCAATACATTGGAGTTCGCCCCTAGCTAATGCCGGTTTGAAGATGTTAGACGCATCTAAAGAACCGGTAGCGCCGCCCGCACCAACAATGGTATGAATTTCGTCGATGAAAAGGATCACGTCGCGAGATTTTTCCAACTCGTTCATGATCGCTTTCATGCGCTCTTCAAACTGACCGCGGTATTTGGTGCCGGCAACCAAAGCTGCCAAATCCAACATGACGATGCGTTTGTTGAACAACGTGCGTGAAACTTTGCGTTGCATAATGCGCAGCGCCAAACCTTCCACAATGGCAGTTTTACCTACACCAGGTTCGCCAATAAGGATGGGGTTATTCTTTTTGCGGCGGCTTAGGATTTGTGATACCCGCTCAATTTCATTTTCACGACCAATGATAGGATCCAATTTACCTTCTTCAGCCAGTTTGGTGATGTCGCGGCCAAAATTGTCCAAAACGGGAGTACGCGACTTGGTGTTTGCCTTGCGTTGTTGAAAGCGGCTGCCTTGTTCGTCTTCCTCGTAGGGGTCGTCGTTGTCAGAAGGCGCTTGATTGGTAAAGGGTTCGATCGAAGTAAAATCTTGATCTTGCTTTACGTATTCCAACTCGGCTTTGTAGATATCGTAGTCGATGTCGAATTGGTGCAAAATTTTCGAAGCTGGATTTTCTTTGTGTTTAAGAATAGACAGCACCAGATGTTCTGGGCTGATTTCCTCGCTCTTCAGCATTTTGGCTTCCAAGAATGTTACTTTGAGCACTTTTTCCGCTTGCTTGTTCAAGGGAAGGGTGCCCACATTCAAGGTAGTCGGTGCTGCTGGTATTTTTTGCACAGACTCTTCCAGCGTCTGACGAAGTTCGCCGGAATCGACGTCAAGCGATTCCAGCACCCGTACTGCCAAACTGTCCTTTTCCGAAACAATTCCCAAAAGGAGATGCTCGGTTCCAATAAAATCATGGCCTAGTCGAATGGCTTCCTCTCGACTCTTTGCTATGACCTGCTTCACCTTCGGTGAGAATCTTCGATTATTCATAGGTGGTACTGTTCTGAGAATGCTTTAGTTATCAACTTGTAACAAGTATAGCATTAATTATCAAAGAATACAAAAGTTTGCACTTGGAAGTTGCGAACTCCTGTTTGCCGCTTTTAATGTGCAAAAAGTAATCCAAAAAATTCAGACTGTCAAGATGGAGAAGGATGAATTCTCAAATTTAACATCAACTTACGGATTTGTCTGAAAATATGAAGGCATTGAGCTGGATTTTTTTGAGGCCGGTTATGGCTTTCTTTTCGACTTTGGAAATAGCTTCCAGCGATTGTTCGCGGATCCTCACCAGATTTCAATAGCAAACTTGAGCATAACACTCAGAAAAAGCCATTGGTTTAATGAAATGCTGGGGTAGTGAAAGTTTCCTATTAATTTGTATGTTTACTTCGCATTAATCATTACTTTTACCAGGAATTGAAACGACTTGTGTTATATGGAGTATAAAGTAAACAAGCAAGAGCGATACAGCATCTTTTGCCCCCTAGAAAAAAACTTGAACGCGGTTCTAGCGCCAGATCTTAAATCAGAGTTTGTGATTTTCTTCAATGAAGGCGTTACCAACTTTATTTTTGACCTTTCCAATGTGGAATACATTGATTCATCTGGGTTGAGTGCCATTTTGACAGGCCAACGACTTTGGGGTGAAAAAGGAGCGTTCGTTTTGACAGGCGTAGTGCATCCTAGTGTAAAACGTTTGATGGAGATCTCACATTTGCATACGGTTTTACCAATCGTCCCAACTATTGATGAAGCCATTGAATATGCCTTCATGGAAGAATTGCAACGCGAAATCATGAAAGAAGGAGATGATGACACCTTAGACGATGACGAAGAGGTTTAATCCCTTGCTTAAAAACGATAAGAGCCACTTTCTTTAGCTAAGGAAGTGGCTCTTGTCGTTTAGAACTTGTTTGGATTTTAGAGAGAACTGAAGCGCCAATTCTGCGCTTCCAGTCGCCTAACTTTCCTTGACAATCTGTTAAAAATAAATCCTTCCAGGGACGGTATTTAGTTGGGCGGACTATCTCATTGTTTTGGCTCAATTATGATTCTAAGTTCCTGTTTGTCTTTGTAAAAAAGCCAATCAGTAGACAATTGAAACTTAAAATGGCAAATTTAAAGTTGATTTCATCGACAACAGGAAGCATCATGCGTGGTGGTTGGAAAAGAAAAGGCAAAGAGAGAAAAACTGCCCAAATGGAAACATGCAGACTGATGATAAATGCTTTGTTCCAATATCCGTTGTTCATTTTTAGGTCTTAACTAGTGACCCCCAAAGAGCAATGAATGTAAGGTTGGGTTGTACGAATGGAACCAAGCTGCTTTGCATTGCGTATAGGGAACGGTAGGTTCTTAATCCAAACAAAACATGCAATTTGAACTTCAACTTTTAGGCACTAATGCTGCCTTTCCTACACTAGCGCGTTTTTCGACAGCACAAGTGCTTACCGTTGGCAATCGGTCGTATATGATTGACTGTGGCGAAGGCGCCATCATTCGGTTACAACAATACAAAGTATCGATGCGCAAGATGAGTCAAATCTTCATCTCTCATTTGCATGGCGATCATTGTTTTGGATTGGCAGGCGTCCTTTCTTCATTGGCTTTAGGCGGTAGAACAGCGCCGATGCAAATTTTTAGTCCGCCGGGATTACAAGAAATGATCACCGCGCAATTGAATGTTATTGATGCCTATGAGCCTTTTCCGATGCAATTCATTGTTGTAGACCCCTCGAAACACCACCTTATATTTCAAGACGAACAGGTGGAGGTATTCAGCTTGCCGCTTGTACACCGTGTTCCATGTACTGGTTACCTATTTCGGGAGCGCCAGCGACGGCTCAAGATGCAAAAAGAGAAAATTCAGACTTATCAGTTGGATCTACCACAGATACTGGCAGCTAAAAAAGGGGAGGATCTCCTTTTGTCTGATGGTAGACTCATCCCTAATACGGAATTGACTAGGGAGCAGATTCCTCCGCGTTCCTATGCGTTTTGCTCGGATACGGCATTTTTGCCGCAATTGGCCTCGTGGGTTCAAGATGTAGATTTACTCTATCACGAAAGCACTTTTTTGAATGCGGAAGCTCAAAAGGCAACCAATACTGGGCATTCCACTGCTGGCCAAGCTGCTACAATTGCCGCCGCTGCCAATGCTAAAAAACTGGTGCTTGGACATTTTTCGGCACGCTATCCCGATTTGGGCGTTTTTTTAGAGGAAGCACAAGCGGTATTTCCAAACACGGTAATGGGTGAAGACGGTATGAAAATCCCGGTTTAGGAACGGGTAAACAATAAAGTATCACTTTTGCCTTGCTCTTTCACCGCCACTCTTCCTATCTTTTTCGTTACAATGCCCCACATTGCGCCTCAAAAGATAGTTGATTGGCAGCAAAATAGCGGCGGCTAAAATGACACTTTATTATCCACCCGATCCTTAATCTACCTGCGGAACCCGGGTTTTTGGACTCAAAATGACTTGAATGGTCAACATGGTTAAAATGATAAGTCCACCAAGTATGGCCATAAAAGTGGGTTTTTCGCCGTATCCAAAATATACCCAAACTGGATTTAATACGGGCTCAAGGGTAGCAATTAGCACCGCTTCCACGGCTGTTACCCGTTTTAGGCCATAAGTGAAAAGCATGTAGCCAAAACCGATTTGTACAAAACCCAAAAACAGTAGCATGCCCAGCTGGGTAGTACTTGGGGTGGCGGATTGTAAAAACCAAGGGCAACTGATCAAAACAATCAGCAGATTACCCCAAAAAATCCCCGCTTCATGTCGATCGGGCGCATTAAATCGTTGGGTCAGCATCATGCCCGAGAGGAAAATACCTGAGCTAAGTCCAATCAGGTTTCCAACAAGGTCTCCCCCGCCCAAATCGCCCCAAAAAAACAGCAACATTCCCATCGCGCAGACGATTACGGTAATGATATTGAGGCGTGATAATCGGAATTTGAAGAGGTAGGGTTCAAGCAAAAGAACATAGATCGGTGCGGTATATTGCAAAAAAACCGCATTGGCCGCCGTGGTCATTTTGGTAGCGATTACAAAACTCATCGCCAAACCCGTATAGAAAATGGCTACCAAAAGCGTAAGGCCATCCAAGCGAAACACTTTTTTCCCAAAACAAACACTGAATAAAATACAAGCACAAGCTGCCCGGTAGAACAAAATGGTATAAGGATCAAACGGCAATAATTTGATAAACAGCCCACCGCTGCTCCAAAAAATGGCGCCAATGAAAATGGCCAGCGTGCCGGCGCGATGCCGATCTAAATGTTGGAGCATCTGGTATGTTTATAAAGTAAGGTATTAAAGATCAAGAATTGCTCCCAATTGGGCAGGCGAATAATTGATGGATTTGAGGGTTTTGTGGTCGTCTTGTCGGAATACCAAAAAAACGCTTTCGACTTCGCGAATGTACCCCTCGGTTCCTCGTTCGTTTTTGTAGTATTCAAGAGTGGCTTCGGCCTCTTCACGAGTGGCACATGATTTGCTCATGTTGGAGCGCTGAACCTCGTTGAATAAAGTCGGGAATTTATCCCCCAACCCAAATTCCAACACTGCTCCAGCCAAAACATACTGCAAGTCGCACAAAGCATCGGCTACTTCTGCTAAGTTGCCATCCGCAATGGCCTTTTGAAATTCATTTAACTCTTCCTGCAACAAAGCTACCCGAAGCTTACAACGATCGGGGCCAGGAATACTAGGCTCCGGTAATATAGGGTGTTGAAAAGTGCGATGAAAAGCCGCTACCTGATTGAGCGCGTCTAAAACGTCCATGAAGCAAAGTTTACGTTGTTGAGTGTTTAGAGCTTGTTCAGGATTTTGACTCGAGCTGCAAATGGCTAAAATTCGCCCCCATTTCGTTACGAAAATGCTCATGTAGCGCTGCTACACTCCGCTTTTCGCGCCTCATTGGGGCGAATTTTAGCTCATTTTCGCTATCGAATCAAAATCCTGTACAAGCTCTTACTTAGCTCCAATAGGCTGAAAAACTAAGCAGCTGCAAGATAAAAATAACCGCAAATGATGAACTAAATTTTCCTGAGCTACCATCCATTTTTATCTTACTTTTGCGCATCATTAAAAAATATAAGCGGTGGCAAACAGATACTTTGACTTGATCGACCAAACCTTTTATTTCCCTCAGGAAGGCTTTGATATCGACGAAAAGGGATCTTTGGTGTTTAATGGGGTACCCCTGAAATACCTGATCGAAAAATATGGATCGCCTTTGAAATTGACCTATCTGCCCAAGATTGGCTCACAAATTAAAAAGGCGCGAAATCTGTTTACCCGCGCAATGAAATCGCTGGGGTACAATGGAACTTACAATTATTGCTATTGTACCAAAAGCAGCCATTTCAGCTATGTGTTAGAAGAGGTGTTGAAGCATGAAGTACACTTAGAAACTTCCTCGGCTTTTGACATCGATTTGATCCGGAAATTGTATGCCAAAGGTTTGGTGGATAAAAACGTGATCATTGTTTGCAACGGTTTTAAGCCGGATAATTACAAACAGCGTATTGTAGACTTGATCAACGATGGTTTTGTGAATGTCATTCCGGTTTGCGACAACGTCATGGAGATTGATTTTTATGAAGAACACGTAGTCGGTACTTGCAATATCGGGATTCGTGTAGCCACTGAAGAAGAACCCAATTTTGAATTTTATACCTCTCGCTTAGGCATTCGCAATTCGGATGTATTGCCGTTTTTTCAAGAAAAAATTGCCAACAACCCCAAGTTTAAGCTCCGGTTGTTGCATTTTTTTGTGGATACAGGCATTAAAGACACCCTGTATTATTGGGGTGAACTGAAAAAAGCGATCAAACTGTATTGTACCCTCAAACGGCAATCGGAAGACCTACACATCATCAATATTGGCGGCGGAATGCCGATTCGCAATTCCCTCGGTTTTGATTTTGACTACAAGTATATGATCCGCGAAATTGTGAGGAACGTAATGATTGCCTGTCAAGAGGAAAATATTCCCGAACCGGATATTTTTACCGAGTTTGGCAAATATACAGTAGGGGAGAGCGCGGCTACAATATTTACCGTTTTGGCCCAAAAACGCCAAAACGATGCCGAGTTGTGGTACATGATTGACAACTCCTTGATGACTACTTTGCCCGATACTTGGGGCATTGGCGAACGTTTTATTTTATTGCCCATCAATAAATGGTACAACGATTACCACCGCGTTAACATTGGCGGATTGAGCTGTGATAACTCAGATTATTACAATGCTGAGGTCAACCAAGCCCAGGTTTTTTTACCTGCCTATGATCCCAACGACGCAGAACCTCTCCACATTGGTTTTTTCCATACCGGCGCCTATCAAGAACAAATCAGCGGTTATGGGGGTATTAAACATTGTTTGATTCCTTCGCCCAAACACATCTTGATTTACAAAGACCCACAAGGAAATGTGGTAGATCGATTGTATGCGCCCGAGCAGTCTTCAGATGCGATGATGCAGATTTTAGGGTATTGATTTCCCTGCGCTAAGAGCTAAGTTCGTTTTTTTAATAGTTAACAATTTGTTAATATACAGTAAGGAACTTAAGGTATAGTAGTGAAGTTATGATGACTTATCAACGTATTTACCCTTAAACACCCCCGACTTGACCCATCAAGTCAACTTAAACCTTACTGGCTATGATCAATACGATCACTTTTTCTTCTGATCTTCAAAAGATCCTTTTGGTAGATGATGCCAATGTATTCGAATATGATTTGAACAACCCTAAAGGTGTAATCATCGGTACTTTGGGTGGACAACTGGCGGCAACGGCAGGCGTCAATTCATTGGTAGCTCGTTCCATTGAAAGCAAAACTTTTAGCTTGCCAGCAGTAGCTGGACAATGGACGCTTTTGTATGAAGCAAAGGAAAATCGACTTTCGGTGATTGGCGCTGATTCGGTGAATGCTTTGCTAGGAATTGGCAATGAACCAACGAGTTTGCCAACTGGTGCTGCGCTCATTCAAAATATGCGCGCAATCGGTACTGGTGATTTAGAAGGAACTTCTTTTATCGGAACTGGTGATTTGGAAGGCACTTCTTCTATCGGAACTGGCGATTTGGAGGGTACCAATTTAACCAGTACAGGTGAAGCATTTAATAACCGTAACATCGGCACCGGAGATCTAGAAGGGACACGGAGTTTATCGGCTGTTGAACCCAACAGCGGAAATCCTACGGTTAAGTGGTATTATTTAGATCTCAACAAATTTATCCTAAATATTCGTAGAAGTAATGATCAATTGATCTTTCATACCCAACCAAAATAAATGATTGAAAGGGGGAATACTTGATGGGTATTCCCCCTTCAATATTTAGTAAATCAAGGATTAAGGCATGTTTAGCGCTCTAATCTGCTGCCAAATCGGCTGATTTTGTGTTTTCTCAATTATCCAGTAAGTCAAAAGCTCGTGGACGTCTCCGGTGGAAGAGGAGATGGTTGATAAATAATTTAGAAAGGCAATAAATATCGCTCTTCGATCCATTTGTCCTGTTTTATCCAACTGACTAAAATAATCGATTACTTGTGTTTCAAAATTAAGCTGGAGATTTTGAAGGCTCCAATTTCTTAACCACCCTTTTACTTTGCGTAGATATTTTTCCAGGTTGTCGTCTTCCAAATTGTATAAGGCCATTATCTTTATGAGACTGGCGCTTATTACCAGGTGAATTTGATCGGTATTGTTGTCTCTTTCGATTAGCCATTCACAATATTTTTTACATTTTTTGGATTCATTAGCCATCAAGGCTAAAATGGCAAGGTTGAAATAAGTTCTTCGAATAGCAACCTTTGGAAAGTCGTATTTGAACAAACCTTGACGGACTTCTTTTTCCAGTTTATCAAAATCTTTAATGATACCCATATTGAGGTTGTAACTGAGTTGTAGAATCTTCAGTTTGCGAAATTTGTTAACTTCTTCCAATAAATTCTTAGGTTCAATGGCTTCTAATTCAGCGATAATTGGAGCAATTTGCTGGAATTTTTTTTGACTGAGGTAACTGGTAATGAGGTTGCCCAAATCAACAATGTAAGCAAAACGATCTTCTTTTTGGTAAAACTTGTTTTCTTTCCAGAGCATGTATATTTCTTCTATGGTTTCGTTTAGAGATGCGACTTCTCTTGTCAAACTTGCAAAAAAACAAAAGGATTGTAAATACCTGAATTTTGATTTGAGGGCTTGGGGTTTATTCGTAATATCAAAATAAGGCTCATACTTCTTTTTGGTGGCTTCCAAGAAACTTTCCAATCGGTTTTTTTCACTGTAATTGGATGTAATGAGCAGTTCATCATTTATTTGTAGGTAAAGCAGATCGGTCTCGATGGCCTTTTGAATAAGAGGGACTTCTTTAATTTTTTCGGTCAATTCTTTTTCAAAAATATCGCTGCGGTGTGCTTTAATTATCCGCCGCATATCGCGGTTGATCTCCAATTGTAAAATGCCATCGCCAATTTTTTTGGCCATTTTTTCAGCTTGCTTAAGCAGGTCTTTGGCTTCATTAAACATTTGAGCATTGAATAAATAGTTGGCATCCAGGATTTTATTTTTGATTTGCCGGGTAAGATTTTGCTCAGAGTTATAGTTTCGCAAACTACGGAGCAATGCATCGTAGAGATAAGCCTTGTCTTCTGAAAAGTTAGTACTGTTGAATCTTCTTCGCAATACCTCCTCGTCATACTCTTTCATTTTACTAATCTGATTGAAGAGTTCCCAGTATTGAGGTGAAGCATGGTTTTGTTTGGCTTCTAGGGTAAAGGCGCGTTTTTCACTGCGCGTCATGGCGTGGATCAATTTGAATAAGGAATCTTTCATTTGAATAAAAATAAATGAAAAGTAAGGATAATAGACAAGTGAAAACTGAAAAAAATTGAAAAGCTAATCTATTAAAAATTATTGAGTTAGATAAAATAAAATTGAAAAACAATCTATTTGCAACCTTAATTCAATAGCGGCCTCGTGTTGATGTCCTCTGAAACGGGCTTATCTTTGTATCGTTCCCAGGGGGGAAAGAAAAGTGATAGCAGGAGGAGAACAAAAAAGGCCCTAAGTAAAAACGCCCCAAGGATGGCGTTGGGCAACAGCCCAACGCAGTTTTTTAAAAGAGATTACAGTGATAGTTGCAATATTTCCCCTGCCGGGGAGCCGCGTCAATAGCTTCCCGGTAATTTTTAACTCAACTATCAAATGATACATTTTACTTTGTAATACCATGACATACTTTGAGAAAACGTCCTTAAAACTATTTGCTAAGTAAGAGTGTGTTTGGATTTTTTATTCGCGCTGCAAATGGTCAAAATTCACCCCAACTTCGTTGTGAAAATACTCATGTAGCGCTGCTACATTCCGTTTTTCACGCCTCGTTGGTGCAAATTTTGACTCATTTTCGCCTGCGAACTAAAAATCCAAACACACTCTAAGACTAGCCCCAGTAAAGAAAAACCTAAAACCCTTTTGAACTAAACCCAATTTATTTTCAAAGTAAACTAAACCCAGTTGGTGAACCCCAAGTTGTGCTAAGCCCCAACCCAGTTGATGGTGAAACCTCAGTTATTGTTAAGCTAAACCCAGTTGGTGAAATCCCAGTTATTTTTTTTACAACGTTTGACACCTAGAATTCAATTGTTCCTCTTTTTTGGTTGGTCTGTGTGAGTGAAAATACGAGAGGCGCCCTTTTGGAGCGCCTCTTGTCATTTCAATGGTTATCTTTTTTACAACCTTACAACCATTTAATGAGGCTGATATCCTGGCGATGTGCCAATTGTTCGTGTTTTGGGTACATACGGAAGCCGTATTCATAAACCCCCGACATCTGCAAGTTGATATCCCCGCTGAAAGTTGCAGTATCTCCTGATTTTCCGGATAATTCCAATTGCTGTACAAAGCGTAAGTCCAGATCAGAAACGGTTAGTCGCTTGAAAAAGACCACTTCTACCCCGATGCTTTCTGCTGGAATGTGATTGAGGGCAATTTTGAATTTTACGCCAAAATTCTCACCCAAGCTCAGCGAGTAGTTATCAGTATCAAAAACTTCTTTTTCAATGACTTGCACCCCATCCCAGTTGCGGTTGATTAAATTTTTCCACTCGCTAATCGCTTTTGCGTCTTTGTAATGGTTCGTTTTGAATTGACCACCGCGTTTGGCTAGTTTAGAATAGTAACGCTCAAAATAGTCGTCCATCATGCGCTTCATGGTAAAAACTGGCCCCACCTTGGCAATGATGTTGCGGATAAAACTGACCCAAGTCTCCGAAATACCGCGCTCATCCTGGTCATAGTAATGCGGGATGATATCGGTTTCCAAGATGTTGTAGATGGTTTCAGCATCCAATTCATCCTGCAAAATGGGATCATCATAGGTGTTTTCAAGGGGTAAGGACCAGCCCGAATCGGGGCGAAAGCCTTCTGCCCACCAGCCGTCCAAAACGGAAAAGTTCATGACGCCATTGATGGCTGCCTTCATTCCGGAAGTACCCGAAGCTTCCATAGGGCGCGCAGGGGTATTGAGCCAAATATCAACACCTTGCACCAATACCTTGGCCATCTCCATATTGTAGCCTTCCAAGAAAATAACTTTACCAGCAAATTCTGGTCGTTTGGAGATCTGAACAATGTCTTTGATCAGTTGTTGGCCAGGAGCATCAGCAGGGTGCGCTTTTCCAGCAAAGATGAACATGACCGGGCGGTCTTTATCATTCACCAAATTGGCCAAACGCTCCAAATTTTTGAATAACAAGCCCGCTCTTTTATAGGTAGCAAAACGACGGGCAAATCCCAGCACCAAAGCATCTTCACGGATGCCATTGAGCACTTCGAAAATAACGGTAGGTTTTTCGCCCCGACGAGTAAGGTCTTCCCGTAAAACCTTTTTCACGTGATCCAAAAGATGCTTTTTGTGCTTCTTGCGCAATTCCATGATGCGCTCGCTGGGTACTTGTTGAATTTTATCCCAGAGTTCAAGGTTGGATTGGTCTTTTAGAAAACCAGACCCCATCATTTCGGTGTACAGCTTGTGCCAGTCGTTCGACACCCAAGTAGGGTAGTGGATACCGTTGGTAACATGCCCCACATGGAGTTCCTGATGATTGTAGCCAGGATACAACACTTTGAACATTTGTTGAGACACCTTGCCGTGCAATTCACTTACGCCATTGACTTCCTGAGCCAAACGGATCGCCAAGTGACTCATGGAAAAGACTTCTTCATGGTTGGTAGGATCTACCCGACCGAGCGCCATGAAACGATCCCAGGTAAATCCTAGGGTATGTACATAATTGCTAAGGTAAACCCGCAACAAATCTTCGGTGAAATAATCGTGACCGGCAGGAACCGGCGTATGGGTGGTAAACAACGAAGAAGCGCGAACCATTTCAATCGCCTGATCGGTTGATAGATGGTGCTGTTGCATCAAATTCATGATGCGCTCCAATCCCATAAATGCAGCGTGGCCTTCATTACAGTGGTAAATATCGCCTTCGATGCCGAGGGCTTCCAAAACGCGAATACCGCCAATACCCAGGATGATTTCCTGTTTTAGACGGTGCTCTTTATCGCCGCCATACAATTGGTGGGTGATGTTGCGGTCATCCCAGTTGTTCTCAGGAATGTCTGTATCCAATAAATACAATGGAATACGACCTACTGGCAATTCCCAAACCTTAGCATAAATGGCCCGTCCTGGGAATTCAACCTTAATTTTTAACCATTCGCCACTGCTATCACGCACTGGGTGCATGGGAAGCTTGGTATATTCTTGAGGTGGATAGTTATTGATTTGATCGCCATACAAAGAAATGGCTTGCTCAAAATAACCGTATCGATACAACAACCCAATGCCATGCATATTGACATTTTGGTCGCTGGCCTCTTTCATGAAATCTCCCGCCAATACGCCTAAACCACCGGAGTACAAGCGCACCGAAATGTGCAAACCAAACTCCATGCTGAAATAAGCAATCTTTGGGGACGGATGCTGGGGCTTTTCTTGCATGTAATCCAAGAAAGCTTTGTGAACCCGATTCATTTTTGCCATGAATTCGGCATCATTGACCAATCCGTTGGCACGTTCCAGACCCAATTGATCCAAAACATAAATCGGATTGAAGTGCAATGCCTCCCAACTTTCTGGTAAAATGGATTGGAAGAGATCAATCGCTTCGCGATGCCACGACCACCAAATGTTGTTCGCAATTTCTTGCAATGGGGTAAGCTCCTCGGGTAAACGAGATTCTATAAAAATCCGCTTTAATTTAGCAGGATTGTCACGCAATTGTTCTACCATGACTTTGTGTTACAGTGTAAAATTTACACTAAGGTAAGGAGAAAAATTTATCTTCTCAAAAATACTGACTTAAAGCGATAGTACCCAAACCCAATTCGGAGAGCGATATTTTGGATAACAAAGTCATTATCAATGTAATTTAGGTTCGTATTTTGATATCGAGAAGTTGAAATTAAATTTTGGAGTTGTCGGGAATAAACGGCTTCAAACTGCACAAATAGCTCCTTGAAGTGGTATCGCAATCCTACACCAGCCAGTAAATTGAGGTTTACTTTCCGACGATACCCCGAAATATTGAGACCTGAAACCGAAAGCGTGTCATTGGCAAAGGAAATTTTGGCGCTCTCAATGGTGGCCGATTTCCCTTGCAAAATATCAAGCATTACACCTCCTAATACATAAGGGGTTAAACGCTGGGTAACAATTTTTTCGTAAGGCGTAAGATTCAAAGAGAAAAATACGGGAATCTGATACCACCAGTGTTTTTCATTGTAGGTCAGTACCGCCGATTCGCGTTTTTCGGTTTTGTAATTAAGGGCATTGCTGAGTTGACCGGTGTAGCGAAAAGAATAGCGCGACATACCAAATCCGATGTTTATATCCACATTCGAGCGAGACAATGCAAAACCGCCATTTACGGAGGCACTTACCCCCCAAGGATCATCGATCAATTGGGTGTATTTTCCATTTACAACCTGTGCGCCATTCAGCGTCATCTGGTTGAGCACAATGGGGCGGGTAAAAACATATGCACCTACATGAAATGAAAAATGCTGACCAGGGGAGGTAATGATTTGCTTCATCAAATACATCATTTCTGGGATGCTATCGTCAGCTCGATAGAATGGATCAAGACGCATCAATTCAAGCATGGAATTACGAGCTTCTGTATTGCTGTCTAAAAAAGCGTAGGTTTTTGCGGACAGCTCTAAAAGATTCCGGCGTAAACCATGATTTAGGCTTTTATCAGGTAAGCAAGACCTTAAGGAGTCGGTTACCTCAAATAGTTGCCCGTTGCGATAAAGCTGTAAAGCAGATGCATAGCGCTGCTCGCAAATGCTGATTTGAGCAGCAAGATGGAGGGTTCCCAAAAGCAGGATAGCACATACCAACCAATGTTTTCTCAAGTATACGTTCATGGTCAGTGGCATACGCGTTGGTTTTTAGTTTCGGTGCCAAAGAAACGCCGCCAATCTTCTTCGTCCATTAAGTCGTATTTGGGGCCGGGAAAGAGGCGAAGAAGATCATTGCAAATTTGGTCGGCGTAAACTTTTGGTTGCAGGTTCCAGAAATACAATGCGCCATTTTGCCCACCAGTAAGTAGGTATCTTTCATCTGGCGTAAAGGCAACTGAAAAAAGCCATCCTTGGTCACTCAGCAACACCAATGGCTGATAAGTTGGATCATTGTATTGCGCCAAATCCCAAACCGTTACCGTACCATCATAACTGGATGCGGCCATAAAACGACCACTGCGACTAAAAGCAAAATCAGAAATACTCGTTTGGTGTTGTTTAAACATTTCATTAAAAGAGCCGGTGGGCAATTTGGGATTATTCATGTCAAGCTCCAAGAGCATGATTTGCCCGTCTTGAAAACCCATTGCCAGGGTATCGAATCCTTTTTTGGCTACTTTAAGCGCTGAAGCCGTAAGGTTGCCAAAATTGTATTGTCTAAAGCTAAATTGGGTTTTATTGCGGGCGCCATTTTGTGTTATTTCTAGCTGCAACTGGTTGTATTCACCGCCATAAAGAGGCGCCACACTATACCCTAAAATTGGTCTAAATGGTGCAAAGGCATTCACTTTGGTTGGCAATTTGAGCGCTGAACTCATTTCATTGGTTCCTGCATTAAAAGTATACGTTCGATTGCGCCCATAAGCAATGAACGACAAGTCATCATCCAAAAAACTTACTTGGTGAATTTCTTCCATCTCGCCATCTATCCAATAATGCCGTTCGCGAACACCTGTGTTCAGATTGAAGACTTGAATATAAGGTAGCTCGCCGCCAATCAGCAGTAAATTATTGTCTCTACTAAGAGCAATGCTGTTGTGAACCCCTCCGTCATCAATCGGAATTGTTTTAGAGGTAAGTACTGGTTTACCCACTTTGTTCCAGCTGACGATCTTCCATTCTTTAACTTGCCCATCGCTGCCGGCGGTATAGAAAATTCGACCATCAGGGTGAAAAACGATGTCGCGAATACCGCCCAAATGCGCTCTTTCACTGAATTGTAGATTGGGATCTAAGTTTTTAACTGCTCTTACCAAGGAATTGAAGATAAATGGATGCCTAGTCAAACCAGTATCCGCTGACTCGCGAATAAAGTTATAGGCTTGCCGAGCCACCATGGCACGCAAATGTGGATCTTGAATGTCTTCCGATCTTGCCGCCGCATTGAGGGCGACGACGATACGGGTGAATTTTTCGGCGCGATCGTAGGCGATTTTGGCTTCTTTTTCTGCTTTTTCCGCTTTTAACTTGGCTTTATCCGCTAAGCTTGCGTTGGTTAAGGCAATCTGCCGTTGTTCGATGGCAATTTTACTTTGCTCTTCGGCTTTACGACGTTCTTTTTCAGCGTTATTGCGCGCTATTTTGGCTTCTTCAGCACTTTGACGGGCAAAAAAAGCTTCTCGTTTAGCAAGTTCGGCATTGTAGGTAGCAATAAACGCCAAACTGTCTTTGACGTCTCGTTCCTTAATGGCTAAGTCGCGTAAACTATCTGCTTTTATCTTAGCTCCTTCCAGTAGAACGTTGATGGATTTGATTTTTACAATATTGTCTTTGAGCTCGTGCTGCGCCTTTACCAGTTGGTTGTTTTTCTGTTCAGTCCGAAAAGTTTGCCACATCCCCCAGCTTGCCAAAGCAGAAACCAAAATGAAAATCAAAGTAAAGAGTAGATTTCGGTTGCGTTTTTTTTGCTGATTAGCTGTGCGGGAATCTTCTAAAAACTTGGTCTCTTCCGGACTCAAATCCAGCAAATGCAAAGAAGCAGCAAGGTAATTGAGGTAAGGTTGATCTAGAAACTGTTTGCGACTCATATTGTCGCGGATGGTGCTGCGCATACCGCGCAAAACTCGGTTTTCGGCCTCTACTTTTTGATTCGCCCGTTGTGCCAGTAAGTTGTTGCTCAGTTCGTAACTACCGCTGGGAGTTTGATGGATTAATTTTTCTTTTGATAGGCTCTCCAGAATACTTTTGACGGCACTGGGTGTTAAATTGATTTTTTTAGCCAGCTCGTTGGTTATGTCTGCTTCAGTAAGTTGTATTCGATTGCCATTTTCTAAGAATAGGGATAAGATCTTATTACCCATCCCTCGAAAAGATTCACCCAAATTAACTTCGATCTCCTGGATTTGGTGGTCCAGTAAGTCATCGATCATGTTGCCTCCAACAACATTATTGACTAATTCCGAAGTTATTTTTTTTGACATATGTAAAATGACAACTTGTTTGAATGAAAAATTAAAGCAGCTATCCTTCTGTTTTCGGTTGCTTCCTATCCCTACGCTATTTGTTAACTCATGAACTACGGTACAACCTATCCATGTAAAGCTGTAAATAAGTTAAGTTGACTTTCCCATCGCCTTCGCTTACGTTTAACAAAATTTTATCAATAACATCCTCATTTTCAATTTCTAAACCAGCATGACTGGCCATCTTGCGCAAAATAGTAGCAGCGGCGATTTTGTCTACCGGTTTAACGCGCATTTGTTCTTCTAATATACGAGGAACAAAGGATTCTAAATCTTGCAGATGCGAGAAAAACTCGTCGCGTACAACCAGTACTAGATCACAATTTTGACCAGATTCTAGTAGATGCTCAATATGCCGATAGCAATGAGACAATTGTTCGTACTCTGAGACCCAAATGAACAACTCTTCCAACTGATCAACGATGATGATTTTGCGCTCTTCTGGTTTGAGCGGAATATTAGAAAACGCCAATTCCAACCACAAAGAGTTGGCGTCTTTTTCAGGATCACTGAGCAACATTTTCTGAAAAATGGGTTCGGAAAACATTTCTCTACTACAAGCCAAGTAACTGGTTTTGAACAAGAGATCCAAACGAGGCAGCAAACCCGCCTGAATTAAAGACGTTTTTCCCACTCCAATGGGGCCAAATACCAAAGTGGTACGGATATCGGTATCGTTGACGATTTTATCAAACAGTTCTTTGGTTTCATTTTCCCGACCATAAAACAACTCTGCCATTTGTTTGGTAAATGGCTCAAACCGTATAAAGGGGTTCTCTGGTAATTCGTATTCGGGTAAAACGAGTGGGATGGCGACTCCGGCAGCTTTGGTTTGTGCCAACTTGAGCGCCATACTATCATGAATGAGCTCGTATTGATCGTTGTCGAGCGGGCGAAGGATGCGGCGATTCACAAAAAACTGGAGGTAGCTGTTCTGTTTTTGTTTGCCAAGTTCAGGCATGGCACGTTCCAGCTCAATCCGTTTGACTGGCATTTTGGTTTCTTTTTCCGAAACAAAATGCTTCAGCCATTTCAAGCCCAGCTCGCGGGTATCTACTTCTTGGGCAAAAACCTCCATTTGTTCGTCCAAGAAATCGCGTAGCACGTCATCAATCCTACCTACTTCTTGCACCAATGCTTCATCAAAATAGGGGTGTTCCTCATTGCGGAGTTGGGCTACCCGATACAGTTTATCCAAAAATACCTGTAGATAGGTCAATTGTACCCGTCCCACGCCTTCGGTCACATTGTCGATGATCCGATCGGCAAGGTCATCGTTGCTGATTTGGATGCCAAATCGTTCTGTTTTTAGCGTTTCCAAAATCACCCGGCGCGCATTGCTGCGGTTCATCGGTTCAACTCGCAAACGTTTGTCAAAAAGCTGGGGCACCACTTTTTCAAAGCTCGACAGGTGCGCCAAATATTCTTCCCGCATCACGATGATTATTTTGCAAGGCAACTCAGCTTTGAGTAAAATGCGGATGTTTTGAGTAAATGCATCTTGCTCTTCATCTGAACCCAGAATGAAAAGCTCTTCAAACTGATCAAAAATGATGTAGATGGGGCGCAAATAATCCATGTAAAGCGAATGCACCATTTGAGCAGCCGAAAACTCTTCTTCAAAAGCGCCGTCTTTATCGCAGCGGTGCAATTCTGCTATAAAAGATTCATTGATGTTCTCTTTGCGGCGGATAAAGATTTCAAACCAATCCGAATCGTCAAATTTATTGGCCAAACCGCACTGTACCAAACTGGTTTTACCGGTACCCGACATGCCATATACCAAAAGCAAATTGGTTTGGAACGACATCTGGTATAACGACTCAATCTCTTCCTCACGACCGAAGAAGATGTCTTTATCGTCCTTACCATAAGCATCCAAAAATTTGAATGGCGATTGCTTCATTGTTGGTACTTGGTCTTGATCTGGTTATTTTAAAGCCTGTTCAAAAGCCAATAATAGTTCCCGAATGTAGGGATAAGTATCGTCTTTGACAGCCAATTGGTCTTTTAAATTATCAGTAAGCGTAAAATTATAAACGCCATTTTCCCGCGACGTGAAAAAAAACAGCTTCGAATTTTGTTGTCCCGAAAGTGCGTTTTCATCAATCAAAAAGGGTGAAAGATTGAGTGAAGGCTGTACTGTTTCTTCATCTCGCATCAGGATAACTGAGTTGTTGTCAGAGTAGTCATCGCTTTCGAGTATATCGTCCAAAACCCCGATAGCAGCTGTCAATTGGTTGAGAATAACCAAATTGTGCCTGAACCGTGGATTAGAGTGACGGGCTTTCATCAATTCAATGGTTTTGATGGTTGCCAAAGTGTATTTTGCGCTGAACCCCAACTGACTGAATATTTTGATCAGTTGATCTTCTGCTTGCACGCAAAAACTTTCAATTTCATCCGCTGAAACACTGCCTAGGAGTTCTTTTTTCATCTCCTCCAAAAAAAGCACGGATTTTTGAAAATCGGTATCTTGATTGTATTTCTCCCTTAAATCGTTGAATTCAATGACAAACGCTTCGATGTGGTTGTTGGACAAGATGTCGCCAATGGTTCGAATCAGCGTAATGAAATTATAGACATAACTATCGGCGGCACCTAATCCCAGAAAATTTTTAATGATAGCTGATTGTTCCGCGTCAATGACCAAATTGGGTTGTTTTACTTTTTCGTCCCACAATTGAGCTACCAGAATGTAGGCAAGAAACTGTGCAGATACCTGATAGAGGTTTACGATTTTTTGTAAGCGATCTGTACTGATATCTTCGGAAATCAACAGTTTCCGGAGATGCATACCGATTGGAGTAGGGAAAGAGTCGATAACAGCTACGCGGAGATCGCGGATTTTTGGTTCCCGTCCTTTTGATTTAGCGTCTTCGATCATGGCTTTGATCTTGAAGCTATAGGCAGCTATACTGTTGGCAATCGTTTCGATGAGTTTTTGGTTCATCGTAACGCCAGATTGATATTTCATCCCCGCGCCGCGTACAATGAAAGAGCCGGCGCTTTCTCGCGGCAATTTCCACTGCAAAGCCGCCTCTTTGCCAGGGTTGACATACAATCCCCAAGGAAGCGGGTCTTTGTCGGCAGCTTGAATTTTTATCCCCCTAAAAATACTGGCCGCCTGGCCGCTGGCCATCAGGTAATTGGCGGAAGCGATTTTAAAAGCTTCTTCTAAAGTATGTTGATTGGCAAGGGCTTCATAAAAAACATCGGCAAAAGTGACTGCGCTGGGATCGGCAATGGGTACGCTGGTGGCAATTACTGCTGGAATGCCCAGTTCAAATAACAAACCAACTTGAGCGCGCGTAGAACAGCCATTGAGAAAAACCAATTGTAAGTTGGGCTGCAAGGCCAGTAATTGGGCAACGCCATTGGAGTTTGCGGCTTGGTCTTGCAATAAAATCAAGGTACTATCGGCATGACCGCCGTAATGAAATACAACGACGCGGTCTTTGAATCCAGAAATGTATTGGGTAAGATCGGCAATGGTAGCAGAGGGTTCGACAAACAATTGAAAATACTGTTCACTAGCGAGCGGCACTAAATGCGTGGAGATGGCTTTGCGTTCTTCATCTAACAGAGCCAGGTGGTTATCTTGATTGTTGGCAAAAGCCAAAAATATAACGGGTTGCTTCATTCCGGGTTTTAAACTGTGCCTTGTGTCAAAGGTGAAAAAAAACAAAAAGGTAGTCAATCTTCCGTAATAAACCCTAATAGGACGAAGATAGCGCCTTATACATTGCTAAAAATATGTTTTTTATTTAAGTTGAGCTCTAAAATTGAAGGATTCGGCTAAATTTAGCTTACCCCTCTTGTTATAATCCTTGATGGCCAGTATCTTTAGCGTTGTATTCTAACTAATTCCTAAAAACTTCTTAACACTATGAAGAACCTAATTACTTTGTTTGCATTGCTTTTGACCTTGAGCTTTGCCACTTCTGTAAAAGCACAAGATTACCAATCAGCGATTGGTTTGCGTTTGGGCTATCCTACTTCGGTTTCTTACAAGTTTTTCGTTTCTAAGCCAGCTGCAATTGAAGTATTTGCTGGTTTTCGTGGCTATTCGGGCTATGGCTGGTTTAATGTTGGCGCAGCTTACCAAGTGCACAAACCAATTCAGGGAGTTGAAGGCTTGAAGTGGTATTTCGGGGGCGGCGCAAGTGCTTTCTTCTACAATTACAAGACGGGTTTTGACTTCAAAAACTCATCTTCAGTTTCATTAGGTATTCTTGGTAATCTAGGTTTGGATTACAAAATTACTAATGCACCGATTAACCTGAGTTTGGACTGGATGCCAATTTTCTTTATTGGCGGGTATACTTCGGGTTTTGGCGGCGGTTATGGTGCTCTTTCTGTACGTTACACTTTGAGGTAAATTGATAGTCTAGTACTCATTGCTTAGTGAGCAAAAGAGCGACGCAGGTTATACTTGTCGTCGCTCTTTATGTTTTACAGGGCTAAAGACTCTCCTTTTTCTTAGGGCTAATTTTCTTAAAAACGAATGAAAAAACGTACCCATAACGGTGTATTTTGCGTCCAAAGGCAATACATCTTTTCACCAAAAAAACCAAAATGAAGATGACAAAGACGATTCAAAAAACAATATGGCTGATTTTGTTCCTAGGTATGAGTACTGGTGTTTTTGCTCAATTGAGCGTTGGCGCGGGCATCGCATCGGGAACTGGGAATTTGTATCCATTTGGCGTATTCGGTCGTGCTGCCTATCAAATCAATGATAAAATTACGGCGGCAGCTACGGTCAACTATTTTTTCCCAAAAAAAGTACCTAGTGCCAGCACGAGTTATACTCAAATCAATTTAGAAGGATTTTACACGCTGTTGGACAATGATTGGCTATCTGTATACGGAATTGGTGGCATCGGATACAGCGCTTATTCGGTAAAATATGATGTACCCGTACTGGGAAAAACTAAATTTTCTGACGGCAACTTTGTGGTCAACTTAGGCGCCGGAGTCCGCTATAAAGTGTCTGATAAATTTGTACCGTTTGGCGAAGTCAGAATACCCATTATCCAAAACAATACCCGGTTGTTGGTTAATATAGGCGTGATGGTAAACCTTTAAAAGCAAAGAATAGACCCAAGCACCATTGATTGACACACAAGCTGATCAATAGTGCTTGGCCTATATCATTAAAAATCAATATGCTATTCACCTTTTTTTTGTTTTTCAAAAGACAATCTGTAATTAAACTTTGGTTAAAAAAGCTAAAAAACGACCACTTACTTGAAAAATACTGCCACTTACTCAAAAAAATGACAAAATCAGTTGCGTTCAAGAAAAAAAAATGCCATATTTGTATAACTTTTATTGTGTCCCTCGTTTAATACTATTTGTACTGAAGCGGTAACAATTTTTTAGTTGCCAACTTACCCGAGTACAAGAAAACCGATTCACAAAATTTCCAGCTGGAACTTTATTAAAGTTTTGTTAAGCAGGGTAAGCTATTGAGCTTTTACCTTTCTTTATACGTCTAACACTATGACACTTGTTTTATTTACCTAAAACTCAAGAAATTTAAAATCAGCGTTTTATCCCTTGAACAGCGTAATATTTACGTCACAAAGCGCTATAATCAGCGTCCTATGAAAAAACTACTATGGATATTTTTACTTTGTACAGCTTTTTCTACATGGGGGTACGGTCAAAATTTCCGTATCGCACTACATGAAAACTCCAGATTTTGCTGTGGGTATGGCGTAGAAAATGTTGCAAACCTGTACGTTGAAGAATTTCCGGGTTTTGACTATCCCCCCAACACCGGAATTATCTACAATTGGTACATGGTACACGCGAATGGTACTAGAACCTGGAATACTCCAGTTAACAAACGTACCATTGCTTTACCTTGGTCGGGCTCCTATCGGGTCTGGGCTCAGATTTACTTTATTGACAAAACCACACTACAAGTTTATGGGGTGTATCGTTCCAATGCGGTTACTTTCGAGGTGACGGATTGTGAAAAACAGTCGCCCCATTTTACTGGGTTTACGGAGGATCATTAGTACTACTCCCGTTTAAATCAAACCTCAAAAAAGCACATAAAAAATCCCCGAATCTTGGTAAAACCAGATTCGGGGATTTTTTTTTAACTTAACTACTCTTAGGAACGGGTGAATAATAAGTGATCGCTTTAGCCGCCGCTATTTTGCCGCCAATCAACTATCTTTTGAGGCGCAATGTGGTGCATTGTAACGAAAAAGATAGGAAGAGTGGCGGTAAAAGAGCAAGGCAAAAGTGAGCACTTATTGTTTAACCGTTCCTTAGTGGATCAAAGTTACATCCCCTGCTATTTTTTTCGAGCCTTCCCCTTTATCGTCTTTATATTTTAATTGAATGACGTAAATGTAAACCCCGTCAGGTACATCTTTGTGCCCGACGGTACCATCCCAACCTTGAGTATAATCTTCGGTTTCAAAAATCAGATTTCCCCAGCGGTTAAAGATGAGCATGGAATATTGCATCACAGTAATTTCTGGACTAATTCCCGGTAAAAAGATATCATTCACATTGTCATTGTTGGGGGAAAAAGCATTGGGTGCATACAGTTGAAAGACCACACATTGCTGGAAGGTTACTTTTACGGTATCTGCTTTTTGACACCGTCCCTCTGAGATCTTTAACCAGTAGGTTCCAGGTATGGTCGTTTCTAGGGTAGTACCCGTTGATCCATCACTCCAAAGTAGATTACCTATTTTTACATTTGAAGTCAATACTAAGGGACGATCATCACAAACCAATGTATCCTTGCCCAAATTAATGGTTGGCAGGTTTTTAACATCTATTTTAATGGTATCGGAAAAAGAACAGCCCTTGAGGGTTGCCTTACCGATGTAAACCCCTGTTGCTGCTACCCCGCGTGAACTACTTGGCGATCCATTTTCCCAACGGTAAAGATCGGCAACAACTTTCATGTTGAGGTTGAGGCTTTCGCCTTGGCAAAGCGCGGTATCTCGCCCTAAATTGAAACGGGGTAGGGGGGTGTATTTGGCTAAGAGGGTATCGGATTTGCCACAGTTGCCAAGACTAACTTTTACCGTAAATGTACCTGCTTGTTTTATGGTAAACTGATTGCTGGTACTGCCATCTTGCCATTGGTAAACGGCGCCAGGAACGCTTATTTTTAGCGGATAAATTTGTCCTTCGCAAAGGCTGGTGTCGCGGCCCAAGATTTGGTTGGGGATCGTGGTAAATTGTATTTTGATCGAATCGCGTTTTTTACAACCCTTTAATTGCTCCTCGAGCCAGTACAATCCGGTGGTTTGAATGATTCGAGTGGGTTGGGTAAGGCCGTCGTTCCATTGATAACTGGCTCCTGCTACTGTTCCGTTCAATGTCAGTTTCTGCCCTTCGCACAACACGGTATCGCGACCTAAATCAAACTTTGGTAAAGGATTGAACACAGCTTGCAGCGTATCGGTTTTTGTACAGCCCCCTACTTTTACTTGAGCCGTGTATCGACCCGTTAGGCGCACTGTATAAGTGGGTAAGGTAGTTGCGTCTTGCCATAGATAAGTAGCGCC
Source organism: Saprospiraceae bacterium (assembly GCA_040401995.1). Lineage (GTDB taxonomy): Bacteria > Bacteroidota > Bacteroidia > Chitinophagales > Saprospiraceae > Haliscomenobacter. The sequence continues at coordinate 45,406 of JBBANM010000033.1, forward strand.
AGGTACGTTGAGTCTGAGGCTGAAGCTTTGTCCTTCGCACAAAGTGGAGTCTTTCCCTAAAATATTATTGGGAATCGTAGTGTACTTGATATTGATGGAATCGCGTTTTTTGCAACCTTTGGTCAAAACTTCTAACCAGTACAACCCAGCAGTGCTAGCCGTAAGTGTAGCCAATTTGCTGTTGTCGTTCCAGAGGTAGGTTCCACCAGTCACCGTGCCATTGAGCGACAGTTTTTGTCCTTCGCAAAGCACAGTATCGCGCCCCAAATCGAACTTTGGTAAGGGTTGTTGGGTGATTTTAATGCTATCGGTTTCGGTACATCCACTGCGGGTAACCGACAAACGATAGGTTCCTGGTTGTTTTATCAGTAAACTGTTGTTGGTACTCGCATCATTCCAGCGGTAGGTGACATTGTTGACGTTGGCGGTAATGGTGTAACTGCTATTTTCGCAAAAAGAGGTATCGCGACCAAGTTCCAAACCAATGGCAGGTTGATAATTTACTACGACAGTATCTCGTCCTAAACAGCGGCCTACCTTCAACGCAATGGAATAGGTACCTGGTTGGGTCACTTTAAAGGTTGGACTGGTACTGTTGTCTTGCCATTGATAAGTTCCCCCCGTTGTAGTGGCATTAAGAGTAGCCGATTGCCCTTGGCAGAGGGTTTGATCAGGCCCTAAATTAACTTTTGGCAGCGGATTTACAGTGACGTTAAGGGAGTCGGCGGTTTTGCAACCTGAAAGCTCAAGGCTGACCTTGTATTTTCCCGAAGTTGATACCGTATACGTGGGTAGTTTTGTGCTGTCTTGCCACACGTATTTTACGCCGATTAGCTTCACATCGGCATTAAGAATGAGTTTTTCTCCCGCACAGAGAATGGTATCATTGGGCAAATTGGGATTAAAACTAGCTGGCGCTAACACTTTGACCGAATCTCGGATTACGCAATTATTGGCGTAGGTTAGATCTACCCAGTAGATTCCGGGAGTGGAAACGGTCAATTTGGCATTGGAACTGCCATTGCTCCAGCGGTATTTTTCGCCCGGACTAAAGGTGTTGGCATCCAAAACAAGGTTTTGATTTTTGCATAGTACCACATCCTTACCCAGAATACCTTCGTCAACAAAATCGCTTGGCGCGTCAAAAATCCAATTTTCATTAGAGTTGCCGATGTTGGTGCTATGAGTTCCAGCATAAAATTTAACGCTGCCGACACCCTTTTGATCCCTCATCTGAATGAAATCGCCCTTGATGGTTCCGCTGTTCATTTCCACCACAGATTTGGTGCCAGAAACGGTGGAACTCAATTCAATGGAACTACAGTTGTTACCAATAACTTGGAAGTATTTTTTGACCACCTGTTTTTGCGCTACATCCAAACGATAGGATTTTCCGGCTGAAAAAAGCAGGGAATCGACGATGTTTTGTCCTAACATCGTTCCGTTGTTGCGGAATTCCAGCAGGTTGTAAGTTCCGGTTACCGTAGGCGCACCTTGATAAGTTTGACCGATGCTAACCTTTGATGATCCAGATACATTCGAAAACAGGACATTGTGGAGGGTGATATTATTGAAAGCTTGTAACCACGCATTGTCAGAAGTAAATTCAATCAGCGAAGTACCCGGTTCTACGGTGATTTTATCGGTATTCCAGCTTCCTGTATAGGTAAATGACGGACCATTGATGTACCAATGCGAGCTCCCCAATTGCAACTTCATGCTATTGGTACTACCATAAGCCCAATAAAAATTGGTATTTACTGTTTGCCCATCAGAATTGAAAGTACCATTCGACTGGGAGATGTTAAAGGTATTCAATGGCCCAGTCAAACGCCAGGCGCCTGAACCAGCAGGATAGACATTGGCAATCAAGAAATTTTGAGTATTGACGATGTTGTCGGTGGCTTTTGAACGCAAATAGAAGTAGTTGAAATAGGAAACTTTCATGTTGGGGGTAAACGTCAGTGAGGCGAAACAATGCAAAATGTGCAGTTGCAATAGCGGAGTACCAACTACGCCAGCGTCCCACAACATGTTTTTACAATAAGCATGTAGAGCTGGTGAATTGACAAATTGGTTGGGGCCATTGAAAGAGCGGCCATCAAAAAATACATTGTCCTCAGGAGTGGGTATACATTCACCGCCTGGACCGCCACTGCTAAGCGACCAACGGTTGGGGTCATTCCAATCCCCGCTTCCGCCTACCCAAAACAGGTTTCGGCCGGTTCTTTTGTTGATGACCCAGCCAGTGGTATTACCCAGATCGATCGAGCTATTGGCGGTGGCTGATCCTGGCCCAATGGCATTAACATCTTTTAAGATGAAATTGGTGACACTGATGGGGACTCTAACATCCAAATAAGCTGTTTGGTCGTCAAAAGAGGAGCGTAATTCCACCATCCCCCTACAGCTAGAAGCGTTGATGATTTGGTTGACAGAAAGCGTATCCGTTGGATAGATCTGCTGTGAATAACCTACATTTACGATCTCCCAAACATTGACTTTATTAATGGCGTAAAAATAGGTGTCGTTGTAGGAAGTTAAGGTGTCCACCTCGGTGACTCTACCTGGATAATAACTGTTTAAAGAGCCCGATAACCGATAAATTACCCGGTTGAATTTTAAACTTCCATTGCGACCATATTGGGTGATGCCGCCATAAAACTTAAAATCGATGATCGAAGTACCCGCATCGAACGAAAGGTTATCGGCATTGAGGTAAAAATAGAGGTAATAGTTGCGGGGAGTTGAACGCATCTCCCATTTGGTGCTGCCAAGGGTCAATTTCCTAGTTCCGCCATTGCTGGAGTTGAATAATTCACAAGCCACCAATTTGGAGTTGGTATTCAGCCCGCCTTGATTGAAAAAAAACTCGCGGTTGATGATCAAACTGTCTTGTAGGATCCAATCTCCTGATCCGTCAAAATAGCCGTCTTTTTTAAAAACCTTGCCAGCGGTATTGATGGTATTGCCTGGTTTCCCAGATTCAAAATAAATATCGCCCGAGAAATCGAGTACCATATTCGAAATGAAGGTCAAGGAACCAAAAATGTGCAAATTGCGATCAAAGGCGCCCATCAACAAGGGGCGGCCAGTAGCTCCCGTCCAGGTCATGCTACGACAATAAGCATTTTCGGTATTGAGCATCACAATAGCGCCCGCATTTGGGAAGGAATTACTGTCAAAAAAAACATCGTCTCCTCCGGTAGGTACACAAGCGCCACCTGGGCCGCCGCTAGAAAACGACCAGTGAGCAGCATCACTCCAGCTGCCCGTGCCGCCAACCCAAAACAAAGCAGATTGTGCTTTAGGCATAAACACCCAACCGGGGTTATTGCCCAAGTCAGCTGCATTGTTCGCGATGTACTTGGCCGTACCAGTACCCGCAACATCGCGTAAAGTAATGTAATTGGCTTTGATAGAATCGGCCGTTGAGCGGAAGGTAACCAGACTACCTGAACTAGTACTCACCAACTGGATAGGGGTAATGCACTGTCCTTGAGCAGTCAATTTGCTGAGGTCATAGGTATTGCCGCCCTGAAACTGGAAGGTTTTTCCGGGCCCTAAAACCAGATCGCCCAACTTGGCGCTTACTCCTTTGATAGAAGCATCGTTGTTGATTTGAACTTTGGTAAATGAAGGCGTGGTGGAGGGGTCAAAAAGCAAACGGGAATTCCCCATGGTATTTGTAAAACGCACGCCTCCCAATGCAACTGCGCCACTTGAGCGAATGCGCAGATAGGCATTAGCTGAAGTTAGGTCAATAGTTGAATTGGCTGCGCTGAAGGTAACTTTGTTGGGATAGATATCGATAACGGGGCGATCTTCGAAATCTACGTTTATGTTGCGATAGGCAACTCCAGTAACAGTTATCACACTAGCGCCAAAGTCTAAATTGATGGCATTAACGGCTTGGATGGTCAATAATTCGCAGCTTACAGCCTGGCCATTGGTATTGAGCGATCCATCATTGATGATCAAAGTGCTGTCTACATTAAACGCGGAAGTCAAGGTCCATTGGCCGCCAGTTCCAGCAAAGGTAGCCAAGCGTTTCAATCTTTGACCAGCCAGATCGATCTGATTGCCCGTGGTTTTGGCTTGAAAATTCACATTGCCTTTAAAATTAAAAACCATATTGACAATGAGTTGCAAAGAACCAGATACATTCATGATATAGTCAGCGGGCGCTACAAATTGGGGATTACCGGTAGCGCCAACCCAACTCATGTCTTTACAAAAAATACTTTGATTATTGACCGTAACGGTTTGTCCTGCGCCATTAAATGATAGTGCGTCAAAAAACACGCGATCATTGGCAGTGGGTATTTGCGTATTGCGGGTGGTACCGCCAGAAGTGGTGGCCCAGTGGCTGAGATCTGACCAATTGCCGCTTCCGCCTACCCAGTAATAATCAGCAGCAGAGAGCATTTGGGTACAAAATAAAAGGCCAATTACAATCCATAGGGGTTTCATTGTATTTGCCATAGGTTTTGGATTTTTAGGTAATAAATAAAATCTATGTTATTTTCTATTCCACCATGCTAAGAAGCGGTTAAGCGCTCCCATCCAGCGCGGGGTCTCCGCAAGGATAGGTGAAGTATCTTCGTTTGTATCGTTGGATGCCCGTTTTTGCTCACCCGACTTAGTGAAGTCGTATAATTGCTCGAAAATGTTGCGTACGTTTTTTTCCACCATTCCACGGAACGGGATTCTGGCCATTAAGCCATAAAGCGCAGCATTTCCTTGGGCCGTTTCTTGAGGATTATCAATAGCGTGAAGGATGGCCCCCCGGAGGTCGCTAAGATAGGTGTTTATTACCGGAATATTGTTCCTCATCACCGTTAAATGAATGCAATTGGGCATTTGTTGGCGATCTACCATCCATCCATGATGTTCTAATTGATCGGCAATAACAAAAATATCGGGGTGATTTTTTTTGGTGTTGAAGGCTATGATGTTCATGCAGGGATCGCCCAGTATCTGAATTTCCGGCAATTCAGTTAAACCTTTTTTTAGTTGTTTGACTCCTTCCATCAGCTCTTCGGCAATGGCTAGATAGCCTTCGCGCCCCAGTCCGCGTAGGGCAGCCCACGCGGCAGCGATAGCGCCTCCAGGACGAGAACCCATGAAAGTGGGGGATGCGTAAATCCCTCCCGGCCACTCGGTGGTGATAAAAAACTGGTATTTGAGGTAATCCATGTTTTGATACAGCAACACCGATGCTCCTTTGGCGCCATAACCAAACTTATGTAAATCGGCCGACATGGAAGTGACGCCGGGCAAGCGAAAATCAAATGCATCTACCGGATAACCCAATTTTTCAACCCAGGGTAACATGAATCCGCCAATACAACCATCGACATGAAAAGGTAGGTTACTGTTTTGCGCAATGACGCTCAATTGGCTAATCGGATCCAATACGCCATGCGGATAAGAAGGCGCAGAAGCAGCCATAAAAATCGTATTCTTATTGATCAGCTTGGCCATTTCAGCGGGTATGGCGCGTAGTTGATCGTCTACTGGTGCTTTGCGCACTTTTATGTTGAGAATGTGTCCTGCCTTCTCAAATGCAGGGTGCGTAGTAGTTGATATCACCATCTCTGGCTCGCGGATGCGGGGAAAGAGCTGACGAGCTCGTTCACGATAAGTGTAAACGGCCAGAAAAATGCTTTCCGTTCCACCAGAAGTCATTACGCCGGTAGTTGCATCGTTGCCATTGAGCAAGTTAATGGCCATGCGGATGACCTCTTGCTCCATGTTTTTCAAACTGCCAAATGCAAAGGGATTGAGGTAGTTTTCCGAGAAACAGCTGCGATAGGCTTCTTCGATAAGTTGTTGGTGAGCTTCATCGACGTAATAGACCATGCTCCATACCCGCCCTTGCTTCCAAGCAATATCGGTGACTTTGAGCTGAGCAAGTTCTTCTAAAATACTGTCGTGTTCTTGTCCTTTCTCCGGAATTTGGGTAAGGTTAGTTCTCATCATAGTAAAGTGTAAAACCTGAAAAACGTTTGAGCGGGGAAGATATTGGTAAAAAAATAAATTAGCGGGCAAATTGGCCGAAATGCTAAAAAAATTGCCAAATTGTGGTGCTGCACTTAATGTCCAGCCCTTTTCAACACTACATCAAAATTCGCAACACCATGAAATCTTATTCGCTGATTGTTGGAGCCAGTTTGCTCTTTTTTGCCGCCTGTCAACCCGCGCCAAAAAAAACCGAAACAACTAACCAGACTCCTACATCTCCTACTTATACCTTACCCAATGCCAAAGATTTTGAAAAATCGGTCGACGGGCAAGCGGTTCACCTGTACACTCTGAAAAATGGGGTGTTACAAGCGGCCATCACCAATTACGGTGCGCGGATGGTAGCCATGTTGGCGCCAGGAAAAGACGGTCAATTGGTGGATGTCATCCAGGGTTTTTCCAGTATTGATGGTTACCTCAAGGCCAATGAAGTATTTTTTGGCGCCATTGTTGGTCGTTATGGGAATCGCATCGCCAAAGGAAAATTTCAACTGAATGGCAAAAGCTACGTTTTGCCGCTCAACAACGGCGTGAATCACTTACACGGCGGTCCCAAAGGGTTCCAAAATGTAGTTTGGCAAGCTAAGCAAATTGACAGCAGCACGCTGGAATTGCATTACCTTTCCAAAGACATGGAGCAGGGCTATCCTGGTAATTTGAACGTCACCGTGGTCTATAAATTGACGGCTGATCATGGGCTTGAAATTGCTTATACTGCAACGACCGATAGGCCCACGGTGCTCAACATCACCAACCATAATTTTTGGAACCTCGATGGCGAGCGTGATTCTACCATCAACGACCACATGATCCAGATTTTTGCATCAACTTTTATACCCGTTGATTCTACCTTGATTCCCTTTGGGCGATTGGATCAAGTAGCCGGTACGCCTTTTGATTTTCGGAAATCAGCGGCAGTGGGCGCGCATGTAAACGACAAAAATGAGCAACTGCTTTTTGGAAAAGGGTACGACCACAATTTTGTACTCAATCCACCTGCAAATGGCGAGAAAATGATTTTGGCAGCCGAAGTCATTGCTCCGCTGACGGGGATCAAAATGCAGGTATTAACCGAGGAGCCAGGTTTGCAATTCTATGGAGGTAATTTTTTGAAGGGTTTGGATAAGGGTAAGAGCGGACTGCCTTATGTTTACCGCTCTTCTTTGTGCTTGGAAACGCAGCATTTTCCCGATAGCCCCAATCAACCCCAGTATCCTTCTACGGTTTTGAAACCAGGGGAAACTTACCAGACAAAAACGGTTTATCGGTTTGGGGTGAAGTGATCTTTGGCAAAACAAAAAAATCTTCCAGGTCTTAAGGATCTGGAAGATTTTTTAATTTGATTATCAGAAAAGTCCTAACGAATTATCTAGGCAAATGGCGAACCCACGTCTTTTAAGTACCTGCCAATACAAAAGCTAATTCCGTCAATCACATCGATGTCCTTGTGCCAATCAATGAATTCCCAATTGGTATTTGGCGTTGCCACAATAACGCTTTTGCTTTCGGAAAGCACCCAAATGACTTTCTCTACGCCAAATTCAAAAAGTTTATCGGTTTTTTGCCGGATATAGTTCAGTTCAGAATGAAGTTTATCCAAACCCGCTTGAATATCGACTTCAATCTGGATTTTTGGAGCAACCGAAGAATAATGCATATCTGCCTGAGCAGCAAAGAATATGGTTTTTGCAAAGATTGCTATGTCGGCTGATAAATTGTTTCTTTTATCAAGATGTAAAACCGTCTCATTGGTTAGGATGTGGTATTGATTTTCATTAAGTTGGCGGAATAGGATTCTCAAAATGAACTCTAAGATTAGGCCTTGTAACGTACTTGATCCCATAACTTCTTCTAGGGTTTTTTCTTGACGAAGCACTTCCCGATATCCTTTGTAATAGATGGGTTTACCGTCCATGATTTCGTAAATCAGGGCAGCAGGGATTTTTTTGGCCGGGATACGGGGAAGTTTTTTTTGTGCTCCTTTGCTTGCATTCATTGTAAAACAGTTATGGGAACCATAATTACCACATTAGCGCTGAAAAATCAAATTTATGCCTTTGAATGCCTAACGCTTTGGTTTGAACCTTGCCTTGGTCAATTTTTTAAATCCACGAGTAGATTGAAAAAAGGCGAGGGTGTTTTTAGTCCACACGGCATAACCTCGCGCGTTCATATGCAGATTATCGGAAACTAGGAAACCGCCGTTAGGGCGCCCTTCGGGAGTTAGAAGTTGTTGAAAAACGTTGATCAGGTATACTTTCCGACGGTGTTCTTGGCAATAGGCTTCAAAAAGCGCATTGAGTTTTTGCTGTTCTGGCAAGCGCGCTTCGCGTAGCACGCTGGGGCGCAAGGTGTACACGGCAATTTTCGTTTTGGGGAGTTTTTCCTTTACCAACGCAACAAAGGTTTTGAAATCTTCAAATACAGTTTCGGCGGTTTTTTCGCCGCTGGCCAGGTCATTGTCGCCTTCGTAGAACAGTATCCAAGCAGGTTGGAGCGGCAAAATGGCCCGATCAAAATAACGGATGGCATCAGGCGTTTGAGAGCCGCCAAAACCGCGGTTGACGACCATATATTGCGCTAAGTCTTCTTGGTAAGTTTTCCAGAAGCGCATGGTGGAACTGCCATACAATACAATCTGACCTTTGATGGGTGGATTGAGCGAATCCTGTTTTTCAAATGCCCGAATTTCGGGTTCAAAGGGTAGGGGAGTTGTTTGGGCATTTAAGGTGATACCAGTGACGGTAAGGAAAACAACCAAGAGTAGGCGGTACATATGCGACAGAGTTTTGTTGAAAGAAGTATTTGAATTTCGAAATCTAGCCAATTGTTATGGAATTTCGAAATTCAAATTACTCGGAATCACAAATACAAGCTCTCAATACCTTATCCCCCAAAACGGCGCATCTTCCGCTTTGCGTTTTTCCTCCATGTGTTTTTTCAAAAGTGCTAAATAAGCCGCTTCCTTGATGGGCGTACTTTTTACTTTTTTACCAGCACTCAGCTCGGTGGTGAGTTTTTTTGCTTCAATCTTATCCGCACTGATCAACATGCCGCCATCATTGACGTCTAGTTCCAAAATGATGCCTGGTAAGCCAAAAAAACGCTCAGGACCAGCGCTCAACGGCATGTCCAAAGCAAACCAAGCGGATACTTTTTGTTTTTTGATGGTGTCTTGCCAAAATGCGTTCATGCACACATGACCAGCTACTTCCTTCAAGTTGTTGAGGATTTTCCATTTAGGTGCTTGGAGGGTATCTTCAATGAGGTAGGTTTTACCCTCTATTTGTAGTAAATCCTGCTCGGTGTTGTTGGCAAAGTTGCGTTTGATAATAAAAACCTCCTTTCGCCAACTGTAACTAGCTTCGTCATCGGGTTCGGCTTTTTCCTCGGAATCCTGATACCGTGTTTCAGTAGGGGTGAAATACAAGGTGGCATAGGTTTTCCATTCCGAACGGTTGCCCCACATGTAAGCCATCCGATCCCGCTGTTGTTTGCTAATGTAATCGACGGCGGCCATTTTTTTGGTCCAGTTTTGGGTCACCAAATACCGGATGACGCCTTCAGTGACTTGTGCCTCCGCCAATTTTGGCGAAAAAAGAAAAATCGTAGTCAAGCAGAAGAGGAGGAAACGCATACCTATTTTAGGGTTAATTGGTTGATGGAAAAAATACATATTTTCTGTTTTTTGGTAGATGGATTAGAAGAAATTATTTTTCTTCAGTTTGGTTTCATAGCCCCGCACGTTGTAGCTGATGCTAAACATAAAATACCGCGCCAGGGTGTTGGCTACACTGCGACTGATGAAGTTTTGTGATCCACTTTGCGAGATACTTACCCGTCGATTTAAGATGTCAAATGCCGCAAAACGGACCTCAATCCGATTGGTCTTACCCAGCAAACGGCGAATCGAAGCATTCCAAATAGGGATGCTTTGATTGAACCCAAAACGGGCGTTGCGATAAACCGAATAATCTAAATTGCTTTCCAGGAAAGACAGTTTGGCAAACTGCCATTTGGCAGATGCATTAACTGAATGGTTTTGGATTTGCTGGTTTTGTTGCTCCTGAATTGAATAGGCAATATTTGTGAAATTCAGTCGCCCGTTTACGCCCAGGATCAATTTTTCGGAAGGGGTTAAGCTGAAGCCGAAGTTGGTGGTATAGCCCCTGCTGCGGGTATCGTTGCGTACATCGTTGACAAAAGACGGCGTTTGGGAAAAGTTGATGCCACCGTTTAGACTAAACGTAAACTTATTTTTGACAATTGGTAATTCGCTCCAGAAATAAATGTCGGTATTTCTACCTCCTTTGGTATTGTCGGGGCGAGTGGTGGTGCGTACCCCAATGCTGTCCAGGATTTCAATCTGCTGATTATATACGATTTGACTATCATAAAGTTTATGGTCTACATTAATCCCTCCGCTGATAAAACTACTAGGATTCCAAAATCCATAGGCAATACTAGCGCTGTGTGCGCGTTCAGGGCTCAAATTAGGGTTCCCTAATATCCGGAAGGCAGGGTTGTTGACGTTGGGAACGGGCTGCAGATCATTGAATTGGGGCTCCTTGACATCATAACTATAACTAACATTCAACCAACTGTTGTTTGGAGCCTCGTAACTTAGGTTGGCGTTGGGCGTCCAATTGTTGAAGGTACGTTTAAGCGCTGGCGCCAACAAGGATTCATTTTTAGCAGTGGAGTATTTTCCGTTGATCTGGATCTGCTGTCCGGCCAATCCAATGGAGGCATTCAACCCATCGTGTGAATACCGAATGCTAGATCCCAGGCGGTTGTAAATGATTTGGTTGTCGTAATACACACTGAGCGCATCCACCCTTTTTTCGGCCAATTCTGGATTGCGTACCTGCCGATCCACGATGTTGTTGGTATGACTAAAATTGTAAAATCCTTCCAAAAACCATTTTTTTGATAAGGGTTCGGTAAATAAGGCGCTGCTTTTCCATTGCGTGGTTTGGTTGTTGTTGAGGTTCAGTTGTCGGACTTGTTCGGTAAAAGTAGTAGCGCGGAAAAACTGGTTCAGGTTAAACAAGTTATCGGTTCCATTGGTGTTGCTGTTGTTGTAACCCCCGCTCCAGGCAAATGAACGCCCCTTCTTTTTGAAACGATGCCGAAAAATAGCCGTGGTTGCAATGCGATAACTATTAGCGTTGCTACCATTGTTGATGAGCAGGCTGCGGGTAAGTTGGTTGCTCGCGCCGGTAAATAGTTGCGATTGTAAGTTGCTGGAGTTGGTTTGCCCTAAACGAGACTCTGCCTTGACTATCAAAACATTATTGGAATCTAGATCCGTTTGGAGGCGTGTTGAAATATTGTGGGAGCCGCGAAAATTGAGCTGCCGGGTAGTATCGGTATTGTAAAAGGAACTGTCTTTCAGAAAGGTTTGCCTAAAACCGAATTGATCCAAGTTCAATTTGGATTCATTGTAGAAATAGCTGGCGTTGAACTTTGTTTTTTTGTTGTCAAAATTGTAGTTGGCGCCGCCACCTTTGTTTTTGGTGAACCCTCGGCCGTCAAAACTGTTGAGAGGAGCACCACCGTCGGCAAAAATCCCATAATTGTTGCCGCCGCTGAATCCAAAATCGCCATTGTCGTTGCCGTTGAAAGTGTTTTGGCCTTTAAATTCGCCATAATCTTCCCAATTGACGCCGGTTTGGTTGATGTTGTTGCCATACGCGATGAACGACAGCTGTTGTTTTTCATTAAAGCGGTTGTAGTTGCCCCTCCCAGCCCAGCGCCCAATGTTGCCCACAGCGGCGGTTAGTTTCCCAAAGGAGCCCTTTTTGAATTCCTCTTTGAGCTCCAGGTTCATGGCTTTTTCGCGTTTGCCATCGTCTACGCCGGTGAGTTTGCTTTGCTCTGATTTTTCATTGAAGACCTGGACTTTAGAAATGGTTTCTGCGCCTAGGTTTTTGGTGGCTGCCTTGGGGTCGCTGCCAAAAAACGATTTACCATCTACGTATAGCCGCTTCACGTCTTTGCCTTGCGCTTTGATATTGCCCGCAGCATCTACATCGATACCCGGTAAACGCCGCAATAAATCCTCTACCGTAGATCCTGGTGGTACTTTAAAGGTCGAGGCGTCGTATTCAATGGTGTCGCCGCGGATGTGCAAGGGCGCTTTGGCTGTTCGGACCACCACTTCCATCAGCTCTTGGGTGATGGGTTTGATTTTTATTTGTCCTAAATCAGTCAACGCTTCCGAAGATTCAGGCAGGTATTTAAGCAACGGAAAATAACTGATGTAGGATATCTTCAGCAGGTACGGGATGTTTTTGACGTTTTTAAAGACAAATTCGCCTTTAGCGTCGGTGGTCATGAATTTCAGTAGGGTAGAATCTTTCGGATTGAGCAGCAGTACCGAGGCAAAAGGCACTGTTGCGTTGGCGGTGTCTATTACAACCGCTTTGATGGTTACTGAACTAGGATTTTGCGCGTTTAGGGTTCCAGAAAGGAGGAACAACGCTGGAAGTAGAAAGCGGAAGATTGATTTCATGAGTGTAAGGGTCGAGTGAATTAAAATTTAATAAAGTAACCAAAGCATTACAAAATTATTGTGATTAGGTTGTTCCTTAACGTGAAAGCATTCAGTTTTTTTATTATCACAATATACATAGTCCAGACATCTTAATGCAATCTTTCAGGTCTGATATGTATAAAAAAACCGATTTTTTTGAAATCCATATGCACAAAACTCCTTAATAAACAGCATTTATACAGAATTTTTTGTTTTTTACAAAGTAAAACCCCTATATATATACTTCGCAGGGTCAAATTTCGGGCATAGAGATTGATATAAATAATTGAAAAACAAAGAATACCACATAGTGCATGATCAAAACTTAGCAACGTGGAATATACTTCGCGCGGTCAAGTGTTGGCACTAGCATTGTCGCAATATTGGTTTTCTCGGAAATATATAAATTCTGCGTCTGTCATAGTAAGGCAAATACTGAATATTTCTATCAATTAGTACCGATCAATTAACTTATTCTTTTTTTCTATTTATAAATATTCGTTCAATTAATGTATAGTCGTTTATTTTTATAATCCCTTTAGTCGAAAGAATGTATTTGTTTTTTTTCATTATAATTCTATTGGATTTTAATTCTATTGGAATGTAAATATATTTACCTCTTCCCCAAGAATTATTTTTGTCGATTGTCCCTTCCATTTGTTGTTGAGCGAAAGGATAAATTATATTTATCTTTTGGTGATTTTTTAAAAAGGTATAATTTGAAAAATCTGTCTTTAATACTACACTGTTATCAGGATTTATATCAACTGCTATTGTAATCGATTGAGGGTATTTAATTTTGAAAGAAAGGACTAGTATCAAAAAGAATATAAAAATAATTAAAGTAAAACCAAAATGTGTTATCCATTTTGGGATTGGTTCTAAAAATAATTCAGATTGATCGTTATCAAGGTTCTTGTACATGGCTATACTCCTAATTCTAGTTGATTTTTAATTAGATTAAAATATTGTCCCTCTTTTTTAACTAAGTCATGGTGAGTTCCTACTTCAACTACTTCCCCATGCTCAAGAACAATTATTTGATGAGCATTTTTAACAGTACTTAATCTATGAGCAACAACTACAACTGTTTTATTATGGAAAAATTGATTTAAATTTTCCATAATTTCACGTTCATTTTTTGCATCTAATGAACTTGTAGCCTCATCGAAAAATAAGTATTCTGGATCTTTATAAATTGCTCTAGCAATAAGGATTCTTTGTTTTTGCCCAGTACTAATTCCAATTCCAGAGGCTCCAATCTTAGTTTCAAAATTCATTGGAGTTTCAAGAATGAAGTCTTCAATGTTAGCTGTCTCAACAGCTCTTACAATTTGATCTGGATCTGGGGAATCATCACCCATTATGATATTATTTTTAATAGTCTCAGAAAAAATAAACCCTTCTTGCATCACTGTACCACATCGCTCTCTCCACCATTTTGGGGAAATTTTTTCAAGATTATAGCCATCTAAATAGATATCTCCAGATGTAGGTGGATAAAATTTAAGCAATAATTTTAATAAAGTAGTTTTACCACTTCCACTACTACCAACAATTGCTGTTATCTTACCTTTAGGGATGATGAAATTAATTTCTTTTAAAACAAAATCATTTTCTTTTCCACCATACCTGAATGAAACATTTTTAAAAACTAATCCTTGGTTTGAATTTTCCAAAGCCAATTGTGTCTGGGGAATAATTTTAGAATTATCTTCCTCATCTGCTTCGATATATACTTCATTCATTCTTTCAATTGCAATTTTTGTACTTTGAATTGAATTTATAAGATTTACAAATTGATTAATTGGGACATTTAATTGTCCCATAATATAAGATATAGCCAACATCATTCCCAATGTGATATTATTTTGTATTACATCGTATGCAGCAAGGAATACTATTAATATATTTTTTAATTGGTTGAAAAAATCGGATCCTATTTGTTGATATTGTTCAAGTTTCAAATTTGATATGTCAGTTTTGAAAAGTTTAATTTTAATTTGTTCTAATTGCCACCTTGTATATTCCTCAAAACCGTTAAGTTTGATTTCGGACATACCGTTAACCATTTCATATAGTTTATCATGTGAACTTGCATAATCTCGAAACCTAATATAATCTATTGACCTCCTCCATTTCATGAAAGAGAAAGTCCATAAAATGGAAAGTGAACTCCCTAGCATGAAAACCGACAAAATATTTATACTATAATTACCTAGAACGAAGGAGTAAATTCCTAAATTGACAATTGAAAAAAGGCTGGTAAGTAAAGTTGTTGTAACGAAATCTTCAATTCTTTTATTATCAGAAACCCGCTCCATTAGGTCTCCAGCCATCTTTGAGTCAAAAAAGCTAATAGGGAGTTTCATTAATTTAAGTAGAAAATCAGAGAGAATAGAAATATTAACCCTTGCCCCAATATGTAATAGCAAATGGCTTCTAACAATTTCAGTGATTACTCCTGCTGTAAAAAGTGAAATTTGAGCCAATAGGATTAAAATAATAAAATTTAGGTCTTTATCTTGAATACCATAGTCGATGATACTTTGTGTAAGAAAAGGGAATAATAATGAAATAAAACCAGCAATTAAGATAGCAATTACAACTTGAAGATAATTTTTTTTATATATATTAAAGTATGAAAACAAAAAATTGTATATTTTTTTTCCTTTTAACTCTTTGGCCATTTCATCATTCGAGCTGTAATTGTAAAAATCAGGAGTTGGCTCTAGGAATAACGCAAACCCTTTATTTTGTTCATTTAACCAAAAGAGTTTAAAATTTTTTTCATTCAATCTAACTTTTCCTTTACCTGGATCTGCTATGTAGTAAAAATTCTCTGAAGTGTTGCTAAATATGTTTCTAATTTTTTTTATTTTGTATAATACAACAAAATGCCCTTTATCCCAATATAGAATACAAGGAAGGTGAGCTTTGTTTATAAGATATGATAATGAAAGTTGACCAGTTAAGGGTTTAAATCCTATTTGCTCGCTAGCCAAAGCTAATGAGGATAAACTGACTCCATTTCGAGTAATAAAAGATATCTTCTGTAAAAATCGACTATTATAGTTTCTGCCATAGTAATTAGCTATCATTCTAAGGCAAGTAGGCCCACAGTCAACATGATCATGAGGAGAAAAATATTTCATAAATTTCAATTTATATAACTTCTTCTATGAACTCGGTGGTGGTTTCAGTATCCATAAATAAAAGTTCTCTTCCCTCTTTTTCAGAAATAATATATGACAATGCCAATCGATCCTTTATGTTAAATTTTGCCGAGGGGCACGCTCTCATGTCCTCGTGCCAAGATTTAGGGCATGCACCACCACAAACAGGAAGCATCTTACAGGTATGACAAGGGAATTTTCCTTCTAGGATAACATCATTCCAATCAGAAAGTGGACGGTTGGTAGAATATGTTTCAGGATTAAATTTTAGGTTCCCTAAAACGTAGGAAGTATCTTCGTAAAAAGAAGTGTATGACACTTCCGTACAGTTAAAGATATTTCCAAAGGCATCATACATTTCTGAATTCTTAGATACAGCTAGACAAACTTCTTTAACTCTACCAGGCAGTAGACCAGGGGTGAAACCAGCTTCAAGCATCTCAATGAACCAATTAATTTCTTGCTCGGCAAACTCTTCTTTCGATAAAGATTTGTCCTGAGCAGTATTTCCTCCCCATGAGTATACACCAATTGGATAAAAATAAGCAAGTTTTTTTTGTAATTCATGCTTTTTAAGAAGTTGTATTAGGGGGGATACTCCATCCCAATTACGGTGATCGACATTACATCTTAAACTAATTTCACAACCTAAATCATGAAAATTAGATCGATTGCAAATCGATAATATATTACTAAATATTATATCAAATGTATTTTCCCCTTTTTTTGTATTTCTCCTTTTATCATGATAAATTCCAATCCCATCAAGAGTTATTTCTATTTTGTCAACACCCAATTGCTGAACAAGTTCAAGGAAAATATTTTCTTTTAAGCTCAACCCATTTGTTACAACTTTTGCACGATAAGACATATTTAATTCTGAGCATAGCTTCTTTAATTCCTTTGTAAGACTTCTAATCTGAGGTAAACCAACCAATGGTTCTCCTCCAAACCAGCCAATAATTAATTGGTTATATTTTTGGTTAGTTGCTTTTTCACGAATTCTATTAATAAGATTTTTTTGCAATGAATCATCAATAAAATCTTTAGTATGGGTTTGACCACAATAATCACAACCCAATTGGCAAAATGCTGTTGGTTGGATGACTTCGTAAAGAGTATTATTGTCATTAATTATTTCATCTTTATTCTCTGCTATTATTGAAAATAATTCAATTTCTTCTTCGGCCACAATGGCTTTCTTTTTTTCTAAGTATTCAAAGGTTTCTAATGGAAGTTTTGTTAAAAATCCATTTTCGAGGACATCCCTTACTCTTTTTGAGATGAGGATAGCCTCACTAGTTCTCGTACAGAATAATATGCAATCTTCCCTTGAATTAAGGGGTTCGGAGAATATTGTGTAATAAGATAATTTGTAGGCTGACATATTGAATGTGTTTTATGTATGAATAACAAGAGAATGAATGGATAAAGAACTAAAATGTGAAAGAACTGGTAAAAGTTTAAAACTTCAACTTCTAAGGAGACGAGCTATTATTTTATTTACCGCAAGGTGCGCAAATTATCAGAAATTAAATGCACAGAAGAAATTTGCGCCTACATTTCTGATAATTTGCTTGACAATAATTATAAAAATCACACTAACGAAGTTAAGGAGTTAAACTTATACAAGAACTAAAATCATTGTTTACAACCTTTGTTTGTGCATGCACTATTTTTTGCATCCTTACATCCTGTGTTGTAACAATTTTCATTTTTTGATTTTGAATCACAAGAGTTATTTGAACAACCCTTATTCTTGGTAGCTAAGTTATTACTTTGAGCTAGCTTGCTTGATAAACCGATTGCGATAAAATCGTCAGAAAGAATACTATCGCTCTTGTCTATTTGGTCGAGTAATAAAATTAATTTTTTGTGTACCATTGAATGTTAATTATTATTCAGGAATAAATATTGTTGATTATTGAAGTGTACCCCAAAGATTGGACAGTAAAAAGGTGAGTTGTTAATTGATAAAT
>JBBANM010000034.1:0-2307 GCA_040401995.1 Saprospiraceae bacterium
TTCAATACAGCCCTTGACTTTTTTGTTTCTTTTTTCGTCAAGGAAAAAAGAAAAATTGAGAAATAAATAACTGAAATACATGATTTTATAAATAGTTAAGGGACTTGAGCATTGTTGCGCTGCGCTGCAGCTTATACGAAAAACCTGAAATTGTGCTACAGACGTTACACGGCTCTGCCGCTGCTAGCTAGGTTAAACTCATTCGAATTAGCGAATTTATACATCACTTTTAATGCGTTTGCTCTACTCAAGCCTAGCCACTAGACAATAAATATCCAAACTCACTCTTAGGAAAAAATCAAGGGATAATTACCTTTGTGCTGTTCGATCAAAAAAATGGAACGTAAAATGAGGCAAAATTGGACATTGCAGGAATTGGTAGATCTTTATCATACCCCCCTTTTGGATTTGGTGTATCAAGCGGCCACCGTGCACCGGGCGCACCACAACCCCAATGAAGTACAAATCAGCACGCTGCTGTCGATAAAAACGGGCGGTTGCCCGGAGGATTGCGCTTATTGCCCGCAAGCAGCGCGTTATTCCACGGGCATCGAGCAAAACGACTTGTTGTCGGTAGATCAAGTGCGTTCAGCGGCCTTATCGGCTCAGGCTATTGGCGCCTCGCGCCTGTGTATGGGCGCGGCCTGGCGCAACGTGAAAGACGATGCTGATTTTGACCACGTCATTGACCTGGTAAAAACTGTTCGCGGATTGGATATGGAGGTATGTTGCACTCTGGGCATGCTCAGCGAAGCGCAAGCTCAACGTTTGGCCAACGCCGGTTTATATGCCTACAACCACAACCTCGATACTTCAGAAGAATTCTATTCGGAAATCATCTCAACTCGCGGTTATGATGATCGCCTCAAAACCATCGAAAATGCCCGTAAAGCGAATCTTACCGTTTGCTCCGGCGGCATCATAGGAATGGGAGAATCCATTGAAGATCGCTGCAAAATGCTATTGACCTTGGCGAGCATGAATCCTCAACCGGAATCTGTTCCCATCAATGCTTTGGTGGCGGTGGAAGGCACGCCGATGGAAGAACAAAAACCGATTCCGATTTGGGAAATGATTCGCATGGTAGCGGTAACTCGGATTGCGATGCCCAAAACTACCGTTCGACTTTCGGCGGGTCGTACGAGTATGAGTCAGGAAGGCCAAGCATGGTGTTTTATGGCCGGCGCTGGTTCTATTTTTGCTGGGGATAAGCTACTCACCACCCCCAATCCAGAGGCTTACGCCGATATGGAAATGTTTCGCGAATTAGGATTGATCCCCAAAGAACCATTTGCCGATGGTTTTGTACCGGAAATCAAGGAAGATGCCCCTGTTTTGGCTTCCGATCCGGAAGAACTCCGCTGGTCAAGACCGGGTCACCGCATCGAAGCCAATGTGCAGTACACCAAACTAGGTAAGGAAAAACGTGCTGAGCAGCAATAGTTTGACACCAAAACGAATGACCACCCTCAAACAATAAACCAATGAAAACAAGACAACGCATCGTTGCCGGCAACTGGAAAATGAACAAAACCTTCGCTGAAGGACAGGAGTTGATCAAAGAATTAATCGCTGCTTTGCCAAAAACCGATGGTTTGGTGGTGCTTTGCACGCCTTTTATCCACCTGGCCATGGCGCATGAATTGTTAAAAGGACAAACTGCCATCCAATTGGGCGCTCAAAACTGCCATCAAGAGGATCGCGGTGCTTTCACTGGCGAAACTTCCATTGAAATGTTGCAGTCAGTTGGCGTGTCTCATATCATTCTTGGCCACTCAGAGCGTCGGGAATTTTTTGCCGAATCAGATGCTTTATTGGCCAAAAAGACCGATAAAGTACTGGCTGCCGGATTGACGCCCATCTTTTGCTGTGGCGAAAGTTTGGACATCCGCGAAGCAGATACCCACGTGGCTTATGTTTCAGCGCAATTGAAAGCTGGGTTGTTCCACCTTTCTGCCGAACAGTTTGAAAAAGTTGTCATTGCCTACGAACCCATCTGGGCCATCGGTACTGGTCGTACTGCTTCTCCTGAACAAGCTCAGGAAATGCATGCCGCTATTCGCCACTTGATTGCTGGCCAATATGGCGCTGAAGTTGCGAATACTACTACCATTCTGTATGGCGGTAGCGTCAACGCAGCCAATGCCAAAACGCTTTTCGATCAGCCGGATGTAGATGGTGGTTTGGTTGGCGGTGCGTCGTTAAAAACCGCTGAATTCGCTACGGTTGTTGCGGGTTTGAATTAAATATTAGGGGTTAAGGCTCCGGTACAGTAGAGCCACATTGCAATGTGGCTCTACGATATTG
>JBBANM010000034.1:2407-2662 GCA_040401995.1 Saprospiraceae bacterium
TGCTGAATTACAGCTGTTTAGATTATGTCAAATATAGTATAGTGGGATTTAAGTCTTGATTTTGTGAGGTCAATGCTCCAGTGTCGTAGAGCCACATTGCAATGTGGCTCTACGATATTGTGCTGAATTACAGCTGTTTAGATTATGTCAAATATAGTATAGTGGGATTTAAGTCCTGATTTTGTGAGGTCAAGGCTCCAGAGTTGTAGAGCCACATTGCAATGTGACTCTACGATATTGTGCTGAATCACAATT